>JBGAIW010000032.1:0-41460 GCA_044225265.1 Reyranella sp.
GCGGCGGCTGAGGCCGGATGCCGTTCAGAACTGTTGGATTCCATCACCAATTGCCGGAGCGGCCGGCCTCCTTGGACTTGCTGGGAATTTCCTCTGGTTCGAGGTCTCGCCGATGCACCATGAGATGCCCGGCTCGCGACCGACACCGAGCGTCACACTTGCCTGCCGGTCACGGCTCACGAAGTTCGCAGATTGCAGCCGCCACTTCGTGCTATCGAAAAAGCGCCCGCAGCTTCTCGCCCAGCGAGGGCTTTCGCTCCGGAGCTGCAACGGGCCTGAACGCATCATCATGCTTCATGTATCGATCGATGTATTCGCCATACTTGAAGCGCCCTCCGGCCATCTCCGCGACCAGCAGTTCGATCAGGCTGGCATGCGGCACCACCTTATCGATCTTGTCCTTGTTTGCCAGGATGAGCTCGGCGGCGCAGTCGTTCTTGCCGAACATCTCGAAGACGCACGCCTGCTTCAGGACCTTTTCCACCTTCAGTTCGGCGCCGCTGGCGATGCTGTCGCGGAAATAGAGCGCGTCACCGAAGACGATCTGCCCGTGCGTCGTGACGCCGAAGATCTTCACGCTTCTGTCAGCGGCATCGCGCTTGTCCATCAACAGCGGATACGGAAGCGCCCGCCGGCTTTCGAGATAGTAGCCGAGGTCATACAGGCTGAAGCCGCACGAGCGCAGAAAGAGATCCACCTCCGAGAACACCGGCGTATTGAAGCCTTCGTGAAACCGCACTTCAGTGAACAGTCCGAGCAATCCCGGATCGGTGAGAAGGCTCTTCCCTCCCGAAAAGATTTCCAGCTCGGCTCCTTCGGTGTCGATGTCCACGAAGTCGACGTCGCCGAGATCGTCACGAATGTCGTCGATGCATTTTGCATTGATCGTCTCGGTCGAGACGATCTCGAACGCATCGCGGAGCATCAACCTGTCGATGAAGTTCTTGTTTTCCCTGAACAGCGACGAACTGTATGGATCGCGATGGACATTCAATTCCCTGCGACCGCTTTGCCGGGCGAGCGCATGGGGAAAGATCTTCATCGTGTAGTCGCGCGGCAGCTTTTCCAGCCGCGCCGCCTCCACCGGATCGAGTTCGAATGCCAGCACCTTGATGTCGGGAAAGAACGCCTCCCAGTGCGATTTCAGGCCTTCCCGGGCGCCGATGTCCATGAGAACAAATGGATCATCCTTGAACAGTCGCAGCGACGCGATGTGCCTGGTCATGCGCGTCGTGTCGGGCGTGTTATTGTAGTGCATGCTGCACTTTTTGGTTTGCCTGTCCTGTTGTCAATAAGGTACGCAATGCCTGACGGCCACAGGCGGACTTCTCTTGGTTGCTGATCTTCCCGGATTTAGACGTTGGCGACGGCTCCCTTTGCATGCTGCCGACTCTTGGTGCGGCTTCTAGACTCATAGCATCAGCAGAGAGACTCTTTGCGCACCTTCACGTTCTGGCCCGCGGGCAAGCCGCGATACGGCATCTCGCGGCTCAAGAAGCTCTATAGTGGCGCCGTACTCGATGGCAGCCATCTGTCGGCGGCCAAGGGGCCGCCGAGGTGGTGGCACGTAGGCAAGATCGCCCCGGCTCGAGGCCTTGGTATTCGCGGAGCTTCGAGCCCCGGCGTGGTTCGCGTGACGATCGAAGTGCTGGCCGGATCGATCGGCGTCGTTCTCTGGGAAAGAGGCCAAGGCGAAAAGGAGGTGGATACGGCGAACCTCCGCGCCTCCCCCGGAATGAAGACCGTTCAATTGATCACGCCGGACCTAGCCCTGGCCGGATCGATCATCTTCCGCAACGACGGCTCTGACGGCGACCCGGTCGACTTCCGGGTCCATCACATCGAATGCATTCCCATCGGTCTGAATGATGCCATCGACGACAAGCAGACGCTGCACGCCTTCTATGACCTGTCGATCTACCCTCACACCTACGACTTCACATACTTCGCGATGGCGGCCGAAATTGCCCGTCACAAGGCGGGCCTGAAGACCATCCATGTTCATATCGTTCGCCCCGGAAGCAAGGAAGTCGATCGGCTTCCGGAGGGGTTCCACTCGGCCATCGATGACGAGGCGCGAGAGTGGCGTATCTACAACATTCTGATCCCGATTCTCACCTTCTTCCCGACCGTCCGCGGATATTCGATCCTGCCGGACGCGGCCGCGGCCTATGCGATGAGGCAATATTTCGCGAACGTCTATCCTCGCGAACTGGTTCCTGCCGCCGGTGCCCCGATCCACATTCCCTACCGGGAAGTGAATGCCACGCTGCAATTTCATCCCGAGGCGCTTCGCCCGCGCGCCGACCGGGAGGGCCTGCGCTACATCGAGCAATGGCTCGCACCGCGCGCACGCGGTCGCAAACCGATCGTCATCACCTTGCGGCAGTACGAATTCCTGCCGGCCCGCAACAGCAACGTCGAGGCCTGGCTGACCTTTGCGGGCGAACTCGACAAGAGCGAGTACTTCCCGATCATCGTTCCCGATACGGCAACGGCCCTCAACTTGCCGCCGAAGGAATATGGCGACATCACCGTCTGCCCCGAAGCGGCGGTTCACTTGCCCCTCAGAATGGCCCTGTACGAGTCGGCCTTCATGAACATGGCGACGACCGGCGGCCCGCCCATGCTTCTGGTGTTGTCGGATCGCTGCCCGTTCCTCTATTTCAAGCATCTCGTACCGGGCGTTCGGCTCTGTAGCGCCGAGCACCTGACCGACGTGGGCTTCCCGATCGGACGCGATCTTCCTCATCTCCGTCCCAATCAGCACTACGTTTGGGAGGATGACGACCTGCCCGTCATCAGGAGGGAATTTGCCGCCATACTCGAACGCATGAATGGCAAGGGCTAACCGGCCAGGGCCGTCTTCGAAGGGCTGCCGATCTAGGCGCGCTTGTGGAACTTGAAGACTTTCGCCGTCTTGGATTCGCGCGGAAGCGGGTTGCCCGCAAGCACCTGGCTGCAGAACGGATTGATATTGGCGCCGACATAGTCGGTAAAGACCGGCCAGTACTTGTTGTAGATCACGTTCACGCCGATGAAGCGCCGATTCGTGCGCCGACCCGGCGGACGAGTCTCGGGCTCCGTCGATGCGGCTTCGCGGAACAGTTTCTCGACCACCTTCAGGCGCTTTTTGTCCAGTGGCGCGAGTTGCCGTCCCGTGCGGACGGGATCGTCGATCTTCTGGCTCGCCAGACCGAACTCGAACATGAAGAGGTCGGTCCTGCGCAACAGGTCGGAAAAGCGACCAGTGACCACGCCCGTCCGATCGGCCGGCATCGCGTCGCACTCGTCCGGGACCAGGACAGGGCCCGTGAATCCCATGCCCCGCCAGGCCTCCGCGAACGACGCCACGAATTCCGTACGCGCGCCCACCACCATGATGGCGGTCGAGCGCGGATAGGTCAGGACCTGATCGCAGACGAACGGCAGCGTATGCGTAAGGTCGTAGCTCAGATCATCGAACAGGTGCCATTCTACCGACGTGTTGGTGAACGGCACCGTCGCGGGCTTGATGACCTTGTCGAGCCCCGCGGTGTAGCGCTCGTACGAAGTCTCGCGATCGAGACGAACCTCCTCGACCTCGAGATCCGGCAGCCCCCAATTGTCCGCCTGCGCCGGCAGGTACGGCGACGAGACGTTCCAGATGTACTCGTCGTGATCGTTCATCTTGGTCTTGCGGCCCTTGTTGTTCGCTGCCGCAACGCGCGTGTGATCGCAGTGATAACCGAACGCCTTGTCGATCAGGGTGTCGACCCGGCCGCGGTAGAGGACCAGACGGGCAGCGAGATTCGAGTCGCAGTGCCAGCCCAGGATCATCGTCTCGTCAAAGCCGTGGATTGCGAACATGTCCTCGCGCAGGGCAGCCTGGAAGTCGCCCAGCGCGTCGTAGCGCATGGGCATGAAATTGTGCACGACCTGGTTCAGGTGATAACGCACCGACCAGTCGCGCAACTTGGCGAGGTTGCCGGCCGGGTCCTTGCGATCGAAGGCCGCTTCCCAGAGCATCTCCGGCAACTCGAAGCGCGGAATCTGGTAGAAGCCGTCCGGCACGTCCCCGAGTATCTGGCTGAGCGACTGGCTGGGGTCGCGCGACACCAGCAGCATGTCTGTATTCGTGTAGAGGATCCATCGGTTGCGCGGATTCGAGCGGCGCAGCGCGATGTTTCTCGACTGAGATTCCAAGGCCACGAGATGAGTCTTGAGTCCCATTTGCGCATGCTGCTCGGGGCGCACGCGCAGGATGCGCATCACCTTCTTCGCCTTGTCGGTCAGCGTGTCCTGGATCGCCTCCGGAAAGGTCGGATGGTCGTCAGGCGTGTTGTAGTCGACGAACAGGATTTCGTCGTCCGGATCGGACATCACCTCGGCCAGCGCGTTGAAGCTGATCGCCGCGCGCTTATGCAGGTTGTAGCCGTGGCTGTCATTGCGGCCATAGATGATGACGGAGAACATCGGTCCCTCGACCCCTGTTAGCCCTGGCGCATCAATTCATTGCGCGCCGCGCCGTACTCCAGCAAGGCTGGAGATGCCTTGTCGACGATTTCCGTCCACCACTTGCGGGCGGCCGAACGGTCGGTCTCGCAGACGATGGTCGCAACCTGGAAGGCCGCCTCGGCACGACGGTTCGGTGTATCGGCCCGCTTCAGCACCCCTTCCGCGTCCAACTCTCCCACATGAAGCGCGATGAGGGGGACCGGCCACTCGCCGCGTGAAGGCACGTCGATCGCCCCCGGGTGCCGCCCGAGCCGCCGCAACGCTGTCAGCCGATAGAGCCGCCAATAGGGATCGTCCGGCGCCTTGGCGAGCGCGCGCTCGATCTCGGGCAACGCCGTTTCGTAGTTGGCTAGCCGAAGCGCCACATAAGCCCGGGCTTCGCACTGTCCCGCCTCGAGCAGCTTCAGCTGCTCCTGCCAGTCTGCGTTGGCTTCGCGAACGCGCCCCTGGGCGGCGCGCGCAATGGCACGCGCATTCAACACCTCTGGCGCCTTCGGATTGGCAGCCAGCGCAAAATCGAATGCCGCGACGGCCTCACGATACCGGCCAAGCATCGACAATGCCTCGCCCTTGAGGGCCGTGAGGTCCGGATTGTTCTTCTTGATCTTCAACCCGCTCACATAGAACTGCAGCGCCTCCGCAGATCGCCCCTGAACCAGCAAGGCATTGCCGCAGGCCAGGTGCGGGAATGCGCCTGTCTTGATGCGCCGCAGCGCCAGTTCGTAGGAATCGACTTCGAAACTGAACCGGCCGCTCTGGCGGAAGAGATAGCTGCGGTCGGGCGCGCCGCCGGGTTGATCGGCCCAAAGCCGCCGCGCCTTTTCGTATTCGGGGGCCGCCGACTGACTTTGGCCGAGCATGTCGAGTGATTCGGCACGTGCGGCAATGGCCTCGGCATAGTTCGGGAGCAAGGCGATCGCCTCGTCGAAGCGCGCCAGCGCCTCGTCCAGCACGCCCTCGCGCATCCTGGTCCGGCCCAGGCGATACAGCGCCTGGGCGCGACGCTCAGGATCGCCGCTCTTGAGGTCTTCTGCCTCCTGCCCCCCCGGTTTGCGGCGCAGCAGGAACTGCAAGATCTTCGATTTGGTCAACGCCCCAGAGTCCCTGCCGGTTCGATGCGCGCCACGGGAGAGAATATCGTGGGCATTTCAGGTCCGTGGGGCGTCCCGCTAACCTACCTGTTTCGTTGCGTCAAGCTGGCCCAACCGGGGATGGCCGCGTATAACCCGGCGCCACGATGAACGTCACGCAAGCGGTTTGCCTCGTCGGCGGCCGGGGCACGCGCCTGGGACGCCTGACCGACGAAACGCCGAAGCCTCTGCTTGAGGTCGGCGGCCGGCCGTTTCTCGACTACCTCGTGCATGAAGCTCGCCGTTTCGGGTTGACCCGCCTGCTGCTGCTGACCGGCTACAAGTCGCAGGCCATCGAGAGCCGCTACCATGATAAGCGATTCGGCGATCTCGAGGTCGAGGTCGTCGTCGAGCCCAGTCCCGCCGGCACCGCCGGTGCCCTGCTCAATGCCGCGGCCCGCCTCGACGAGGCGTTTTTCATGCTCAACGGCGATTCGTATTTCGACTTCAACTGGCTCTCGCTCGTACCCTCGCTCGGCCAGTCCGATTGGATGCTGCACGCCGCGCTGGCCAGCGGCATCGAAGGCTCCCGATACGGCCGGATCGACCTGACGGACGGACGAATCCGCGGATTCAGGCCTGAAGGCGCCAGCGCCCAGCCGATCAATGCCGGGCTCTATCTCGTCCGCCGCAGCCTGCTCGGCGAGATCACGAACGTGCCGTGTTCGCTCGAGCGCGAAATCCTGCCGGATCTGGCCAGCCGCGGCCAATTGCTGGGAACGGCGCGCCAGGGCGCCTTCATCGACATCGGCATTCCCGACGATTTTGCCCGCGCTCAGGAACTACTGCCCTCGTTCATGCAGCGCCCGGCTGCCTTCCTAGATCGAGACGGCATCCTCAATCGTGACGATGGCTACGTGCATCGACCCGAACAGATCGTCTGGATGGACGGAGCGATCGAGACCGTGCGCTGGCTCAACGACCATGGTTACTACGTGTTCGTCATCACCAACCAGGGCGGCGTCGCACACGGCTACTACGATGAGCAGCACGTCCACGATCTGCACGCCTGGATGCAGCAGGAGATGCAGAAGCACGGCGCCCATATCGACGCCTACGAGCACTGCCCGTTCCATCCTCAGGGCGTGGTGGGGCGCTACAAGAGCGAATCGGAATACCGCAAACCGCAACCTGGCATGATTCTCAAACTGCAGCGCGAATGGTCGACCGATCCCTCGGCGTCATTCGTGGTCGGAGACCGCGATACGGACGTCCAGGCGGCGATCGCCGCCGGCGTCGCCGGCTACAAGTTCGAGGGTGGAAACCTGCTGCGCTTCGTTCAGGCCCACGTCAGTAGTGGCCGGCGAGTTCCGGCGTGATCGCAGTGGCGTTGGGCGAATAGAGGTAGGCCCCCTTCTTGTTGCCCCACCACACGATCTCGCGGCACCACTTCTGGAGATCGTCGTAAGGCTTGGACGTACGGTCGATCTCGATCAGCATCGGCTTCTCGACCAGCAGCGCCGGCTCGCCAGTGCGCACCTTGTGCCAGTAGTCGAGTATGTCGTAGCGCAGCTTCACCTTGAGGTTGGTCTTGGCGAACGGCTGATGAACCAGGGCGTGATTGAGCCTGATCGCCTCGTCGATGACGTCCATCGGAAGGCCGGCGTGGCGCGCGCTCACCGTCTCAGCGAGCAGCTTGCCGGCCTCGGCATAGAAGGCATCAAACTTCCCTTCCGCGGTCAGCCTGACGAAGATGTATTCGTCGGCAGGCCAGAAGATGTTCAGATATTCCTTCGAGAACACGTACTCCGAACCGCCCTTTTGAATCGATCGCGCCTCGCTCTCGAAGAAGGCATTGATCTCGCCGATCAACGGATAGCGCGCCGGGTCGGCCTGCATGAAGGCTTCGATCATGTCGCGGTACGTAATGCCGGAAATGCCGTGCGCCAGGATCAGCGGAATCTGGAAAAGCTTGTCGAAGTGCAGCAGCGCGGTCATCCAGCAGAAGTTGCGGGTGCGGCGCCAGTCGACGAGCGGCGTCGAGGCCGTGGCGATCACGAGGTCCTGGACCTCGGGCACATCGTCGTCGAGTTCGATGCGCTCGCCGTGGATGTTGATGATCTTCGACTCGACCGTGACCATGCCGTACTTCTTCTGGTAGGCGGAGTCGCCCATCTCGGCGTTCGGCAGGATCGAGAGGTTGTTGAACTGGATGCGGTTGTGCTGGCCGTTCTCCATCAGCTGGTCGACGCCGCGCACGAACGATTCGTAAGTCTCTCCGGGCAGGCCGAGTATAAGGTCGGAATAGGTCTCGACCTTGTCCTTCGTGAAGCGGCGTTGCAGCTCCATGTACGTATTGAGCGAGATGTTGTCGCGCTTGATAGCCTCCAGGGTCGGCATGTCGACGCTTTGCATCGACAGCGCCACGCCCTTGTTGAGGCCGGCGTCAGACAGAATCTTCTGCGTGAGATAGGCCCGTTCGGTGGCGTTCTTGGTGTTCTGCACCGACAGCGCGACCGGATAGCCCGTGCTCTTCTTCACGTCGGCGACGTAGTTGGCGATATCGACGTCGCGCTTCTGGATGCCGAAGTTGGCGTCGCAGCAGAAGATGTACTCGATTTTCTTCTCGGCGAACCAGTCGACCTCGCGGAACAGCCGCTGTTCCCCGAACTTGGTCACCTTGCCAGCCGTAGCCGAGCCCCAGTCGCAGAAAGTGCAGCGGAACGGACAGCCGCGATTGGTCTCCCACAGCCCGATCCAGCTCTCGCCAGGATTGGCCTTCATGATCGAGTCGAAGGCGCCTTCGAGGAACGGTGACGGGATCTCGTCGAGATCGCGGACGCGGTCGACGTTGGGATTGCGCACGAACGAGCCGTCGGCCTTGACCATGCTGACGCCGGCCAGGCCGGCCCACGCCTCGCGATCGGGCCAGGCCTCAAGAAGCTTCAGGAACGTGCGCTCGCCCTCGTTATGCACGGCAAGGTCGATCTGGGGATGGGCGCGCAGGAAGGCCTCGGGTTGATCCGGGACGTGAGGACCACCGAACACGATCACGATCCCCGGCTTCAACTGCTTCAGCCGGCGGGCGATTTCCAGCGAGATACGACCATTCCAGACATAGGTGCTGAAGCCGACCATGTCGGCATCCTTCATCGCCTCAACGGCATCGGCGATGCGCACGCGCTTGTAGAGTGGCGTCAGGAACTCGTAGCGCTGCGGTTCGACCGCGAACTTCTGCACATAGGTCTGCAGCAGCGCGATCGAATACGGCAGATAATTCTGCCCCGAAAACGAGTTATTGATCTGTACCAGGCCGATCTTGATCGGACCTTGCATGGCCAATCCTCAGCTAACGCCTTGCGCCTAAAGGGGTTTTTGCGGCCGCGCAGGATGTTGAGCGAGACATGTAACTGCGGAACGTCGATTTATCAAGCCTTGGCACCGAGAGACTGCAGCACGTCGACGGCGCAGATCACGTGATAAAGCGTGCTGGCGGGCATGAAATCCGTGGCCGGCCGGCCCTGGTCGTCGAGCCTGTCCATCCAGCCTCCCGGCGGGCTATCGGCGAAGAACCGGTCGAGCATCAGACGTGCGATCGTCCTCGCCTTGTCGCCTGCCCCGGGCCGCCCCTGACCCGCTTCCACGACGTTGGCTTTCAGCGCCTCAGTCATGGGCCAGGTCCGGTGCGACGGCAGGCGCACCCGTCCATCGCTCGTCAATTCGTCGACGGCCAGGCCACTGACAGCGTGACCGTAGCGGTCCGCATGCCGATAGAGCGCGTCGACGAACGCGCCCATCGGCTCGCCGGTCGCCGCCTCGTAGCGCCGCAGCAGCCAGATCCATTCGTAATGATGCCCCGGCTCGACGATGGTTCCCGTCTCGCCAGTCGCCGGCACGAGTCGCTCGTCGAAATATTCGCCCAGAACGCCCGGATTCCGCTGGAAGAAGTACGTTCGAAAGAGATCGACCATCGCCGTTGCACGGGCAAGATACCGGGCCTCGTTCGACACCTGCCAGAGGGCGAGGAAGGCCTCGAGCAGATGCATGTGCGGGTTCTGGCGGCGTGGGCCATCCGGCACCGGCAAGGCTTCCACGAAGCCGCCGGCGTGGCGCGCGCGCATGGCGCCGTCGAGATGCGCCAGTGTTTCCTCAGCCAGCTTCAGCGCCTGACGCCTTCCCGTGGCTTCGACAAAGGAGGCGATGCCGAGCAGGGCAAAGGCCGTGGAATAGAGATCGCGCCGCCCGTCGGCGACCGAGCCGTCACGGTTAATCGTGTAGATCCAGCCGTCCTGGCCGTCGGGACGGTGGTACTCCCGCACCATGGTGGCGTAGGCCGCCTCGACCAGGTCGAGCGCCCCGGGAAACCAGCCGCGCCGGTGCGCCACGGCATAGGAGTAGATCTGACGACCTTGCACGATCAGCCGGATCGGCGCCTCAGGGATCTGGGCTGCATCAAGGGTCAGCCGTTCGACGAAGCGGCGGTGTGCGGAGTCGAATCCCGCCGAGGCCCACAGTGGCAATGCCGCACCGATCGCCCATTCGCGCAGATCGTCGGCAGCCGCACCAACTCGAGCCCGAGGCAACACAGGCAGCGGCAACGCCTTAGGCTCTCAGCAACTCGGGAAGGCGATGCGTCGGAGCTGCCACGATGTTGGCCGAGTGAGGCATGCCCTCGGGGCACAGTTCGACCCGACCGGTCTTGAGCGAAAAATTGAGGATCTGGTAGCCGAACGTATCGCGCAGGATCGAAAGCAACTCCTCGGCGCTGTTGCCCTGGGCGCGCAGCGCTCGGTCGCTGAGTTCCATGAGCAGGATCGGCTGCATCGACTTCAGCGTCTGGTGGCCGCCCGAAATGACTTTGGCTTCGGCGCCCTCGACGTCGATCTTGATAACGTCGACCCGGGGAACCGCCAGGCGCTGCATGATCGTGTCGAGCGTCTCGACGCGCACCTGCTCGGGACGGGCAGCGGTCACGTCGTCATGGGCGAAGCTGCCCATGGTGTTGTGGCCGGAGTGCTTGTAGTGCGCCAGGCAGAGATGGGCTTCGCCCGCGGAGGCGCCCAGCGCTTCCGTCACGATCCGGACATTGTCGAAGCCGTTGCGCTCGACATTGCGGCGCAGGTTGATCCGCTCCCGCGAGCTGGGTTCGACCGCAATCACCTTGCCCGCTGGCCCGACCTTCTGGGCGGCAAACAGCGTGTAGTAGCCGTCGTTGGCGCCAGCATCGACGAACACCATGCCAGGCTTCAGGAATTCGTCCAGGAAGGCGAACTCATTGGGTTCGAACGAACCGCAGACATACAGGCAAAGACTGTTGTCGTTGCCCAGAACGACGTCGACCGTTGTGCCGCCATACCAGGACAGGATCAGGGGCACGACCACATCCTGCCGGGACGCGACTTCCCACAGGGCGCCACGCCGGCACGCCATCCATTGGCGGAGGTCGTAATATTCCTCGGCAAAGCGCCAGCCCGGCCGATAACCGATATGCGGCTCCCGCGGCGCCAGCAGGGAGGCATAGGCACCTCCAATCCGCGGCCACCGGGCGATCAGCCAGCGGCCAAGATTATCGAGGTGATAGCCCACGCCGGAAGCGATGCGGTTCCAGGCGCTGAACCTGGCAATCGACCGACTGGCGGTGACCATGGGCGGGTCGTTGGCGCTCATGTGCAAGCTCCGGCTAAACCACTGACCCGGGGAGCGTCAAGCGATCAGCCGCTGCAATGCAGCCACATTGCGGCTGGAAAAGCGCACAATATAATGCGGTTCCTTCCCTCAATGTCCAAGCCCCTGATGTCTGCGCCGATCATCCGCGCCCTCTTTGCGATTATCCTCACTTTTGCGCCCCTTGTGGCATCCGCCCAGGGGTTGCGGGTGGTGGCGCGCGTCAATGACGACGCCATTACCGATTTCGAGCTTGCCCAGCGCGTCCTGTTCGCCATCCGCAGCTCGGCGCTCGCCGACAGCCCGGAAATGCGCCAGCGGCTGGCACCACAGCTTCTGCGCCAGATGATCGACGAGCGAGTGCAGATTCACGACGCCAAGCGCCTCGGCGTGAAAGTCACCGAGGCCGAGCTCAACCAGAGGGTCGGCGAGATCGAGCGCAATGCGGGGCTGCCGCGCGGCGGCTTCCGCCAATACCTCCAGAGCATCGGCGTATCGTACGAGGTCGCTCTCCAGCAGATCGAGGCGACCCTGGCCTGGGCCAAGATCGTCCGCCGCAAGATCCGTCCCCAGGTCGAAGTTTCCGAGGCCGAGATCGACGACGCGTTGGCGCGCATGCGCGGCAACGTCGGCAAGACCGAATCGCGGGTCGCCGAAATATTCGTTCCGATCGACCGCACCGAACAGGCCGACGAGGCCAAGCGCAGTGCTGACCGCATCATGGAGCAACTGCGCCGCGGCGCACCGTTCGGCGCCGTTGCCCAGCAATTCTCCCAGGGCGCCACCGCCCAGCAGGGTGGCGATCTCGGCTGGGTCCTGCCCGGCGCGCTCGACCCGGCGCTGGACGCCGCGATCGAGAAGCTGCAGCCGCGTCAGGCCTCCGATCCGATCCGGACGCCTTCCGGGTGGCACATCCTGTTCGTCATCGATCGCCGCTCCTTCGCCACCGCGAAGCCCGACGACGTCCGCCTCAATCTCGTGCAGATGACGCTCGCGCTGCCGGTCAATGCGTCGGCCGAGGAGGTCAACCGCGCCACCGCAGAGGCGCAAAAGGCGATGTCCCAGGTCAAGCAATGCCGCGACCTGCATACCCTGTCGCGCGATCTGAAGGGCGCGACGGCCGGCGACTTGAACGGCATCCGTGCCGGCGACCTGGCCGGCAATCGCCAGATGTACGAGGAAATCCCGCGCCTCGCGACCGGCGGCACGGCCGGCCCGTTCCGGGTGGCCGAGGGTCTCCAAGTGGTCTCCCTGTGCAACAAGGAAGGCGCCAGCGGCTTGCCGGCGCGCGAGCAGATTTCCCAGCAACTCCTGCTTCAGAAGCTCGACGCCGCCGGCCGACGCTACATGCGCGAGTTGCGGCGCCAGGCGACGATCGACGTCAAGCAGCCATGAGCACCCGGCTGCCGCTCGCCGTCACCATGGGCGAGCCAGCCGGGGTCGGTGGAGAACTCGTCCTGAAGGCATGGCGGGTGCGCCGCACGGGCGATCGGCCGTTCTTCGCCATCGACTCTTGCGACCGGCTGTCGGACCTGTCGCGCTCCCTGGGTCTCGGCGTGCCGGTGAAGCCGATCGCCGACCCGGCCGAAGCGGCCGCCATCTTCCCTGACGCCCTTCCCGTCCTGCCAGTAGCGCTCGCGGCGGCGGTGCGCGCCGGCCACCCCGATCCGGCGAACGCCCCGTCGACCATCGCGGCCATCGAGTTGGCCGCGCGCCTTGCCCGGGACGGCCGCATTGCCGGCATGGTGACCAACCCGATTCAGAAAAAGACCCTGCAGGATGCGGGTTTCAGGCACCCCGGTCACACGGAATTTCTGGCCGAACTCGCAGGAGGCGTCGACGTCGCCATGATGCTGGCCTGCCCCGGGCTGCGCGTCGTGCCGGTAACGATCCACCTGTCGCTTGCCGAGGCCGTGCACAAGCTCGACGCGCCGGCGATCGTGCGCGCCGGACGCATTGCCGCAAGCGGTCTGAAAGGGCTGTTCGGCATCGAACGGCCACGGCTGGCCATCGCCGCCCTCAACCCGCACGCGGGCGAGCAGGGTGCGATGGGCACCGAAGAAAGCAGGATCATCGGCCCGGCGATTGTCGCACTGAAGGAGGCCGGCATCGACGTGCGGGGCCCCGCGCCCGCCGACACCCTGTTCCATCCCGCAGCACGCGAGGGCTATGACGCGGCGATCTGCATGTATCACGATCAGGCACTGATCCCGATCAAGACCATCGACTTTTCAGGCGGCGTCAACGTCACGCTCGGCCTGCCCTTCGTACGCACTTCGCCCGACCATGGCACCGCTCTCGACATCGCAGGCACCGGCAAGGCCGATCCGGCGAGCTTGATCGCCGCCATCGACATGGCCGACGACATGGCGCGGCGGCGCCGGGCCTGACGCGCGGCGCCGGCATGGACGACGTGGCGGCCCTATCGCCCCTGCGCGAGACCATCGCCGCCTACGGGCTCGATGCGCGCAAGCGGCTGGGACAGCATTTCCTGCTCGACCTCAACCTGACCCGGCGCATCGCCCGCGCCGTCCCGAACCTCGACCAGGGCACGATTGTCGAGGTCGGCCCCGGCCCGGGCGGCCTGACCCGCGCATTGTTGCTCGAGGGCGCCGGCAACGTCGTCGCGGTCGAAGTCGACGAACGGGCGATCGCCGCGCTGGGCGAGCTGCAGCAGGCCTCGGCCGGCCGGCTCAGGATCGTCAACGCCGATGCCCTGGCGACCGACGTCGCGAGCCTCGGCCCCGCGCCGCGCCGCATCGTCGCCAACCTGCCCTACAACATCTCCACCGCGCTGCTGGTGCGCTGGCTGCACGCCGCCGGCGACCTCACCGAGATGGTGCTGATGTTCCAGAAGGAGGTGGTGGACCGGCTCGCGGCATCGCCGCGCAGCAAGGACTATGGCCGGCTGTCCGTCCTCACCCAGCATGTCTGCACGGTGCAGCGATTGTTCGACATTGCGCCGACGGCCTTCGTGCCGCCGCCCAAGGTCGTTTCGTCGGTGGTTCGCCTCACGCCCCGGCCGGCCGCCGAGCGGCTGGCCGATCTTCGTCCGCTGGAAAGGGTGACTGCGGCCGCTTTCGGCCAGCGCCGCAAGATGCTGCGGGGATCGTTGTCCGGCCTGCTGGCCGATCCGGTCGCTTCGTTGGAAAGCCTCGGAATCGCTCCGACCGCCCGGGCCGAGGAGTTGACGGTCGCCGACTTCGTGCGCCTATCGGCCCTCGCGTAGCGCCTTCACGAAGTTCGACAGGCCGATCTGACGTTCGAGCTTCAGGCGCTCGGCCGTCAGAATCGACTTCAGCTCCATCAAGCTCGTCGCGATGTCACGATTGATGATGCTGTAGTCATACTCGGCGTAGTGGCTCATCTCGTCAGCCGCCTTGTCCATGCGCTTGGCAACGACATCGGGCGAGTCCTGGGCCCGCGTTTTCAGGCGTTTCTCCAGGTCACGCGTCGAGGGCGGCAGGATGAACACCGTCACCAGGTCGTCACGGCCCTTCTCCTTGAGCTGCTGCGTGCCCTGCCAGTCGATGTCGAATAGAACGTCGCGGCCGGCCTTGAGTGCCGCATCTACGGGCGCACGCGGCGTCCCGTAGTAGTGGTCAAACACTCGCGCGTGCTCAAGAAACTCGCCGCGCTGCATCATGCCATTGAAGGTCGCGGTATCGACGAACCGATAGTCGACGCCGTCTTTCTCGCTCGGGCGCCGCGCACGCGTGGTCGCCGAGACGCTCAACTGGATCTGCTTGTCATTGTCCAAAAGCTGACGAGACAGCGTCGTCTTGCCGGCGCCCGACGGTGAGGAAAGCACCAGCATCAAACCACGCCGCTGGATCACAGGTGCATTGTCATTCGACATTCTGAATCTGCTCCCGCATGCGCTCGATGGCGCCCTTCAGATCGATGCCGATGCGCGTCAGTTCGATGTCGGCCGACTTCGAGCACAGCGTGTTGGCCTCGCGATTGAACTCCTGGCAGAGGAAATCGAACTTGCGGCCGACCGGGTTGTCCGGCCTTGCCTCCTTGAGCAGCCCGCGTGCCTGGGCGATATGGGCCGTCAGCCGGTCGAGCTCTTCGCGCACGTCGGCCTTGCCCACGAGGACCGCCACTTCCTGCGCGAAGCGCTCCTCCGAAAGCTGCGGCGCGCGCTCGAGCAGTTCGCCGAGTTGGGTCTCGAATCGCGAACGGATAATGCCAATCTGCGCCTGCGCCCGCTCGGCGGCGCGGCGGCACAGACTATCGATCTCGTCGATATGGCCAGCAATCACGCCCGACAAGGCCTTGCCCTCGGTGGCCCGCGCGGTGGCCAGTGACTTCAGGGATTCGGTCAGCGTTGCCAGCAGGGCCTTGTCGAACCGGGCGATCGCCTCCTCGGTCTCCTCGCCCTCCTCTTCCTCCTCGATGACACCGCGCACCCGGAGCAGGCCATCGGCCGAAGGAGCGGAGGCACCCGTGGTCTTGCGGACCTCCTCGACCAGCGTGGCGAGTTCGCCGAGCAGGTCCCGGTTGATACGCAGGGGCTTGGCCTGGCGGGCGCTGGTGACGATGAGGCTGAGCGATACGTTGCCGCGCTTGAATTGTCCGGCAGTCGCGCCGCGGGCGGGATTCTCCAGCCGGTCGAGCCCCTGGGGCACACGGCAGCGCACTTCGAGATTGCGCCCGTTGACGCTCCGCGCCTCCCACACCCAATGACGCCGGTCATCCGACCCCTGCGCCCGAGCGTATCCCGTCATGCTTGCAATCACTTCGAACCCGCTCCGAGATGCGCTCCACTGGCCGCTTGACGGCATGCCACTCTAGTATCGGCCCCTGAGGCAGACAACGCGGCCAACGCCAAGGTTATCCCATGAAACACTTCAACAGCATCGTGATCACCGGCGCCTCGAGCGGCATCGGCGAGGCGTTGGCGCTCGACTATGCCGCGCCTGGAGTGGCGCTGGCACTGAGCGGCCGCGACGCC
The DNA here is from genome assembly GCA_044225265.1 of Reyranella sp. GTDB lineage: Bacteria > Pseudomonadota > Alphaproteobacteria > Reyranellales > Reyranellaceae > Reyranella. The sequence goes on from JBGAIW010000032.1 coordinate 16,192, forward strand.
GCCCGCCTCGAGGCGGTCGCCGCCGCATGCCGCGCTAGGGGCGCCACCGTCGATGCCGGCGCCATCGACGTCGCCGACCGTGCAGCAAGCGCTGACTGGCTGAGCCGGTTCGACGATGCCCATCCGGTCGATCTCGTGATCGCGAATGCCGGCATATCGATCGACAAGGACAATTCCTCGCTCGACGACTTCTCGATCGTACGAAAGACGATCGACGTCAATGTCGGTGGGGTGTTCAACACCGTCGAGCCGCTGGTCGGCCGCCTGATGGCGCGCGGCAGTGGTCAGATTGCCATTGTCTCCTCGCTCGCGGGCTTCATCGGCCTGCCCTATTCGGCGTCGTACAACGCCAGCAAGGCCTGTGTGCGCGTCTGGGGCGAGAGCCTCCGCTACGTCCTGAAAAAGAGCGGTGTCGGAGTCAGCGTGATCTGCCCGGGCTTCGTGGTCAGCCGGATGACGGCCGAAGCGCCGTTTCCGATGCCCTTCCTGATGACGTCCGCGCGCGCCTCGCAGATCATTCGCCGAGGGCTCGAGCGCAACAAGGCGCGCATCGCCTTTCCCGTCGTCACGAAGGCGGCCGTCTGGCTGGGCAGCGTCCTGCCCGGCTCGTGGACCGCTCGTCTGCTCGGCGCCTAGCCCTCTGTCTTCGCGATATAGGGCGAGTCGGCAACGCTCCAGCGCGCGACCGGTTCCTGCCGAAAGACCTGGCGCAAATGGACCTCGTCGGGCCCGTCGGCGATGCGCAACAGACGCGCCATCGCATAGGCGTGATGGATCGGCGTGTCGTCGCTGCCGCCCATGGCGCCGAATATCTGCATCGCCCGGTCAGCCACCCGCTGCGCCATCTCCGGCACCGCGACCTTGGCCATTGAGACGTCGCGCCACGCCAGCTGGTGGCCTTCGGCGTCCAATCGCTCGGCCGTGCGCAGGACCAGCAGCCGCGCCTGCTCGATCTCGATGCGCGAGCGCGCGATCGCCTGTTGCGCCGAGTCGTAGTCGACGACGGCCCGACCGAATGTCCGCCGCTCGGCGGCCCGCGCCATCATCAGCTCGACCAGCACTTCGCTGATGCCGATGGCGCGCATGCAGTGATGCAGGCGCGCCGGGCCAAGCCGCACCTGCGCTGCAGCGAAGCCCTGCCCCTCTTCACCCAGCAGATTCTCGGCCGGCACGCGCACGTTCCTGAATTCGAGCTCGGCAATCGGCGCGATCTTGTCATCCCAGCCCATAAAGCGCAGTTCGCGCACGATCCTGAGTCCCGGCGTCTTCATCGGAACGATCACGCAGGAATGACGGCTGGTGCGCGCGGCGTCGGGCCTCGACACGCCGACCACGATCACGAAGGCACAGGCCGGATGGGCGGCGCCGGTGATGTACCACTTGCGTCCGTCGATCACCCAGCCGCCGCCATCGCGCTGCAGGGTCATGACGATGTTGGTGGCGTCGGACGAGGCGACGTCGGGCTCGGTCATGCCGAACGCCGAGCGCACCTTGGCTTCGAGCAGCGGCTTCAGCCACCGCTCCTTCTGGGCCGGGCTCGCCGCGTGCTGCAGCATGATCATGTTGGGCACGTCGGGCGCCTGACAATTGAAGACCTCCGGTGCCCAGGGCAGCCGTCCTATGATCTCGGCGAGCGGCGCGAAGGCGCGATTGGAGAGATGATCGGGCAGCGCCAGGTTCCACAGCCCTGCCGTTCGTGCCTTGCTCTGTAGCGCCGCCATGAACGGCGCAGGGTCGCGGCTATGCGCGGCATGACGGACCCACTCGCGATGGCGTGGCAGGATCTCGGTCTCGAAGAAGGCGCGGACGGCCGCGGACAGGTCTTCGGTCACTTGTTCATCTGGTCGGTCAGAAGGGCCGCCGCCCCGCCCTGCTCCTTGCCGTACTTCAGCAAGGCCGCGCGCCCGCCGGCCGCGTATGCGGCAACTGCGCCAAGCAGGCGCTTCAACTGGTCGGGGCTGTTCCGGTCGAATTTGCACCAGGCGCCACGGGTCAGCTTGGCGATCTGCGGGAATAGGCGCGACGCCACCCGGTCGTCGCCCTCCTGAAACACGAAAACGGGAAGGCCCAGCAGGCCGAGTTGTCCCGCCTCGTGACCGACCTGGTCGACATCCTCCTCGCAACAATCGCCGACAAACACCACCGCGTCGATCCGGCTCTCGCGGCGCTGCTCGGCGGCGTAGCGCAGCAGGCGGGCAATCTGGGTGCGGCCCGCGAGGCAGCGCACCGAACTCATCAGGCGCGCAAGTTCGCGGCCGTCCGACGTCCAGCGGCTTACCTTGAATTCCTCGAAGCCGCGATAGAAGGCAAGCCGCACGTCGAGGCCGCCCAGACTGTCGGTGGCGGCGAACATCTCCCCCTGGATGGCGCAGGCGTGATCCCAGGTCGGCTCGCGGCTCGCCGTGGCGTCCATCGTGAACAACAGGCGCCCGCGACCGCCGCCGTGCATCGCCGGCAGCCGCTCGACTTCGCGCACGAACGCGTCCACCGCCGAGTTCCCCTGTCGCGGCGTGTCGAGCGGTCCGGGTTTGTTCGTTCTGTTCAAGCTTGCCGCCTCATGATCTCCCGGCACTGTTTGGCGATGATCCACTCTTGCCCGATGAGATACAATCGACTCAATGAACCCGCCCGCCCCTCACAGGCGCACCTCGCCATGGTCCAACGTGCTGCTCGTGATCGCAACCGTCGTGCTGGGCGTCGCCGCCGCCGAAGCCGCGGTCCGTGTGCTCAACGGCCAGCCGCTGTTCGCCTTCCCCTTGCCCGACGCCCTGCCATGGGACGACATCAAGCCGGAGGATCTCGATGCCGTACCCCGCGTTCCGGGCGTGCAGCGATCATGGTTCGAGATCAAGCCGCAACCGCTGCCCAATCGAAAGGAGTCGCCCACTGACTGGCGAAAGGTCTACGACGAGCTCGCCGCCAAGGTGACGGCCAGCACCCTTTTCCGGCCCATCGACGCCTTCAAGGTCTGGAACACAGCGCGCCTGCCTCAACTCTGCGCGCGGAGCTTCTTCGCCCAGGCTCCTGCGCACATCAATGTCTATGACCCGCCCGACGGGGATGCCGCTCCACCCTACCGTTTCTTGCCGAATTCCACCTTCCCCAACGGCCTCGTCACCAACCAGATGGGTTGGCGCGGACGGCCGATCGAGATGCCGCGCGGGCCGCGCACCATCCGCATCATCTTCGTCGGCGGCTCGACCGTCATCGAGAACCACGAAACGCCCTTCTCCTTTCCCGAACAGGCCGGGCACTGGCTGAACATCTGGGCCAAGGCCCGCAAGCTCGACGTGAACTTCGAGGTCCTCAACGCCGCACGCGACGGCATCGGCTCGCACGACATTTCCGTCATCGTGCGCAACGAGATTCTGCCGCTGCGGCCCGACCTCGTCATCTACTCCGAGGGCGGCAACCAGTTCGAGATGGGCTCACTGGTCGAGCGCATGCCGGACGCCAAGCCGGTGCGGCCGGGCAACGGCGGCATCGTCGTGCCGCCCTGGCTGCGTGAAGCCGCGCGCTACTCCGCGCTGCTCGGCCGGGTGCAGATCGCACTCGGCTATGTCGGCTCCGACCTCGACGGCCGCGAATGGCCCAAGCCCGACTACAAGTTCGTGTGGCCGGCTGGACTGGATGAGCAGGACCCCGACCTCGCCTATCCGAAGCTGCCCATCACGCTGAACTATATCCAGCAGGACCTCGACCGCATCCGCGCCGATCTCGCCACCATCGGCGCCGAGTTCGGGCTCACCTCGTTCTTCTGGATGGTGCGCGACGGCATGGTCGTTGACGCCGGACATCGCCTGGGAATCATCACCCAGCTCAACGTCAACATGTTCCCATTCCGCTACCGCGACATCGAGCGAATGGCGGCCTTCCAGAACCGGGTGCTGGCCAAGTACGCGAAGATGCACGGTCTGCCGTTCATCGACCTGGCGGGCCTGCTGCCGTTCTCGCCCAGCCTCTACGCCGATGCGGTCCACGCCGCCCCCGCGGGTTCCAGGCTGCGCGGCTGGATCGCCTTCCAGCAGTTGCTGCCGACCATCGAGAAGCACCTCGCGGATGGCACGTGGCCGCGCCCGCCGGATCCGGATGCGACGATGCCGCCTTTCGCGGCGCGGGAGATCGCCGTTCCCTGCAGGGAGGCCGCACGCTAGAGTTCGCGTCTCAAGAACGACAAAGACAATGACGGGAAACGCCTTGAGTTCGGGGACACTGATCCTGCGGGTCTTCCTGCCGTTCGCGCTCGCCTACTTCCTCTCATACATCTTCCGCGGCGTGAACGCGGTGATCTTCCCGTATCTCGAGCGGGACATCGGCATAACAGCGGCCGATCTCGGCCTGCTGACCTCGGCGTTCTTCCTCTTCTTCGCTCTGATCCAGCCGGTGCTCGGCGTGATGCTCGACCGCTACGGGCCGCGCCGCGTACAGACAGTGCTGCTCGCCATCGCCGCACTGGGTTCGATGCTGTTCGGCCTCTGCACCTCGTTCGGGGAATTGATCGTGGCCCGCGTGCTGATCGGCATCGGCTTCGCCGGCGGCCTGATGGCCGCGATCAAGGTCTTCACGCTCTGGTATCCACCCCGGCAGTGGGGTCTCGTCACCGGCTTCCACATGATGGCTGGCGGCACAGGCTCGATGGCCGCAACCTTGCCCATCCAGTGGTCGCTTTCGATCATGACCTGGCAGGGCCTGTTCTTCTGGCTCGCGGGCATCTGCCTAGCGACGTCGCTGATCCTGTTCGCCGTCGTGCCCGACAAACCCGCGAATGGTCCGCGCGGCACGTTGCGTGAGCAATTCCGCGTCACCGGCATCGTGCTGACCGACCCGTTCTATTGGCGCATCCAGCCCCTTCTCGCCGTGCAGCAGTTGGCCTTCATCGGCTGCATCAGCCTGTGGATCGGACCGTGGCTGCGCGACGTGGGCGGCATCGCCGACAAGGAGATGCGCGCAGATATCCAGCTCTACACCACCGCGGTGATGACCCTGGGCTTCGCGCTGAGCGGCGTGATCTCGGGGCTGTTCCGCCGCGTCGGCGTCAGCGACTTCGCCTCAGCCGGCATCACCAGCGTGCTGTTCGCACTGGTCTGCGGCTGGCTGGCCTTCCTGCCGCCGATCCATCCCCTGCTGCCCTGGGCGCTGTTCGGCTTCCTGGGCGCGCTGCCGATCCAGTACATGCCGGTGATGGTCTCCTCCTTCCCGCACTCCTACGCGGGCCGGGTCAGCACCAGCTCGAACCTCGTAGTCTTCACCGTGATCTTCGCGGGCCAGTGGGCGATCGGAAAGGTTGTCGATCTGTGGCCGCGCACCGCGACCGGCTACGCGCCAGACGGCTACACCTGGGCGTTCGGCATCCTGTTCGTGCTGCAGCTCATGGGGTTGGCGTGGCTGATTCTGTCGCGCGGCCGGCCAATGGCGTGCGAGAGCCTGGCGGCGGCAGATTGAGCGCCGACACAAGGTCGCGCACTTCCTGACGCGCCGCGACGTGGCTCATCGTCATCGAAGGCCCTGATCCCCGCTTGAGGTCGAGCAAGGTCAGGCCGTTCAGGAACAGCTCGCGATAGATCACGCGCTCGCTGAGGCCCTGCGCGGTGCGGAAACCGATGCGCTTGGCCAGCGCCTCGATCACCGTGCCCATGTCGCGCTTGTTGCGCGCGGCGATCGACGAGAGGCGATTGCGCATCACGATCCAGTCGACTGGCCGCTGGCCCTGCATGGAACGGATCTGGCGCTGCTTCCATACGGCCTCGGCATAGATCGAGGGCCGCACGATCTTCAGCGTCTCGGGATCGACACGCGCCAACAGGTCGAGATCGATGAAGCTGTCGTTGAGCGGCGTCAGCAGGGTATCGGCCCAGGTGTGCGCGAGCCGCGACAGGTGGGTGTCGCTGCCCGGCGTGTCGATCACGACGATGTCGAACATCGCCACGACTTTCTCGAGCGCGGCCTCGAAGCGTGCCTTCTCGTCGGCCGGGTCGCCACTCGCCGGCACCGCCTGGTGGTCGGGCATCGCGAGGTCGAGCCCCTTGCGCTTGGCATAGGCGCCGCGGTTCTCGACGTAGCGCGTGAAGGTGCCCTGGCGCGCGTCGAGGTCGATGGTCGCGACCTTCGCGCCGTCGGACAACAACGACACGACGATGTGCATCGCCGTCGTCGACTTGCCCGACCCGCCCTTCTCGTTGCCGATAACCAGCACGTGCGCGCGGCCCAGCGCGCGTGCCGCCTGGTTCTGAACGATCGAGGGGTTGGCGGCCGGCTGGAACGTCGGAGTGCTCACGCCACCTTCTTGATCCAGACGGCGGTGTCGTGGAACACCGCGCCGCCGTTGGGCCAGCCCGGATCGGCCGAGGTCACGGCATTGATGCCGATGCCGGTCTCGAAGTTACGGTTCGGCCAGATGCCCTCGACCACGACGACACCGCGCTGCTGGCCGCCGCGCGCCTTGGCGTGCACGACGGTCTTGCCGCGATCGTTGCCGACCTCGACCCTGTCGCCGTCGGCGATGCCCATCGCCTGGCAATCCTCGGGATTCATCATCGCGGTCGGGCGCACTTCGCGCTTCTGCGACGACGGCGTCTCGGTGAAGGTCGAGTTGAGGAACGTGCGCGCGGGCGCCGCCACCAGCCGGAACGGCTTGTCCGGCGTGGCATTGTCGATCACGTCGAAATGGTCCGGCAGCACCGGCATCTCCGCACCGCGTGGCCCATAGGCCTTCCAGTCCGGCTTGAAGCGGAACTTCTTGTCCGGCCAAGCGAAGCCGTCGAGGAAGTGCGAAGTCTCGAAGCCGAGATGGAAGTCCTGGCCACCCTTCTGCCAGTTGGTCTCGGCGTCCCACATGCCCGAGACCTTCAGCGCCTCGTCCATGATTTCCCATGCCGTCATGTCGAAGCCGCGATGCTTGGCACCGAGGCGCTTCGCCAACTCGGAAATCACCCAGTGGTTCTCGCGGCACTCGCCCGGTGCCTCGACCACCTTCTTTGTTACCTGGAAGAAAGTGTGGCCGGACGCCGTATAAAAATCGTCGTGCTCAAGGAACATGGTCGCGGGCAGCACGATGTCGGCATAGGCGGCCGTCTCCGTCAGGAACTGCTCGTGCACGCAGGTGAAGAGATCCTCGCGCTTGAAGCCCTTGTGGACCTTGTCGAGCTCGGGACAGACCATCGCGGGATTGGTGTTCTGGATGATCAGGCCGGTGACCGGCGGGCCATTCTTCAGCGCGTCCTTCTCGCCCACCAGGATCGGGCCCATGCGCGACTGGTCGAGTTCGCGAATCGACGTGTCGAGCATCTCGGTGCCTTCGATCAGTTTCTTGCTGATCGGGTACATGCCGGTGTGCCCGTAGAGCGCGCCGCCGCCCTTGTATTTCCAGGCGCCGGTTACCGCCGGCAGACAAGTCACAGCGTGCATGTTGGCGGCGCCGTTGCGGGTGCGACTGAAGCCGTGGTGGCAGCGGATGAAAGCGGCCTTGGTCTGGCCGTAGAGTCGCGCGAACGACACGATCTCGTCGACCGACAGCCCCGTGATCTTCGACGCCCACTCCGGCGTGCGGGTCGCCACGTGTGCGGCCAGTTCATCCGGCGCGTCGGTGTACTTCCGCAGGTACTCCCAGTCGGCATAGCCCTCCTTGAAGAGCACATGCATGACGCCGACCGCGAGCGCGCCGTCAGTGCCGGGACGGACCGCGAGATGGATGTCGGCCTGCTCGGCCGTGCCGGTGCGGTAGGGATCGACCACGACCAGCTTGGCGCCACGCTTCTTGGCCTTCATGGCGTGGGTCATGACGTTGACCTGGGTGTTCACCGGATTGCCGCCCCAGATCACGACCAGGTCCGAATGCTCGTCGACCTCGCGCACGTCGGCGCCGCGCTTGACGCCGGTCCCCGCGATCCAGCCAGTGTCGGACAGCGTCACGCAGATGGTCGAGAACCAGCGCGAGTACTTCATCTCGTTGCGCAGGCGGTTGATACCGTCGCGCTGCACGAGGCCCATCGTGCCTGCGTAATAGTAGGGCCAGATCGTCTCGCTGCCGTGCCGGCGAGCCTTGGCGATGAACTGCTCGGCCACGATATCGAGCGCGTCGCTCCATGAAATCTCGGCGAACTGCCGCGAACCCTTGGGGCCGGTGCGGCGCATCGGCTTCATCAGCCGGTCGGGGTGGTGGATCCGCTCGGCATAGCGCGCCACCTTCTCGCAGATTACCCCGGCGGTGTAGTCGTTGCGCTGCGAGCCCCGGACCCGGCCGATCTTGGTCGGCGACAGCCGCTCGACCTCGAGCGCGCAGGTGCTGGTGCAATCGTGCGGGCAAACCGAGGGGACGGTCTTGATGCCTTCCTCGTGGCTGCGGCCTGCGCGTACCGGCGCGTAGGAATGGTCGTCAGGGGACATATGGACGCTCCGCGGGAACTGCCTCAGCATAGCGCGCGAAAGCCCATGGCAACACCCCACATCCGCCGTGCCACCGAAGCCGACGCCGCCGTCGTGGCGCAATTCGTCCCGGGCCTCGTGCCGTCCGCCACCGAGGACCATCGCGCGACGTTCGTTTACGAGGGCAGTGGCGGGCCGGCAGGCGTGATGGAGCTCTTGCAGGAGCCGCAGCTTCTCGTCGTCGAGCATCTCGTGGCGAGCGGCGACGAAGCTCTGCAAGACCTCATTGCCTTTGCCGACAGCGCCGCGCGCGCCCTGGGCGCCACCGAGATCCGTCTGGCGCCCGGCGCCGTGAACGACGCCGTAGCGGCTAGGGCGGGCTTCCGCGACGCCCGGCGCCGTGTCCCGACCAGCTATCTCGAAGCGGTGGGCGTGCCGCTGTGGCGCGATGGATGGGCCACCTTCTCCACGACGCTCTACTATCGCGGTGTCTGGGCCGCCCTTTCCCTGCTGATCGGCCTGGGCAGCATCTCGGCCGCCGTGTTCAGCGGGGGCCAGCTGACCATGGCCCACATCATGCTGCCGGCGATCCTGTGCGTCGTCGGAACTCTGTTTGCGCTGTGGCAGATCTTCCTGGTGCTGCGCGCGGCGCGCCGCTCGGGCAGGCGCGCCCTGTTCGCGACCGCAGCCACATTCGCAGTCATCGTGGTCGGATCGATCGGCGCCACCGTGGCCGACCGTGCCGTGCCGTCGCTGGCCGAACTGTGGAACATCTACAGCGGCGACACCGAACTCGGCGATCTCGAGATCCGGGTCGGCCCCGGCGGCAGGACGCTCTATGTCGAGGGCGCCTACGGCCTGCGCAGCGAGGACGCTGTGCGCCGCGCGCTGGACGAGCACCGCGACATCGCGACCGTGGTGCTGGCCGGCCCGGGCGGCCGGATCGGTACCGGCTACGCGCTGTTCCGCATGTTCCGCGAGCGCAAGCTCGCGACGCGGGTCGACACCGGCTGCGCCTCGGCCTGCACCATCGCCTTCCTGGGCGGCGTGGAACGCAGCATCTCGCCCAACGGCAAGCTCGGCTTTCATCGCGCCAGCTTTCCCGGCATGGGCGACAACGACATGTACGAGAGCAATCGCGACATGCGGCAGTTCCTGATCTACAACGCCCGCGTCACGCCGCAGTTCGCCCAGCGGGTGGTCGACACGCCGGCCGACACGCTGTGGGTCCCAACGCCGGAAGAATTGCTGGCGGGCAAGGTCGTAACCCGCGTAAATCGCTGACCATGATCCCGCGCGGCGTTTCCTACGAAGAGGCGATGCGCCAGTTCCGCTGGCCCAAGCCCCCGAAGCTCAATATCGGCCGCACTGTCTGCGAGCGGCACAATCCAGCCACCCTGGCCTTGATCGTCGAGAATGCCGACGGCTCGGTGCGCAACTGGAATTTCGGCGAACTGCTGGCCGGCAGTTCGCAGCTTGCCAACGCGCTCAAGGCCAAGGGCATCGGCAAGGGCGACCGGGTTGGCGTATTCCTGAGCCAGGGCGCCGAACTCGCTCTCTGCCACCTCGCGGGCTACCGCATGGGCGCGATCGTGCTGCCGCTCTTCACCCTGTTCGGCGAGGAGGCGGTCGAATATCGCCTCGCCAACGCCGAGGCCAAGGCGGTCATCACCGACATGGCCAACGTGCCGAAGATCCTGGCCGTGCGCGATCGCCTACCCCACCTCAAGACCGTGATCGTGATCGGCGCCGGCACACACGGCGCGCAGTTCTTCGACTGGGCGCGGCTGCTCGACCAGGCGTCCGACAGCTTCACCACCGTGGACACCGACGCCGAAGACCCGGCGCTGCTGATCTATACGTCCGGCACCACCGGCCAGCCCAAGGGCGCGCTGCATGCCCATCGCATGGTGCTGGGCACGATCCCGGCGGTCGAGCAGATGCTCGGCCACTGGCCGCGCGGCAACGAGATCATGTGGACGCCCGCCGAATGGGCGTGGATCGCGGGCCTCTACGACGCGCTGTTCCCGGCCTGGTACTACGGCACGCCCGTGCTGGCGCATCGCTTCGCCAAGTTCGATCCCGAGCGCGCTTTCGCCATGTTGGCCAAGCACAGGGTCGGCGTGACGTTCATCCCCCCGACCGCACTCAAGATGATGCGCCAGGTCCACAAGCCAAGGGACCGCTGGAACTACGATCTGCGCGCGCTCTTCACCGGCGGAGAGGCGATGGGCGAGGAGTTGCTGGCGTGGGGCCGCGACACGTTCGGCACGACGATCTCGGAAGGCTACGGCCAGACCGAAATGAACCTGATGACGCTGAACTCGCCCGATTGGTTCGAGGTCAGGCCGGGTTCGTGCGGCCGCGCCTGTCCCGGCCGCAAGGTCGCGATCGTCGATGGCGACGGCAGGGTGCTGCCGCCAGGCGAGGAAGGCCAGATCGCGGGCTGGCGCGACGACCCGATCGTCATGCTCGAATACTGGAAGAACCCGGAGGCGACGGCCAAAAAGTACGCCGGCGACTGGCTGCTGACCGGCGACCTCGGGAAGGTGGACGAGGACGGCTACCTCTTCTTCAAGAGCCGCGACGACGACGTCATCACCTCGGGCGGCTACCGCATCGGCCCGGGCGAGATCGAGGAGTGCCTGATGAAGCATCCCGCCGTCGCGATGGTCGGGGTCGTGGGCGTCCCCGACACGGTGCGCACCGAAATCGTGAAGGCCTTCGTCCAGCTCCGCCCCGAGATCGCCGCAACCGAGGCCCTGAAGGTCGACCTTGCCGCCTACGTGAAGACCCGGCTGGCCGCCCACGAATATCCTCGCGAAGTCGAGTTCGTGGCCGAACTGCCGCTCACCACCACCGGCAAGATCATGCGCCGAGAGCTGCGGCGGCTGGATGCCGAACGAAAAGGCGGTCAGCGCAGGTAAGGACCTGGGAGACGGGCGCGCGCCATGCGCCGACCATAGGGCTGCCCCTACGGAAGCCCTATTCCAGTCGATTATTGCGGATCAGCCTCGAATGAGGCGAGCCTAGAGCAAGCTGATGAGGGTCTGGGCGTTGCTGTCCGGAACCGCTCCCAACAGCGCCAGGAGGCCGATCAGGGCTGCGGGCCACCAATCTGCCAGCCGGCTCAGCCGGTCGCTGCTGTTAGACGCCTGCAAGGGAAAACGGGCGAGCATGGGTCAACCAATCTGGACGTTGCCTGAATCGGACTAAAATATGACACAACAATATGCCCTAATAGTCTGTGATTCAACAAAAATATCATCCCACTTAAAGTAGGATGTCAGGCAGCTGCCGCCGATAGGTTGAATTGCAGCTCCGCCAAGCGGGCATAGAGGCCGCCGCGGCGTACCAAGTCCGCGTGGCGGCCGACATCGACCACCCTGCCCTCGTCCATCACCACGATCCGGTCGGCCTTCTGCACCGTTGCCAGGCGATGAGCGATCACCAGTGTGGTGCGCCGGTGCATCACCCGGTCGAGCGCCTGCTGGACGGCCCGTTCGCTCTCGGCGTCGAGTGCGCTGGTCGCCTCGTCGAGCAACAGGATCGCGGGATCGCAGAGCAGCGCGCGCGCCACCGCAATACGCTGGCGCTGGCCGCCCGACAGCCGTACGCCACGGGCCCCGAGGTCGGTGGCGAAGCCCTGCGGCAGGGCCTCGATGAAGCCCAGCGCCGAGGCCGCCTCGGCTGCGGCCCGTACCTCGGCATCGGTCGCGTCGGGCCGGCCGTAGCGGATGTTCTCGGCGACAGTGGCGGTGAACAGCACCGGCTCCTGGGGCACGATCGCCATGGTGCGGCGCAGATCGGCAAGCCTGAGGTCGCGCGCGTCGACGCCGTCGACCCGCAGCGAGCCTGCCTCGGGATCGTGGAAGCGCAGCAGCAGGTTGAACACGGTCGTCTTGCCGGCGCCCGAGGGACCGACGATTGCCACGGTTTCGCCCGGTGCCACCTTGAGGTCGAACCGGTCGAGCGCCAGGTGCTCGGGCCTCGGGGGATCGCGGAACGACACGGCGTCGAACTCGATCGTGCCCTTCGCTGGAGACGCCAGCACCTTGGGCGATGCCGTCTCGAGGATCACCGGCCGCTCGGCGCGCAGCTCCGACAGCCGCTCGGCCGCGCCGGAGGCGCGCTGAAGGTCGCCGATCGTCTCGCTGATCGCGCCGCCCGAGGTCGCCACCAGCACGGCGTAGAACACGAACGCCGACAGGTCGCCTGCCGAAATCTCGCCGGCGATCACGTCCTGGCCGCCCATCCACAGCAGGAAGCCGACGGCAGCGAAGACGATGAAGATCACGCAGGTCGTCATCACCGCGCGGCGGGAAATGCGACGGATCGAGGCGTCGAAGGCCTTTTCCGTGGCCTCGCCGAAGCGCACGCCGGCGCGGCCTTCCTGCCCGAAGGCCTGGACAGTGCGCACTGCATCGATGGTCTCGCCGCCCTCCGACACCATGTCGGCGATGCGCGCCTGCGCTTCGCGAGAGAGCGCGCGCACCTTGCGGCCGAAGATCACGATCGGCGCCACTGCAAGCGGCACCACCGCGAGCGTGAACAGCGCGAGCTTGGGGTTGGTGACCACCAGCATGACGATGCCGCCCACGCACATCAGCGTGTTGCGCAACGCCACCGAGGCCGAGGAGCCGATCACCTGCTCGATCAGCTGGGCGTCGGCCGAGATGCGGCTCATGACGTCGCCGGAGCGCTTGACCTCGAACCATGCCGGGCCGAGCCGCAGCACGTGCTCGAACAGGTCCTTGCGCAAGTTGCCGACCACACGCTCGCCGAGCCACGACACCAGGTAGAAGCGTGCGCCCGAGGCGATCGCCAGCACCAGCGCCACCACCAGCAGGGACGCCAAAGCGTAGTTCAGAATGTCGGGCCGGCCTTGGGCGAAGCCACGGTCGATCAGCGCCCGCAGACAGGCGCCAAAGGCCAGCACCGTGCCGGCCGCTACCATCAGCGACAGCAGTGCAAGCGTCACCCGCCCACGATACGGCTTGAGGTAGGGTCCGAGGAGCCGAAGGCCTGCGAAACGGTTCATTCGGGTTGCCAATCCAACGTTACGCCGAGCTCCGCATTGAGCGTGCTCAAAAGATCGGCACCGCCCCGCGTGTCTTTCCACAGGCCCGATGCGTCGTCGAAGCCATAGTGGCGCGCCCCTGATTTTGGGGAACTCAACCAGACCTGCTGGGTCGGGGCATGCTTGTTGACGACCCAAGTCCCCTCATCGGCCTCCAGGGTCAGCACGCCCCCCTGAAGCTCCGCCTCGTCGCCGATCCCGGCCTCGAGGGCCTCCAGGAGGCTGTCGGCAAGGGTTTCGAAGGCTGAATTGCTCATCTAAGTGTTCGGTCTAACAGGGCTTTCGGGGGCCGGACAACCCGCTTGTGGCCCCGGCCTTTGGCCTGTATACCCGCCGCCTTGTTGCGCGGGCCGGTCGGCATCGGCCTTAAATTGCGCTGGAGAGGTTCATGAAAGAGAAGACCCACCCCGACTACCACAAGATCACGGTGGTCATGACCGACGGCACGTCCTTCGAGACCCGTTCGACCTGGGGCAAGGAAGGCGCGCAGATGCGCCTCGATATCGACCCGAAGACCCACCCGGCGTGGACCGGCGTGCGCCAGAGCGTCGACCGTGGCGGTCGCGTGCAGCGCTTCAAGGATCGCTTCGGCATGACCGGCTCCGGCGTCGCCGCCGGCACCAAGTCGTCGGGCGCGAAGCCCGCCGAAGACGCCAAGCCCGCTAAGGCTGCTGCCAAGAAGAAGTAAGGCCGGGCTTTTCGGCGGCCTCTGATACACTCCGTCTCCAGAAAACAGGGAGACGGTGTGGTGAAGTCCGTTCGAGTCGTCTGTGCGCACGATTGTCCCGATATGTGCTCGCTCATCGCGAGCGTCGAGGACGGCAAGGTGGTGCGCGTGCAGGGCGACCCCGACCATCCCTATACGGCGGGCTTCGCCTGCGGGAAGGTCAACCGCGATGCCGACCTGGTCAATTCCCCCGAGCGCATCAAGGCCCCGCTGAAGCGCACCGGCCCCAAGGGCTCGGGCCAGTTCAGGCAGATCACATGGGACGAGGCGCTCGACGAGATCGCCGCCAAGTGGAAGGCGATCATCAAGGAGAGCGGCCCGCTCGCCATCCTGGGCTACGCCTACTCCGCCCATCAGGGTCTGCTGAACCGAGGCCTGGTGCTGGGCCTGTTCCACGCGCTCGGCACTTCGCGCCTGCAGGCCGGAACGGTCTGCGACACCTGCTGTGAGGAAGCCTGGAACGTTACCGTCGGCCCGACCGGCGGCGCCGATCCCGAGGACGTGGTTCACTCCGACCTGGTGATCTCGTGGGGCGCCGACCTTGCCGCCACGAACGTGCATTTCTACTCGCTGGTCGAGCACGCCAAGAAGGAACGCGGCCTCAAACTGGTCGTGATCGACCCGCGAAAGACGCGCAGCGCGCGCGCCGCCGATCTCTACCTGCCGATCCGCATCGGCACCGATGCCGCCTTGGCGCTCGGCATCATGCACATCCTGGTCCGCGACAAGCTCGCCAACCGCGACTACATCGCCAAGAACACGCTGGGCTTCGACCAGGTCGAGCGCGACATCCTGCCGAAATTCACGCCGGAGAAGACGGCGGAGATAACCGGCCTCTCGGTGGCCGACATCGAGAAGGTCGCGGCGATGTATGGCAAGGCCAAGGCCGCCGTGATTCGTCTCGGCGAAGGCATGACCCGCCTCGCCGCCGGCGGCCAAGCGCTGCGCGCCGTCACCCTCCTCCCCGGCGTCACGGGCCACTACGGCGTCCGCGGTGGCGGCGCGATGCTGCTGACGGCTGCGAACTGCGAACTGAACTACGGCGCGGTGCGCCGCCCGTCGGGACCGACGGCCACCCGCAACGTCAATCACCTGCGGCTGGGCGAAGAACTGCTCAACATGAAGGACCCGCCGATCCGCGCGCTGTTCGTCGGCGCCAACAACCCCGCCGTGACCTGCCCCGAGGTCCACAAGGTGCGCCAGGGCCTGATGCGCGAGGATCTGTTCACCGTCGTGCACGACCCCTTCGTCAGCGAGACGGCGAAGTACGCCGACATCGTGCTGCCGGCCGCGACCTATCTCGAGACCGACGATCTCTACCGCTCCTACGGCTGCTACTGGATGCAGTGGGGCCCGCAGGCGGCCAAACCGGCCGGCGAGGCGATGTCCAACTTCCACCTTGCGCAGGCGCTGGCCAAGCGCATGGGCGTCACCGATCGCATCTTCACGCTCGACGCCCGGGACGCCGCCAAAGAACTGCTCGCCGGCTCGCCCTACGACCAGGCCAAGCTGTTTGCCTCGACACCGCAGCGCTATGTCGAGGGCTGGAAGCCGCAGACCTTCGCCACGCCGTCGAAGAAGCTCGAATTCTACTCCGAGCAGGTCGCGAAGATGGGCGTGTCGCCGCTGCCCGACTGGCAGCCCGACCCACTCGAGGTGGCCGATGCGAAGAAGTGGCCGCTGCGCCTGCTGACCGCGCCGGGCTATTTCCAGGCGCACACGGCGTTCTCCGGCGTGAGCTTCCTGCGCGGCCGCGAAGGCAAGCCGTTCTGCATCCTGCATCCTGAGGATGCGCGGAAGCGCGGCCTCGCCGACGGCGCCGACGTGCGACTGTTCAACGAGCGCGGCGAGGTCGGCCTGGCGCTCAAGGTGAGCGACGAGGTGCAGCCTGGCGTCGTGCTGGTGCCCGGCCAGCGGCCGAGCCACGAGGCGCTCTCGGGCACCATCAATATCCTGTGCTCGGACCGCTACACCGACATGGGCGAAGGCGCGACCTACCAGAGCACCTTCCTCGACGTCGGTGCCTGGAAGAACTGAACGGCCCAAGCAAGGCTTGTCGACACCCGCCCGGCGTGGCGCCGGTCCGCTATTCGAAGCGCTTGCAAAGCCGCAGCGCCGCAACGCAGCCGAGCGCGGCGGAAACGGCGAAACAGAGCGGCACGACGTAGGCCACGTGAAGCATGGCCTCTCGCGACAACCCGGCGGCGAATCCCGCGGCGTTCGCGGCAAGGCCGGACAGCGCAGCCCCGAGCGCGAACCCCATCTGCTGGACCGTGGGCACCGACGAGGCCGCGACCGTCTCCTCTCCCCGGCGGGCGCCGCTCATGATGCGCTGGGCGATGAAGGCCCAGCACACACCGATGCCGACGCCGATACCCAGGATCGCCGCGCACATCGCCAGCGCGTCGTAGTGGCCGACGAGGGCAGCCAGAACCAGCGACACCATCATGATGGCCGGGCCGAGCACGATGCCGCGGCTGCGCCATTTTGCGGGGGCGCCGGCCACCGCGACCGCAGCCGCGGTCCAGCCCAGCGACGCGCACGCAACGCCATAGCCCGCCGTCAGCGGATCGAGACCATGCAGGCTCTGCAGGAAAATCGGAATGAAGATCTGCAGCGGGCTGTAGGCGACCGCAACCAGCGCCAGCACCCACAGGCCGAGGCCGGCCGGCGTCGCCAGCGAAAAGGCATCGCTCGGCAGTAACGGACTCTTCACCCCGCGATCCACCCGCAGCATGACGGCAAGCAACGCCACGGCGAGCGCGATGAGGACGAGTTTGGCCCACGGCAGGCCCACGACCGCGGCCGACGACGAACTCGCGATCGCCGCGCACACCAGAGCGAGCCGCACGCCGGGAAACGGCGGGCGCCTTGCGGCCGCCGTGCGCGCCGACGGCAAGGTACGAAACGACGCCAGCGCCAGCACGACGCCGATGGCCGCGACCATGACGAATGAGCCACGCCACTGTCCGTAGCGGGCGAAGGCACCGCCGGCCAGCGGCCCGACCAGGATGGCGACACTCCACATGCCCGACAATAGCGCGATAGCCCTTGCCCATGCCGCCTCCGGGAAGGTCGTGCGCACCAGCACATAGGCCACGCCCGCGATCAGGCCGCCGCCGAAGCCCTGCACGAACCTCCCGGCCACCACCCACTCCATCGCCGGGGCGAGCGCGATCGAAATCGCACCGGCGGCGAAGATGGCGGCGCCCGCGGCATAGACGTTGCGCGCTCCGAAAGTCGCCGTCGCGAGCCCGGCGCAGGTCGCCGCCACGATCGACGAGGCGAGGAAAGCGGTGCTGGGCAGGCTCATCATCGCCGCCCCGCCCAGCTCGCCGACGATGGTCGGCAGCACGGTGGCAAGCATCAGCACGTTCATCGAATGCAGGAGGATGCCGCCCAGCAGCACCGCGAGCGCCGGCAGCCACTCCCGCCGCAACAGGATGGACCAGCCCTGCGGATGCTCCGTGCCCTCGCTCTTGTCCGCGCTCATCGGGCGCGGACTATGCCTTGTCTTTCGCCTTCTATCTCCGGAGACGAATTGGGGGTTCTTCGCCGGAAACGGGCCGCTCCATGGCGCTCATCGACCGACGAAGCGAGAGAAGAGCGGCACGGAGGTACCGCGCCTCCGGCATCAATTCGTCGACTGAGCCTTCTTGGCCAAGTCGAGCACCTTCTCGAGCGCTTCCTTGCCCGGCAGGCCCTTCTTCTCGGTCTCGGCAGCCCAGTGATCCCAGACCGGCCGGCCGGCAGTGGCGATCAGCTTGTTGCGCATCTCGTCCGATACCTTGATGACCTCGAGCTTGCGCTTCTCGAACAGCGGGAACGACTTCTTGTCGGCCTCCTCGTAGGCCACTCGCTGGAGGGCGTAGGTCTCCTCCTTGGCGTCCTGCAGGATTTTCTTGTACTCGTCGGGCAGCGCCTTCCACGCGGTCTGGCTCAACACCACCGAATTGTGGACGACGCCGAGCTGCATGCCGAGCGTGTACCATTTCGACACTTCGTGCAGCTTGTAGGCGGTGAAGCTGTAGGTGAAGGGGAACGAGGCAGCCTGGAACGTGCCGCGCTCCAGCGCGGTATAGACCTCCGGCGCCGATACCGAGGTCGGCACCGCGCCCAACAGCTTCATGGCATCGCCGAGGCCGCCGAGTGCCCGCACACGCATGCCCTTCCAGTCCTCGAGGTTGCGTGGCGGCTTGCCGGTGCCCATGAACTCGTATTGCGGCAGCAGAAGCGTCATGAAATGCATGGAATTCCACTTCGCCAGCTCGTCGGACACGGGCTGCCAGGCTTGATAGGCGTCCTGCACCTTGGCCGAGGCCACAAGATCGGGGATCGGCAGGAACGGCATGTCCAGAACGCTCTGCAGCGGTGTCTTGGCCGGCGCGTAGGAATAGGCGACGAAGGCGCCCTGGTAGGAATCGACCTTGATGCCGTCGAGGAAATCCTTCGCCTCGCCGAGTTGCTCGTTGTACTTGAGGTTGATGATGAAATTGCCGCCGCTCTTCTCCTTGGCGACCTTCGCCAGGTGCTCGAAGGTCACGGTGGCGGCGCGCGGCGGCCCGTAGAGCGAAAAGGTCCAAGTGACCTTGTCGGCCGCCCGGGCCAGTCGCGGTGACGGCAGCAGGGCGGCAGCGCCGAGGCCCAGGCCGGCGGTTAGCAGCGTACGCTTGGTGAGATGCGTCATGACTCCGTTCCTCCCTTTGTTTTCTTCCCGTTCGGTCGATTGTCAGTCCGAGACCTCGACGATGAAGGTGACGATCTCGGGGAAAGCCGTCAGCACGCCGAGCGTGATGATGTCGGCGAAGATGAAAGGCCAGATGCCCTTGAAGATGTCCCGCACCGGGATGTCGGGCCGCACACCATTGACCACGAACACCACAAGTCCGACCGGTGGCGACAGCGAGGCGATGCCCGAGAGCTTGACCAGCACGATACCGAACCAGATCGGGTCATAGCCCAGCGCCTGGATCACCGGAAACACCACCGGCAGGGTCAGCAGGAACATGCCGATTCCTTCCAGCACCGTGCCGAGGACGAAGTAGAGAATGTAGATCGCCAGCAGCACGAAGATCGGCGAGACCTTGAGGTCGGTGACCCAGCGCGACACCTCCTCCGGCATGCCGGAGAAGCCGAGGAAGCGCACGAAGATCAGCACGCCCCAGATCACGGTGAAGATCATTACCGTAAGCTTGGCGGAATCGAGCAGGCACTGGCGCAGTTCGCCGCGATTGATGCCGTTCTTGAGCGCGAAGGCGAACACGGCGAAGGCGCCGAGCGCGCCCGCCTCGGTGGGCGTCGCCCAGCCGAAGTACATGCTGAAGAAGATGATCAGGATGACCAGGAAGATCGGCGTCGTCGCGGGCAGCGACTTGACGCGCTGCGGCCATGTATAGCCGGTGATGCGCGGCCCGAGCTCGGGATTGCGCCAGCAGCGGTACGTAATGATCAGCGCGTAGACGAAGGCCGAGAAGATTCCCGGCACGAATCCGGCGATCAGCAACTTGCCGATCGATTGTTCGGTGATGATGCCATAGACCACCAGCAGGGTGCTGGGCGGGATCAGCGAATCGAGGGTGGCCCCCGCCGCGCAGACGCCCGCCGCAAGCTTCTTGTCGTATTTCGCCCGCAGCATCTCGGGGATCGCGACCTTGGCAAATACCGCGGCGGCAGCGCTGCTGGCGCCCGACACCGCCGAGAAGCCCGCCACCGCGAACACCGTGCCGGTCGCGAGGCCACCGGGCAGCCAGCCGAACCAGCGCCGTGCCGCCTCGAAAGCGCTCTGCGTGATGCCGGCGTAATAGGCGAGATAGCCGATCAGAATGAACATCGGCAGCACGGAGAGCGTGTAGTTGGCCCCCGCCGTGTAGGGCGCGATGCCGGCGGTGCGGATGCCGGCGTCCCAGCCGATCAGCCAGGTCAGGCCGGCGGTGCCGACGATGGCGCCCGCGAAGGCGAAACGAACGCCTGCGAAGCACAGCGCCAGCAGGGCGACCACGCCGATGCAACCGATGGTCATGGGACTGAACTCGATCACGGCGCCTCCTTGCCGAGGGCGTCGGCGATCTCGTCCTTCACCTGGCTCTCGATGGTGATGAGTTTGGGCACCCCGACCGGCTGGGCATCGGGATGGCGGATCATGCGCAGGTAACCAGAGATCTGCAGCATCAGGCGCAGCCAGAGCACGCTGAGTGCCAGCGGAACCATGAACTTGGCGGGCCAGGTCGGCAGCTGGATGTCCATCGTCGAATCGCCGATCGTGTAAGCGCGCAGGAAGTTGGTGAAGCTGGCGTAAATCAGGACGCTCACGATCAGCAGGGTGACGAAGACACCGAACAGCTCGATCCGCCAGCGGTTGCGCGGCCGCCAGTGCATCGTCAGATCCATGCCGATGTGGTTGCCAAGCCGCTGCGCGTAGGCGATTCCGAGGAAGGCGAACAGCGAGGATGCCTGCTCGATCCAGTCGATATAGCCGTAGATCGCGAAGTCGAAGATGGTACGCCCAACGATCTGCGCCACGCCGACGAACATCAGGAAGAAGACCGCGAGCGCCGCGATCAGGTTGAGCCCGTCCTCGACTTGGGACAGTGTCTTGTCGGCCCAACGCAACATACGCGCGGGCGTGTCGGCGCTTGCGTCGACCGCCATGCTTCCTCCCCAACCCCGAGTGCCGCGGACCCTTCGCGGGCCTCTGTCGATTCACTCGGTGGGAACCTTAGAGGAAGCCGCGCGAGGCGATCAACCCCTCAAAGCCGTCAGGCGGCCATTGCAAACCTGTGTTGCGTGCGCTCGCGCCGGGCGAGTCTGGGGAGCGCCTGGCCCTGGATTAGGTCCTTGAAGTGCGTCGTTTGCTGGTGCGAGGCGAAACCCGCTTTGTCCCGGAACACCTCATAAAAGAAGAACTTGTGCGGCTCCGTCGTCGATTGATGGATCTGAAGCGCCTGCACCCAGGGCTCGCGTTGGGCCTGCGGCAGGAAGCGGCGAACGATGTCGAGCACCGCATCGGCCTCGCCATCCTTCGCCTCCCAGAAGGCGGTGACGACCAGTCCGTCCTTGAGCGCGTGAATGTCGGCCATGAAGTCCTCCGTTGTGAGGAGAACCGTTTAGGGCGCGGACGGCGGCCATTGCTTCGGCGGGAGACGAAGTGATGATTGAAGACGAAAGACTCCGTCATCCCGAGCGCAGCCGAGGGACCTTCCTTCAATGGTCCGACAACCGATCGCCGAGCGAAGGTCCCCGGCTACGCAATGCCTCGATCGGCTCCACGCGAGAATTCGGGAACCGCGTAGAATCGCCCCAGGGAGCGCGCGCTCTACTGCTTCTTCACGTTCCAGAACACCGGCGCCGGCGCCTCGAGGTTCCCGGTGATGTTCCGGCGGCGCGCGACCGGGATGTTGTACTGGCCGAGATGGGCGTGCGTCGGATACTCCGAGACGCGCACCTGAACGGCCTCGGCCAGTTCCTTGCGTTTGGCCGGATCGGTCGTCTTGGAGAACTCGTCGCGCAGCTTCTCGAGCTTCTCGTCGCACGGCCAGCCGATCGCGGCCTTGTCGCAGCTTCCGGCCACGAACGACGACACGATCGGATCGAGCAGGTCGGCCGACACCCAGGCGGTCATGAAACCGCTCCAGCCACCTTTGTCCAACGGCTCCTTGCGGGCACGCCGCGACAACACGGTCTGCCAGTCCATCGCCTGCATGTCGACCTTGAAGCCGCCTCGTTCCAGAAGCGACTTGATTACCGGCGTGGTGCGGCCCGTGTTGGTATCGGTGGCATAGAGCAGCACGACCGGCGTGCCGTCGTAGTTTTCTTCCTTCAGGATCTGCTTTGATTTGGCGAAATCCGAGTTGAGCTTGTCCTCGAAGCCCTTGTTGGTCGCGAACGGCGTGCCGCAGATGAACAGCGCCTTACACTCCTTGAAGTATTTCGGATCGTTGATGGCGGAGAGCAGTACGTCCTTCTGGTTCAGGGCATAGAGCGCAGCCTGCCGGATGCGGGCGTTGTCGAACGGCTTGTGCAGCACGTTGAAGCGCAAGCTGTACTGCAGGCCGAGCGGATTGAAGTCGATAACCTCGATGTTCTTGTCCTTCTCGAGCAGCGGCAGCAGCTCGATCACCGGCTGCTCGATCATGTCGATCTCGCCGGTCAGCAGTGCATTGGCAATGGTCTGCGGATCGGTAATGTTCACCCACTCGACCCGGTCGACGTAAACGATCTTGCCGCCCGACAGGCCGGAGGCCGGCTCCTTGCGCGGCACGTAATCCTTGTTCTTGTCGTAAACGGTCTTCTCACCCGGCCGCCAAAGGTCCTTTCGGAAGACGAACGGCCCGGAACCGGTGGTGTCGGTGATCTGCTGGTTGCCCGGCGTGTCTGCGACTCGCTTGGGCATGATGAAGGGCACTAGGGAAGACGGCTTGCCGAGCGATTCGATCACCAGGCCGTAAGGCTCCTTCAGGGTCAGGGTAAAGGACTTGGCATCGACCGTCGTCAGGTCCTTGACCACGCTCATCAGCTTCTGGCCCATCGCGTCGCGCGAGGCCCAGCGTTTCAGCGAGGCGGTCACGTCCTCCGAGGCGACCGGCGCGCCGTCGTGGAACTTGAGCCCGTCGCGCAGGGTGAAGCTGTAGGTGAGCTTGTCGTCGCTCACCTTCCACGTGTCGACCATCTGCGGCTTGACCTCGAGCTTGTCGTTCACCGCGAACAACGTGTCGTAGATCATGTAGCCGTGGTTGCGCACGATGTACGCCGTCGTCCAGATCGGATCGATGATCTTGACGTCGGAGTGCTTCACGACCTTGAGCGTGGTCTGCGCCTCGGCGCCGAACGACAGCAGCATCGCCGCGGCCGCTCCCAGCAGCCATTTCCGATCGAGCATGGACTTCTCCCTTTTTACTTTAGGCCTCTCCCCTGACTTTCCTTCTTCTTTCTCCTCTTCCCCGCTAGGGGGTAGAGGTTGGGTGAGGGGGTGACGCACCGCATGGCCACCTCACCTACCCCACGCTTCGCGCGTGGCCCCTTCCTCTCCCCCGCTTCGCGGCGGAGAGGACAATTTCACGTCTCTACTTTTCTCTACTTCTTCACTGCTTCTTCACATTCCAGAACACCGTCGCCGGCGATTCAAGGTTGCCGCTGACGTTGGTGCGACGCGCCACCGGCATGTTGTACTGGCCGAGCGGCGCATAGGTCGGATACTCCGCCAGGCGCGCCTGGAGCGCATCGACGATCTCCTTACGCTTGGCCGGATCGAGCGCGCGCGCGTAGTCGTCGCGCAGCTTCTCGATCTTCTCGTCGCACGGCCAGCCGATCGGCGCCTTGTCGCACGACGCCGCGGTGAAGAAGTTCATCACCGGATCGAGCAGGTCGGCCGAAGCGAGCGTCGTGATGAAGCCGTGCCAGCCGCCCTTGTCCGGCGCCTCCTTGCGGCTGCGGCGGGCAAGCACGGTCTGCCAATCGGTGGTGACCATGTCGATCTTGAAGCCGCCCTGTTCGAGCTGCTGCTTGATCACCGGCGTCTGACGTCCCGCATTTAGATCGCTGGCCGCGAGCAGCACGAGCGGCGTGCCGTCGTAGCCCGCCTCCTGCAGGAGCTGTCTGGACTTGGCATAGTTGGACGTGAGCTTGTCCTCCCAGCCCTTGATAGTGGAGTTCGGCGCGTCACAGGCGAACAGCGCCTTGCACTCCTTGGCATACTTTGGATTGCCCACTCCGGACTGCAGCACGTCCTTCTGATTCATGGCGTAGAGGGCCGCCTCGCGGACCTTCGGATTGTCGAACGGCTTGTGCAGCGTGTTGAAGCGGAACGCGAAGTGGGTCCCGAGCTTGTTGAGATCGACGATCTGGATGTTCTTGTCCTTCTCCAGCATCTCGAGCATGTCGAACGGCGGCTGCTGGACCATGTCTAGTTCGCCCGCCTGCAGGGCGTTGATCGCGGTCTGGATGTCGGGCAGCACCACCCATTCGACGCGGTCGAGATAGGCCACCTTGCCGCCCGCGAGGCCCGAGGCGGGTTCGGCGCGCGGCTTGTAGTCCTTGAACTTCTCGTAGACGACCTTCTCGCCCGGCCGCCACTGGTCCTTCATGAAGACGAAGGGACCGGAGCCAATATACTCGGAGATCTGCTTGTCGGCCGGCGTCTCGGCAATGCGCTTCGGATAGATGAAAAGCACGTTGGACGACGGCTTGCCGAGCGCCTCGATCACCAGCCCGTACGGCTCCTTCAGCGCGAGCGCGAAGGTCCTGGCATCGACGGCGGCCAGTTCCTTGGTGAACTGCATCAGCTTCTGGCCGGAGGTGTCGCGCACAGCCCAGCGCTTCATCGAGGCAATGACGTCTTCCGATGTGACAGGCGCACCGTCATGGAACTTCAGGCCGTCGCGCAGGGTGAACGTGTAGGTGAGCTTGTCGTCGCTGACCTTCCAGCTGTCGAGCATCTGCGGCTTGATCTCGAGCTTGGCGTCCATCGCCATCAGGGTGTCGTAGACCATATAGCCGTGATCGCGGACGATGTAGGCCGTGGTCCACATCGGATCGAGAATCTTCAGATCCGACAGCATGACCACCTTGAGGGTCGATTGCGCCGAGGCTGTATGCGCGGCAATCAGCGCAGCCACCGCAGCAAGACACTGCGTCGCAAAACGTCTGATGGTGATCATCGGCTTGTCCTTCCCAACTCCCTCAGTAACTATGCAATAGCTGTGCCCGCGTAGGGAGCAGTAATTGGGGACCGGCAATTGGGGGTCGCATGGGTACGCCGAATTCCATCCGCAACGTGTCGTGGGCCGTCGTGCGCGCCGGTACCGAACAGCGGCACGTGTATCGCAAGGCGGTGGATATCCATCTGCAGGGCAGCAAGATCGGCGAGATCACGCCGGCCGGCGCGCGCCCCACAGGCCCTGGCGAGAATGTGATCGACGGCACGAACATGCTGGCCCTGCCCGGCCTGATCAACGTTCACTCCCATCCCTCGACCGAGCCGGGCTATCGCGGCGTGCGCGAGGACCATGGCGTTCCCGAGCAGCAGATGACCGGCCTGATGGAGCGGCTGCAGGCCTTCCGGGTGCCTGACGAAGGCCGCGTGCCGGCCGCGACCATGGCCTACTCC
>JBGAIW010000033.1:0-41284 GCA_044225265.1 Reyranella sp.
AAGCGGTTGATGCCGACGCCCAGGGTCATCACCGCGATGGCGGTGCGGATCCACGCCAGCATCGTGCGCTCGTTGGCGAGGTGCTCGGAGACGTGATGCAGCTTCTTCTGCTGCGCCTTGAGGTCCTTGACGTCGTTTCCGTCCATGACGCTCTCCCTGAAGGACAAAGGCCGCCTCGCGGCGGCCTTTGCTCGTTGCCCGAGGCGCGCGCCTCAGTTGTGCTTGGCGATCTCGAGGCGGCCGACCTGGTCGCGATGGACCTCGTCCGGACCGTCGGCGAGGCGCAAGGTGCGCTGGTGGGCGTACATGCTGGCGAGCTTGAACACCTGGCTGACACCGCCCGCGCCATGGAGCTGGAGGCAGCGGTCGACGACCTTGGAGGTGATGTTCGGCACCGCCACCTTGATCATCGCGATCTGCTGGCGCGCTTCCTTGTTGCCGAACCTGTCCATCGCCCACGCGGCCTTCAGCACCAGCAGGCGCGCCATGTCGATCTCCATGCGCATGTCGGCGACGTGCGCCTTGGTCACGCCCATCTCGGAGATCTTCTGGCCGAACGCCGTGCGGCTCTTGGCGCGCTTGATCGCCATCTCGAGCGCGCGCTCGGCGACGCCGATGGCGCGCATGCAGTGATGGATGCGGCCCGGGCCGAGGCGGCCCTGCGCGATCTCGAAGCCGCGGCCCTCGCCGAGGAGAATGGCCGACTTCGGCACGCGCACATTGTCGTAGACCACCTCGGCATGGCCGTGCGGCGCGTCGTCGTAGCCGAACACGTGCAGCATCTTCACGATCTTGATGCCCTTGCTGTCGCGCGGCACCACGATCATCGACTGCTGGCGGTAGGCCGGCGCCGACGGGTCGCTCTTGCCCATCAGGATGATGACCTTGC
Organism: Reyranella sp.; assembly: GCA_044225265.1. Taxonomy (GTDB): domain Bacteria; phylum Pseudomonadota; class Alphaproteobacteria; order Reyranellales; family Reyranellaceae; genus Reyranella. The sequence continues at coordinate 890 of JBGAIW010000033.1, forward strand.
AGCGCGGATCGCCCATGCCCGACGACCACCACTTGCGGCCGTTGATGACATAGTCGTTGCCGTCCGCCTCGATGCGGCACTCGACGTTGCGCGCGTCGGACGAGGCGACGGCGGGCTCGGTCATGGCGAAGCAGGAGCGGATCTCGCCGGCGAGCAGCGGCTTCAGCCACTTCTCCTTGTGCTCGGCGGTGCCGTAGCGGGCGAACACCTCCATGTTGCCGGTGTCGGGCGCGGAGCAGTTGGTCGCTTCCGACGCGATCGACGAGCGGCCGAGCACTTCGCAGATCGGCGCGTAGTCGAGGTTGGAGAGGCCCATCGTGCCGTGCGTGTCGCCCGAGGCGCGGTCGGCCGGCAGGAACATGTTCCACAGGCCGCGCTTCTTCGCCTCGGCCTTGACCTCTTCCATCACCGGAGGGAGCTGCCAGCGGTCCTTGGCCTTCTCCATCTGCTCCTCATAGACGGTCTCGGCCGGGTAGATGACCTCGTCCATGAACTTGTTGAGCTTCTCCTGAAGCGCCTTGGTGCGGTCCGAAAATTCAAAGTCCATCGCTGTCCTCCTGCCCCTCCCAGGGCGTCTCTCTCTGGTGCTGCGGCGGACTCTGGCCGAAAATGGTGACATTGTGAACGGCCATTCAGGTCGCAGTCCGGGTTTCGGATCGCGGTCTGCCGGCGGAGGAAATGCCAATGAAAATCACTGCCGCCGAGGCGAGCATTCTCAACGTTCCCGAGGACGATCCGCTGGCCAACATGCCGGAGGAAGCCGGCCGGACGCGGCCGATCGTCATCGTGCGGCTGCGCACCGACCAGGGAATCGAGGGCATCGGCGTCACGCTCTATGGCGGCCGCCTGACGCGCGCGCTGCATGCGGCGGTGCAGGACCTCGCCGCAGCGACAGTCGGCGAGGACCCGATGCGCATCGAGGCGATCGTGGCCAAACTGCGCGGCGGCGACATTGCCGCGGGCTCGGGCGGACCGGGCGGCATCTTCACCCTGGCGCTGTCGGCGATCGACACCGCGCTGTGGGACATCAAGGGCAAGGCGCTCGAGCAGCCGCTGTGGAAGCTGCTGGGCGGCCATCGCGCGCGCGTGCCGACCTATGCCTCGGGCTCGCTGCGCCGCGGCCTCACCGACAAGCAGGCCGAACAGGCCGCACGCATCCTGATCCAGAAGGGCTTCAAGGAGATGAAGACCCAGATGGCGCTGCCGGGAAATCCGACGCCGGCCGAGGAAGTGCGGCGCGTGCGCGTGGTGCGCGACGCGATCGGGCCCGACATCAAGCTGATGTGCGACATCAACCAGCGCTGGCGGCCCGAACAGGCGATCGACATCGGCCACCGGGTCGAGCAGGCCGGGGTCGGGCTGTTCTGGCTGGAGGACGTCACGACGGCCGACGACTACCAGGGCCTGGCGCGCGTCACCGATGCGCTCAGGACGCCGGTCGCGGGCGGCGAATATGTCTGGGGCATCCAGCCCTTCCGCCAGATGATCGAGGCGCGCTCGGTCGACATCGTCATGGTCGATCTCGCGCGGGTGGGCGGCGTCAGCCAGTGGATGAAGGTCGCCGGCATGGCCGAGGCCTTCAACCTGCCGATCGTCAGCCACGTCATGCCCGAGGTCCTGGTTCACATGGTCGCGGCCTGCCCGAACGGGCTGACAGTCGAGTACATGCCGTGGATGCTGGCGCTCTACGAGGAAACGCCACGGATCGAGAACGGCGAGATGATATTGCCCACGACGCCGGGGCTCGGCCTGAAGTTCGACGAGAAGGCGATCAATCGCTTCAAGGCATAGGACATGGACACGCTGGCACAGGTTCCCTTCAAGCCGATCGACTTCCTGAGCCGCGACGTCGAGACCGAGCGCCGCGCCGACGGCACCGTGATCCTGCAGTCCCGACACAGGCTGAAGCCGCACGAGAAGCACGTCCCGGCGTTGGTCGCCAAATGGGCCGCCGAGGCGCCGGACCGGGTGTGGCTGGCTCAGCGCCGTGGGCCCGCCCGCGAGTGGCTCAAAGTCACCTACGCCGAGGCGAAAAAGCAGATCGATTCGATCACCCAGGCGCTGCTCGACCGCGGCTTCGGCCCGGACAAGGCGGTGATGATCCTGTCCTCGAACTCCATCGAGTTCGCACTGCTCACCATGGCGGCGATGCAGGCGCGGGCGCCGGTCGCGCCGGTGTCGCCGGCCTATTCGGTGATGAGCCAGGACCACGCCAAGCTGAAATACGTCTTCGATCTCATCAAGCCCGGCCTGGTGTTCGTACAGAACGGCGAGATCTATGCCGGCGCGCTCGATGCGCTCGATCTCGACGGCGTGATTCTGGTCCATGTCGACAAGCCGCCGCCGAAGCGCCAGTCGCTGCCGTTTGGCGAATTGGTCGCGACGCAGGTGACCGACGCCGTCCAGCGTTCGATCGACCAGATCGGCCCCAGGACGGTCGGAAAATTCCTGTTCACCTCGGGCAGCACGGGCATGCCCAAGGCGGTGATCAACACTCAGGAAATGATGTGCGCCAATATCGCGATGGGCCAGATGGCACGCGTGCGCAAGGCCGACGACCCGCCGCCGGTCCAGCTCGACTGGCTGCCGTGGAACCACACGATGGGCGGCAACGCCACCTTCCAGGGCAATCTTGCCGAGGGCGGCACGACCTACATCGACGACGGCAAGCCGCTGCCCGGCCTGTTCGAGGAGACGCTCCGGAACCTGCGCGAGATCTCGCCGACCTACTTCGCCAACGTGCCGGCCGGCTACGCCATGCTCGCGACCGCGCTGGAGAAGGACGAGTCGCTGGCGAAGAAGTTCTTCAAGAACCTCAATTCTCTCGCCTATGGCGGCGCGACCCTGCCCGACGACCTCTACGAGCGGATGGAGACGCTGGCGGTCAAGCACACCGGCTACCGCCTGCCATTCGTCACCGGCTGGGGCTCGACGGAGACGTCGCCGACCGCGACCACGGTGCACTGGGCCTCCGAGCGCGTCGGCCTGATCGGCCTGCCGTTTCCCGGCGTGAAGCTCAAGATGGTGCCGACCGGCGAGGAAGGCCGATACGAGCTCCGGCTCAAGAGCGTGATCGTCACGCCGGGCTACTACAAGCGCCCCGATCTCACGGCGCAGATGTTCGATGAGGAAGGCTTCTACAAGATCGGCGACGCCGGCCGCTTCGTCGACCCGAACGACCCGGGCTGGGGCCTGATCTTCGACGGTCGCGTGGTCGAGGATTTCAAGCTGATGAGCGGCACCTTCGTGCTGGTCGGCACCTTGCGCACCACCGCGATCGCGGCTGCGACGCCGGTGCTGCAGGACGCCGTGGTCTGCGGCGAGGGCCGCGATCACGTCGGCCTGCTGGGATTTCCCAATTTCGCCGCCTGCCGCAAGGTCGCGGGCGACGCCGACATGAAGCTGTCGAACGACGCGCTGCTCGCCCACCCGGCGGTGATCGAGACGGTGAAGGCCGGCCTCGCGCGGATGAACGCCGAGGGCAAGGGCTCCTCGATGCGCGTGCAGCGCGTGCTGCTGATGACCGAGTCGCCGTCGGTCGACGGCCACGAGATCACCGACAAGGGCTACATCAACCAGCGCGCCACGCTCGAACGGCGCAAGGCGCTGGTCGAAAGGCTCTACGCCGGAGGGCCCGGCGTGATCGAGATTCCCTGAGCAATTCATCCCAGCCAAGGACGACCAACGATGCTGACCGACCGCTATGGCCTGCCGATCACCACCACCTCGCAGGCCGCACGCGATGCCTATATCGCCGGCGCCGACGGTGTGCTGGCGGCCGGTGACACCGACAAGGCCGACCTGCGCCGCGCCATCGAAGCCGATCCGGATTTTGCGCTGGCGCATATCGCTCTCGCCCGCGCGAGCTTCATCGTGGCGGACGTCGCGACCGCGCGGGCCGGCGTCGCCCGGGCGCGCGAACTCGCGCCGAAGCTGACGCCGCGCGAGCAGGGCCACATCAACGCCCTGGCGCTGGCGATGGAGGGCAAGCCGGTCGATTCCTTCGAGGCGACCAAGGCGCATCTCGCGGAGTATCCGCGCGATGCCATGGTGGCGGCGCCGGCGACCGGCGTGTTCGGCCTGATCGGCTTCAGCGGCCGGCAGGGCCGCGAACCGGAGCAGGTCGCGTTTCTCGAGCCGCTCCGCAGGCACCTCGCCGACGATTGGTGGTTCCAGGGCGTCTATGCCTTCGCGCTGGAGGAGCTGGGCCGGCTCGACGAGGCACTCGACCAGATCGAGCGCAGCATGAAGACCAATCCGCGCAATGCGCACGGCGCGCACATCAAGGCGCACGTGCTCTACGAGATGGGCGAGGACAAGAAGGGCCTCGACTATCTCGAGGGCTGGCTGCCGGCCTACGCGCGCGACGGCATGATGCACTGTCACATCTCCTGGCACGTCGCGATGTTCGCGCTGATCCTGGGCGACCTCGACAAGGCCTGGCGCGTCTATGAGGCGCAGGTGCGTCCCGGCGGCGCCTGGGGGCCGGCGCTCAACGTGGCGACCGATGCGCCGGCCTTCCTGTGGCGCGCCGAGCTCGCCGGCCAGCCGCGCAAGCCGCAGGCGTGGCAACTCGTGAACGACTACGTGCAGAAGTCCTTTCCCAGGGCCGGCATCGCCTTCGTCGATGTGCATCGTGCGCTTTCGGCGGTGGCTGCGGGCGACAGCGCCGCGATCGCGGCGATCGTTGCCGAGCTGGAAGAACGCTCGGCGTCGGGCAAGGCGCCGTCGGGCGATATCGTGCCGCGCCTGGCCAAGGGGCTGGCGGCTTACGGCAAGGGCGACTGGACGGGAGCGATCGCGATCCTGCAGCCGGCGCTCGCCGAGACGGTGCGCATCGGCGGCAGCCGAGCCCAGCGCGACCTGATCGTGAACACGCTGCTCGCGGCCTATCTCAAGGCGGGACAGGCCGACGCTGCCCGGAAACTGGTCGCATCGATGACCGACCGACGTCCTTCGGTGCCGGTGGCCGGCCTGGCCTGAAGCCTGTTCGTCGGCGCGGCTCTCGCGGATGAGCCGCGTCGGTGCGGCTTCTGACCCCTCCGCCCCGCCATGCGCGGGGCACCTCCCCATCTGAATGGAGAGGAGTTGCCGACGCGAAACGCTGTGCTTGCGGCTGGGACGGCGCAACTCCACCATGCGCGCGGAGGGCGAAACGACATGGGCAAACTGAGCGGGAAGGTCGCGATCGTGACCGGTGGCGCCAGCGGCATGGGTCGCGCGACGGTGATGCGCTTTCTGGGCGACGGGGCGAAGGTCGTGGTCGGCGATCTGAACGAAGCCAACGGCGCGGAAACCGTTGCGGTCGCCAGGGCGGCGGGCCATGGCGACTCGATCGCCTTCCTGCGCTGCGATGTCTCGCGTGAAGCCGACGTGGCGGCGCTGGTATCGGACACGGTGAAGCGGTTCGGCCGGCTCGATATCGCCTTCCTAAATGCCGGTGTCGGCGGCGCCTTCGGGCCGATCGGCGAGACCAGTGTCGAGGATTGGGACTACACCTTCGCCGTCCTGGTGCGTTCGGTGTTCCTCGGCATGAAGCACGCCTCGGCAGCGATGCGGAAGATGGGGGACGGTGGCGTGATCCTGGTGACGGCGTCGATCGCCGGCATGGTGGGCGGCGGCGGCAGCCACGCCTACTCGGCGGCCAAGGCGGCGGTCATCAGCCTGACCGAGAATGTCGCAGCCGAGCTCGCGCCGCACCGCATTCGCGTGGTCGGCATCGCGCCGGGCGTGATCTCGACTCCGCTTCTCCACCGCGGCAAGCCCGAGCGCTACGAGGCGCAGTTCAAGCGCACGCCGTGGCCCGACCGCGGCGCGCCCGAGCACATCGCCGACGTCGCGGCGTTCCTGTGCAGCGACGACGCACGCTTCATCACCGGCGAGACGGTGAAGGTCGATGGCGGCCTGCTGGCCCAGGGCGTGGCCCTGTTCGGCACCGGCCAGGAATCGGCGTTCATCAAGACCGCCGGCGTCAATCACGGCACGACCGGCGAGGCCATGGTCGTGCGTCATCTCGAACCGAAGAGTTAGTCCCATGATGGAAGCCGAGAAACTTCACCGCCACCTGATCGGCCAGCAGGGTTCGCGCCGCTCGCTGAACACGCCGGCGCTGGTGCTCGACCTCGAGATGCTCGACCGCAACATCGCCGAGATGGCGAAGTTCGCCAAGGCGCACAACGTCAGGCTCCGGCCGCACTCCAAGACCCACAAGTCCGCCGACATCGCCCGGCGCCAGATCGCCGCCGGGGCGCTCGGCGTGTGCTGCGCCAAGCTCGGCGAGGCCGAGGCGTTGGGCGAGCAGGGGATCTCCGGTCTGCACATCACCTCGCCCGTGGTGACGCCGCAGGCGATTGATCGCCTGATGGCCTTGAACGGCAAGGTCGATGGACTGATGGTCGTGGTCGACCATCCGGCCAACGTCGAGGCGCTGGACGCCGCGGCCGGCAAGGCCGGCAAGAAGCTGACGGTGATCGTCGACATCGATCCCGGCCTGCACCGCACCGGCGTGGCGACGCCCGACGGCGTGGTCGACCTGGCGCGCAAGGTCGTCGGTTCGAAGAACCTCGTCTATGCCGGCGTGCAGTTCTATTGCGGCCGCCACCAGCACATCGTCGACTTCCAGCAGCGCAAGGCCGAGATCGAGGAGCGTACCGAGTACCTGAAGGTCAGCCTCGCCAAGCTCGAGGCGGCGAAGCTGAAGCCCGGCATCGTCACCGGCTCGGGCACCGGTACGCACTACATCGACGCCAAGTTGGGCGTCTTCACCGAGCTGCAGGTCGGCTCCTACGTCTTCATGGACCACGACTACAACGTCTGTGATCTGCGCGGCCTCGACAAGCCGACCTTCGAGCAGGCGCTGCAGATCGATGCGCGCGTGGTGTCCTCCAACACGCCGGGCATGGTCACCGTCGATGCCGGCCTGAAGGCGATGGCCACGGAAAAGGGTCCGCCGATGATCCTGAAGGGCGCGGTCGAGGGCTCGACCACGCGCTTCATGGGCGACGAGCATCTCGCAGTGATCGCGCCCGAGGGCAAGTCGCCGCCGGGGCATGGCGAGCAGGTGATCCTGACGCCGCCGCACTGCGACCCGACCGTGAACCTCTACGAGGCCTATCACGTGGTGAAGGGCGATACGCTGGTCGAGATCTGGCCGGTCACCGCACGCGGCCGCAGCCGCTGAGAGCATTTATTTGAACGCGTGATTCAGACCTTCGGCGATTCGCCTCCGGTCATCACGCGTCAGGCCTTGGCAGGCGCTGCGCCGACCAGCAGCCCGCCGTCCCAGCGCCGCGCCAGGGTCAGCAGGCAGATCATGCCGATGGCGCTGATCGCGGTCATGCCGAGGAAGGCCTGCTGGCCGTAGCGTTCGTAGAGCAGGCCGGCGAACTGATAGATCACCGCCTGCGTGGCGCCGGTGCCGAGGCCGTAATAGATGCTCTGGCCCAGCGCCGTGCCGTTGCTCGGCAGCGCGCGCTGGATGAAGGCCATGGCGCCGAGATGGCAGGCGGCGAAGGTGCCGGCATGCAGGGCCTGCAGCACGATCAACGCCGGCAAGTCGGTCGTGTAGGCCATCGCCGTCCAGCGGATCATGCCGCAGCCGAGGCCGAGCCCGATCAGGCCGGTCACGCCGATGCGCTGCATCAGCCAGCCGCTCACCAGCATCAGGCCGATCTCGACCGCGACGCTCTCGCCCCACAGCATGCTGATCGTGACGTCGTCGATGCCGGCGCGCCGCCAGGTCAGCGTGCCGAAGCTGTAGAGCACGGCGTGGCTCGACTGGCAGAAGCCGGCCGCGATCAGGAACAGCAGGAACGATTTCGACCGGAACAGTTCGCCGAAGCCGAACGGGGCGGCGGCCGGGCCTTTGCGGGCGTGGCCCTCGCCGCGCGGCAGGGCGAGGGCCAGGGGCAGCAGGCAGAAGATGCCCACCCAGCCCACGAACAGCACCGAGGGCGGTCCGTAGCGATCGACGGCGACGCCGCAGATCAGCGTGCCGGCGATGAAGGCGATCGAGCTCCAGACGCGCAGCCTGCCGTAGACGAAGCCGCGCGCCTTGGCTTCGTTGACCAGAACGCCGTCATACAGCGCCATGGTCGGCGACCAGACGCAGCCCCAGACCAGTCCCACGACGAACAGCGCGAGGAAGGTATAGGAGAGCTGGTATGCGCCCATCATCACGATCGCGGCGGCGGCAAGTCCGAGCAGCAAACCGCGCAGGCCGCCGAGGCGATGGGCGAGAAAGCCGATGCCCAGCACCGCCACGACGCTGGCGAGCTGTCGTGTCATGAACAGCGTGCCGATCTCGGCGTCGGTGATGCCGCGGTCGTGCAGCCACACCGGCCAGTAGCTCATGAAGGCGCCCGATGCGAAGACGTACGCCGCGCCGACGCCGGCGAGGCGCGCGCCCTCGAGGATCCGGTTCATGCTCCTCCGCATTCAAATGGGGAGGTGGCGCGGTAGTCCGCGACGGAGGGGGCGTGGGCCCCACCAACGCTGCGACTCCTGACCCCTCCGCCCGCGTCTGACGCGGGCACCTCCCCATATGAATGGGGAGGAATCACTCACTGAACTCTTCGCGGACCTGGTCGGTGTGCTGGCCGAGTTCCGGCACGTCGCCCAGCCGCTCGGGCTCGCCGTCCCAGGAGGCGGCAAGTGCCGGCAGCGAGACCTCGCCTTTGGACGACTTGAAGCCGATGCGCCTCAGTTGCGGGTGCTTGGAGAGCGAGGCGACGTCGCTCACCCGGGCCCAGGCGATCTGCGCCGCGTCCAGTCGCGTGGCGAGTTCGGCGAAGGGCAGCCTGGCGAAGCTCTCGCTCACGATCTTGTTGGTCGCATCGCGCCGTGCATTGCGCGCCATGCCGGTGGCGTAGTCGGGATCCTTCTCGAGGCCCGGCTTGTCGATGACGTTGTGACAGAGGCGATCGAACTCGCGGTCGTTCTGGATCGAGATCAGCACCGGCACCTGGTCGGCGCTGGGATAGACCCCGTAGGGCGCGATGAACGGGTGCGTCAGGCCGAGCCGCGGCCATTCGTAGGCCGAGTAGTCCATGGCGAGCAGCGGCACGGTCATCCATTCCGCCATCGAGGAGAACAGCGACACCTTGATGGCGCGGCCTTCGCCGGTCTTCTGCCGGGCGAGCAGCGCCTCCAGCACCGCGGCGTGGGCGTACATGCCGGTGCCGATGTCGGTCGCCGAGATGCCGACGCGGCCCGGCGCGTGCTCGGTGCCGGTGATCGAGGCGAGGCCGCTCTCCGCCTGCACCAGCAGATCGTAGGCGCGGCGGTTCTTGTAGGGGCCATGGTCGCCGTAGCCCGAGATGTCGACGGTGATCAGCCGCTTGTTCTTCGCGCGCATCGCCGCCGAGCCGAAGCCCGCGCGATCGGCGGCGCCTGGCGCCAGGTTCTGGATCAGCACGTCGGCCTTGCCGATCAGGCGTTGCAGCAGGGCGGAATCCTCCGGCCTCTTGAAGTCGAGGGCCACCGACTGCTTGCCGCGGTTCAGCCAGACGAAATAGGTCGAGAGGCCATGCACGTAGCCGTCGTAGCCGCGCGCGAAATCGCCTTCGGGCCGCTCGATCTTGATCACGCGGGCGCCGGCGTCGGCGAGGCGCGCCGAACAATAAGGGGCAGCCACCGCCTGCTCCACGGTCACCACCAGAAGGCCATCCAACGCGCCGGGCATGTACTCACATTCTCCTTTGTCGGGCGCAACATGCCATAGTGCTTCCGTGGTTCAACTCACAACGATCGAGCGCGAAATCGTCACGGGAAGTGCCGGTCCGGCCACTGCCATGGCGCTGCGAATCGTGGCCGAAACCGCACGATTGCTGGGGGCGGTGCGGCTGGTGCCGGTCGCCTCGGCGCATATCGATGGCTGTCTCTATCATGGCGATTCGGGGACGCTGTTCGCCGAGCGGCTCGTGAATGACGGCGGCAAGGTCGCCGTTCCGACCACCCTCAATGTCGGCGCGCTCGATCTGCTGCATGCCGGGCGCGTGAAGCTGCCGCCGGAACGGGCGGCGATGGCGCGGCGGATGATGGACGCCTACCTGAAGCTCGAATGCCGGCCGACCTGGACCTGTGCGCCCTACCAGGCGGGCCATCGGCCGGCGCTCGGACAGCATGTCGCGTGGGGCGAGAGCAACGCCGTCGCCTTCTGCAACACCGTGCTGGGTGCGCGCACCGAGCGCTACGGCGACTTTCTCGATATATGCGCCGCCATCGCCGGCCGCGCGCCGGAGACCGGCCTACATCTCGACGAGAACCGCCGGCCGAGTCTGCTGGTCGACTGCAGCGCGCTCGATCGGCGGCTCGTTGCCGAGGAGGCGTTCTGGCCGGTGCTCGGCGCCTGGCTCGGCGAGACCGCGGCAGGCCGCGTCGTCGCCTTCACCGGCTTGCCGACAGCGATCGACGAGGATCGCCTCAAGGCGATGGGCGCGGCGGCGGCGTCGACGGGTGCGGTCGGCTTGTTCCACATCGAAGGGGTGACGCCGGAACGTTTCGAACGGCCGCGCCAAGTATTGAAGCTCGAAGGGTCGATGCTCCATGCCGCGCGCGATCGTCTGTCAACGGTGCGTGCGAGGCCGGGCGATCACGTCGAAGCCATTGCCGTCGGCAGCCCGCATTTCTCGATCGAGGAGTTCCGGCGATTGTTGGGACATCTGAAGGGGCGCAAGCCCGCGATCCCGATCTATGTCTGCACCGGCCGCCACACGCTGGCCGAAGTCGAGCGCCTCGGCCTGGATGTGAGCGCGCTCACCATCGTGGCCGACACCTGTATCGTGGTGACGCCGATCCTGCCCGAGGGCGGTGGATTGCTGCTCACCAACTCGGGCAAGTTCGCGCACTACACCCGGCCCAATACCGGGTTCGACGTGCTTTACGGCTCGCTGGCCGACTGCGCCGAGACTGCGGTCGCGGGCCGGCTGGTGCGCGACGAAGAGCTGTGGCGATGAAGTTGCTGCTGCCCGGCACGGCCGAGGGGCCGGTCCTGAAGCTGCCGACCTTGTCGCTGTGGGGCGGCGTCGATCCGCTGAGCGGCCGGCTGAGCGATCCGTCCCTTCCGCATTGCGGCGAGAGCGTGAAGGACTGCGTGCTGATGATCGCCGAGCCGGTCGGCTCCTCGTCGTCGAGTGCTGTGCTGCTGGAATTGCTCCATGCCGGCAACGCACCGGCGGCGATCGTGCTGGGCCGCGCCGACGCGATCGTCGCGCTGGGCATTCTGGTGGCGCGCGAGATGGGATGGGCTACCATTCCGCTCGCCGTGATGCCATTCAACGAACAAGAGCGGGTCGCCGACGGGGCGGTCCTGCGCGTGGAGTAGAGGGAACGACGATGCCGGGACCGCTTGCGGGCGTGAAAGTGATCGATCTGACGGCGGTGCTGCTGGGGCCGTTCGCCACCCAGCACTTGGCCGACATGGGTGCCGACGTGATCAAGGTCGAGCCGCCGGAAGGCGACCTGCTGCGCCTGTCGGGCGGCTCGATGGGGCGCGACAAGAGCATGGGCCCGATCTACATGGCGGCCAACCGCAACAAGCGCTCGCTTTGTCTCGACCTCAAGAAGCCGGCGGCGGTCGAGATCCTGAAGGGCCTGATCAAGGACGCCGACCTGTTCATCCACAACAGCCGGCCGGCGGCGATCGAACGGCTGGGCCTCGGCTACGAGGACCTGAAGAAGATCAATCCGTCGATCGTCTATGCCTATTCGCTGGGCTACGCGCGCAAGGGTCCCTACGGCCACAAGCCCGCCTTCGACGATCTCGTGCAGGGCGTGTCGGGCGCGGCATCGCTTCAGAGCCGGGTCGACGGCGAGGCGCCGAAATTCATGCCGAGCCTGATCGCCGACAAGACCACCGGGCTGCATCTCTGCATCGCCGTGCTGGGCGCGCTCTATCATCGCAAGGCGACCGGCGAGGGCCAGATGATCGAGGTGCCGATGCTGGAGACGCTGGCCTCGTTCTGGCTGACCGAGCACCTGTTCGGCGGCCTGTGGAAGCCGGAGCGCGGCACGATGGGCTACGACCGCATCATCAACAAGTACCGCCATCCGTTCAAAACCCTGGACGGCTACATCTGCGCACTGCCCTATACCGACGCGCACTGGGTCGAGTTCTTCAACATCGTCGAGCGGCCCGATCTCGCCAGGGACCCGCGCTTCTGCGACCGCACTGTGCGTCCCAGGCACTTCAGCGAGCTCTACCAGGTGCTCGACACGCTGCTGAAGGATCGCACGACGCAGCAATGGCTCGACGCCTTCGACGAGGCCGACATTCCGGCCATGCCCGTGCATACGCTGGAAGACCTGCTCGAGGATCCGCACCTCAAGGCCACCGGCTTCTTCACCGAGCGGCAGCATCCGACCGAAGGGCCGATCGTCACCTTCGCCAGTCCGCTCGACTTCGAGAAGACCAAGACCGAGTTCCGCCGCCATGCTCCTCGGATCGGGGAGGACGGCCCCGAGGTGCTGCGCGAGGCCGGACTGAGCGATGCCGAGATCGACAGGCTCCGGGCCGACCGCACGCTGATCGTACCGGCGTGAGCGGGCCGGACTACATCCCTTTCGCCGCGTCGAGTTCCTATCCGGCGCGGCCGGGCAATCGCGTGCGGCCGCTGGTCGGCGGCCCGGAGATCTTCGGCCGGATCGGCGAGGTGCTCGAGGATGCGCAAGCCACGATCTGGGCGACCGTGGCGTTCTACGCGCACGACTTTCGCTTTCCCGGCGATCGCGGCGGCGTCTTCGACGTGCTCGATCGCGCCGTCGCCCGCGGCGTCGACGTGCGCCTGATCGTATGGCGCCCCAATCCCGAGGCGGGCGGCTTCCCCAACATGTTCAGCGGCAATGCCGAGCAGATGGCATGGCTCGCCGCGCGCGGCACGCGGGTCAAGATCCGCTGGGACCGCGCGGCGCGCTGGTATTGCCAGCATCAGAAGAGCTGGCTGATCGATCCGGGCCGTGACGGTGAGCTGGCCTTCGTCGGCGGCGCGAACGTGACGGCGAGCGGCGCGCGGCACCAGGACATGTATGTCGAACTGGCGGGCCCCTCGACCAGCGACGTGCACCACAATTTCGTGCAACGCTGGAACATGGCGAGCGAGCGTGCCGTCGCCGGCGGCCATTGGGCCTGTGATGCCGGCGACGATCTGCCGTTGCCGTCCGGCGTTGCGGCGGCGCGCGGGACCAGCACGGTCCAGATTGCGCGCATGCTGCCGGCGGTCGGCGAGCGCTCCGTCGTCGAGCAGTACAAGCTCGCGATCGAGGCGGCGCGGCGCACGGTCTATATCGAGAACCAGGCCATCCCGATCATGGAGGTCGCGGCGCCCCTGATGAAGGCGATGGAGCGCGGGGTCGAGGTGATCCTGCTGGTGCCATCGACGCCGGAGAAATACGTGTTCGAGGCCCGGCTCAACCCGGCGGAGCGATCGCGCTTCGAGGGCGTCGAGGCAATGGCCGGGCACCGCAACTTCCTGATGGCCGGTCTCGGGCCGACCTACGTGCACAACAAGACGATGATCGTCGACGACTGCTGGGCGACGATCGGCTCGTGCAACCTGCATGCGTTTTCCCTGCAGGGGCATGCCGAGATGAACGCGGGGATCTGGGATCCCGAGCTGGCCGGAGCGCTGCGCCGACGGCTGTTCGCCAAGCATCTCGGCACCGACGTCTCGGCGCTCGACGACCGCGCCGCCTTCGCGCTCTACCGGCAGGCGGCGCAGGAGGGGCGGGGCGTCTTCGTCCTGGACCCCCATCGGTATGGCGTGACGTAAGCCGTTCGGCACGTAAAGCCGTTCCGCGTCGCGGCGCTGGCAGCCGCAGTCCGATATCGAAGCGCTTGTCCCGTCCGGGCTGCCGACTAAACTCCGGCCCAATTCAAAATCACGGTTTGGGAGGGGTCGATGGATCTCGCTTTCACGCCCGAAGAGCAGAAATTCGCCGCCGACGTGCGGGCTTTCGTAAAGGCCAACCTGCCGGCCGACGTGCGCGACAAGGTCAAGAACGGCAAGCATCTGGGCCGCGACGACTACATGCGCTGGCAGCAGGCGCTCGGGAAGAAGGGCTGGCTGGTCTACACGTGGCCCAAGAAGTACGGCGGCCCAGGCTTCACGCCGGCCGAGCGCTACATCTTCGAGAATATCTGCGCCGAGGAATATGCGCCGGGCATCATCCCGTTCGGCACCAAGATGGTTGGGCCGGTGATCTACACCTTCGGCAGCGACGAGCAGAAGGCCAGGTACCTGCCGGCGATCCGCGAGAGCACCGTGTGGTGGTGCCAGGGTTACAGCGAGCCGGGTTCGGGCTCCGACCTCGCCTCGCTGCGCACCAAGGCCGAGAAGCAGGGCGATCACTACATCGTCAACGGCTCCAAGACCTGGAACACGATGGGCCACTGGGCCGACTGGATCTTCTGCCTGGTGCGGACCGATCCCAAGGCCAAGCCGCAGGAGGGCATCTCATTCCTGCTGATCGACATGAAGACGCCGGGCATCACCGTGAAGCCGATCATCATGATGGATGGCGGCCACGAGGTGAACGAGGTGTTCTTCGACAACGTCAAGGTCCCTGTCGCCAACCTGGTCGGCAAGGAGAACGAGGGCTGGACCTGCGCCAAGTTCCTGCTCGCCAACGAGCGTCTCGGCATCGCCGCCGTGCCGCAGTCCAAGCGCGGCGTCGAGGCGTTGAAGGACATCGCCCGCGCCGAGCGCGAGGACGGCAAGCCGCTGATCGCGAACCAGGGCTTCGCCGAGAAGATCGCCGATCTGGAAATCCAGGTGACGGCGCTGGAATACACCGAGCTGCGCGTGCTGTCGCAGATGGCGCATGGCGGCCAGCCCGGGCCCGAAGTGTCGGGCCTCAAGATCCGCGGCTCGGAGATCCAGCAGCGCATCACGGAGCTCACGATGGAAGCGGTCGGCGAGTATGCCGCGCCCTATCTGCCGGGCCTGCTGTGGCACGGCACCAACGAGGCGCCGGTCGGGCCGGAATACGCCCACCTCGCGGCGCCGCGCTACTTCAACAACCGCAAGACCACGATCTACGGCGGCAGCAACGAAATTCAGAAGGGCATCATCTCCAAGATGGTGCTGGGACTGTAAATGGATCTGGCACTCAAGCCCGAGCATCAAGCGTTCGCAGACGAAGTCCGGGAGTTCGCGCGGAAAAACCTGTCGCCGGCAACGCGCGAGAAGACTTTCTCCGGCAAGCACTACGACAAGGACGACCATGTCGTGTGGCAGCAGGCGCTCGGGAAGAAGGGCTGGCTGGCCTACACCTGGCCGAAGAAGTATGGCGGCCCGGGCTTCGACGTCACGCAGCGCTTCCTGTTCGAGAACGTGCTCGCCGAAGAGGGCGCGCCGCGCATCATTCCGTTCGGCGTGAAGATGGTCGGGCCGGTGATCTACACCTTCGGTACAGACGAGCAGAAGGAGCACTTCCTGCCCGGCATCCGCTCGTCCGAGGTGTCGTGGTGCCAGGGCTACAGCGAGCCGGGCGCCGGTTCCGACCTCGCCAGCTTGCGCACGCGCGCGGTGCGGGACGGCGACCATTACATCGTCAACGGCCAGAAGACCTGGACGTCGTTCGCCCACTGGGGCGACTGGATCTTCTGCCTGGTGCGGACCAACACCGAGGCCAAGGCCCAGGAGGGCATCTCCTTCCTGCTGATCGACATGAAGACGCCGGGTGTCACGGTGCGACCGATCATCATGCTCGACGGCGCCCACCACGTGAACGACGTGTTCTTCGACAACGTGAAGGTGCCGGTCGCCAACCGGATCGGCGACGAGAACGCCGGTTGGACCTGCGCCAAGTTCCTGCTCGCCAACGAGCGGCTCGGCATCGCCGAGGTGCCGGCCTCCAAGCGCGGCGTGCGCTCGCTGATGCAGTTGGCTGCTGGTTCCATGGGGGACGACCCCGCGCTCAGGGAGAAGATCGCCGACGTCGACCTGCAGGTGCAGGCGCTCGAGATGAGCGAGCTGCGCGCGCTCTCGACCATGCAGCTCGGCGGCGCCCCCGGGCCGGAGGCCTCGATCCTGAAAGTGCGCGGCTCGGAGATCCAGCAGCGCCTCGCGGAACTGGCGATGGAAGCGGTCGGCGAATATGCCGCGCCCTACCAGCCCGACATGCTGTTCCGCGACAGCAACGAGACGCCGGTCGGTCCCGACCACGCGCCGCCCGCCGCCCCGCGCTATTTCAACATGCGCAAGACGACGATCTACGGCGGCAGCACCGAAGTGCAGAAGAACATCGTTTCCAAGGCCATCCTCGGGCTATAAAGCTCACAAGACTCTGGAGGAAGAAAATGGATCTCAGCCTGTCCGACGAACAGAAGCAGCTGCAGGAAGCGGCCGAGCGCTTCGTCCGCGACAAGTACACCTTCGAGAACCGGCGCAAGGTCGCCGCCACCGAGAAGGGCTTCCTGCCGGAGAACTGGGCGCAGATGGCCGAGCTCGGCTGGCTGGGAGTTCCGCTCACGGAAGCCGAGGGCGGCTACGGCGGTCCGATCGAGACCATGATCCTGATGGAACAGTTCGGCAAAGGCCTGGTCCTCGAGCCGTTCCTGCCGACCGCGGTGATCGGCGGCGGCTTGCTCGCGCGCGCGGGCTCGCAGGCGCAGAAGGACTCGCTGCTGTCGCCGATGATGGAGGGCAAGAAGCAGTTCGCGCTCGCCTGGCTGGAGCGTCAGAGCCGCTACAACCTCGCCGACGTCTCGCTCAAGGCGACCAAGGAAGGCGCCGGCTGGTCCCTGTCGGGCCACAAGGGCGTCGTCTACAACGGCCCGTCGGCCGACTGCATCTTCGTGCTCGCCCGCACCTCGGGCGGCGCACGGGAAGAGAAGGGCCTGACCCTGTTCGCCATCGACGCCAAGGCCAAAGGCCTGTCGCGCCGCGACTATCCGACCCAGGACGCGCTTCGGGCGTCGGAACTCACCTTCGACAAGGTCTCGGTCGGCGCCGACGCCATCGTCGGTACGGTTGACGGCGCGTTCCCGATCGTCGAGGACGCCGTGGACCGCGCGATCGTGGCGCTGTGCGCCGAGGCGGTCGGCTGCATGGATGCGATCAACGCGGCGACGCTCGAATACATCAAGACCCGCAAGCAGTTCGGCGTGCCGATCGGCAAGTTCCAGGTGCTGCAGCATCGCATGGTCGACTGCTTCACCAATGCCCAGGAAGCGCGCTCGATGACCCTGATGGCCTCGCTCAAGATCGACGACAAGGATCCGGTCGTGCGCCGCAAGGCCGCCTCCGGCGCCAAGGTCCAGATCGGCAAGTCGGGCAAGTTCTGCGGCCAGAGCGCGGTGCAGATGCACGGCGGCATGGGTGTCACGGACGAATTGTCGGTCAGCCACTACTTCAAGCGCCTGACCATGATCGACCTGATGTTCGGCAACCAGCAGCATCACCTGACGCGCTACAGCAACCTCGCGATGGCTGCTTAGCAAGAGCGCCGTTGTATCCATGCTTCGAGACGGCCGCTCCGCGGCCTCCTCAGCATGAGGCAATTGGAGGAACCTCACCCTGAGGAGCCGCGTGTAACGCGGCGTCTCGAAGGGTGGGCAACCCGATGAACGCCATCCTCAACATCATCGTGCCGGTGTTCGGCACGGTGGCGGTCGGCTGGGTGCTGGCCCGCTCGAAGCTGCTGATGCCCGAGGGCCTGCGCGGGCTGACCAACGTCACTTTCTACGCGCTGTTTCCCGCGCTGCTGTTCCGCTCGATGTCTACGGTGCGCCTGCAGGCGCTTTCGCCCGACGTGCTGGTGATCTTCTTCGGCGCGGGCCTCGCCCTGTTCTTCGTCATG
Source organism: Reyranella sp. (assembly GCA_044225265.1). Taxonomy (GTDB): domain Bacteria; phylum Pseudomonadota; class Alphaproteobacteria; order Reyranellales; family Reyranellaceae; genus Reyranella. The sequence continues at coordinate 18,689 of JBGAIW010000033.1, forward strand.
ATGCTGTTCGGCCGCGCGCTCGCCATGCGTCTGGGCGATCGCACGATTTTCGCGCTCTCCAGCACCTTCTCGAACGGCGTCGGCATCGGCATCCCCTTCATCAGCTATGCCTTCGGGCCGCCGGGCCTGGTGCCGCTGCTGATGATCATCAGCCTCAACTCGCTGATCCTGCTCACGCTCTCCTCTTTCCTGATGGAGATGGAGACGCAGGGCCGCCAGCGCGACCTCCTGCGCAAGCTCGGCGGTGCGGCGCTGCGCATGATCAAGCATCCCGTGATCCCGCCGATCTTCGCCGGCCTGATCTGGGGCGAACTCACGTCGCTGGTGCCGGGGCTCGCCACGCCGGCCGTGGTCGACCGCGTGTTGCAGGCGCTGGCGACGGCCGCCCCTCCCTGCGGTCTGATCATGGCCGGGGCGTCGCTCGCCCATGTCGGGATCAAGGAGCATTGGCAGATGGCCGCCGTGACGTCGGTGGTGAAGCTTGCCGCCATGCCGCTGATGGTCTGGGTCGCCGGCCGCTATCTCTTCACGGTCGATCCGCTCTGGCTGACGGTCGCGACGTTGAATGCGGCGCTGCCGGGCGGCGCCAACGTCTATTTGATCGCGCAGCTCTATCGCACCGGGGTGGGACTCGCGACAAACGCCGTCGTGATCTCGACCGGCGCCAGCATCTTCACGCTGTCGGCGGCCCTGCTGCTGCTCGGAGTCGACGCGCGCTGACGCCGCCGGGTCATCCGGCGAGGATGCCCTCGACGATCTCCTGGACGTTGAAGGCTTCGGCCAGCGTCGCGAGATGGTGCGGCTCGCCGCGCGCCAGTTTCGCCACGCCCTCCAGTTGGCGCTTCAGGGCCAAGGGGCGGGCCTGCGCGTTGGGCAGGGCATCCGGCGCCTGTTGCCACGTTCCGTCCGCCAGCCGGCGCTCCGCGATCGACCAGTCGCAGAGCCGCACGGCGCCGCGATCGCCCTCCAGCGTCCAGACATTGTGGTCGTCCTTCGCGGTCTCGCCGACCGCTCCCGCCAGCGTCACGGGGAGATCGCCGGCCTGCAGTTTTGCCGCGATGCGCCGCTCGGATCTGCCGGCCTCCGGGAAGGATGCGGTGCCCGAAAGGCCGTGCAGGGGGCCGCCGAGGCGTCGCGAGAGAAAGAGAAAGTGCGAAACCACTTCGCGCGTAAAGCCGCCCTGCATCGGCCTGTCGAGCCAGCCCGCCGCATCGACCTGCCACGAGCGCGGCCATTTGGCGAAGCCGACCTCGATGTCGATGCGTCGCGGCGTGCCGACCTCGCCCTTTTCGATCCAGCTCCGGATCGTCGCCACGGCCGGAGAGGACGCGAACGGAAAATTCACGGCGCCGCGGTTGCCGGCCTCGCCCACGAATGCGCGCGCATCGGCGACATCGGTGGCCAGCGGCTTCTCGCTGAAGACACTCTTTCCGGCCGCCAGCGCCGCGCGGGCGTGGCCGAGATGCGAGGCCGGTGGCGAGGCGATGTAGACGCAGTCGCTCGCCGCAATGATGGCGCCGGCATCGGCGAGCCGGGGCACCCCGGCATGGGTCTTTTCGATGCGCCGCATCGCTTCCGGCGCAGGATCCCAGATGCCGCATACCCGCACCAGATCGGGATCCTGCTGCAGGATCGCGTTGAGCAGGCGCTCGCCCATGATGCCGGCACCTATGATGCCGATCGCAACGCCACCGTTCTTCATGCGTATGACCTGAGCCTCGTCGCCCGGCCTCAGGCCGTGCCGTTCATCACCGCTTCCTGGTCGAGCGGCGCGTAGAAGAAGTCGCCCGGCCGGAAATCGTGTCCGAGGTCGCCCAGCAGGCGGCGCTGGCGCGGCGTACAGCGATCGAACAGCTTCTTCGGCGGCCCGCCGAAATCGTAGGGTTTCATGAACATCTGGCAGTAGTTGTACAGGATCGTCTTGCGCGCCTTGCCGGAGTGGTTGGGCGAGGGGCCGTGCCAGATCGCGTGCGGAAAGATGTAGGCATCGCCTGCTTTGCCGAGCAGCGGCACCGCGCCCGGCGACTTCGGTCCGGGAATGCGCTCGGCTTTCTCTGGGAACGGCCGGAGGTGGCTGCCGGGAAAGAGAGTGAAGTTGCCGCTGTCCGGCGCGGTGACGTCGGTCAGGAGATACATCACCTTCACCGCGAGCGGCCGGCTGGTCTCGGTGACGCGGATGGTCTTCTGCGCCTCGCCGCCGTCGGTGTGGATGTAGCCGGGGAAGGTGTCGGTGGAGGCGCGGATGATCGCCTGGCTCATCGAGAACTGGATGAACGGGCCCATCAGATCGAGGATCAGGTCGAAGATGCGCGGCCGGTCGATCAGGTCGATGAACGCCTGGTGGTACGGCAGCAGGTCGCGCCGGTCCATGAAGGCGTCGAGGTTCTGGTCGGGCAGCTTCCAGGAATAGTGGCCGCGCTGCAGTTCGGCCGCTGCCGGCTCGTAGCCCGGCTGGGTGCGCACCTTGTCGAGAAGTCCGGAGAAGAAATCCACCTCGGCGGGCGACAAGGCGCCCTCGAGCTGCAGGTAGCCATCGACGGCCCACTGCTCGCGCTGCGCCTCGGTCAGGGTTCGTGTGGTGTTTGCCAACATGCGATCCACCCTCGTTCCGGTGAAGGGACGCGGCATCGTATCGCGATCCGGCCAGAATGTCGGCGGCCCGTTATCGCATGGCGGCCCGGATGTGCGACGTGCCGGCTGCCTTCTGTTATCGTTTCATCACAGAATTCGAGCGGGACTCCTCATGGCCTATGAAACCGTTGATGTGCGCAAACTGACCGGCGGCTGCGGCGCCGAGGTGCTGGGCGTCGATCTCAATGCCATGAGCAACAGCCAGTGGGCCGAGGTGCAGCGCGCCTATTCCGAGTTCGGCGTGATCTTCTTCCGCGACCAGAGCCTCACGCCCGAGCAGCACATCGCCTTCGCCCGGCGCTGGGCGCCGATCGACATCAATCGCTTCTTCACGGCGGTCGAAGGCCATCCCGAGATCGCCGAAGTGCGCAAGGAGCCGGAGCAGAAGTCGAACATCGGCGGCGGATGGCACACCGACCACAGCTACGACAAGGCACCGGCCATGGGCTCGGTCCTGCTGGCGCGCGAGTTGCCGGAGGAGGGCGGCGATACGCTGTTCGCCAACATGTACCGGGCCTTCGAGACCCTCTCGCCCGGCCTGCAGAAGACCCTCGAGGGCCTGAATGCCGTGCACGGCTCAGCCCACATCTTCGGCGCCAAGGGCTACCACAAGAACCAGCCGGAATCGGGTGGCCGCTTCAAGAACGAGCATCTGGTCGGCGACGATGTCGTCCATCCCGTGGTGATCCGCCATCCGTTGAGCGGCCGCAAGGCGCTCTACGTAAATCCCGGCTTCACCCTGCGCTTCGAGGGCTGGTCGGCCGACGACAGCCGGCCGCTGCTCGAGCATCTCTACCGTCATGCGACGAAGCCGGAATTCACCTGCCGCTTCCACTGGCGCGAAGGGTCGATCGCCTTGTGGGACAACCGCGCCACCTGGCACTACGCGGCCAACGACTACCAGGGCGAGCGCCGGCTGATGCACCGCATCACGATTGCCGGCTGCGAACTGGCGGCGGCCTAGCTTTTCTTCGGCAGGTCGACGAGGCCCGTCATCAGCAGGCGGGTGGCGAACTCGGTCGCCTCGACGGGATTTACCGGATCGCGCGTGGTCATGACGACCGAGATCTCGAACACGATGCCGGTGATCGCGGCCATCAGATAGGCCGCATCGACATTGGGCAGGATGCCCCGCGCGATCGCCGTCTGGATGTCGACGGCGAAGGCATCGGCGAGGTGACGCAGGTCGGGCTTGTCGAACAGATTGCGGATCGGCGTGACGTTGTTGCGGCCGAACGCCAGGATCTCGGGGTCCTCGGCGACGTAGTGCAGGTAGGCCGAGCAATGGCGTCGGATGAATTCCTCGGCCGTCGTCGCCCGCGCGCGGCCCTCGCGGTGGCGCGCCAGCAACTCGCCGCTCATTTCGGCGATCACGGCGCTGAAGATTTCTTCCTTGTCCTTGAAGTAGTTGTAGAAGGTGCCCGAGGCGAGGTCGGTGCGGCGGACGATGTCGCGCACGCCGGCGGCGTTGTAGCCGATCTCGGCGAAGACGGTGCGCGCGGCCTTGAGCAGGGCGGCGCGATTTTCCGCCTTGTTCTGCTCGCGCCGTCCGGTTCGCTCGCCCGCGATCGTATCGGTCTGTTCGGCCATCCTCAGGAACCCAGCCCCGCCAGTTCGTGGAGCACGACCGCCACCATGTCGTCCATGGCGCGCGCGGCCGCCTGCAGCGCTCCACGCATGCCTATAAACCCGTGTATGAGCGAATCAAACTCTCGATAGACAACCTTGACCCCCGCTAGTGACAGACGCTCGGCATATTGCTTGCCGTCGTCGCGCAATGGGTCGAAGCCCGCGGTGAAGATCAGCGCCGGCGGCAGGCCGGAAAGATCGGGCTGGCGCAGCGGCGAAGCGCGCGGGTCCGCCTCTTCCGCCGGTTCGGCCAGGTAGTGGCTGCCGAACCACGCCATGTCCTCGCGGCTCAGCAGGAATCCCGACCCGCAGCTCTCGTGTGAGGGCGTCGTTCCGCCGAGATCGGTGCAGGGATAGATCAGCCATTGCAGCCAGGGCCGGTGTGCCTCGCCGCGAGTGAGTTGACTGACCACCGCCGCGAGTGTGCCGCCTGCCGAGTCGCCTGCCACGACGATGCGATTTGGATCGAGCCCCAGCCCCGCGGCGTTGGCCGCGAGCCAGCGGAACGTCGCCACGGCATCGTCGACCGCGGCGGGAAACTTGTGCTCGGGCGCCAGGCGATAGTCGACGGCCAGTACCGCGCAGCCAACGCGGGCGCAGAAGAACCGCAGGGGCGCGTCGTAGGCCTCGAGGCTGCCGATCGTCCAGCCGCCGCCGTGGAAGTAGAGTATCGTGGGAAGCGGCTGCGGGCCGACCCCGAACGGCTTGTACAGCCGCACCCGCAGGCGGCCGCCCGGGCCGCCGCCCTGGCCGCCGCCCTGGCCGCCGATTGTGCGGTCGACGATGCTGCCGACCGTCGCCGGCTTGCCGCTCATCATGATCTGGAAGGACTCGAACTCCTCGCGCGCCTCGTCGACCGAGAGTTTGTGCAGAGGCTTCTGGCCACTACGCGCCAACAATTTCAGGAACCATTGCGTGCGGCCGTCGAGGGTACGGCCGTCGATGACGACCGGCGGGCCGGCCAGGATGTTGACCCAGGAGATCGGCATGCGCAGGGCCAGGTTGGCGGCGTGGCCGCGCAGCTCGCGTACGATCTCGACCGGTTGCATGTCCGATTCCTAGCATGGCCCCGGCTCGACGGCCCAGCCCCGGATGGCTAGGTTGCCTGCCGATGTCCGACAGGCCGGTAGATTCTTACGAAGATGCGCTGCGCCGGGAAATCATGGCCAGCGAACTGCAGCGCATGCGGGCGCTGGCGGCGATCCTGCTCTTCCTGCTGGCCGTAACGTCGTTCATCGCCACCTTCCTGACCAGGTTTACGCTGCGCATCTTTGATCAGGGGCTCGCACCCTGGATGCCACTGGCGGCGATCGGGCCGTTCGTCGTCTACGAATTCGGCACGGTCGCGGTGCTGCGCTGGCGAATGGCGCGCAATCTCGACTTCCCCCGGCTGGCACGGTTCGCCAATGCCCTGGTGGAGACCAGCCTTCCCGGCGTGATGATCGTCCTGCTGGCCAGCCGCATGGACCCGCAGCTCGTGTTCGGATTCTGGCCGCCGTTGCTCTATTTCATCTTCATCCTGCTCTCGACATTGCGGCTCGATTTCTGGCTGTCGCTGTGGACCGGGTTGGTCGCGGCGATCCAGCTCTATGTGCTGGCGGACCACTTTCACGACCTGAATTTCCTGACGGGGGAAGCGAACCAGTCGCCGTTCTATCATCTCAGTCGCTCGGCGGTGCTCCTGTTGGCCGGTGTCGTGGCCGGGGTGGTCGCAGTGCGCCTGCGCCGCCAGTTCGAGAATTCGGCGGCGGCCGCCGCGACGCGCGACCGGGTCACCAATCTGTTCGGCCAGCACGTCTCGCCTGCCGTGGTCGAGCGCCTGCTCGCCCAGGCGACCGACCCGCCGAGCGAGATGCGTTCGGTCTGCGTGCTGTTCCTCGACATCCGCGGCTTCACCGCGATGACCCGGGTACGGCCGGCGGCCGAGACCGTGGCCCTGCTCAACGACTTCTTTGCCGAAATGATCGACGTCGTCGATCGTCACCATGGCATCGTCAACAAATTCCTGGGCGACGGCTTCCTCGCGCTTTTCGGCGCGCCGCTGCACGATGCCAGCGCGGCGCGCAATGCTCTGGCGGCGGGACAGGCGATGCTCGAGGCGGTCGACAAATGGAATGCGACGCGGCCCGAGCAGGCGCTGCGGGTCGGCATCGGCATTCATTCCGGTGAGGCGGTAACCGGCACGGTCGGCTCGCCGCAGCGCAAGGAGTACACCGTGATCGGCGACACGGTGAACCTCGCCGCCCGGCTGGAACAGCTCACCAAGGAGACCGGGGCGCGGCTGCTGGTCTCCGAGGCGGTGCGGCGCGCCGCGGGGGCCGATGACGCCACCGACCTCGGCGAACTGGCGATTCGCGGCTACAGCGACAAGGTGCGGGTATGGCGGATGGCATGATCTGGTATTTCGCCTACGGCTCGAACATGGACGTGACGCGACTGGTCGAGGCACGACTGACGCCCAGGGGCATCGCGATGGGCGAGCGGATCGGCGGCCGGCTCGAGGGCTGGCGGCTCACCTTCGACAAGGCGGCGCGCGATCCCAGGGGCGCCGGCGCGGGCAATATCGTGCCGGCCCTGGGCGAGATCGTGCACGGTACCCTGAATGCCATGCCTGCTGCCGGCCTGGAGGTGCTCGACATCTACGAAGGCGTGGCGGGCGGCCACTACGAGCGTCGAACCGTGCCCGTGAACCGCGCCGATAGCGGTGCGACGGTCGAGGCGGTTACCTACGTGGCGCTGAAGACCGGCGAAGGGCTCAAGCCGACGCGAGCGTATCTCGCTCACCTGCTGGCCGGACGGGATCTGCTGCCGGCGGACTACTTCGAGCGATTGCGGGCCACTGCGACGCTCGACTGATCAGGCGACGGTGCGGCAGCGCCAGGCGAGGCAGGCAAGCCATGCGAAAGAGCCAAGGCCTGCGATGTTCTTTACGAAGGTTGCTAGTCCCGCGATCGCAAGGAGAAGATGGGAAAGTGCGGCCTGGCCGCCCTCCGAGAAGGCCTCGATCTGTCCGAGCTGGATGAGGTTTTCCGTCCAGTCGGCGGCCATCAGCAACAGGACTGGCGCCAGCAACCACGCCACGGCGACGGGGCGTCCCAGGAGGTTCCAAGCCACCAGCAGGCCGATCGTCAAGGCACCGCCGTAGAGACAGGGGAACGGCAAGTCGATCAAGAGCATGTGCCGTTCGCTGGAGAGAAGCTCCGGTCCGGCCTTGCGCAGTGTGTCCCAGCGTGTGCCGATCGAAGCGGCACCGTAGAAGCCGATCTTCGGACGTGCCTCGTCGCCGAGCGCCGCCTTGAGTTGCTCGAACTGCGGGCGGCTGCCCATATAGACGAAGCCGCCGACCAGGACGATCAGCGGCAGGAAAAATATCAGAAGAGTCCGGACCATCTTCGATGGTCGGGAGGCCGCCCGGATTACGCCGGAACTTTCGCCGCCTTCTTAGGGGACTGCCTCATTTCGGCGCGGGTGCGCTTGCCCGGCAAGGCGTCGGTATCCTCGATCTCGGGCACCAGTTCCTCGTGCCAGAAATTGAGCTCGATCATTACACCGTCGGGATCGTGGATGAAGACCTGCTGAAGCGGGCGCTCGGGCACCTTGCGCACCTCGAAGGTCTGCTTGTCCTTTTTGAGCTGGTCGATCGTGCCGCGAATGTCGGCGCAATTGATCGCGACGTGGTCGATCGCGCCACTTCCATGGTCCTTACGGCCGGTTTCGGAGACCAGATGCAGGATTGGCTTGTCGCCGGCATAGAGCCAGGCGCCGGGAAAGTTGAAGGGCGGTCGGTCGCCGTCCTTGAGACCGACATAGCGCTCATAGAAGCGCACGGTCTTCTTGAGGTCCTTGCAGTAGACATTCCAGTGGTCGAGCGAGAGAGCGGGCATCGGTTCCTCCTGCTGCAGGATTGGAGTTTACACCCTTCCCGCGCCCGGCGTGCACCCCCGAATTCCGCCCCCTGATCCGTGGCGGGAGGCGCCTGCTCTCAGGCGTCTTCCAGGCGGTTGCGGACGGCGTTGAAGACCGTGCCGGGCACGGCGAAGCGCGGGTCCTTCGCCAGCGCACGCAGTTCGTCGAAATGCCCGTCCGGCTCGCGGGTGAGCTCGGCCAGGCGGTCTAACAGCTCGAAATCAAGCGTCGATTCGTCCTGGGTCATTGCGCCCCAGACGTCCCACGGCAACATCTCGCGGTTGTTGAGGGCGGCGATGTCGCGGATCACGTTGCTGGCGATGAACCAGTAACCCCACATGTCCAGGATGCCGAAACTCTTCGGGTCGTGCTTGCCGGCACGGCACAGCCGCCAGGCATCGCCCGCGACCAGGAACTGATCGCGCTTCACGTCGAGCGTGTCGATCGCGATGCCGAACATCCGGCGCTGCCGATCGTCGATCTGGGCGTCGACCATGACCCAGCGCCTGTCGGCCTCGTGCCAGTACTCGACGACCCAGTGGTCGTAGCCCTTGCCGTTCTCGAAGTAGGTGCCGAAGCCGCAGCGCGCCCGGGCCGGCACGTCCTGGCTGCGCAGCAGCGCCACCATCAGCAGCGCGAAGGAGCGGCAGACGCAGACATAGCGGCGTTCCGGCTCACGCGCCGCGGAGAGCGGTCGTGGATCGGCGGCGACGATGCGATCGAGCATGCCTTCCAGCGGGCGGACATGGGCCTCGGCATGCCGCTCCGGCGGCAGTTTCACGCCATAGGCCTCGGTCATGTGCTCGTGGATCAGCAGGCCCTGGACGACGGCGGCGAGAGTGCCGACGTCGCGTGGCAGGTCGTGCAGCAGGCGCGCATGCCTGCCGGCGGAACTGAGATCGATCGGTGCGCGATAGAAATCGAGGTTCACGCGAAGATTCGCTCGAGATTGTCGAGTGCGGCGCTCCAGCCGACACCGTGGTCGTCGCAGGCCTTCTGGTCGAAGAACTGCTCGTGCTGCAGGGTCAGGATGGTGCCGTCACCGTCGGGCTTGAGCGAAATCGTGACCAGCGATTCGCGCTCCGGCGTGCTCTGCCACGCCCAGGAGAAGACCAGCCGTCGATCGGGCTCGATCTCGCGATAGACGCCGCTCACGCTGTGATGCTCGCCGCTTTCGCCCCAGAACTGGACGCGAAAGCGGCCGCCGACCTTGACGTCGGTCTCTGCGATGGGATCCCGGCAGGTGCTCTTGCCCCACCAGCGGATCATTTGCTCCGGTTTCGTCCAGGCTTCGTAGACTTTCTCCGGCGGGGCCTTGAGGCGCCGCTTGAGGGTGAGGCTGGGTTTGCTTGCCATTCTTCGTTCTCCAGGAAGGCGGCCAGGCGATCGAGCTGCTCCGTCCAATAGCGTTCGTAATGGGCGAGCCAGTTCATCGCTTGCTCCATGGGCTTGGGAGTCAGGCGGCAGGCGACGCTGCGGCCGGTCTTGGTGCGCTGGATCAGGCCGGCGTCGGAGAGCACGTCGAGGTGCTTCATGATCGCCGGCAGGGAAACCGGGAAGGGCTTGGCCAACTCGCTGACCGTCAGGTCCGCCTCTTCGTCGAGGCGGGCGAGCAGGGCGCGGCGGGTCGGGTCGGCGAGGGCGGCGAACGTGCGGTCGAGCCCGGCAGCTTGATAGTTAACCATATCGTTAACAATAGGGGCCGCCGCCTGTGCAAGTCAAGGCCCCTGCCGGTGCGGGGTTATTCCCAGGAGCTATTTCTCGAGGAAGGCCTTTATGGCGGCGACGGTCGCGGCCGGCTGTTCTTCCATCAGCCAGTGACCTGAATTGGCGATCACCTGGGAGGTCACATCCTCGGCGACGAAGCGAAGCTCCACGGCCTGCGCTGCGCCGAACGATTTCTCCGCGCCGATCGCCAGGACCGGCATGGCGATCTTGCCCTCGCTCTTCACAAGGCGGCGGTTGTCGGTCGCGTCCCGGGGGAAGGCGGCGAACTGCTCGAACGCGCAATGCATGTTGCCCGGTCGCGCATAGAGCGCCGCGTAGTGCTGCCGCGTTGCCTCGTCGATCGCCGCGGGATTGGCCGACAGCTCGTTCCAGAAGCGGTCGAGATAGATGCGCTCGCGTCCGGCCACCAGCCGTTCGACGTCGGGGCCGCGGAAGTTGAAATGCCAGAGCAGCGGGCTCTTCACGATCTCGTCCCACGACCCGATGCCGGGCAGCGGTGCGTCCATCGCCACCCAGCGGGTGACCCGGCCGAAATATTGCGCGGCGAACGCGTAGGCCACCATGGTGCCGATGTCGTGGCTCACCACGGCGACCCGGTCGATGCGCAGCGCGTTCAGCACGCGCGCCATGTCGTCAGCCTGGGTCTTCTTGTCGTAGCCGCCCGCCGGCTGGGACGACAGCCCCATCCCGCGCAGGTCGGGCACGATCACGGTGTGGGTCGCCATCAGTGCGGCCGCGGCCGGCGCCCACATGTCGCCGGTGTCGCCGAACCCGTGCAGCATCAACACCGCCGGCCCCTGGCCGCCGACCCGCACATGGAGGGTGACGCCGTCGGCCTTGATCTCCTCGATGCGAAAGCCGGGCGGAAACGGCTTCACGTCGGCCGCCGCCGGCAGGCCGAGCGACGACCCGACCAGCAGGGCGACCAGCGCGGCGAACAGGCGATGCGACATGCCTAGATCCTTTCGATCAGCGCCTGGGCGGCGGCCGGATTTCGCACCTTGGCGCCGGAGATGAAATAGACGAACACGTCGCCGCGCCTGGCCCACGTCTTGGCGCGCTTGGCCCAGCCATCGAGCTCGGCCGGCTTGTAGCCGGTCTTCAGCTTTTCCTGCGACTTCATCAGGCGGGCGTAGGTGAAGTCCGCCGTCGGCTCGTCGATTTCGGGGAATTCGTCGTCGTGGGCGTAGACGATCGCGGCATTGTATTTGCGGCAGAGATCGTAGAAGCGCGGGTCCTTGAAGCTCGCATGGCGCACTTCGAGGGCGTGACGCAGCGGCAGGTTGCCTGCCTGGCGCGGCAGCAGCTTCAGGAAACTCTCGATGTCCTCGGGATCGAACTTCTTGGTCGCCATGAACTGCCAGTTGATCGGCCCCAACCGGTCGCCCAGCTCGACCAGGCCCTGGCCGACGAAGCGCTCGACCGACTGGGCGGCGTCGGCCAGCACGCGGCGGTTGGTGCAGAAGCGCGACGCCTTCATGGCGAACACGAAGCCGTCCGGCGTCTCGCTGCGCCACTTCTTCCAGCTGTCCGGCTTGAAGCTCGAATAGTAGGTGCCGTTGATCTCGATCGAGGTGAGCTTGCGGCTGGCATATTCCAGCTCGCGCTTCTGCGTCAGGTCGTCGGGATAGAAGACGCCGCGCCACGGCTCGAAGGTCCAGCCGCCGATGCCGACGAAGGTCCGGCCAATGTTCTTGCTGCTCATGGCCTGCGACTATAGCAGGCCCAGACTCCGAAAACTGGCATGACCCTTGCGGCCCACCACCAGGTGATCGTGGATGGAGATTCCCAGCGCCTCGGCGGCCTTTGCGATCTCGCGCGTCATCTCGATGTCGTCGCGCGACGGCTTGGGATCGCCGGAGGGATGGTTGTGCACGAGGATGAGCGCGGCGGCATTGTGGGCGAGCGCGCGCTTGACCACCTCGCGCGGATAGACCGGCGTGTGGTCGATCGTGCCGCGCTGCTGCACCTCGTCGGCGATCAGCACGTTCTTGCGGTCGAGGAACAGGATGCGGAACTGCTCGGTCTTCTCGTGCGCCAGTGCGGTGTGGCAGTAGTCGATCAGCTGCTGCCAGTTGGTCAGCACCGGCATGTCCTTGACCTTGCGTTCGGCGAGCCGCCGCGCCGTCTCGCGCAGCGCCCGGAAGAGAACCAGCGTGCGCTGGTCGATGTCGAACTCGCGCAGCTGCGCCGGTTCGGCGGCAAAGACGTCGCCCAGCGTGCCGAAGCGTTCCAGCAGCCGCTTGGCCAGCGGCTTGGTGTCGATCCGTTCGATGGCATGGAACAGCAGCAGCTCGAGCAGTTCGTAGTCGGGCAGGGACTCCGCACCGGCCTTCAGCACCCGCTCGCGCACCCGGCCGCGATGGCCGTGATAGTGCGGCGCCACTGGGCCCGGCGTACCGCTGTTGTGGCCGATCCCGTTCCCGGCGGACGCCGGCAGTCGATCGAGCGCTTCTTTCAGGCGCGGCGTCGGATCCTCGCCGGCGAACTCCCAGCACTGGTCGAGCCGGTTCCAGGCGCCGCCGGCATCCCGCAGGATGACGCGATGGGGCAGGGTGTTGCCGCTCACCCGCCAGAGATTGTCGCCTGCCTGCAGGCGAAGCCCCGCCGCCAGCAGCGCGATCAGGCCGTCGTCGCCGGCACTGGCGTTCGTACCGCCTTCCGTGCCGGCGGGCTCGTCGGCCGCCGCCGTCCTTTTCGCCTTCCCCATGCGCCGACTTTTTCCCGCGTTCGCGGCGGAAACGCGGCAGGAAATGGTCAAGCCCATGGATTAGGTTCTCGGTCATGAATACCGTCCTCGCTGAGATCGACGCCGTCTGCCGGACCTTCGTGGAGCAAGAGAATATCCCCGGCACGGTCGCGGGGATCGTTCAGGGCGGTGAGTTGCGTCATGTGACGGCACTGGGCCTCGCCGATCGCGAGACCGGTCGCGCGGTGACGCGAACGACCGCCTTCCGCATCGCCTCGATGACCAAGAGCACGACGGCGCTTGCCATTCTGGCCCTGCGCGACGCCGGCCGGCTGGCGCTCGACGCGCCGCTCGAGACCTACATCCCGCAATTCGCCGCGGTCGCGCCGGCCACCCGCGACAGCGCGCCGGTGACGGTGCGGCATCTGCTCACCCACACGGCGGGCTTCGTCACCGACGATCCCTGGGGCGATCGCGTGCTCGGCATGACACCGGCGGCACTCGATCGCCTGATCGCCCACGGCACGTTGTTCGCGCGTCCGCCGGGCCTCGCCTTCGAATACAGCAATCTGGGCTTTGCCCTGCTGGGCCGCGTGCTCACGAACGTGAGCGGCGAGCCCTACCAGACCTTCATCGGACGTACGATCCTGAAGCCGCTGGGAATGAGCCGCACGACGTTCGACGCGCCGGCGGCGTCACGCGAAGACTTTGCCTGGCCTTATCGCTGCCACGACGGCGTCCACGCGCGCGAGCGTCTGGAGCCCGACGGCGAGGTCGGGGCCATGGGCGGCCTCGCCACCATCGCCGACGACTACGCGCGCTACGTCGCTTTCCTGCTGAGTGCCTGGCCGGCCCGTGACGATCCGGAGACCGGGCCGGTGCGCCGCTCGAGCGTGCGTGAGATGGCGCTGTTCCACGCGCCGCCTTATCTGCCCGACCCGGTGGAGGGGAAGACGATGCCGGCCAGCGCCTACGGCTACGGGCTGGTCGATTGCGACGACGCCTTGCTCGGCCGCCGCCTGCATCATCCCGGCGGCCTCCCGGGCTACGGCTCGCACATGTTGTTCCTGCCGGACGCGCAGATCGGCGTGTTCGCCTTCGGCAACCGCACCTACGCGCCGATGTCGCGCCTCACCGTGAGGATTGCCGAAATGTTTCAGGCCGTGCAGCCGAAGCCTGCGGCCCAGTCACCGTCGCGGTGGCTGAAGCGCGCGATCGACGGTGTGGTCGCCGCCTATGCCGCCGGCCGGATCGAGGCCGCAGGCGTGCCGTTCGCGGATAACTTCCTGCTCGATGGGCCGCCCAGCCTGCGCGACGCCGAACTCGCCCGGTTGAAGCTGCGGCTGGGTGAGGCCAGGCTGGAAACGATCGTGCCCACGCATGCCCTTGCCGGAAGGTTCACGCTCGCCTGCGAGCGCGGCCGCCTCAGCGGCACGGTCATCCTGTCGCCGGACGCCGAGCCCGGCGTCCAGAAGCTGACCTTCTCGGTCGGCTAGATCGGGCGCAACCCGGCTGTGCCTGACCGAGTTTTACGCGCAGTTGGCATTTGCGTCGTGCGCAGCGATCGTGCTCCAGTTTGCCGATTGGGGTGAAATGGGGAGAGCAATCCGATGCGCACTTGGTTGATTGGTGTTTCGGCGGCCGGCCTGATCGCGTGGACCGGCATGGCGGCGGCGCAGCAGGCGCCGGCGCCCTGGTTCGTGAACATGAAGCTGGCCAGCGGTCCATCGAGTTGCAACGCGAACTACACTCGCGCCGTGCGTGAGCAGGGCACCGCCTTCACCTTCCTCGACGCCAACGGCAAGGAAACAATCTGGACGGTGACTGCGGCCGCCGACGGCAGCGTGGCGCCGGTCGAGACTAAAGGCGGCAGCCAGCGCCTGAAGGTGACGGTGCCGGCCGGTAAGGGGCCGCGCGCCTTCGAGGTCCAGAATCTCGGAACCGGCTGCGTCTGGAAGGCCGAGCCCAAATAGGCTCAGTCCAGGCAGACCCGGCGCTCGCTCAAGCCGTCGCGGCTTGCGGGGTCGCGGCGGCCGCCACGTCGGAGGGCGGCTTGGCGAGTTCCTTGGGCGACAGCGTGAAGAACTCGACGCCGGTCTCGGTGATGCCGACCGAGTGCTCGAACTGCGCCGAGAGCTGCTTGTCGCGGGTCACTGCCGTCCAGCCGTCGCTCAGGATCTTCACCTGCCAGGTACCGACATTCACCATCGGCTCGACGGTGAAGAACATGCCGGGGCGCAGCTTCGGGCCGGTGCCGGGCTTGCCGTAGTGCAGGATGTTCGGCGCGTCGTGGAAGATGCGGCCCAGGCCGTGGCCCGAGAAATCGCGCACCACGGAGAATCGCTGGCTCTCGACATAGGTCTGGATGGCGTGCCCGATGTCGCCGACATGGCCGCCCGGCCTGGCGGCCGCGATGCCGCGCATCATCGCCTCGTAGGTGACGTCGCACAGCCGGCGCGCCTTCACGCCCACGTCGCCGGCAAAGAACATGCGGGAGGTGTCGCCGTACCAGCCGTCCAGGATCGGCGTGACGTCGATATTGACGATGTCGCCGTTCTGCAGCCGCTTGTCGCCCGGTATGCCGTGGCAGACCACATGGTTGATCGAGGTGCAGATCGACTTCGGGAAGCCGCGATAGCCCAGTGGCGCCGGGATCGCGCCGTGGTCCTGGATGAAGTCGTGGCAAAGCTTGTCGAGTTCGCCCGTGGTCACACCGGGTTGCACGTGGGGGGCGATGAAATCCAGCGTTTCGGCCGCCAATCGGCCGGCGCGGCGCATGCCCTCGAACCCTTCCGGGCCGTGAATCTTGATGGTGCGCTCGTCGCGCCGCCAGTAGTCGACGCTGTCGTCCTCGATGTCGGGAGGGCTGGTCATGTGGCCCTATTTGGCATCAGATGCCCGCGGTAACAAGGGCATGCTAGGTTCTTGAAATGCCCGAAACTTCCGCGCCTTCGACGCCCAAGACCGTCACCGCCGCCCTCCTGATCATCGGCAACGAGATCCTGAGCGGACGCACCAGGGACGCCAACCTGCAGTTCCTGGCGCTCGAGCTGAACAAGCTCGGCGTGCGCATGGTGGAGTGCCGGGTGGTGCCCGACATCGAGAAGACCATCGTCGACACCCTGAACGAGATGCGCGCCAAGTTCGACTACGTGTTCACCACCGGCGGCATCGGCCCGACCCACGACGACATCACCGCCGACTGCATCGCCAAGGCCTTCGGCGTCGGCATTTCCGAGCATCCCGAGGCGGTCGCCCGCATGACCAGGCACTATGGCGACCCCGCTTTGTTCACGCCGGCGCGGCGGCGCATGGCGCGGGTGCCCCACGGCGGCGTGCTGGTCGACAATCCGGTGTCGGTGGCGCCCGGCTTCCAGATGGAGAACGTCTTCACCTTTGCCGGCATTCCCGCCGTCATGCAGGCGATGTTCCATTCGATGAAGCATCGCCTGGTCGGCGGCGCCCCGGTCGTCTCGCGCACCGTACGGACCAACCTGCCCGAAGGCATCATTGCCGAACCGCTCGGCGCGCTGCAGAAGCGCTTCGAGGACCTCGACATCGGCAGCTATCCGGCCTTCCGGAACGGCAAGCCGTCGGTCTCGCTGGTGCTGCGCGGCACGGATGATGCAAGGCTCGCCGCGGCGTCGGCGGAACTGGTCGCCACTCTCAAGGGAATGAACGGCGAAGCCGAGGAGTTCGTGCAGTAGGCGATGGCGACGTGGCGCAACCGGATCGTTCCCAGCTGGATCGGACTCGTCGTGCTGTCCGCAGGGTTGGGCGCGCTCCTGTTGTGGCTGCACGCGCCCGCAGCGCTCATGCTCGGGCCGCTGATCGCCGCCATCGTCGTCGCTTCGAACGGGGTGCGCCTCTCCCTGCCGCTGGCGCCCTTCGTGGTGGCGCAGGGAATCGTCGGCAGCATGATCGCACGGTCGATCCCGCTCTCGATCGCAGGGGACATCGCGGGCCACTGGCTGCTCTTCACCTTCGGCGTCCTGTCGGTGGTGGTGGTGAGCGCCTTTCTCGGCTGGGCGATGACGCGGCTCGGCGCATTGCCGGGAACCACGGCCTTGTGGGGCACCAGCCCGGGGGCCGCGTCGGTCATGTCGATCATGGCCGAGGACTATGGCGCAGACGTCCGTCTCGTCGCTTTCATGCAGTACCTGCGCGTGGTCATGGTCGCGGGCATCGCCGCCCTGGTGGCGCGGCTTTTCGGCGTCGAGACCTCGCACGCCGGTCAGGCCGCCGCTGCGATCGTCTGGTTTCCGCCGGTCGATTGGGTTGCGCTGGGCGAGACCCTGGCGCTGGCGATTGTCGGCCCGATCGTCGCGCGCTATCTGCGCATCCCGGCCGGTGCGTTCCTGGTGCCGTTGATCGCGGGCGTCGTGCTGGTTCATCTCGGCTGGATGCGGATCGAACTGCCGCCCTGGCTACTGGCGGCGGCGTACGCGCTGGTCGGCTGGAACGTCGGCCTGCGCTTCACCCGCCAGTTGCTCGGGCACGCCATGCGGGCGCTGCCGGTCATCCTGGCCTGCATCTTCGTGATGATCGCGATGTGCGGCGGAATCGCGGCTCTGTTCGTGGTCATGACCGACGTCGATCCGCTGACCGCCTATCTCGCCACCAGCCCGGGCGGCTCGGATTCGATCGCCATCATCGCGGCGTCGACCGAGGTCGATCTCAGCTTCGTCATGGCCATGCAGACCGTGCGGATGATCGCGGTCCTGTTCATCGGCCCGCCTCTCACGAGATTCATCTCCACCCGCACCAAGCCACCATCCAAGCCATCGGAACCATAACGGGCTATAAGAAGACATGACTGCCATCCACGACATGAGCGCGACCGACCTGCTGGCCGCCTATAAATCGAAGAAACTCTCGCCCGTCGAAGCCATCGACGCCGTGATCGCCCACATCGAGAAGTGGGAACCCAAACTCAAGGCGCTGTACGCGCCGGATTTCGGCAGCGCCCGCAAGGTGGCGATGGAGTCCGAAAAGCGCTGGCAGAAGGGCGCCCCCGCCGGGGCGCTGGACGGTGTGCCGATCACCATCAAGGAGAACATCGCGACCAAAGGCGTGCCGATGCCGCTCGGCACCGCCGCGAACGATCTCATCCCGGCGCCCGCCGACGCGCCGGCGGCGGCGCGGGTGCGCGAAGCGGGCGCGATCATCCTCTCCAAGACCACCATGCCCGACTACGGCATGCTGTCCTCGGGTCGCAGTTCCTTCCATCCGCTGACCCGCAATCCCTGGAATCTCGCCTGGAACCCCGGTGGCTCGAGCGCCGGTGCGGGCGCTGCGGCGGCCGCGGGCTACGGCCCGCTGCATCTTGGTACCGACATCGGCGGCTCGGTCCGCCTGCCGGCTGCCTGGAACGGCATCTTCACCCTGAAGCCCAGCAACGGCCGCGTGCCGGTCGATCCGCCGTTCCTCGGCCGGGTCGCCGGCCCGATGACCCGCACGGTGTCGGACTCCGCGCTGCTGCTGTCGGTGATCACCGAGCCCGACTGGCGCGATCATATGAACTTGCCCGGCCACTCGATCGATTGGCAGGCGACGGCACGTGATCCGAAGGGGCTGAAGATCGGCCTGCACCTTGATGCCGGTTGCGGCATGCCGGTCGAGCCCGAGACAAAGGCCGCGATCGAGGCAGCGGCAAGACTGTTCGCCGATGCCGGCGCGGTCGTGACGCCGATGCCGGCCTTCATGACGAAGGAGATGCTGAGCCTCCAGGACATCTTCTGGCGTGCACGCAGCTGGAACGATTTCGCGGCCCTCAGTCCGGAGAAGCAGGCGCGGGTGCTGCCCTTCATCGCCAAGTGGTGTCAGGGCGGCGCCGACCTCTCGGGCCGCGACGTCATCCGGGGCGTGAACAATTATATGGCGATCCGTGCCGCGGCAGTGAAGGCGATCCAGCCCTTCGACTTCATCCTGTCGCCGACTTCGCCGGTGCCGACCTATCCCGCCGAATGGGAGATGCCGAGCAACAGTGTCGAGCGCGCGATGGACCATATCGGCTTCACCATGCCCTACAACATGAGCGAGCAGCCGGCGTCGTCGATCAATTGCGGCTACACCAATGAAGGCAAGCCGATCGGCCTGCAGATCGCCGGCCACCGCTTCGACGACGACGGCGTGATGCGGCTCAGCCGCTGGTTCGAGCAGGCGAGGGGCCCGCAGAAGAAATGGCCGGTGCCGTGATTGCTGGGAGCGCGCCACTCTGTGGCGCTCACGGGAGGTTGCGATGCAGGAGAAGAGCGGCACGGAGTGCCGCGCTCCCAGCATGAAACCCCTCGGCATCCTTATGCTCGATACGCGGTTCCCGCGCATCGTGGGCGATATCGGCAATCCGGGCTCGTTCGACTATCCCGTGATTTTCCGCCGCATGGTCGGTATCGGCTCAAAGGACGCGGTCGCCGCGCACCCCGACCGGCCGCGCATGCTGGCGGCGCTCAAGGAGAATGCCGAGGCGCTGGCCGCCGAGGGCGCCGCCGGGCTCTCGACCAGTTGCGGCTTCCTCGCGCTCTATCAGAAGGATCTCGAGAAGCTCTCGCCCGTGCCCGTCGCGACCTCGGCGCTGCTGCACATCAGGGCGTTGAAGGGACGGAAGGTCGGCGTGCTCACCGCCTCGGCCGAGAACCTGACGCCCGCGCATTTCGTGGCCGTCGACGCGCCGCCCGACACGCCGGTCGGCGGCCTGCCGGCCGACTCCTCGTTCGCGTCCACCTTTCTGCGCAACGGCCTGACGCTCGACCGCGACGCCGTCGAGGGCGAGACCGTCACCGCCGCCCGCGCGCTGGTGGCGAAGCACCCGCAAATCGACACCATCGTCTTCGAATGCACCAACCTGCCGCCGTACAAGCAGGCGGTGCAGCGCGCGCTCGGCCTGCCGGTCTACGACGTGCTCGACCTGCTGAAGGGCTTTCATGCCCGGCTCTGACATCCTGGACTGCGACGTCATCGTCGTCGGCTCGGGCGCGGCGGGTCTGTCGGCGGCACTTGCTGCCGCCGTCGATGGCGCGAAAGTCGTGGTCCTGGAGAAGGCGCGAGTGCTGGGCGGCACGACCGCGATGTCGTCGGCCGGGACCTGGGTGCCGGCCAACCATCACATGAAGGCGGCGGGTATCGAGGATTCGGCCGAGGACACGCTCACCTATATCCGGGCCACCGCGCCGCCGGGCTGGCAGAAGGACGAGGACGAGCTTTGGCGGGCACTGGCCGAGAACTCGGCGCCGATGCTGCGCTTCCTCGAAGACAAGACGCCGTTGCGTTTCGAACTGGTCAATCATCCCGACTTCTACAGCGAGGCGCCGGGCGGCAATCTGTTCGGCCGGATGGTCTCACCGACCGTGATCAGCAAGTTCCTGCTCGGCCGTCTGTGGAACAAGGTGCGGCCGTCGGTGAAGCCGCAATACTTCACCTACAAGGAGATGATCGGCGGCATCCTGAAGGATCCTTGGAAGGCCGGCCTGAAGATGGGCCACAGGCTCGTGTGGCGCTTCCTCGCGCAGAAGGTCGGTCTGGGCAACGGCCTGATCGTCGGCCTGTTGCGCGGATGCCTCGATCATGGCTGCCGCATCTTCACCGATGCCGACGTGAAGAAACTCATCGTCGAGGGTGGTGTCGTCGCCGGCGTCGACGTCTCGATCGCAGGCGAGCCGCGCACGATCCGTGCCGCCAAGGGCGTGGTGCTGGCAACCGGCGGCTTCGACTGGGCGCCCGACTACATGCCGAAATACTTTCCCGGCATCCAGATCCTGGGCGCGCCGCGCAGCAATACCGGCGACGGCCAGCGCATGGCGGCGGCCATCGGCGCCGAACTCGCCCACATGGACCAGGCGCTGATCTCCAGCGCCACCTTCACCGAGTACGAGGGCCAGCGGCATGCCCAGCCGGTGTTCGAGACCTATACCGGCCACGTCATCCTGGTGAACCGCCACGGCGAGCGCTTCGCCAGCGAGGGCAGCGCGGCACTCGGCATGGCGATGGACGAGCGCGGGCCTGACGGCAAACCGAAGCACCTGCCGGTCTGGCGCGTCTTCGATTCGCAGTACCGCAACAAGCTCTCCGAGATGCATACGAAGCGCGATCCGGGCTTCGTGCGCAGCGCGCCGACCCTCGAGGCGCTGGCCGAAATGATCGACCTCGATCCGAAGAAGCTGGCCGCCACTGTCGAGCGGTTCAACGCCTGGTCGCGTGAAGGCGTCGACCGCGACTTCCATCGCGGCGAGACGGCGTGGGAGCGCTACTACACCGGCGATCCGAAGAATGGCGTCGCTTTGCGCCGCATCGAGAAGCCGCCGTTTTTCGCCTCGCCCTATCTATATGTCAGTCTCGGCACCAAGGGCGGCCCGCGCACCAACGAGCGCTGCGAGGTCCTGCGGCCCGACAGGAGCGTGATCGCGGGCCTCTACTGCGCCGGCATCGCCATGGCGCACCCGATCGGCACCAAGGCGGTCGGCGCCGGCACGACCATCGGTCCGTGTCTGACCTTCGGCTACATCGCGGGCAAGGCAGTCAGCCGGCGGAACACATGAGCGTTCTTCCCCATTCAGATGGGGAAGTGCCCACGTCGTACGTGGGCGATGGGGTCATGACGCCTCCGTCGCCGTAAGACGGCGACACCTCCCCATTTGAATGGGGAGGAATTACTCCTTCAACAACCGCCGGTACATCGGCTGCAGCACGGTCGGGACGATGTAGATCGGCACCTGCACGGCGGCGATGAACAGGAAGATGTCGGGATCGACGGTCAGCGGCAGCACGGCCATCAGCAGCGCGTTGTGCCGGCCTCCGGAACAGTAGCCGGCGGTCAGCGCCGTTCGGCGGTCGAGCAGGGGAAGCGTCACCGCCGCCATCAGCGCGTTGCACAGGATCATGCCGGCGAAGGCGCCGCCGACGAAGCCGGCGAGCTTCCACGGATCGGCATGGGCGCGCGCCACGATGCCATCCATCAGTGGAATGGCAAAAATCATCAGCACGATCACCGACAACCCGTCGAGCCGCATCGCCGAATGGCGCAGCCGCTCCGGCCCCAGCCAGGCCCGGACCGCCATGGCGCCCACGAACGCCGTGCCGACGATCACCGCCAGGCGCAGGCTGAGATCGAGCAGGCTGAGCTTGAGGTCGAGCCCGAGCAGCCACAGCGCGAGCGGCGGCAGCGTGAACGGCACCAGGAAGTTGGTGAACAGCGTCACCAGCAGGGCGAGCGAGGAATCCAGCCGCAGGAATGTGGCCGTGGTCGCGGCCGAAATGATGCCGGGCGCCATGGCGCTGAGGCAGAGCGCCGCGACGAGGCCTGGCCAGAGTCCGAGCGCGTTCCACAACGGCCAGACCAGCAGCGGCACCACGATCAGGTTGGCGAGCGACAGCGCGATCGCGAGCCACGGCCGCACCAGCAGTGCGGCGACGCGCGGCCAGTCGGTTCGAATCAGCGCCAGCATCAGCAGCAGGGCGGCGAGCGGGCCGACGAACGGCCGCGCCAGGGCCGCGAGATCCTGAAAGATCAGGCCGATCGCCAGCGAGAAGGGCAGCAGCGCGGTCGCGTGCCGTCCCATGCGCCGCAGGACCTGGTCGACGAGTTCCATTGCGACCAACCTAGCACATGGTAGCCTACATCATGCTCCGGCGTGTTCTCCTTGCAGGGCTATTGCTCGCAGCTGCGTCGTCGGCTGACGCGCAGGTACCGGCCGACTGCACCGCCGACGTCGAGGTCAGGCCGGGTCCGTTGCTCGATGTGCAGTTGCGCTGCCAGTCGTCCAAGCCGCTCACGTTCGCCGCCGAAGACCGGCGCACGATGCGTCATCTCTCCGGCCTCGCCGCGACCGACCGTGAGGCACGCTACCGTTTCGACCTGAAGGGTTTCGCGCGCGAGGTCGACAGCACGTCGATCGCGGTAGCCCGCGGCGACGGCGTGCTGGCAACGCTCGGCGCCTGGCTGCTCGAACCGCAGGGCTTCGAGCGGCCGCCGATACTCGACATCAGGGTCCGTACGGCCGAGGGCCAGATCTTCAGCG
>JBGAIW010000034.1:0-40569 GCA_044225265.1 Reyranella sp.
CCGGTGGCGGTCTGGCGCTGGCCTGCAGCGGGGGTACGGCGGGACCAGCGGTTCTGTCGCTCCGGCCGGAACGGGTGGCAATCGCGGCCCGGCCGTCAGGACTCGACAACAGCCTGTCCGGTACGGTGGAATTCGTGTCGTATCTCGGCGCGTCGATCGACATTCACGTGCGGCTGTCGCCCAGCGACCGGCTGGTCGTACAGATCGCCAATCGCGACGACGGCTTCACGCCGGAGGTCGGCCAATCCGTTCATGTCGGCTGGCAGGCGTCGGCCGGCCAAGTCTTCGCAAGCTAACTCTTCAATACGCAAACAGGACAAACAGGAGGGCTTCATGTCGAACCGCTTCACGTTACGTCGCCGCGCTCTGCTCGGCGGCACCGCCGCCCTGGCGCTCGGCGCGCCCGCGATCGCGCGGGCGCAGGACAACAAGAAGGTCGTTATCGGCACATGGGGCGGCGACTACTCGCGCCTGCTGACCAAGAACATCGACTCGCTGATGAAGGGCTGGGAGTGCATCCACGCCGAGGAGAACGCCGACCCGCGGAAGGCCAAGATGCTGGCCGAGCAGAAGCTCCGCCGCGGCACTTCGGATGTACAAGGCCTGTCGGCAAACGACATGTACGACATGAACGTGCAGGGGCTGGCCGAACAGCTCGACTATTCCAAGATGCCGAACGCCAAGAACCTGATCCCGGCGATGAAGTACGCCTACGGCATCGGCCACATCTACTCGGGCAAGGTCGTTCTCTACAATCCCGACATGATGGCGGCGCCCACCGGCTTCGCCGATACGCTGGACCCGAAGAACGGCAACAAGCTCGGTATCATCGACATCCAGCGCCAGTACAACATGGTGGCGGCGGCACTGGCCTCCGGCGGATCGGTAAGCAACTTCGAGCCGGGCAAGGCGCGCCTGATCGAGTGCCGGAAGGCCGGCGCCCGCATCTACCCGTCGAACGAGGCTTTTGCGCAGGCCCTCAAGACCGGCGAGATCGCCTGCGGCATCATGTGGAAGGCGCGTGCCGTGCAGTGGCAGAACGCCGGCATCAAGGTGCAGACCGTGGCGCCAAAGGAAGGCGTGCCGATGTACGTTTCGGGATTCGTGATGCCCAAGAACGCGCCCAACAAGGAAGGCGCCTATGCCTGGCTGGATGCCATGATGGCGGCTTCGGCGCAGGAGAACTTCGCGATCGACATGGGTTACAACCCTACCGTGACCAACGCCAAGGTGGCGGACGACCTGCAGAAGCGAATCGGCTTCACGCCCGACGAGCAGAAGCGCCTGGTCGATCTCGACTACGGCTACATGGGCAAGAACGACGTCGATTTCCAGGACTGGTGGAACAAGTCGTTCAAGGGCTGATCGCCGGAAGCTGAATGAGCGACGCTGCACTGGCACATGGCCCTGTCGTCGAACGACGACGGGGCGAGGCGTGGACCGCTTCGATGCTGGTCGGGCCGGCGACGATATTCATCGCCGTTTGCCTGCTGGCGCCGCTCGCCTATCTATTCCGCTACAGCCTCAACGACTTCGTAGCCGCCAAGAAGATGATGGTCGAGGCGGTGACCGTCGCGAACTACGTCAAGTTCTTCACCGACTCCTACTACACGACCATTCTCTGGACCACCGTGCGCATCGCGGTGCTGGTGACGGCGGTTTGCCTGGTGCTCGCCTTCCCGCTCGCCTACGTCGTGGCGCGCACCCAGAGCCGCTTCAAGAACCTGTTGATCATCTCGATCGTGCTGCCGCTGTTCGTCGGCAATTCGGTGCGCGCAGCGGGCTGGATGGTGGTGTTCGGCAACAAGGGCTTCGTGAATGCGAGCCTGCTCGGCCTGGGCGTGATCAGCCAGCCGATCGAGATCATGTTCACCGAAAAGGCGGTGATCATCGGCATCATCGCCGTCAACCTGCCCTTCATGGTGCTGAGCCTTCAGAGCGTGATCGAAGGCATCGACCGCGCCGTCGAAGAGGCGGCCTTCAGCCTGGGGGCGCCGCCGATCACCATGTTCCGCCGCGTGCTGTGGCCGCTCGCGCTCCCCGGCATCATCGCCGGAACGATCCTGTGCTTCATCCTGGCGATGAACGCCTACGCCACGCCGTTCCTGCTCGGCGGGCCGCTGTTCAAGATGATGTCGCCACTGATCTACAACGAGTTCACGCAGAAGACGAACTGGCCGTTCGGCGGCGCCATCGCCTTCATCCTGATGACGGTGACGCTCGGCCTCACCGTCGCGGCCAACCTGATCCTGTCGCGCCGTTCCGCGCGATAAATACAGGCGGCCCCGAGGGAATCTCGCGGGGCACGCGCCGCGAGGCGCGCTAGGGTCGCGTCAGGAGAGAGACCGGCAATGCATATCGGACTGATCGGCGGCATCGGGCCCGCCGCCACGGATTTCTACTATCGCGGCCTGATCGACAGGGCCCGTGCGGCGGAGGTGCCGCTGGCCTGCACCATCGCCCATGCCGACGTGCGCGAGATGTCGAAGAACCTCACCGGCGGCAATCCCAAGCGCCAGGCCGAAATCTTCGCCGACCTGATCACGCGGCTGAAGCGGGCCGGCGCCGACGTGGCGGCGGTGACCTCGATGGGCGGCCATTTCTGCATCGACGAGCTGCTGCCGATCTCGCCGCTGCCGCTGGTCCACGGCATCCATGCCGTCGAAGCGGCGATCCGACGGAGCGGCCTGAAGAAGATCGGCGTGCTCGGCACCAAGCTGGTCATGGAGACCAAACTCTACGGCAGCATCGTCTCGGCCGAGCTGATCGCGCCGGAGGGGTATCTGTTCAACGACGTGGGCGACTCCTATTCGACGATGGCCGGGATCGGCCAAGTCACCGAGGAGCAACGCGAGATCTTCTTCACCGCCGGCCGCTGGCTGGTCCGCGAGCGCGGGGCACAGGCTATCATGCTGGGCGGCACCGACCTGTTCCTCGCCTTCCAGGGCCGCGAGCTGCCGTTCCCACTGGTCGACTGCGCCGACATCCATGTCGACGCGATCTTCGAGAAGGTGAAGGCATAGGCGCGTTCTTCCCCATTCACATGGGGAAGTGCCCCGTCATACGGGGCGATGGGGTCATGCGCTACAGGCCATGACCCCTCCGTCGCGGTAAGACCGCGACACCTCCCCATATGAATGGGGAGGAGAACGTCCTAGCTGTTCACCCACAGCCGTTCCTTGTAGGCGCCGGCGACGCCGGTATCGATCTGGTTGGCGAGTTCCTCGCCCTGGCCCATGCGCGGGGCGATGATTTTGCCGAAGGAAATGCGGCCAGCCGCGGGCCAGGTCTCGGGCTTCCAGAGACCCGAACGCACGATCGAGCGCGCGCAGTGGAAATAGCAGTGCTTGATCTTCACGCGGGTCGCCAGCAGTGCGGGCTTGCCGAGCGACGACAGCGAGGCGACGAGGTCGGCATCGTCGAACACTTCGGCCGTGCCCGAGAGACGCAAGGTCTCGCCGGTCGCCGGGACCAGGCAGATCATGCCGATCTGTCCATTGTCGATCATGTTGCCGAGCCCGAAGGCGAGATTGTTGCCGACCCGCTCGGGGATCAGCAGAGTCCGGGAATCCTCGACCCGGATGAAGCCCGGCTCGTCGCCCTTGGGCGAGACCTCGATGGTGCCATCGGCCGAAATCGTGCTGACCACGGCGAAGGGGCAGCGCTTGAGGAAGTCGATCGACTGCTCATCGAGCGCCTCCAGGATCTTGACCTTGGTGGTCGGGCGCGGCTCGGGGATCACCCGGCGCAGGTCGGCGATCGAGTTCAGCTTGGCCATGAAACACTCCGGTCGCTAGCGTCCATCAGGACGGGAGCCCTCGTTCCGGCGGGTCCGAGCGGGCGGGTGTCGTATTCTCCCCACGGGCAGGCGGTTGGCAACCACAGGCCGCCGGGGCTCAGAAGTGCGGCGCGACCTCGCGCATGAAGCGCTCCATCTGCTCCTTCACCAACGCATGGGGTTTCTGCCCGTAGTTGAAATAGAGAATGACCTCGGCAACGCCGGCCGCCTCGACCTTCTTCAAGGTATCGACGATGTGCTGCGGGCTGCCGCACAGGATCGACTTGTCGGTCAGCTTCTCCGGCCGCATGTCGCGCAGGATGTTCACGATGTCGACGAAATACTTGTAGGTCGGCGGCACTTTCTCGTTGGACGACGACGGGAAGGCCGCAATCAGCGCATCCTGGAAATATCGCACCAGCGCTTCCTTGCCGTACTTCTCCTCGGCCGGGGTCGAGGCGATGTGCACGAAGTAGGAGCACATGGCCCGCCGCATCGGCCGCTTGAACCTCTGCTCGCAGGTCTCGCGATAGACCCGCACTGCGTCGGCCAGCGAGCCGTAAACCATGGCAGCGGCGAACGGCGCGTAGATCACGTTCCAGTCATTCTTCGCCGCAAGTTCCATCGAGGGCCGCGAAAAGCAGGCGACATAAGGCCGGAGCGGCTTTTGTGCAGGCTTCGGCCGGATCTCGACGTCCTTGAACTGGTAGAACTTGCCGGAGTGGCTCCACTTGCCGGGCTCCGTCCAGGCACGCCACAGGATCTCGAGCCCCTCGGCGAACAGCTCGGACGAATCCTCGAAATTGGCCTGGAAGGGCTCGTATTCCTTGCGGTCGTAGCCGCGGCCGGCGGCGAAATCGACCCGGCCGCCAGACAACAGATCGAGCGTCGCCCACTCTTCGGCGACATGCAGCGGGTGATGCACCGGCAGGAGCGTGACGGCCGGGGCGAGTCGCAATTTGGTCGTGGCACCGGCAAGCTGGGCCAGCATGGCGAGCGGCGAAGCATTGACGCCCAGCAGGTTGAAATGGTGCTCGCCGATCCAGGCCGAGTTCAGCCCGACCTTCTCGGCCAGCAAGGCCTCGGCGTAGATGTCCTTGATGAAGTCTTCGGCGGAACGCGGGTTACCCGGATAGCGATTGTCGCTCAGCGTGAAGTAGCCGAATTGCATGGCGTTCCTCCTGCCTTATCGGCCGGAGGATACGCTCGAGTCATTTATTTGCAAATACAAACATAAACCGTCGTCCCGGGCGAAGCCGCCCGCAAGGCGGCGAAGTCGAGGGGCCTTGCTTCGTCCCTTCGATGTCTGCCGCTTCAAACAAGGTCGCTCCGCGAGGCTGCGGTCGGGACGACGGTAAATCCTAGCTCGCCGCCTTGCCTTGCTTGGCCTGGCTGTACCGGTCGATCTCCGACTGCACCGCCTGCGCCGACTCCGCTCCCGCTGTCGCATGCTTGGACGTCGCGCTGTCGTAGCTCGCCACGCGCAGGCTGTTGGATTGGCGCTGGAAGTGCGGATGGACGTAGCGCGCCATCAGCTCATAGCTCTTCTTCGTCGCCTCCCAGTCCGCCCAATTGTGGGCGAGCAGCAGGACGGCGCCGAAGCCGCCATTGGAGCCCAGCCAAAGCCGCTCGAAATGCCTGATGCAGTCGTCCGGCGTGCCAATGCAGGCCACGCCGCTCGAGGTCAGGAACTCGACCGGATCGGTGACGCCGGGCGGAATGATCGGGAAGGTCGCCACGTCGGTGAAGTATTTGCAGAAATCGGCCAGGCCATAGGCCACGTCGGCGCGCGCCTTTTCGCGGGTTTCCGCAATGTGGGCGAACGTGACGATGCGCCACTTGGCGCGGTCAGTCTTCTTGCCGGCCTTGGCAGCAGCCTCCTCGTGGATCGCCCAGTTGTTGGCGTGACCCTTCAGAGCGTCGTCCGACGTCCCGCCGATCGACAGCATGCCGATGCCGTGCTTGCCCGATGCCACCGCGCCGACCGGCGAGCGCGAGCAGGCGACCGCCATCTCCATGCCGTTCTGCGAGAACGGCATCAGCTGCAGGCGAGCCTCGTTCAAGGTGTACCAGTCGGTCTTCTGGGTGACGGTCTCGCCTCGCATCAGCGGCATGATGCAATCCAGGGATTCGTTCATGCGACGGCGCTGGTCGGCAGCCTTCAGGCCGATCTTGTCGGCGTCGTAGATCAGAGCACCCGGCCCGACACCGAACATCGCCCGGCCGCGCGCCATATGGTCGAGCTGCATCATGCGCGAGGCCAGGGTGAACGGATGGTGATAGGGCAGTGAGACTACGCCGGTGCCCAGCCGAATGTTCCTCGTGCGTTGCGCTGCAGCGGCGAGAAACATCTCCGGGCAGGCGATGATCTCGAAGCCGCCCGAATGATGTTCGCCGATCCAGGCCTCGTGATAGTTTAGCCGGTCGAGATGCTCGACCAGTTCCATGTCGCGCTCGATAGCCAGCGTCGGGTTCTCGCCCAGCGCGTGAAACGGTGCGAGAAAGATGCCGGTGCGTAGATAGCGGTCTTGCAGGTCCATGGGCATGATAATCTCCCTCAAATGGAGCGGAATCCGCCGTCTGCCATGACGATGGATCCGGTGACGTAGGACGAAAGGTCTGACGCGAGAAAAACCGCGGGCCCCGCGATGTCTTCCGGCTTGCCGGGACGGCCGAGCGGCGTGTGGCGCATGACGTTCGCCACCATATCGGGATTCTTGGCGCGCGCCTCGGCGTTAATCCTGGTCTCGATCATACCGGGGCCGATCGCGTTCACCCGCACGCCGTCCTTGCCCAGTTCCGCGGCCAACGCGCGCGTAAGTCCCAACACACCGTGCTTGGATGTCGTGTAGGCAGCCGAATTGGGCCACGTCACATGCACGAACGACTGGATGGAGCCGATGTTGACGATGCGGCCTTTGGTGGCGCGCAACTGGTCGAGGAAGGCGCGCGTGACGTTGAACATGCCGTCGAGATTGATCGCCATGATGTCGTCCCAATCCTTGGCGACCGCCGCCGCGTCGGCGACGAACGGCGTGCGGCGATTGATGCCGGCATTATTGACCAGGATCGAGATATTGCCCGACCTGGCGATTTCGGCTGCGGCGCCCTTGCAGGCTTCGCGGTCGGTAACGTCGAGCTTCACGAACGACGCCTCGCCACCAGCCTGGGCAACGAGAGCGATCGTCTCCCGGGCGCCGTCGGGATTGGTGTCGAGTACGACTACGCGCGCGCCTTCACGCGCATAGGCCTGGCAAATTCCTTGGCCAATTCCCGATCCTCCGCCGGTCACGGCCGCAATGTGTCCGTTCAGCAGTCCCGCCATCGTCTCTCCCCCTTGAAACGGGTCAGCGTTCCAGCCCGTCCATGTTGTCGTAGAGGCGTCGCAGCGCCTTCTTCAAAGTCGCGGCTTCCCGTGCGCTGAAGCCTTTCAGGGCGACCGTCTCGTAACGCTCGGCGATCGGCAAGATGCGCTTGGTGAGGCGCCGTCCGGCCGCGGTGACGTGTACGGCGACGGCGCGCGCATCGCCGGCATCGCGCCGACGCTCGACCAAGCCTCCCTTCTCCATATTGTCGACCAGCCGAGTGAGCGTCGAAACCTCGATCGACGTCGTCTCGGACAGATCACCCATGCGCCGCCCGTCCTTCTCGCGCAGTGCCGCCAGCACACGCCAGATCTGCAGGCTGGCGCCGAGCGGCCGCATCTCCTCGCCAAACGCGGTGGCGATGCGCGCGCCGGCACGGTTCAGCAGGTAGGGCAGATAGGAGACGAGCGGATCCATGGTCGTGCCGGAGTTCCGTGTTGGGCCGCGGATCAGGCCGCCTTCGCCGCGGTCGAGGCCGCGCCCTCGGCCAAGGTCATCAGCCAGTCGCGGAACGCCTTGATCTTGCGGCGGCGGATCGCCTCGGCCGGATAGACCAGGTAATAGGCGAACTCGCTGGACATCTTGTAGTCGAACGGCATGACAAGCCGGCCGGCCTTGAGATCGGGCGCAACCAGCGGCGCGCGGCCCAGCGCCACGCCTAGTCCGTCCATGGCGGCCTGGTACGCAACCAGCGCGTTGTCGAACGTGACGCCACGCGAAGAGTCGATGCCCTTGATGCCGGCGGCGGTCAACCAGACCTGCCAGTCGTCGGGGAAGCTACCGATATGCAGCAACGTGAAGCGCCTGAGATCGGCCGGCTTCTTGAGCGGATTGTTACCCTTGACCAGCGACGGTGCGCAGACCGGCATGACGTCCTCGCCGACCAGCCTCTCGGCCACCAGGTTAGCCCACTGGCCGCGGCCATAGCGAATTCCGATATCGACGTCCTCGCGGCTGAAATCGACCAGACCGGTGCCGGTCGAGACACGCACGTCGATCTCGGGATTGCTGCGCTGGAAGCCGCCGAGCCGCGGCACCAGCCACTTGGTGGCGAACGACGCCGTCGTGGTGACGGTGAGATGGCCGCCGCGATCCTTCTGCAGCAGCTTTTCGGTCGCCTCGTTCAATTGATCGAACGCCGCGCGCACCGCCGGCAGATAGGCCTGGCCCGCTTCGGAAAGCAGCAGGGAGCGGTTTTTCCGCACGAACAATTTTAATCCGAGACGCTGCTCAAGCCCGCGTACCTGATGGCTGATCGCAGCCTGGGTCACGCTCAGTTCGTCGGCGGCATCCGTGAAGCTCATGTGGCGTGCGGCTGCTTCGAAAGCACGCAGGCCATTGAGCGGGGGCAGCGTTCGCTTCATTGCAAATCCCTTCGGAAAGCAGTGTCTTTCACATGAGCTAAATTAATCAAAACAGGACAAACCGTCCTTTGTAAAGAGGCACTCCGAAGCGCACATCACCACCAACACAGTCACTCACGGGAGAAGTCCCATGGCCGATATCTCGCTTCACTACAGTTCCAAGGCGCCGCTCGCCGGCACCTTCACCGCCTTCAACCAGATTTTCGCGACCTGGCGCCAGCGTGCCCGGTCGCGGCGCGAACTGGCCCAGCTCGATGCCCGCAGCATCCGCGACCTGGGACTGAGCGCGAGCGACATCAATTTCGAGGTCAACAAGCCGTTCTGGCGCGATTGATCTCTCCCGACTCCGGAGCCGGCCCGAACCCTACCCTGCCGGGCCTCATCCCCTCCGGACACTGCCGGCGGTCGACTCTCAGCCTCCCTGTCGACCGCCGGCTTTTTCTTTACCCGTTTTCCTTTGCGCCGCCGCCTGTCTCTGCTAGAGGCCGCGCGTGGCCCTATCCGACCAGCAGATCGACACTCTCGCCCGCGAGGCCATCCAGCGCGCGGGCCACGGCGACTTCGCCTCCGCCGAGACCATGTTCGCGCGTATTGCGCAGGAGAGGCCCAATTCAGGGCAGGCGATGCACCTGCTGGGACAGGCTCGGCTGAAACTCGGCCGCTTCGCCGATGCTCGCGAGCCGCTGCAGCGTGCCGCGCAATTCCTGCCGCGCGATCCCGCCGCGCAGGTCAATCTCGCAGGCTGCCTCACGCTGCTCGGCGATCATGCCGGCGCCCTGGCCGCGCTGGATCGCGCCACCCGACTGAAGCCCGGCGACCCTGTCATCGCCCACAATCGGGGCCGCGCCCTGGAAGCACTGGGGCGCGCGGACGAGGCCGAGCAGTGCTTCAACGAGGCGCTGTCGATCGACCATCGTCTCATTCCCTCGCTTTCGGCCCGCGCCGGATTGCTGGCGGCTCGCGGCGACTGGATGGGGGCGCTCGGCGATCTCGACATGGCGCTGACGTCGCGGCCCGACGACGCGGCCCTGAAGTTGCGGCGCGGCGAGCTGTTGCTGACGCAGGGCGACTGGCTGCGCGGCCTGCCCGACTACGAGGCGCGGCTCGATTTGCCCGGCCTCTACAAACCCGATCTGCCGCGCTGGCAGGGCGAACCGCTCGCCGGCAAATTGCTGGTCTACGCCGAACAGGCCGACCTCAAGAACGACGCGGCGCGGCGCGACACCCTGCTGCTGGCGCGCGGCCTCGATCGCGGCATGGAGGCCGTCGTCGAATGCTCGGCGGGGATCGCCGATTTCCTCGGCCTGCCGACGATCCGGCGCGGCGCGGCCCTCGACGGCTTCGTCGCGGCAGCGCCACTGCGCAGCCTCCCCCTGCTGCTCGACTGGACCCTGCAATCGCTGCCGGCGCCGCCAGCGCCGCCGGCCTTTCCTCGCGGCGACGTCACGGGATGGTTCAGCGCAATCGAGCCGCCGGCCGGCCTGCGCGTCGAGCGCGACCCGGCGATGGTCCCGCGCTGCCAGCGTGTCGTGGGCGACGACAATTGGCCGACCTGCCTGGCGGCGCGGCTGGGCATCGAGACGCACCTGCATCTGCCGTCGCGGGCCGACTGGCTGTGGGGGCCCGGCAGCGGTCCCTCGCCATGGTTCGCGACGCTGACGATCGAGCGCGGGTAGAAGTCAGGGCTTCGACGTTTTCTCTTCCAGCGTCTCGACAGCCTGCTCGAGGGCCCGTTCGGTCGCGACGACCTTGCGATGCGTGTGTTCGCGCAGGGTCTGGAATACGACATAGAGCATCGGAATCAGGAAGATGCCGAACAGGGCGGCGGCGAGCATGCCGCCGAACACCGGCGTGCCGATGGCCTGGCGGCTGAGCGCGCCCGCGCCGTCGGCAATGACCAGCGGCACGAGACCGAGAATGAAGGCGAAGCTGGTCATGGCGACGGGACGAAAACGCAACCGTGCACCCTCGATCGCTGCGGCCTCGATGGACTTGCCGTGGCGCCGCTGCTCGACGGCGAACTCGACGATCAGGATGCCGTTCTTGGCGGCGAGCGCCACCAGCACGACCAGTCCGATCTGGGCATAGACGTCGAATGCGAGTCCAGCCCACGCGACCGCAGTGATCGCGCCCAGCACGCCGACGCTGACCGACAGCAGCACCGGCACGGGAATGTTCCAGCTCTCGTACAGAACGACGAGAAACAGATAGGCAAACAGCACCGCCAGCCCGAGGATGATGCCGGTCTGTCCCCCTGCGAGCTTTTCCTGATAGGCCGTGCCGGTCCATTCGAAGCTGTAGCCTGGCGGCAGAGTCTCGGCCGATATTCGCTCCATCGCCCTCAATGCGTCGCCGGAGCTGAAGCCGTGGCGCGCCGTGCCATTGATCATCGAGGCGGGGAAACCGTTGTAGCGCACGATGGTCTGCGCGCCCTGAATCAGCTTGGCCTCCGCCACGGCACGGATCGGCACCATCGAGCCGCCCGAACCCCGCACGTAGATGCGATAGAGGTCGTCGATCCGGCCGCGAAAGCGCGCGTCGGCCTGGATGTTCACCTGCCAGCTGCGGCCGAATACGTTGAAGTCGTTGACGTAGACCGATCCGAATGTGGCGAGCAGAGCGTCGAAGACGTCGCTCACCTGCACGCCCAGCACTTGAGCCTTGTTGCGGTCGATATCGAGGAAGATCTGAGGCGTGTCGGCGCTGAAGGTCGAGAATATGCCGGCGAGCTCGGGCTGCTGGTTTGCGGCGACCACGAGCGCACGCGTCACGGCAGCGAGGTCGGCCGGAGACTGGCCCTGCAGCGCCTCGAGGACGTACTGGAAGCCGCCGGCGGTGCCGAGGCCGTGCACCGGGGTGCGGTTGTAGGGGAACGCCACCGCGCCCTCGATGGCGGCGAGCTGCGGACGGACATGCTCGATGATCGCCACGACGTTCTCGGACGGTCGGGTGCGCTCGCGATAGGGCTTCAGCCGGATGTTGAAGTGGGCGCTGTTGGATTGCGGGACGTAGTCGATGTAGTTGAGGCCGATCACCGACATTACGCTCTCGACGCCGGGCGCTGAGGACAGGATCTTCTCGGCCTGCCGCACCAGATCCTCGGTGCGATTGGTCGAAGCGCCTTCGGGCAGGCGCATGGCGGCGTAGAAGGCGCCCTGGTCGTCGGTCGGCAGGAAGCCCGGCTGGGTGACCCGGAACAGGCCGGCGGCGCCGAGGCCGACCGCCACCACCGCGACGACGCCGAACACGGCATAGCGCACCAGGCGCCGAACCACCCAGACATAACCGTCACGCATGCCGTCGATCGCGCCCATGACACGGGACATCGGGCCACGGCGCGCCGTGCCATGGGTGAGCAGCAGCGAACACAGGGCGGGACTGAGCGTCAGCGCGTTGATCGCCGAGATCACCATGGCGGCCGAGACGACGACGGCAAATTGCCGGAACAGCGTGCCGGTGATGCCGGGAAGGAAGGCGACCGGCACGAACACCGACAGCAGAACCAGGGTCACCGCGATGATCGGGTTGGTGATCTCGCGCATCGCCTTGAGAGTCGCATCCTTGATCGAGAGTTCCGGTTCCTCCTCGATCACGCGCTCGACGTTCTCGACCACGACGATGGCGTCGTCGACCACGATGCCGATCGCCAGCACCAGTGCCAGCAGGGTCACGATGTTGGCGGAATAGCCGACCGCCAGCATGATCGCGAAGGTACCGATGATCGACACCGGCACCGCGATGATCGGGATCATCGTGGTCCGGAAGCGCCCGAGGAACAGAAAAACGACCGCCGCCACGAGCGCGAACGCGATCAGCAGCGTGTTCACGAGCTCGTGGATGGTCGATTTCACGAAGACGCTGGCATCGTAGAACATGTCGTAGTCGAGATCGTCCGGGAACGCCTTCTTGAGCTCCTCCATCCGCGCACGCACGCGGGCCGCCAGGTCGACAGCATTGGCTCCCGGCGCCTGGTAGATGGCGATCGCCGCACCCGGTGCACCGTTGATCCTGGTGTAGCGGTCGAGCGACTTGGAACCCAGCTCGGCGCGGCCGATGTCCTTCACACGGACGAAAGAGCCGTCGGGATTGGCCCGCACGACGATCGCCTCGAATTCCGCAGGCTTCGTGAGACGGCCCACGGCCTTGACGTTGAGCTGGATCTGCTGGAACTGCGGCAGCGGCGCCGAGCCTATACGGCCGAGCGCGGCCTGGACGTTCTGGTTCTGGATCGCCGTGATGACGTCGTTGGGCGTGAGCTGAAGGCCGTTCAGCCGTTCGGGGTCGAGCCAGATGCGCAGCGAATAGTCGAGTTCGCCCTGCAGTGCGGCATCGCCGACGCCGCGCAGACGCAGCAGCGGGTCGATGATGTTGATCACCGCGTAGTTGTTGAGGAAGAGCTGGTCGTGCGTACCTTTCGGCGAGGTGATTGCGATGATCTGGATCTGGTCGGTCGACTTCTTGCGCACGTTGAGGCCCTGCCGCTGCACGGCGGGCGGCAGGATCGGCAGGGCCAACTGGGCGCGCGTCTGGACGTTGACGGTATTGATGTCGGGATCGGTGCCCGGCGCGAAGGTCGCGGTGAGGCTGTAGCTGCCGTCGGAACCGATCGTCGACTGGTAATAGAGCGCGTTGTCGACGCCGCTCATCTGCTGCTCGATCGGCTGGGCCACCGTAGCCACCACGACGTCGGGATCGGCGCCGGGATAGGCGGTGATCAGCCCGACCTGGGGCGGCACGATGTCGGGAAGCTGCGCCACCGGCAACGACACGATCGCGAGCAAGCCCGCAATGGTGATGATGATCGAGACGACGAAGGCAAAGCGCGGCCGCTCGACGAAGGTGCGGGAGATCATCGCGCGTTCAGCGTCCGCCGCCAGGCGGCCGCGCCAGAAGGGCTTCGTGAACGAGCTGCCCCGGGCGCACCTTCTGCGTGCCCTCGACGACGACGTGATCGCCCAGCGCGAGGCCGGAATCGACGACAACGTCGAGGCCGTCGTTGGGGCCGGTCTTGATCCGGCGCTGAACGACCTTGTGCTCCTTGTCGACGATCAGCACGAAATACCCGGTCTGGTCGGACAGCAGGGCGGCCTGCGGCACGCACAGGCGCTGCTCCTGCTCGCGTTCGCGGATCACGACGGTCACGAATTCGCCGTCGGACAGGATGCCCTCGGGATTGGGCAGGGTGGCGCGGATGATCAGGCTGTCGGTCTGCTTGTCGACCCGCGGATCGGTGAAGTTCCAGGTGCCGCTGTGCGGGTATTCCCGGCCATCCGACAAGCGGACCCGGATGTCGATCTTGGCAAGCACGCTGCCGCCGGACGAACCGTCGGCGGCACGCGCAGCGCGCACGGCATGCAGGTCGCGCACGCTGACCGGAAACTGCACGTAGATCGGATCCTGACTGACGATGGTCGCCAGTACGCCGCTCGCCGGATTGACCAGATTGCCGATCGTGTAGGCGGTCCGTCCGATTCGGCCGTCGATCGGCGAGCGGATGTCGGTGTAGCTGAGATTGGCCTCGGCCTGCAGTAATGCGGCCTTGTCGTGTTCGAGCTTGCCGCGGGCGTTCTCGAGCTTGGCCTTGTTGGCGTCGGTCTGGGCCTGGGCGGCGTAGTTCTGCTTCGACAGGTCGACTGAGCGATCGTACTGGAGCTTGGCGTTTATCAGCTCGGCGTCGTCGATCGAGATGTCCGCTTTCACACGCTCGACTTCGGATTGATACTGCACCTTCTCGATCTGATAGAGCAGCTGGCCGGTCGTGACCGTCTGCCCCTCGATGAACAGCACCTTTTCGAGGAAGCCTTCGACGCGGGCGCGCAGCTCGACCTCGTTAACCGCCTTGATGCGGCCGACGAACTCGAAGGAGCGCGCGATGCCTTTTTGGTACGCGGCAACGACGCCGACAGCAGGTGGTGGCTGCTGGGCGACCTGTTTCAACGCCGAGACGTCGCGCATCAGATGCCAGATCACTCCACCGGCGACGGCGACAAGCACGACCAGGATGAGAAGATTGCGCGCCATGCGCAGGTGCGCGCCTCGATTGCCGGCCGGAATGGTGTCCTTCCCCCTCTCCGGCCCTCGCGGTCCGGCTGTCCGGCATCTTAAGGCAGTCTGGCCCGATAGAAACAGCTGCCTACGCGCCGACGACGGCGAATCGATCGGTGAAGACGGTCAGGCCGACCGGGCGGCAACGCTGCGGAACCGCAGCAGTCCCAGGCCGAGGAAGATCCCGCCGATCACGGCGACCTCGAGAAACTGCGGCCAGACGGTTTCGAAGCCCGCGCCGCGATAGAGGATCGCCTGGGCGATCGACACATAGTGCGTCGAGGGCGAAGCCTGCATGATGGTGCGCAGGAACACCGGCATGCTTTCCAGCGGCGTGTTGCTGCCGGAAAGCAGATTGAGCGGCACCGCCACCAGCAGGAAGAGCAGGCCGAGCTGCGGCATGGTGTGCGCGATCGTCGCGAGAAAGATTCCGATCGCCGTGGAGAAGAAGAGATAGAGCGCGGTGCCGCACATGAAGAGCGTGAATGAACCCGCGACAGGGACCGCCAGAAGCTTCTCGACCACGAAATACAGCGACAGGCCGACGGCCACGGTCACCACCAGGCTGTTGGCCAGGATTTTGGACATGGCGATCTCGAACGGCGAGACCGGCATGACCAGGAGGTGATCCATGGTGCCGTGCTCGCGCTCGCGCACCACGGCGGCCCCGGCCAGGATGATGGCAAGCATTGTAACGCTGTTGATGATGCCCATGACGCTGGTGAACCAGGCCGTCATGGCGTTGGGATTGAAGGCGATCCGCACGGAGAGCGTGACGGGCGTTGTCGCGACGATCTGGCGCCGAGCGAGGAAATCGTCGATCTCCCGCGTGACGATCTCCTGGATGTATCCGGCGCCTATTCCAGCCTGAACCATCGCCGTGGCATCGACCGCCACCAGCAACGCCGGCGCGCGCTTGCCCAGAACGTCGCGCTCGAGATGGGGTGGAAGGTCGATCACGAAGGTGTACTTGCCGGTGTTCATCAGCCGGTCGATGTCGCGCTCCTCGATCTGCTGCACGGGCTTGAAGTAGGGCGGCAGGAAGGCCCGGGCGATGCGCCGCGACAGCTCGGACCGGTCCTCATCGACGATCGCAATCGAGGCGTTGCGCAGCTCTTGGGAACTGCTCTGCGCCTGAGCTATGACCGCGAGCGAGAATGAGTAGACGACCAGACCGAGCAGCACCCAGTCGCGGGAGAAGCTCGCCAGCTCCTTGGCGCTCAGCCAGAAGATTGTGGAGAGGCCGCGCATGCTCACTTCTCCTGCGGGCGCACCAGCATCAGGCTGATCAGCGTCAATGCCGGGACGAAGAGCGAGAGCAGCAGCAGGTGGCTGGCGAGATCGGCGAAGCCAAGGCCCTTGGTGAAGGTGCCGACGCTGATCGGCACGAAGTAGCTCATCGGGAAAAAGCGGCCTAGCACGGCACCGAAACCGGTGAGCGAGGAAACCGGGACCATCATGCCCGAGAAC
This sequence comes from Reyranella sp., assembly GCA_044225265.1. Classification (GTDB taxonomy): domain Bacteria; phylum Pseudomonadota; class Alphaproteobacteria; order Reyranellales; family Reyranellaceae; genus Reyranella. The sequence goes on from JBGAIW010000034.1 coordinate 16,023, forward strand.
ATGGTCGCCGGGAGGACAGTCAGGATCGCCGTGCCGAACAGCGCGGCGATCTGGGTCCGGGTAAAGGCTGAGATAACGCAGCCATATGCCGTGGTCGCCGTGACGTAAACCAGCGCCCCGAGGGCGAGCACGAGAAGACTGCCCTTCAGGGGTACCCCGAACACGAATTCCGCCATCAGCAGCAGCACGAGAAAATTGAGCATTGCCAGGATGACGTAAGGAACCTGCTTGCCGAGCAGGAACTCGAGCCGCGTCACCGGGGTCACGTAGAGATTGACGATCGAACCCAGCTCCTTCTCGCGCACGATGGCGAGCGCCATCAGGATGGCGGGAATGAGTGCGAGCTGAAAGGCCAGCATCGTCGGCACCATGGCGTAGACGCTGTCGAAGTCCTGGTTGTAGCGGAAGCGCACGGCGATATTGGCGGCCGGCGGTGACGCCGCGGCACCGCCACGTATGGCGGGATCGAAAAGGTACTGGCGGTGCACACCCTCCAGATAGCCACGGATGGTCTCGGCCCGGAACGGCATGGCACCATCGATCCAGGCGGCGACCTCCGTCGGACGGCCGCGGTGCAAATCGCGACCGAAGCCGGGCGGAATCTCGATCGTGGCGGTGACCTTGCCGCTGCGCAGCCGTTCGTGGAGGTCGACCGAATCCCTGAGCCGCGGCTGCTCCACGAAGTAGCGCGACCCGCGCAGTTCTTCCAGATAGGCGCGGCTTTCGTAGGAGTTGTCGCGGTCCAGCGCCGCGAAGCTCAGCGAATTGACGTCAGTCGTGATGCCGAAGCCGAACACCAGCATGAGGAATGCCGTGCCGCCCAGGGCAAAGCCAAGGCGAATCGGATCGCGCAGCAGCTCCAGCGCCTCGCGCACGGTGTACGCCAGCATCCGGCGCAGGCTGAAGATCCTCGACGGAGGACCACCGGCTTCGACCGGCAGCGGCGAGACCGCAGCGAGCGTCGCGCTCGACGGTGGCTCGCGCTTTTCCGCCGCTTCCTCGAGGAAGTCGATGAAGGCCTCCTCGAGCGACGAGGCGCCGCGCGCCTCGATCAGTCCCTGCGGAGTGTCCGTGGCCAATACGCGCCCCGCGTCCATCAGCGAGATGCGGTCGCAGCGCGCGGCCTCGTTCATGAAGTGGGTCGACACGAAGATCGTCACCCCCTGGTTTCGGGCGAGGTCGACGAGAAGCTCCCAGAACGAATCGCGTGCCAGCGGATCGACGCCCGAGGTCGGCTCGTCCAGAATCAGCAGATCGGGCTGGTGCACGATGGCGACGGCGAGCGACAGACGCTGGCGGATGCCGAGCGGCAGATCGGCAGCGAGCTGATCGGCATAGTCGTGAAGGCCGAACCGTTCGACGAGGTGAGAGACCCGCCGGCGGCCATCGGCGATCGGCAAATGAAACAGGCGGGCGTGCAGGTCGAGGTTCTGGCGGACCGTGAGTTCGGCATAGAGCGAGAAAGCCTGCGACATGTAGCCGACACGTTCGCGTGCAGCCATGTCCCGGGCGTCGATCGGCCGGCCGAGCAGGGTCGCCGTGCCGTCGCTGGCCGGCAATAGGCCGGTCAGCATCTTCATCGTCGTGGTCTTACCGCAGCCGTTGGAGCCGACGAAGCCGAAGATCTCGCCGCGCTCGATGTCGAAGCTGACATTGTCGACAGCGGTGAAATCGCCGAAGCGACGGGTGAGGCCGCGCGCGACGATCACCGATTCGCGGTCGAACCGGCCGCGCGACGGAATCTCCAGGCGCCGGTGGCCGTCCTTCAGTTCGGCGGGCAGCAGCGCGATGAAGGCGTCCTCGATGCTCGCCGCGCCGGTCCTGACCTTCAGCTCGGCCGGCGTGCCCTCGGCCAGGATCCTGCCGGTGTTCATGGCGATCAGCCAATCGAAGCGTTCGGCCTCTTCCATGTAGGCCGTGGCGACGACCACGCTCATGCCCGGCCTGCGCCGTCGCATGCGCTCGATGAGCTGCCAGAACTGCCGGCGTGACAACGGATCGACGCCGGTCGTCGGTTCGTCGAGAATGAGAAGGTCGGGATCGTGGATCAGCGAGCAGCACAGCCCGAGTTTCTGTCGCATGCCGCCCGAGAGCTGCTTGGCCAGCCGGTCGGCGAAGGGCGCCAGGCCGGTATTGTGCAGCAATTCGGCGATCCGCATGTCGCGTTCGGCGCGGCTCTGGCCGAACAGCCGGGCGAAGAACTCGATGTTCTCGCGCACGCTGAGGTCGGGATAGAGATTCTTGCCGAGGCCTTGCGGCATGAACGCGATGCGCGGACAGGCCAAATTCCGGTGGCGGGCATCGGCAATGTCGCCGCCCAGTACCTCGATACGACCGGCCTGAACGCGCTTTGCCCCGGCGATCAGACCGAGCAGCGAAGACTTGCCGACTCCGTCGGGACCGATCAGTCCGACCGTGCAGTTCGACGGAATGTCGAAGGACACCCCTTCCAGCGCGGCCACCTTGCCGTAGCGATGGGTGAGGCCCTGCAGACGCACGACCGGGGCCTCGCGGCGGACCATGGTTACGGCGTTCCTTGCAGACGCTCCGGCCACTCGATCGTCGAATCGAACTTCACGTAGGCGATGCCGGGTATGCCGCTCCTGACGCTGCCAGCATAGGCGCGCGAGCGCGCCGCATCGATGCGGATGCGGACGCGAAACATCAGCTTGTCGCGCTCGGTCTGGGTTTCGACCATCTTGGGGGTGAACTGCGCCTGCGAGGCGAGGAAGGAGACCTTCGCCGGAATGGGACGGTCGGGATAGGCGTCGAGCACGATCCGCGCATGGTCGCCGATCTTGACTCGGCCTGCCGTCACGGTCGGCAGGTAGATGTCCATATAGACGTAACCGACGTCGAGCATGGTGAAGACCTTGCCGCCGGCGGGCAGCACCTCGCCGATATTGGCGATACGGTACTCGATGCGCCCGTCGCGCGGGGCGACCAGCGTGTTGTCGGCAATATTGACCTCGTACAGCTCGACATCGTGCTCGGCGGCACGAAGTGCCGTTTCGGCGAAATTGACCCGCGCGGTTCCGGCGATTTCCGCGGAACGCGCACCGTCGGCCTGCTGCTGGCGATGGTCGAGAAGTTCCTTCGTGATCCAGCCGTTCTTGAACAGGGCGCGCGCACGTTCCATTTCCTGGTTCGCGAGAACGACCTGACTGTGCAGCTGTTCCACATTCGCCTTGGCCTCGGCGATGGATTTGGTCGCCTGGTCGACTTGCGCCCTGGCCTTCTTGAGCAAGGCTTCCAGATCGCGCGTGTCCATGACCGCGACGACCTGGCCGGCGGTGACCATGGCGCCCTCGTCGACGCGCAGCTCGGCAATGCGACCGGCGAACTTGGTGGCGATGTCGATCGGGTCCGCCTCGAGGCGACCGTTGCCGAACGCGATGCCGGGCGGCAGGGGCACCGGCCGATGCAGCCACCAGTAGCCGCCACCGGCAGCGGCGGCGGCGATCAACAGCAGCGCCAGCACAAGACGCTGCCACCGTTGCTTCGGATGGGATTTCGCGATCGGCACGAGAGCGCCGCCGACCGGGGCAACCGGCAATTGACTGCCGGCCTGCGCCTCGCCGGTGGGCGCGGTGCCGACTTGGTCGTGGCGGGCCTCGGTCATATGGGTAGATATAGGACGGCGAGGCGCCCGGGCCTATGACGCAAATCAATGGCGTCAGCCCTGCAGGAATGCGCTTCCTTCCGTGGCTGGCCGATGCTGATATCCGCCCCTCTCCGGGAGGGAAATTCCCATGGCAAAGACCCTATTCGACAAGATCTGGGACCGCCACGTCATCAGCGACCTCGGCAACGGCTTCGTGCTGATGCATATCGACCGCCTATTGCTGCACGACATGTCGGGCGGCAAAGCGCTGAAGGAAGCTGTCGAAAAAGGCTACAAGCCGGCACAGCCCCGCCTGACCTACGGGACGCCCGACCACACCATGTCGACCCGGCCGGGCCGCACCGACAAGACACATCCGCCGGGCGAGCCCCTGATTGTGTCGATGCGCGAGACGACCAAGGCTTACGGCATAAAACTGTTCGATCTCGGTCAGGACGGCCAGGGCATCGTCCACGTCATGGGACCGGAACAAGGCCTGACCCTGCCCGGCGCGACACTGGTGTGCGGCGACAGTCACACGTCGACGCATGGCGGCCTGGGTGCACTGGCATTCGGCATCGGTTCGTCGGAACTCGTGCATGTCATTGCCACGCAGACGATGATCCAGAAGAAGCCCAAGCGGCTGCGCGCCAGCTTCGAGGGCAGGCTGATGCCGGGCGTCACCGCCAAGGACATGATCCTGCATCTGATCGGCGAGCTCGGCACCGCCGCCGGCACCGGTTATGCCGTCGAGTATGCAGGCTCGGCCGTGCGTGCCCTCACGGCCGAGGCGCGGCTGACGCTATGCAACCTCACGATCGAGATGGGTGCGCGCACCGGCATGGTGGCGCCCGACGACACGACCTACGAGTATCTGAACGGCCGCGACTATGCGCCCAAGGGCGCGATGTGGGACCGCGCGGTGGCGCACTGGCGCACCTTGCCGTCAGATCCCGACGCCGAGTTCGACTTCGAGCACACGGTCGACATGAAGAACGTGGCGCCGCAGATCACCTGGGGCACCAGCCCCGAGCACGTGATCGCCGTCGACAGGGCAGTCCCCGATCCGGCGACCGGACCGGAGGAGAAGCGCGGCGCGTGGGCGGCGGCGCTGCAGTACCAGGGGCTGGAACCGGGCAAGCCGATCGAGGGCACCAAGGTCGACTGGGTTTTCATAGGCTCCTGCACCAACAGCCGCCTCTCCGACCTGCGGGCAGCTGCCGCGATCGCCAAGGGACGGCGCAAAGCAGAGCACGTTACGGCCTGGGTCGTGCCGGGCTCGGTGCGCATCAAGCAGCAGGCCGAGGCCGAAGGCCTCGACCGGGTGTTTCTCGACGCCGGCTTCGAATGGCGCGAGCCGGGCTGCTCGATGTGTCTTGCCTCCAACGGCGAGCGCGTGCCGCCCGGCCAGCGCAGCGTCTCGACCTCCAACCGCAATTTCGTCGGCCGCCAGGGCCCCGGCGCCCGCACGCATCTCGCCAGCCCCGCCATGGCCGCGGCGGCGGCGATCCAGGGCGCCATTGCCGACGTGAGGAAGTTCTAGCCATGGACAAATTCACCAAGGTTACCGGCGTCGCCGCGCCGCTGATGCGCCAGAACGTCGACACCGACCTGATCATCCGGATCGAGCGGTTGGTCGACAACGTCACCAAGGAAGGCCTTGGGCCCTACTGCTTCGAGCAGATCCGCTTCAATCCGGACGGTTCGGAGAACAAGGACTGCGTGTTCAATCAGGAGCCCTACCGCAACTCGCCGATCATCCTGAGCCGGGAGAATTTCGGCTGCGGTTCGAGCCGCGAGGGAGCGGTGTGGGCGCTGAAAGGCATGGGCATCAAGGCGGTGATCGCCCCCTACTTCGGAGACATCTTCAACAACAACTGCTTCCAGAACGGCATCCTGCCGGTGCCGATGCGCATCGAGGAAGTCGAACTGCTGGCCGACGAGATGAAGGCTTCGCCGGGCAACGCCCGCGTCACGGTCGATCTCGAGAACTGCGTCGTGATCTCGCCGACCGGACGCAGCATTCCCTTCCAGGTCGATGCCCGGCGCCAGCACGCCATGCTCAACGGACTGGACGACATCGCCCAGACCATGACGCATCAGGGTGAGATCGAAGCCTGGCAGAAGGCCGACCAGACCGAGCGGCCCTGGGTCTGGCTCTGATGAAGGATCGAGCGGTCCCTTGAGTCCGCTCCACATGGCCCTGGCGCTGCTGATCGCGGCGACCTGGGGTCTCAATTTCACCGTCATCCGCTTCGGTCTCGACGAGTTCACGCCGTTCGCCTTTGCCGGCTGGCGCTTCGTGCTGGGGGCCCTGCCGGTCCTGTTCCTGCCCAAACCGGACATCTCGTGGAAGGTGCTGGGCGGCGTCGGCGTCTTCCTGTTCGGCGGGCAATTCGTGTTCCTGTTCTTCGCCATGCAGGCCGGCCTGCCACCCGGACTTTCTTCGGTGCTCGTACAGCTGCACGGGCCGCTGACGGCGGTGATCGCGGCGCTCGTGCTGCGCGAGCGTGCAACGACGGGCCAATGGCTGGGCATCGGCGTAGCCCTACTCGGCGTGCTGGTGATCGCCCGGTCGGTGGAAGGCAACACGACCATCGTCGCGGTCGGCATCGCGTTGCTCTCGGCCTTCTCCTGGGCGATCGGCAATCTTTTCCTGCGCGAGGGCCGTGGCACGTCGATCCTCGCGGTGACGGCATGGGGCAGCCTGCTGCCGCCGTTGCCGCTGCTGCTGGCGAGCTATTTCGTCGACGGCCCCGCGGCGACGTTCGCGCCGATTCTCGTGCCGACGCTGCGTGGCTGGCTGGTGCTGCTCTACACCGTCGTGCCGGTGATGTGGCTCGGCTACTGGATCTGGGGGACCCTGCTACGCTCCTATCCGGCAGCCAAGGTCGGGCCGGTGTCGCTGCTGGTGCCGTGCTGTGCGCTGGCGCTTTCGGCTGCGATCACCGGCGAGCCGATCGGTGGCCTGCGCTTGCTGGGCGTCGCCGTCGTGCTGGGCGGCGTCGGCCTCGGCATCGTCGCCTCGACGCGACGCGGCTAGGGACGCGGCCAGGAACGCGGCCAGGAACGCGGCCAGGAACAGCAGAGAACAAACGAAAAACGGGAGCCGCTACGGCTCCCGTTCTCCGACGTCCCCCCAAAACTGGTGACAGGGAAGTTACGCGCGAGCCGCTTCCGCATCAATGCGAGGCGGGCCGTTTGACACGATTGAAACCAAAACGATCAGACCTTCTCCAGGCCGCACCATTCAGCGATGAACAGCGCCGTCGACTGCGTGATCTTGCGGACCGACTCCATGTTCACTCTCTCGTCGAAACCGTGAACATCGTCCGACTGTGGCCCATAGACCAGGGCCGGAAGGCCGGCATAGAGGCCGAAGAAGCGCGCGTCCGTCGTGCCGGTGGTACGGCGATCGTCGAGCTCTGCGCCGAACACCGTCTTGTGGGCCGCGGCCAGCAGTTCCCGCACATGCTCGTGGTTCTGCAGGATGTAGGGCTCGGCCTGGAAGCCTTCCCAGCTCACGGTCGGCAGGTTGTTGCCGAGGAAGGGATCCTTGGCCGCAGCCTGGCGAATCGTGTCCTCGACTTCCTGTCGGCACTCCTTGAGGGTCTGCGTCGGCAACACGCCGACACGCATGTCGAAAGTGCACCAGGACGGCACCGAGCTCGCCCAGTCGCCGCCAGCGATCTTGCCGACATTGAAGTTCACCGGATGGTGATGGTCGCAGAAGTGTTTGTCGTGGTCCTTCTTCGCATTCCATTTCTTCTCGAGTTCGCGCAGCTGCTGGATGATGCGATAGGCGGACTCGATCGCATTCGAGCCGGCATCGGCCTTGTAGACGTGCACAGGATGGCCGGTGACCTTGACCTGGAACCACATCACGCCCACCTGCGCGACGGTAAGCGTGCAGCCTGAAGGTTCGGGGATCAGTGCCGCCTCGGCGCGATAGCCGCGTTGCAGGCAGGCGAGCGCGCCGTTGCCGGTGCACTCTTCCTCCACCACCGACTGCTGATAGACGTCGGCCGCCGGCATCCAGCCCAGCGAGCGCAACGCCCGGAGCGCAAAGACATTGAGGATCAATCCGGCCTTCATGTCACCCGAGCCGCGACCGTACATCCAGCCGTCCTTGACGTAGGCATCGTAAGGGTGACGCGCCCACATCTCGTGCGGCCCTTCGGGAACGACGTCGATGTGGCCGTTCAGGATCAGCGAACGGCCCTTCGGGTTCGTCGGCCGCCAGGCGCCGACCACGTTCCAAGCGTCGTCGTAATCCTGACTGTGTGGCGAGTAGCCGGGCAGATGCTTCAGGTCGTCGATCTTGATCTGCCAGCGATCGATCGAGAGGCGGTCTTCCTTGAAAAGGCGCGCCATCATGTCCTGCGCCGGCGCTTCCTTGAAACGCGTCGACGGAATTTTCACGAGATCGGCCAGCACCTTGGTCTGGTCGTCGAACGCGCGGTCGACGGCGTTCATGATCTGGGTCTTTTGCGAGGCTTCGAGCATGTATCGACTTTGGCCCAGCCGGCGCCGCCCAGCAACGCCGTCACATCAAGGGTGGTGGTCCCTTAACGCCGAGCTCGTGACTGCCGAAGATCGTTCCCTGCAGGTCTGGCGAGAACATCACGTGCGCGTTGGCGGCATGCGCATCCCGGAACAGTCTTTGCATGGCGCTGGTCTGATAGAGACCGCCGGAACCCGCGACCATCATCATCAGGTCGACGGCTTCCAGGCACAGGCGCGTGGAGAAAAAGGCATCGCGCCGGTAGCCTACCTTCTCGTCCTGGGTGACTTCGCGACCGGCCCGGACGGCGTCCATGGCGTGCGCGCAGACTGCCTTCATCATCATCTCGGCTGCGGCGATGCGGGCACTCGCCTCGGCAACCTTGATCTGAATGGCCTGGCTGGCGTTCACCGGAACGCCGGTGTTGGTCGCATTGCGTTTGCGCGCGTCGCCCACCGTCATCTCGTAGGCACCCTTGGCACAGCCCAGCATCACGCCGGTCAGCACGTAGGGGCCAAGCGCCAGCAGCGGCAGGCGGAACAGGGGACCGGCATGGCGCCTGGAGCCCGGATGCGGCTTGCCGTTGAAGGTCCAGGCCGAAATCGAGCGCCGGTCGGGCACGAAAATCTTGCTGCAAGCGACGTGCTTGGACCCGGTGCCGGCCAGCCCCATGGCATGCCAGGTATCGATGATTTCGTATTCCGAGCGGTGCACCAGGGCGAAGCGATTGTCGACGACTGGGCCGCCCTCGGTCTCGCGCACCTGGAAGCCCAGCATGTTCCAGTCGGAATTGTCGATGCCGGAGGACAGCGGCCAGCGGCCCGTGACCTCCCAGCCGCCCTCGACTTTGTGGCCACGGCCGCCAGGAAAGGCGAGCGAGGTGGCGATCAGGGTGTCGGGCGAGACGTCCCAGATCTCGTCCTGCGTATCGGGATCGAAATAGCCCAGCATCCAATGGTGGCTGGCAAGATTGCCGAAGTTCCACGACGTCGAGGGACAGACCTTGGCGATTTCGGCGCAGATGTCGACGATGATGCCGACATCGAGCTCCGCACCGCCGACGCTTGCGGGCTGCAGCACGCGAAACAGCCCGGTGCGGTGCAGGTCACGCTCGTTGTCATCGGTCAACCGACGCTGCCTCTCGCAATCCGCGGCGCGCTCGGCAAATGCCGGCAGCAGGCCGCGGGCGCGCGCGAGCATCTCGTCGTAGCCGACTCCGGCAAAGGATTGCGGCTTGGGGGGCAGGGTCCTGGACGGCGTCCAGTGAAACTTGGTGGCGCTCATGTGCCATCGTAGCGAGCGGGCTTATTTCCATGCAAGCCGGGTCGACCTGCGCTGCGAACGCGACAGCATCGCAGCCGGCGCGAGCGCGGCCAGTGCCACCAGCCCGACCACGATGAAGGTGTCCGAGAAGGCCATCATTTGCGCCTTCGAGTTCAGGATCGTGGCGAGATACTCGTAGGCGCCGGCCTTCTGCTGCTGCAGCGGCAGGCCCGAGCGCTGCATCAGCTGCTCGACCTGGATGATCAGCCGCGCGGTGGTGGCATTGCCCCAGTCCTGGGTAGCGGTCAGCGCATCGGCATGAAAGCGGGTGCGCACCTCGAAGAAGGCGACCATGAGATTGATGCCAAAGGCGCCACCGAGCTGGCGCATGAAGTTGGCGACGCCGGCGCCCTGGCGCACCTTGTCGGCCGGCAGGGCGCGCAGCGAAGAGGCATTGAGGCTGGGGTTGATGAAGCCGAGCCCGAGCCGCGACACCATGATCATGGCGACCAGAGTCCAGAAGGTCGTGTCGACATCGGCCCCGATCATCCACCAGAAACCCAGCGCGAACAGCAGAAGGCCCGCGATGATCATGGTCGAGGCTGGCATGGCGTCCGATAGCCGCCCAGCCAGCGGAAAGATGAAGGCGAGCATCAGGCCCGCCGGCATCATCATCAGGCCAGCCAGCAACGGCGTGAAGCCGATGATGGTCTGCACGAAGACCGGGATTACGTAGGTCGAGCCCATCATGCCGGCTCCGAAGATGAAGGCGATCAGGGCGGTGGCCGAGAACTCGACATTGGAGAAGATACGCACGTCGAGCAGCGCGCGCGGCGTATGGAGCTCCCAGAAGATGAAGACGATGCTGGCGGCGGTGCCGACGGTCAGGCGCAGGACAATCGCGTCCGACGTCCAGCCCTCGCGCTGGCCGTCGGCGATGCCGGTCATCAGCCCGAGCAGCGCCGTGCAGAGCAGGCCAAAGCCCAGCCAGTCGAACGGCGGGATGGCCTTCGGGAATGGCCGGGTCGGCATGAACAGCATGCCCAGCGCTGCTGCGATGACGCAGAACGGCAGCGAGATGAAGAAGACGTAGCGCCAGGAGAAGTACTCGATCATCAGCCCGCCCAGAGTCGGGCCGATCGCCGGCGCGAAAACGACGCCGAGGCCGAACACGCCCATCGCCATGCCACGGCGGTCGGCGGGAAAGACGGTGAAGATCGTGGCCATCACCAGCGGCTGGGCGATACCCGCGCTGAAGCCCTGCAAGATGCGGGCGAAGATCAGTGCGTCCTCGGTCGGGGCGGAACCGCCGAGCATCGCACCGATCGAAAAGAAGAACAGCGAGCCTACGAAAGTCCGACGCTCGCCGAGCACGCCGGTGACCCAGGCGTTCATCAGCATGCCCGCGGTCATAGTCGCCATGTAGGCCGACGACATCCATTGCGCCTTGTCCTGGCCGATGCCGAAGGCCCCCATGACGTCGGGCACCGCCACATTCACCGTGGTCATGGCCAGCACCATCGAGACGACGCCGATCATGCCGGTGATGGTGACGAGCCAGCGATAGGCAGGCCCGTAGCGCTCGGTGAGGACCTGGGCGGTCTGATAGGGCGCCGCCGGCGGCGGCAGGCTAGCGGACGTCAATTTCCACTTCGACCATCATGCCCGGGGTCAGAGGCTTGGGCATTTCGACCATGTCGATCTTCACCGGCACGCGCTGGGTGATCTTGGTGAAGTTGCCAGACGGGTTGGGCGTCGGCAGCAGCGCGAAGCGCGCCGTGGTCGCACTGCCAATGCGTGCGACCTTGCCGACGAAGCGCTCGCCGGAATAGGCGTCGACCGAGACCAGCACCTTCTGGCCGAGCTTGAGACGGCCAACCTCGGTTTCCTTGATGTTGGCCTCGACCCAGACTTCTGCCGGATTGTGCAGCAACAGGATGCGCTGCCCTGCAGCGACGTACTCGCCAGGCAGCACGAAAGTGCGGTCGATCACCGCCGGGATCGGACTGCGAATGGTGCGGTCCTCGACGTCGACCTGCTGCTGGTGCATTTGCGCCGCGAGATTGGCGACCTGGTGGGTCAGGGCCTCGATCTGGGCATCGATGACCTTCAGCCGCTCTTCACCTGCCTTGGCCTCGTCGAGGCTGCCTTCGGCCTGCTGATGCTCAGCCTCCATCTGCAGGATCTGGACCTCGAGCTTCACCACCGCTGCCTGTGCAGTCTGCATCTGGCGTTCGTTGATCACCTTGGTGGCGAAGAGTTTCCGCGCGCGCTCGAGCTCGGTCTTGGCAAAATCGAGATCGGACTGGAGTGCCTCGCGCGCCTTCTCGCGCACGGCCACACCCGAGGTACGGGTCTTGATGGCGGTCTCGACTTGCTGGCGACTGAAGGCGCGCTCGGCTTTCAACCGCGTGCGCTCCGAACGGATTCCCTCGATCTGGGCCTTCAATGCGTCCACGCGCAGCTTGGCGATGCGGTCATCGATCCTGACGACGATTTCGCCCGCCTTCACCCTGGTGCCTTCGAGCGCCGGCATCTCGACAATCCAGCCGTCGGCGCGGCTGGACACGGTGACGATGTCGGCGCTTACCCGGGCGTCGTACTCGTAGACATGGGTCCAGCGCAGGTAGACCTCGCGGCCGCCATAGGCGAGCGCCAGTAGAATGACGACGGCGATGGCAAGAGACCGCGGACCGATCGGCAAACGACTGCGCGTCGGCAGCCAGCCGGTTCGGGGAGGCGCGACTCCAAGGGCCGGGCTGGCGACCTGCTGCGATTGCGAGGGAGGGACCGACTGATCCAAGCCTTAGCCGGCAGTCGGGACGGCATGAGTCGTCATCAAAAAAGCATAAGTCCGAAACAATCGCTGCGCATCCGCCGGGTCCGGCATGCTGCACCGCGCTTCCTGCATGCCGACCCTGGCCCTATGCTTTGCAGACAAGGTGCGAGCGAAAATCGCATTGCAAAACCGGACGGAACGCCATGCCTGACGCCTCGAACAGCCCTGCACAAGCGCCGAAGGAAAAGGACCAACTCGACGTCGCCATCGTCGGCGGCGGACTGGCCGGCCTCTACGCCATCCATCGCCTGCGCGGCCTCGGCCTCAAGGTGCGGGCTTACGAGGCGGGTTCGGGCGTCGGCGGGACCTGGTTCTGGAACCGCTATCCCGGCGCGCGCTGCGACGTGGAGAGCCTCGAATACTCCTATTCGTTCGACGAGCAGCTGCAGCAGGACTGGAAGTGGCCGGAGCGCTACGGCACGCAGCCCGAGATCCTGAAGTACATCAACCACGTCGCCGATCGCTTCGACCTGCGCCGTGACGTGCAGCTCAATACGCGCATCAAGAAGGCAACGTTCGACGGCAAGGCCAACTGCTGGACGCTCGTCACCGACAAGGGCGATACGATCGTCGCACGCTACTGCGTGATGGCCGCAGGCAATCTGTCGACGCCGAGAGTGCCCGACTTCAAGGGCCTCGGGGACTTCAAGGGCAAGTGGTACCACTCGGGTCTGTGGCCGCACGAAGGCGTCGACTTCTCGGGCTTGAGGGTCGGAGTCATCGGCACCGGCTCGTCCGGCGTGCAGATGATCCCGATCATCGCGCAGCAGGCCAAGCATCTCACGGTGTTCCAGCGCACGGCGAACTTCAGCCTGCCGGCACGCAACATGCCGATGCCGGAAGAGAAGGAGCGCCGGCACAAGGCCGAGTATGCGGCACGCCGCGCAGCAGCAATGGAGACCCCGTTCGCGATCGGCGGCCACCCCAAGCCGACCAGGTCGGCACTCGAGGTCGCCGAGGACGAACGCAACAAGGCATACGAAGCCAAGTGGCAGGAAGGCGGCTCGATCAGCTACCTCTATGCCTATACCGACCTGCTGGTGAACAAGCAGTCGAACGACACTGCGTCGGAGTTCGCACGCAACAAGATCCGCGGCATCGTCGAGGACAAGAAGACGGCCGAACTGCTGGCACCCAAGGACCATCCGATCGGCACCAAGCGGCTCTGTCTCGATACCAACTACTACGAGACCTACAATCGGCCCAACGTCAGCCTGGTCGATGTGCGCTCCGATCCGATCGACCAGATCACCGAAGCCGGCTTGAGGCTCAGGTCCGGAACGTCGTTCGAGCTCGACGCCATCGTGTTCGCCACCGGCTTCGACGCCATGACCGGCGCACTCAACGAGATCGACGTGCGCACTTCGGAGGGCGCCGTATTGCGGCACCACTGGGAAGGCGGCCCCCTCACCTATCTCGGCCTGATGGTCGCGGGCTTCCCGAACATGTTCATCGTGACGGGACCTGGCAGCCCCGGCGTCAAGACGCAGATGATCGCGTCGATCGAACAGCATGTCGACTGGATCGCCGCCGCAATCGACCATCTGCACAAGCATCAGCTCGACCGCATCGCGCCCGCGCCGCAGGCCGAGGCCGACTGGGTGGCGCACGTCAACCAGGTCGCCGACAGCACGCTCTACCCGCTGGCCAACTCCTGGTACATGGGCGCCAACATCCCGGGCAAACCCCGCGTGTTCATGCCCTATGTCGGCGGCTTCGACCGCTACAAGAGACACTGCGACGCCATTGCCGCCAAGGGCTACGAAGGCTTCAGGCTGACACGGCACGCGCCTGCGACGGCCTGATCTTGTCGCCGTGATCGTGCCGCCAGGATGGTGCCGTCTTGAACTCGCTGTTCGTTCATCATCGTATCGCGGTCAGGCCACGCCAGTGGCAGGCCCTGGCCGACCGGCTGGCTGGCGACGGCTGGCGACGAGTCACCGAAGCAGGTGGTGCGCTGTACGGTGTCTTTCGCAGCCAGATCGGCCGGCCGCGCGATGAACTGCAGGTCCTGACCGTCTGGTCAAAGACCCGGCGCGCAGGCGAGGCCGAGCAGATCCTGCTCGCCCGCGACCCCGACGTGCTGGCGGCAAGCAGCGAGTTGCTTCTGCCGACCTTGCGGCCGACCGACACCACGCCGCTCAGCCGCCAGGGCAACTACGCTTTCCGCTGGTTCGCCACCCCGGCACCCGACTGGCCCGAGTTTCTCGATCTCTGTGCCTTGGCCTGGCCGGGCTTCGAGGCCTCCTACGATTCGCAGGTGATCGGCCTGTGGCAATGCATCGGCGATCGCAACGGTCCGGCGATCGACGAGACGTCCGGCGCAGGCCTCCAGGACGGCGTGCGCAGCCTGCTGCTCACCCGCCGGCCCAACCTCGCGATGTGGGAACGATCGAAGCTGCCGGAAGGCCACGAGGAACGGGAAATTCGCGCCAAGCTCAGTCGGCGCTACGATCTCTGCGACTGGACGGTGGTTTCGACCGCGACCCTGCTGACCGCCACGGATCGCGCCGATACGGCCCGCTGGACGTAGACGGTCCGGCCGCCTATGTGACGGCCGCCATGCCCACCCTGCGCACCCTCAAGGATCTCGAACGTGAGGGATTGGTTGCGCCCGATCCGCGCCTGAACCAGGTCGCCGACGGCATGGCGATCGGCCTGACCGAAGAGATGCTGGCGCAGATCGATCGCCGCGATCCGGCCAACGATCCGGTCGCCCGCCAGTTCGTTCCGGATTTGCGGGAATTGAACGTCGCTCCCGGGGAGATCGCCGATCCGATCGGTGACGAGGCCCGCTCGCCGCTCAAGGGCATCGTGCACCGCTATCCCGATCGCGTCCTGCTGAAGCCACTGCATGCCTGCCCGGTCTATTGCCGCTTCTGTTTCCGCCGCGAGAAAGTCGGCCCTGGAGCAGAAGCGCTGAACGACGCCGAACTCGAGGCCGCACTGGGCTACATTCGTGAACGGCCGGAAATCTGGGAAGTGATCCTGACCGGCGGCGATCCGCTGATGATGGCGCCGCGCCGGCTGGCCGCGCTGATCGAGGGCCTGGATGCCATCGCGCATGTCGCGGTTGTCCGGGTGCACAGCCGCGTGCCGATCGTCGAACCGTCGCGGATCACCGACGAACTCGTACAGGCCCTGCGGCACCGCCGCGCCGCGCTCTGGCTCGCCGTGCATTGCAATCACCCGCACGAGCTCACCGTGGCGTCGCGTGCCGCCCTGGCGCTGCTCGCCGAGGCAGGCCTGCCGCTGATTGGCCAGACCGTGCTTCTGTCGGGCATCAACGACGATGTCGACACGCTCGACCGCTTGATGCGCGACCTCGTGAGCTGTCGTGTAAAGCCCTACTATCTGCACCATCCCGACCTGGTGCGCGGCACCGGCCACTTCCGGGTTTCGATCGAACGCGGACAGGAACTGGTCAAGGCCCTGCGCGGCCGCCTGTCGGGCCTGGCGCAGCCGACCTATGTGCTCGATGTGCCCGGCGGTCACGGCAAGGTGCCGATCGGTCCCGCCTATCTCGGTGACGACCCGGACGCGCTTTCGGTCGAAGACGCGTTCGGCGGACGCCACCCCTATCCGGGCTAGGGCTTGCCGGCGTCGACCTTGTTGGCGTCGACCAGAGCTTCGATGCCGATCGGTCCGTGCGCCTCGACCAGCAGCTCGACCTCGACCCGGCCCGCCTTCTCGAACTCGAGGCTGACCGGGACCTTCGAACCGATCGCCCATGGTGCAGGCAGCTCCGACATCAGGAGATGATAGCCGCGCGGCTTCAGGACCAGCGTCGTGAGCTTGGGCACGCGCAATCCGCCCTCCACGGCCCGCATCCGAATGCCCGGTCCGACGACCTTGATGGCCTGAATCTCGATCTTGCCGGCCTTCGGACTGGTGGCACCGAGCAGACGGTCGTGCGAGTCGTCCGGATTGGCGACGGTAAAGAACCCGGCGCCCTCCAGGGCGTCGGCCGATTCGGTACGCGCCCAGGGGCGACTGATCTGCAGGGTCATGACGGCCCTCCTATTAGATTTTTTCCGTACGATCGGCACGCCCAAATGCAGGCGCACCGGTGGGGGTCAGCGTCGCACGGCGGCCACGGCAGGCCGCGACGAGCGCACCTGCGGCGCGCTCAGCTCCTCGACCAGCCAATCCTCGAAGGCGCGGGTCTTGGGACGATTGACCGATGCCGGCGGGCAGACGAACCACCACGCCTTGCCCGAGTCGACGATCTGCGGGAACGGCTGGAACAGGCGGCCTTCGGCCAGCTCCTCGCGGAACAGCTGCGGCGGGCCGACCGCGACGCCGGCCCCCTCCATCGCCGCCTCGACCGCGATCATGGTCGAGTCGAAGGTCAGCACGCGCTTGGGCTTGAAGTCGCCCATGCCGACCGCGCGCAGCCAGATCGCCCATTCGGGATCGTAGGTCATGTCGATGAAAGGCACGCGCTTGAGATCGTCCAGGGTCTTGAGCTTATCCTTGTAGCGCTTGCCGCAGAGCGGCGTCAGGACGTCGGAAAACAGCCTGGTTGCGTGCAAATCGGGCTCGGGCTGGACTGCGAAGCGGATGGCGCAGTCGAAGTCCTCGCGCGCGAAATCGATGCGCCGCTGACTGGTCGTCATGCGCACCTCGATCTCGGGATGCTTGGCCTGGAAGCGATGTAGACGCGGCGCCAGCCAGCCCAGTGCGAAGGTCGTGACCAGGCTGACGTTCAAGGTGCCCGAGTTGGCCTTGCGGCCAACCCGCTCGAGCGCGTTGGTCATGCGGTCGAAAGCATCCCGCAGATCCGGCAACAGTGCCTGGCCTTCGCCGGTGATTTCCAGGCCGCGCGGACGGCGAACGAACAGCGCCACGCCCAGTCGCTCCTCGAGCGCCTTGACCTGATGACTCACGGCAGCTTGGGTCACGTGCAGTTCTTCGGCAGCGTGGGTGAAGCTTGCGTGACGGGCCGCAGCTTCGAATGCACGTAGGGCATTGAGCGGCAATTGGGATCGGCTCATGACGGCAACCAGTTCATAGTTTAATTGGGCCTCCTCCCGAGGTTTCATCCTTTGCGGTTGATCTGATCATACCCCAAATAGGGCAAAGAAACGAGGCGACCGAGGCAATCCGGCCCGCCGCGCCTCAAACGGAGCTAAGTCATGTCGACCCTGTCCAGTGTGCGGGAAATCGCCCGCGCCGACGTCCCTTCCGTCACGTTCGGCCGCGCTTTCGCGCTGCTCGCCGGCACTGTTGCGAACGGCATCGAGGCCGTCATGACCCGCGCCGAGCTGAATCGTTCGCGACGGCAACTGGCCGAACTCGATGACCGCCTGCTGCGCGACATCGGGATCGACCGTGCCAAAGCCCGCCACGAAGCCGAAAAGGGCTTCTGGATCTAAGGCTTTCCGGGTCGGGGAATTGCCGGCGGGCGCCGGATAGAGCAGGTTGGGGCAGGTGCCTAGATTGGTGCCATGACCCAACTCCCAACTCTCCCACTCCCCGTCGTGGCGCTCGCCTCCCCGACCTTCCCCGACCCGGATACCTGCTGGCAGGCCGTTCAAAGGCGTGATCGCGCCTTCAACGGTCGCTTCTGGTTCTCGGTCAAATCCACCGGCGTCTACTGCCTGCCGTCCTGCGCAGCGCGTCCGCCGCTGCGCAAGAACGTCGGCTTCCACGCCTCGCCGGCCGCCGCCGAGGCGGCGGGCTTCCGGGCCTGCAAGCGGTGCAAGCCGCGCGACTGGCACGCCGAGGCGGGCCTCAGCAAGCCGGTGGCCCGGGCCTGTGCGCTGTTCGACGCCGAGGATCGCGACACACCCCCTTCGCTCGCCGAAGTGGCACGCAAGGTGGGCGTCAGCGCCAACACGCTCAGCAAGCGGTTCATGGCCGAGCTCGGCGTCAATCCGCGCGACTGGCTGGTGGCACGCAAGCGCCAGCGCTTCCGCAAGGCGCTCCGCCAGGGCGACAAGGTGGCCGACGCGCTGTATGGCGCGGGCTACGGCTCGCCGAGTCGTGTCTACGAGTCGAGCGACAAGGCACTCGGTATGACGCCCGCCACCTACGCCAGGGGCGGCGCCGGCGCGCATATCGACTACACCACCGTCGCATCCGACTACGGCCGCGTCCTGGTCGCGGCAACGCAAAAGGGCATCGCGGCAGTCTTCCTGGGCGACAACGACCGCAAGCTCGAACACGATCTGCGCCAGGACTTTCCTGCCGCCGACATCGCGCGCAACGATGCCGCTCTGGCTGCCCGCGTCAAAGCCGTGCTGGCGCGTCTTTATGGTCGCAAGCCCTCGGCGCTCGATGCGCCGGACGTGCCGCTCGACATCGTCGGGACGGCCTTCCAGTGGAAGGTCTGGAAAGCATTGACCGAAATACCGCCCGGCCAGACCCGTACCTACGGCGAGATCGCCGAGCGCATCGGCGCACCCAAATCGGCGCGGGCGGTGGGACGCGCCTGTGCCACGAACCAGGCGGCAGGCGTCATTCCGTGCCATCGCGCGGTCGGCGCCGGCGGCGGTCTCACCGGCTATCGCTGGGGCGTGGAACGCAAGCAGCGACTGCTCGCGGAAGAGCGGCGACGCAGCATCTAGGATGCGGTCCGTTCAGCTTGAAGCAAGCCGAACGGACCGCGCCCTGCGTCATTGCAGCGGAAACAGCCTGTTTCCGGTCAGGCAGCACCGCGGGCGCTTCCACTCGATCGGAGGCCGCCTTAGTTGCTGTTTTCGAGCCGGGTGACGACAAGCACTCCTCCGGCTCGTTCGACGTCGAAGCGGATCTTGTCTCCCGGCGACAACCCGCGCAGCAGGTCGTGATCGCGAACGTAGATCACCGTCTTGCCGGGATCGATGTAGTAGCGACCGATCCCGCGGTGCTCCACGATCAGGCGATCACGGGCACCATCGACCGCGAGAATGCGGCCGGCCGCCAGCGGCATCTCCTCGGCGGGGGCTGGATTCGGGATTGCGGCGGAACTCTCGCTGCGGAGGTGAGCGGCTTTCTCAGCCGCGCCCAAAGCACCGCCCAGAGCGAGCACGAATAGTCCCATCGAAAGAAAGGCAACTCTACGCATGGATCGACTCCACGAAACAGTTCGGGAGATCGATCGCCGGTCGCTCGTTTACAAGAGGGGCAATCTTGACCTGCTCGAGGATCGCAGACCGACCCAGGCCTTATGCACGCGTCGTGCGCCGACGCAGCAGGATATAGAAAGCGCCGCCGCCGCCATGTCGCGGGTGAGCGGCACGAACACCGGCGATATGGACACGATTTTCGGGTCGTTCGAGCCATCCCGGAAACTCCGCACGGATACGGCCGCCAAAGACCCGGCCGCTTTCCATCCTCAGCCCCTTGCCGGTGACGACGAGCACGACTCGCAGGCCGCGCCTCGACGCCTCGGCGAGAAAGACCGCCACAGCCCGTTCGGCGGCAGCCAGTGTCATGCCGTGGAGATCGAGTGTCGCTTCCGGGCGGCGTCGCCCACGCGCCAGGGCGCGATCGACGTCGCGATCGAACGGTTCCAACGGCTGCGCCATGGACTTGAGTGCACGGACCGGCGCCAGGCCCTCCTTGGGCCCGGGCGCGATCGTCTTGATCGCCGAAGCGGCGTTGACCTTGGGGGCCACGGCCAGCCGGCGCCGGGCTCCCTTCAGCGGCGCAACGTCGGACATGGCAGCAGTGAACAGGTCGACGTCCTTTGCCATGGCATTTGATCTAGCCTTGCCCCGGAGCCGGGTCTACACAGCGAACCATGGCGACGGTGCCCCCCCAACCCGATCCCGATTTGCAGCGCGGGCTGCAGTTTCTGAATGCTGGATGGTTTGATCGGGCGGAGCCCCTGTTCCGGGCGGCACATGGCCGCTACGGCGACCGGCCCGACATCCTGCATTTCCTCGCCGTGTGCGTTTCCCGGCGTGGCGAACTGGCCGAAGCCTCCACGCTCTGGCGCAAGGCTTTGGCAAAAGACCCCAACGAGCCGATGCTGGCATTCAATCTCGGGCTTGCCGCCCGCGGATTGGGCCAACTCGACGAGGCGGCCAAACGCTTCCGCGACACGATTCGTCGCCAGCCCGGCCATATAGAAGCGAGGCTGGCGCTCGCCTCCATTCATATCGACCAGGGCAAGTTCGCCGCCGCCGAGCGTGAACTCGCCGAGACGGTGTCGGTCATCGAACAGGCGCTTGAGAATGAAGGCGAGCGCTGGAAGCCGATCCAGGCCCGTGCCCGCAACATGTTGGGGCATGTGCTTTATCGCATGGGCAACTTCGCCACGGCGGTCGAGGTACTCGACATGGCGGCACTCGACGCGGGAGAGGATGCGCCGCGGCGTGCTCACATCCTTGCCGACAGGGCGCTCGCTCTGGGCGGACTCGATCACCACGACGAAGCGATCGAAGAGGCGCGCAAGGCACTGGAACTCGCACCCGAGAATGCCACCGTCAACCACGTCATGGGCTTCGTGCTCAATCTCGCCGGGCGGCCGTCGGAAGCGGTCGAGCCCATCGAGAAGGCTTTGTCATTGGACCCGAACCTTCCCCAGGCGCTGCGCACGCTGGCCATCGTCAAGGCCGTCGCGGGCAAGACCGACGAAGCGATCGAGATCCTGAAGCGCGCCCTTCAGCGTAACCCGCTCGACAGTGGCGCCCTCCTGCAGTTGTCGGTTCTGTATATCGACAAAGGCGAGCATGCCCAGGCAGTCGACCTGCTGGCGCCATACCTGAAGGCCGCACCGCAGGATGTGCGCGCTTTGAACAACCAGGGGCTGGCCCTGCGCGGGTTGAAGCGGTTCGACGACGCCCACAAGGTGTTGAAGCGCGCCTCTCGCCTGAAGGAAGGTGATCCGCTGGTCCTGACCAATCTCGGCCAGGTGCTGGTCGATCTCGGCCGGCCGGCCGAGGCTCGGCCCCTGCACGAGGAGGCGCTGCGCAGCCTGCCAGGCGATGCCCGGCTGCTGGCCAACTACGGCAGCTGCCTCGCGGCGCTCGGCGAGACCGACCGCGCCCGTGAGACGCTCGATGCTGCACTGGCCGCGAACCCCGACAATGCCGAGGCGCTCGAAGCGCGCACCAGGCTCGATGCCTGACCGGCGATCATGAGCGAGGGATCCAGGCATCTGGCCGAAGTTCAGGGCCGCATCGCCGAGGCGGCGCGAGCGGCGGGGCGTAATCCCGCCGACATCACCCTGGTCGCCGTGTCCAAGACCCATGGCGCGGACCGCGTTCGCGAAGTGCTCGAGGCCGGACACCGCGTATTCGGCGAGAATCGGGTGCAGGAGGCGCAAGAGAAGTTTCCTGCCCTCAAGGCCGCCTATCCCGATCTCGAATTGCACCTCATCGGACCGCTGCAGACCAACAAGGCGCGCGACGCGGTGGCCTTGTTCGACGTCATCCAGTCGGTCGACCGCGAGCGGCTCGCCGTCACGCTCGCCAAGGAGATGGAACGCGCCGGCAAACGGCCCGCCTGCTTCATCCAGGTCAATACGGGTGAAGAGCCGCAGAAGGCGGGAATCCTGCCGGCCGAACTCGATGCCTTCGTCGCGGCCTGCCGTGACACCCACAAATTGCCGGTCGTCGGACTGATGTGCATTCCGCCGGTCGACGAGGAACCGGCGCTGCATTTCGCCCTGCTGGCGAAGATGGCGGCCCGCAACGGCCTGGCACAGGTCAGCATGGGAATGAGTGCCGACTACGAGACCGCCGTTCGCCTGGGCGCCACCCATGTGCGGGTCGGCAGTGCCCTATTCGGCGCCCGCCACTAGAGATCATGCCGGAGTTACCCGAGGTCGAGACCGTCCGCCGGGGCCTCGTGCCCCGCATGGTCGGGCACCGCATCGCGCGCCTGATCCAGCGTCGCAAGGACCTGCGCGTGCCATTGCCCCGACAGTTCGCCACCAAGGTCGAAGGCCGCACCGTGCAGGCGATCGATCGGCGGGCGAAATATCTGCTTTTGCGGCTCGATGACGGTCAGACCCTGATCGTGCATCTCGGCATGTCGGGGCGCATGACCCTGCACGATGCCAAGAGCGCTGCCGAGCATCCCTTCGAACGCCACGACCACGTGGTCTTCGAATTGGACGATGGCTGGCAGGTTCGTTTCAACGACGCACGCCGGTTCGGCCTGATGCTCCTGGTCGCCACCGACACGGTTGAGAAGCACAAGGCATTCAAGGGCCTCGGGCCCGAACCGCTCGACGAGACTTTCGATGGCGCAACCCTGGCCGGTCGTCTCAAGGGGCGACGCACGCCCATCAAGGCTGCCCTGCTCGATCAGAAGACTCTCGTCGGGGTCGGCAACATCTATGCCTGTGAGGCGCTCTATATGTCCGGCATCTCGCCGCGCCGCTCGGCCCATACGGTGCAAGGCGATCGCGCCGACCGGCTGGTCGCCGCCATAAAGCAGGTGCTGTCGCGCTCGATCGCCGACGGCGGCTCGACGCTGCGCGACCACGTCCAGCCCGGCGGTGAACTCGGCTACTTCCAGACCCGCTTCAAGGTCTACGATCGACTCGGCGCACCCTGCCCGACCAGGGATTGCGGCCAACTCGTCAAGCGGCTCGTCCAGGCCGGGCGTTCGACCTTCTATTGCGCCCGCTGCCAGCGCTAGCTAAGCCTCGACGGACACGCCGGAGGAAACCGTGGCCGCATACGAAAACATCCTGACCGAGACCAAGGGCCGGGTCGGCATCATCCGACTCAACCGACCGAAGGCGCTAAATGCGCTTTGCGCCGATCTGGTGCGGGAACTCGGCGTGGCGCTCGACGCCTTCGAGGCCGACCGCGACATCGGCTGCATGGTCCTGACAGGAAGCGACAAGGCCTTCGCCGCCGGCGCCGATATCAAGGAGATGAAAGAGAAATCCTATCAGGACGTTTTCCTGCAGGACTTCATAACCGTCGGCTGGGAGAAGGTGAGCCAGGTCCGCAAGCCGATCGTGGCGGCGGTTGCCGGGTATGCCCTGGGCGGGGGGTGCGAGATGGCCATGATGTGCGACTTCATCATCGCCGCCGACAACGCGAAGTTCGGCCAACCTGAAATCACCCTCGGCACCATTCCCGGCGCCGGCGGTACTCAACGGCTGCCGCGCTTCGTCGGCAAGGCCAAGGCGATGGACATGGTCCTGACCGGCCGCATGATGGACGCAGCCGAAGCCGAACGCAGCGGCCTGGTCAGCCGGGTCGTGCCGCTCGACAAGTTGATGGAGGAGGCCATGGCGGCCGCCGAAAAGATCGCCGGCATGTCGCTGCCCGCCACCATGGTCGCCAAGGAGGCGGTAAATCGCGCGTTCGAGACCACTTTGGCCGAGGGTGTGCGCTTCGAACGTCGCACCTTCCATGCGACCTTCGCGTTCGAGGACCGGTCGGAGGGCATGAACGCCTTTGCGGACAAGCGAAAGGCGGCCTGGAAACACCGCTGACCGGGGCAATTTGGCCTGCTTGACCGGGGCCGATGCGGCCCGTATAAGCCCGCCCTTCCGAGGAACGAGGACTAAATGGCTAATCACAAGTCGGCCGAGAAGCGCGCCCGCCAGACCGAGCGCCGCACCGCCGTGAACGCCGCGCGCCGCAGCCGCGTGCGCAGCTCCATCAAGAAGGTGGAGGAGGCGATCGCCGCAGGCGACAAGAAGGCGGCCCAGGCCGCGTTGCGCGCCGCACAGCCGGAGATCCAGCGCGGCGCCGACGCGCGTGTGGTCGCCGCCAACGCCGCCGCCCGTCGCGTGTCGCGACTGAATGCGCGGATCAAGGCGATGAGCTGAGGCTCCTCACCTGCAGAAGATGTGAACGCCGCTCTCATCGAGCGGCGTTTTTATTTTCAGCTGCGCGTCCGGAATAAATTTTGAGATTCTTGTGGCGCGGCGTCGAAGATCGTTTGGATGCCAATTCGGCGATCAACATACGATTACGCGTTATCGCCGTGAGATCGATGCGAGGCGCTAGATGTTGAGCGGCACAGCGCGATGTCGAGCGAGAGGAATCGAATCGCCATCGTTGTCAATCGACTCGCACAACTAACAATCTGAATCACGTGCTCTCATCGAATTTTGAATCGTTTGCGCTGCGCGACGAGTCTGTCTAAGAGTCGATTCATCGCGGCGGGGCGTGGGGCGTCTGGTTCGCGAGCCAAGGTGGGGTAGGAGGGGCTTCCTCTTCACCGGCAAAACGAACGAGGGAGCAGGCCGCAGCATCTGACGAGACGACGAATCGAAAAATGCTAGCGCTCCGAGAGGCGGCGCTGCGAGAAGAAAATTCCGTCGCCCGTCTTTGCTGTCCGTCTTCCGCCGATCGTCGGCTCGCTGTCCACGCCATCGTCGCAGAATGAAGAGCGGGGGCCATGTCGAACAAGATCGCCGGCACGTATGAAG
>JBGAIW010000035.1:0-42662 GCA_044225265.1 Reyranella sp.
ACTCGATCTACGGCAGCTACCTCGGCAAGTTCGGCGGCGAGCTCTCCGCCAACGCCCGCGCGCTGACCGACCTGTCGCGCCGCAAGCGCTTCAACATCGACACGGTCGTGACCGAGTTCTCGAACCGCACCGCCCAGCGTGCGCCGGTCGACAAGGACTATTGCGCCCGCAACCTGCGCGCGCTCGAATGGGCGCTCGACCCCAAGGTCACCTCGCTCAGCCAGACCCCGCCGCCGTACGACCTCGGCCCGGAGATGAACATGCTTCCCTGCCCCGCGCCGTAAGCGCCGGAGCGGACGCAAACAAAAAGGCGGTCCCTGCGGACCGCCTTTTCTTTTGCCCGGAGCCCCGGGTTACTGGATCACGATCTCGACCCGGCGGTTCTGCGGCTCGCGCACGCCGTCCTTGGTCGCGACCAGCAGCGCCTGCTCGCCCTTGCCGATGACGCTGATCGCCGTGGCCGACACGCCTTCGCGCACCAAAGCGGCCTTCACCGTGTTGGCGCGGCGCAGCGACAGCGCCATGTTGTAGTTCGCCGGACCCGCCGTGTCGGTGTGGCCGGTGCAGGTCACGCGCGCGTTCTGGCCGGCCTTGGCGACCGAAGCGGCCTCCTTGACGATGTCCATGGCGCGCGGCGTCAGGGTCGACTTGTCGAAGTCGAAGAACACCAGGAAGTTGCGGGCGGGCGGCGGCGTCGGGGTCGGCGGCGGAGCCTCCTCGCAGGCGCCCAGCAGGAACGCGACTGCCACGACGGCCAACAGTTTCTTGAACATAGGTCTCCTCCCGGCGAATCTCTGAATGGCAATAATAACAAGGATAGTGGGGAGTTAGCCAGAGCAACCCACGCCCAAACCGATTCCTAGATGTGAGCCGCGCTGCGGCGGCCCTCGCCGCGCCCGCCATCAAATTGCAGTGAGGCCGCGAGTCGCAGCACGGCGCGATAGCCACGCTGGATCTCCATGCGCGAGCCCTGCCCTCCTTCGACCAGCAGACGATGAGCGGCGGGCAATCGCCAGCACGGCACGAACATGAACAGGTGATGCTCAAGGTGGTAGTTCACCCAATAGGGCGCAATGAACAGCCGCTCGACCGGATTGGCGAGCGTGGTGCGCGTATTGCGCAGGGGATCGTCGTTGTCAGGCACCACGGCATGCTCGGCAATGTTCCGGATGCGTGTCACGAGCTGGTACCAGGTCGCGAGCGGCAGCAGCCACAGCACCGGATAGAGCCACCAGTAACCCGCGACCGCCAGCAGCGCGAACAGCACAGCATTGGCGATCAGGCCGCCGCGCACCGCGAGGCCACGCCGGAACTGCTCGCGCCGGCGCTGGAAGGCGGTCTGGCCGGTGAGATCGCGCAGGATCTTGCGCCATAGGCTCTTGCGCGAGATCGGGAAGGGCGCCGACAGGCCGAGATCGGGATCCTCCGCCTGCTGGGTGTGGCGATGGTGCGTGAGGTGATAGGGCCGGTAGAGCGTGAGGCTCGCCGCCACCGGATAGGCGAGCAGCCAGCTGCCGACCCAGTCGTTCAGCCGCCGATCGGCGAACAGCAGACCGTGCGCGGCATCGTGCATCAGGATCGCGAGGCCGAGTTGACGCGTGCCGATCACCATCGCCGCCAGCAGGAACGTGAACGGGTTGGGCCACCACACGAACAGCGCCATAGACCCGAAGATCAGGCCCCAGGCATGCAGCACCAGCCAGACGCCCATCAGGTTCGACTTCGCACCGAGTGCCTTCACCTGCTCGGGTGTCAGGAAGTCGGACGGCTTGCTCAGCATCGCCGCATCATGCCGCGCGCCCGCCATGGCGCAGCAGGCGGCCGGAATGGGTGTTGGTCGGAAGCCCGTCGCGCATCGTCACTTCTCCGTTCACCAGGATGTACTTGTAGCCCTCGGCGCGCTGAATGCGCCGCCACTCGCCACCCGGCAGGTCGTGCGCGATTTCGTCGGGCAGCACCCGCAGCCCATCATAATCGTAGATCACGATGTCGGCCGGCGCCCCCTTCTTCAGTACGCCGCGGCCATGGAAGCCCGCCACCTCGGCCGGCAACGCCGACAACCGCCAGTGCGCCTCCTCCAGCGAGATCATCTTGTGCTCGCGCACGACCTTGCAGATCGTCTCGGTCGGATAGCGGCCGGCGGTCAGGAATTTGGTGTGGGCGCCACCGTCCGACACGCCGAACAGCACATAGGGATCATCGACCAGCTCCTTGAGGTATTCGATCTTGCCGTTGGGAGGTGCTGCGAAGAATTCCGTCTCGAGGTTCTCCTCGACCGCCATGTCGAGCATCACATCCACCGGATGCTTGCCCATCTTCTCGCCGGCGTGGGCGAGCGTGTAGTCGAGCCACTGCTTGTTCTTCGCAAGCTTCGGCCCGACGATTGCGATGTCGGGCAGCGGCCCGACCGCCGTGACCGGCAGGTTCTTGCGCAACGCCGGACGGCGCGCGGGATCGGCAAGCTTGGCCAGCCGTTCGGCATGGGTGCCGGTGGTGGCGTCGCACCAGTCCTGCTGGTCGTCGAACAGGTTCCAGTTCTCGAAGGTGAAGGTGAAGCCCGCATCGGTCGTCAGCCCCTGCCCGACCACGCGGATGCCGCGCTCGCGGCAGCTCTTCAGCCATTCCAGGATCTTGCGGTGAATGTGCGGGCGATCGTCGAAAGCCTGCACCACGTTCATGATGATCGGACGCCCCGAGAGCGTCGCCATCTCCTCGTAGAAAAGGCGGTCGCGCGTATTGTCGCCGGAGACCAGCAGCATCTGCATGAAGCCGTCGTTGCGGTCGGCCAGCACCCGGGCGAACTCGCGGCACGTGTCGTCATGCATGACGTCGGTCGGCATCGGCGTGCCATCATGATCGCGCTGCACCGCCGCCGGTCCGGTCGGCAGCATGCGCTGTGCCGACCATCCGCAAGCGCCGGCATCCATCGCCTCGTTGAGCAGCCGCTTCAGCTCGGCATGCTGCTCGGGTGTCGGCAGCTTTCCGGCCTTGGCCGCCTCGAAGCCCATCACCCAGATCAGCAGCGGCGAGATCGGCACGTAGGGCAGGATGTTGACCGCCTTGGGCGCCCGGTCGACGGCATCCAGAAACTCCGGAAACGTGACCCAGTTCCACGGCATGCCCTCTTTCATCGAGGCCATGGGAATCGCCTCGACACGGGTCATGGTCAGCATCGCCCGCTCGCGCTCGGCCGGCCGCACCGGCGCGAAACCAAAGCCGCAATTGCCGATGACCACCGAGGTGATGCCGTGCCAGGCCGAGAGTGTGCAGTACGGATCCCAGAAGAGCTGGGCGTCGTAGTGGGTGTGCAGATCCACGAAGCCCGGTGCCACGATCAGGCCGCCCGCATCGATGACCTCGTCGGCCTCGCCCGCGCCGATCTGGCCGATCTCGGCCACCACGCCGTCCTTGATGCCGATGTCACCGCGAAACCGCGGCAGGCGGCTGCCGTCGACGATCATGCCGCCGCGGATCACGCGATCGAACCGGGCCATGCTTCCTCCTGCTTTTCGACAAGCGTGGGCATGCGCCTGCGGGCTGTCAACGCGCGCGGCCTTCGCTAAGCTCGCAGCATGGAACCGCTCAAGATCAAGACCGACGTGCTGGAGATCGCCTGCGAGGCTCACGGCCCGCGCGACGGCCATCCGGTCATCCTGCTGCACGGCTTCCCCTACGACCCGCGCTGTTTCGACGAGGTGGCGCCGCCGCTCGCGGCCAGGGGTTGCCGGGTCTACGTGCCCTACCTGCGCGGCTACGGCGGCACGCGCTTTCTGTCGGCCGCAACGCCGCGCTCGGGGGAGCAGGCGGCGCTCGGCCACGACCTGTTGCAGATGATGGATGTGCTCAAGATCGAGCAAGCCACCCTGATGGGCTACGACTGGGGCGGTCGCGCGGCCTGCGTGGTCTCGGCGCTGTGGCCCGACCGGGTGAACGGGCTGGTGAGCAGTACCGGCTACAACATCCAGGACATCGCGGGATCGGTGAAGCCGGTCTCGGCCGCGCAGGAACACCGCTTCTGGTACCAGTTCTATTTCCACACGGCGCGCGGCGTCGCTGGCCTGACCGAGAACCGGCGCGACATCTGCCGGCTGCTGTGGAAGCTGTGGTCGCCGAACTGGGACTTCGACGAGGCGACCTTCGAGAAGAGTGCCGTCTCCTTCGACAATCCCGACTTCGTCGACGTCGTGATCCAGTCCTATCGCCATCGCTACGCCTATGCGGCCGGCGATCCCGCCCTGCTCGGTATCGAGGCCCGGCTGCAGGCCCAGCCCGAGATCACCGTGCCGACCATCAACCTTCATGGCGAAGGCGACGGCGTCGGTCCGGTACCGAGAACCGACCACAGTGCGCCGAAGTTCAAAGGCTTCTACGAACGACGGCTGATCCCGCGGATCGGCCACAACGTGCCGCAGGAGGCGCCGGCAGCGACCGTCTCGGCCATCCTCGATCTGATGAAGGAGATTCTGCAATGAACCTGGCCATCGTCGGTGCGACCGGCAACATCGGCAGTCGAGTGCTCGACGAGGCGCTGCGGCGCGGCCACAAGGTCACCGCGACATCGCGCGATCCGGCCAAGCTCGCCGCCCGTCCCCAAATGATCGCGAAGGCCGCCAGTGCCACCGACGTGGCGGGCCTCGCCGGCGTCCTGCAGGGCCACGACGCGGCGATCGTCTCGCTGAAGTGGAACGAAGCCGACATTCACGCCGTGCTCGACGCGATCCGCAAATCCGGCGTGCGGCGCTGCCTGTTCGTGATCGGCGCCGGCAGCCTGCTGCGCAAGGACGGCCGCACCCACTTCGACCACATGGCCGAGAAAGGCATCCAGCCGCCGACCTCTAAGCCCGCGGCGCTCGCCTTCGATGAGATGAGAAAGGCGACCGATCTGGAATGGACGGCGATTTCGCCGGCCGCTTCGATCCAGCCGGGCGAGCGCACAGGCAAGTTCCGGCTCGGTCTCGATCACCTGATCGAGGACGACAAGGGCCAGAGCCTGATCAGCCGCGAGGACTTCGCGATCGCCATCCTCGACGAGATCGAGACCCCGCGGCACATCCGCCGCCGATTCACGGCGGCATATTAGGGAACGGCAATCGCCTTCTGATAGGCCGGCCGCGCGCGCAGCCGCTCACGATAGGCGGCCGTGCGCGGACCGAGCAGGCGATCGAGGCCGAAGGCCCCGACCAGATGCAGCGGGTAGCCGACCGAGATGTCGGCCAGCGAGAGCCGACCCGCGACCAGGAAGTCGCGGCCTTCGAGCCGCTGCTCCAGCGCCACCAGGCGCACGCCCGTATTGTTGGCGGCATCGTCCAGAACGGCGTCGATGTCCGGGCCCTTGCGCTGCAGTCGGGTCACCGTCGCCCGGCGCGACAGCGGCGTCATCAGGGTCGACTCGCCGTACCACAGCCATTGCAGGAAGTCGGTGCGTGCCGGATCGCCGGGCGCCACCAGCATCGAGGAATCGTACTTCGCCGCCAGGTACTCGCAGATCGCCATGGATTCGGTGAGCCGCACCGGGCCGTCGATCAAGGTCGGCACCGTGCCCGTCGGATTGACCGACAGGTAATCGGGCTGGAGCTTGCTGGGCGGGAACGGCAGGCTCCTGACCTCCGCCTTCACACCGAGTTCCTCGAGCGTCCAGAGCACGCGGATCGAGCGCGTGTTCTTGGCGTGATAGACCGTGACCATCGTCCCGCTCCTGCTCTCCCGATCCTACTCCAGCGTCTCGAGCAGACGCGTGCAGAGATAGGTTCGCGGCACCAGCGACGAATAGTAGATCTGCTCGTAGGCCGCATGCGCACCCTTGCCGTCGGCGCCCAACCCGTCGAGCGTCGGAATTCCGAGCGCGGCTGTGAAGTTCCCGTCGCTGCCGCCGCCGGTCAGCGGCACGTCCTGGAGCTCCTTGCCGATCTCGGAGTAGATCGCCCGCGCCTTCTCGAACAGCGCGGTGATGCCTGCGTCCTTCTGATAGGGCGGCCGGTTCATCTCGCCCTCGACCGTCAGCGTGACGTCCTTGCCGATCGGCTCGAGGTTCAGGAACCAGTGCGTCATCTCCTCGGCGAGCTGCTGGCTCGGCACGCGCAGGTCGACCTCGACCTTGCACTCGGCCGGCACGACATTGACGCCGGTGCCGCCCTGGATCAGGCCCACGTTGCAGGTGATGCCGCGCGCGTAATCGGTCTTGTTCTCGATGCGGATGATCTGGCGCGCCATCTCGGCGATGGCGCTGCGGCCGTCCTCATGGCGCACGCCGGCGTGGCTCGCCGCACCCTTCACGGTCAGGGTGAAGCGACCGACGCCCTTGCGCGAGGTCACGACCTTGTCGCCGTCGCGGCCCGGCTCCATCACCAGCGCGTACTTGTGCCCGCGGGCCGCGGACTCGATGCGCGCCCTCGAAGTCGGGCTGCCGACTTCTTCTTCCGGAATGAACAGGAAGGTCACCGGCAGTTTGGTTTTCTTGCTCAGCCGCTGAAGGTGGCGCATCGCGTAGTAGGCGATGTAGCCGCCCGCCTTCATGTCGTAGATGCCGGGGCCGAAGATGCTGTCTCCCTCGCGACGGACCTTCAGGTCCTTCTCGATCATGCCGATCGGATGGACGGTATCGAGATGCGCAAGGACCAGAATGCCCTCGCCCTGATGCTCGCTCCAGTCCTCCGGCGTGCGGCACTCGAGGATGTCGCCGAAGCCGTCGCGGCCGGGAATGCGCTCGAGCTTCAGGCCGAGATCGCTGAACTGCTTCTCGACATGGTCGACGACCTTGTTGACCGACCCGGAGTCGTGGCTCGGGCTTTCGATCGAGACCCATTCGACGATGCCGGCGAGGACCTCGTCGGCATCGATCTTCGGTTCGTTCTTGCGCGCTTCGGCCATCAAATCGGATCCCAGGTGAAGTATTCGGGCGAACGCTTCATGTCGGTGAAGTAGTTCTTCATCGACGGGATCGCCTGCTCGTCGATCTGCTCCAGCGTCCAACCCTCGGAGTTGTGAACCGATCGGACCGGGCGGTTGGCGTTGAACAGCATGATCTCGTTCATGCGCACGCCGAAGATCTGCGACGTAACGCCCTGCGCTTGCGCGGCATCGGACAGCAGGTAGACGGCCATCGGCGCGATCTTGGCCGGAGTCATCTTCTTGGAGCGCTCGAGGCGCGCCTTCTGCGCCTCGGTGTCGGCGGGGATGGTGCCGATCATGCGCGTCCAGGCGAACGGCGAGATGCAGTTCGAGCGGACGTTGAATGCCGCCATGTCGAGCGCGATCGAACGCGACAGGCCGATGATGCCCATCTTGGCCGCCGAGTAGTTGGCCTGCCCGAAATTGCCGACCAGGCCCGAGGTCGAGGTGAAGTGCACGAAGGCGCCGGACTTCTGTTCCTTGAAGTAGTTGGCGGCGGCGCGGCTGGTGTTGAACGAGCCGTTGAGGTGCACGTCGATCACCATCTTCCAGTCCATGTGGCTCATGCGATGGAAGATGCGGTCGCGCAGGATTCCGGCGTTGTTGATGACGCCGTCGATGCGGCCGAAATTCTCGACCGCCGCCTTGACCATGCGCTCGGCACCGGCGGGATCGGCGACGCTGTCGCCGTTCGGAACCGCCTTGCCGCCCATTGCCGCGATCTCGTCGCACACCTTCTGCGCAGGCGTCCCATTGCCCGAGCCCTCGCCGTCGACCGCGCCGCCCAGGTCGTTGACCACCACCTTGGCGCCTTCCTTGGCCGCCAGCAGCGCCATCTCGCGGCCGATACCGCCGCCCGCGCCGGTCACCAGTACGACCTTGTCCTTCAGCATGTTCGCCATGTCGACTTCCTCTCCTTTTATCGGTCCATCTAGCGGGCCATCCCGGCCGGACGCAACAGCCGCCCGCTCAGCAGCATCGCAAATGCGAATGGCAGCAGGCCGATCACCAGCGGCATGGCGACATATCGGCTACCGACGAGCGAAAGGGCCGCCACTGTGACGGTGCCCATGGCGCCCATGCCCATCTGCGCCAGCCCCGCGATCGACGAGGCGGTGCCGGCCAGCCGCGGAAACATGCCGACCGCGCCGGCGTTGGCATTGGCCACGATCAGGCCGGTGCCGAAGCTCAGCAGCATGTGCGGCCCGATGATCGCCCACCAGGCGAGCACGCCCGACAGCGACAGCGCCGCCATGACCGCCAGTGCCGCGACATGGAACCAGCCGGCGTGGCGGATGATCGCGGTCGGCGACACGCGCCCGACCAGCCGGTTGTTGACGAAGGTGCCCAGCGTGAAGCCGCCGACCGACAGCAGCACGATCAGGCCGAACTCCTGCGGCGTGAAGCCCAGCCGCTCCTGCAGGATGAACGGCACGCCGGCCAGCATGCCGAAGTTGATCGCGAAGCCGAAGCCGAGCGGCAGGATGTGGCCGAGGAAGCGGCGGCTGCGCAGCATCTCGCCCGAGCCGCGCAGCAGGGCACCGAGATCGACCTTGTCGCTCCTGAACTTGTTGGTCTCCCGCAAACCGAAGAACACGACCAGCAGCAGGGTCACACCGAACGCGCCGACGAACCAGAAGGTCGCGCGCCAGCTCACCCAGGCGGCGAGGAAACCGCCCAGCGTCGGCGCCAGCGACGGCGCGATGTTCTGGCCGAGCGAGATCCAGCTCATGACCAGCGGCATCTCCTGGAAGGTATAGGCGTCGCGGGTCAGCGCACGGCCCAGCACCGAGCCCGAGGCCGCGCCCAGCCCCTGCAGCACGCGCAGCCCGATCAGGCCGCCGATCGAGGGCGCGAAGGAGCAGGCGAAGGTCGTCGCCGTGAACACCAGCAGGCCGCCCAGCAGCACGGGCCGGCGTCCGTAGCGGTCGCTGAGCGGGCCGTAGAACAGCTGGCCGACGGCGAAGCCCAGCATGTACGTCGTGAGGGTCAGCTTCACGCTCTCGGCCGAAGCCATCATGTCGTGCCCGACCGAGGGCATGACCGGCGTGTAGATGCTCATGGTGAGCGGCCCGAAGCTGCCCAGCGCCACCAGCAGGGTGATGTACGCGGCCGACCGCGGCGCCAGGGTCACTTCTGCTTCGCTTCCGCTTCGCCCTCTGCGCCGAAGTCGCCGTTCAGTCTGCCGCCCGCCGGCATGGCTTCCTGCAGCATCGTCATGCGCGGATAATAATGGCGGAACGCGCCGCGGATCTCCTCGAACGGGATGTCGGCGAACACGCCGCGATAGCAAAGATACTCCATGTGCCGCCGGCCGCTGAGATCGAACGGGTGATAGATCGAATCGCTCATCGCATCCCAGTCGAGCGGCTTCAGGCCGAACTTCTCGGTCAGCTCCCTGTTGAAGGCCGGCGTCGCCTTGATCCAGCGCCCGTCCAGCCAGACCTCGGTGTAGCCGTGATAGTAGAAGGTGTCGTTGCCCATCAGGTCGGTGAGCCGCTTGGTCGTCATGTGATTGCGAACGTCGGCGTATCCGACGCGCGCCGGGATGCCGGCGGCGCGGCAGACCGCGGCCATCAGCCCCGCCTTGTTGACGCAATAGCCGTGCCGCGCCCCGAGCGTGGTGCTGGCGCGATAGGCCTCCGGCCGCATCGGCGTGTTGTAGGGGTCGTAGCGCAGATCGTCGCGCACGGCGTAGTAGAGGCGAAGCGCTCGCGTACGGTCGTCGCCCTGCCCTGACTTCGCCGCGGCATAGGCCACGATATCTGGATGTCCGGAGTCGATCAGCTCCGCGGGCGCCAGATAGGCCTGGAACTCCGCGCCGTCGCGGACAACGTCGTCTTGAGGGGTCCTGAGAGCGTCATAGTCCATGGGCAGCGTTCTTTAAGGCAAGGGGCCGGAATGTCCATGACCGCCGCAGCGCAATTCACCCATGCGCATATGGCGCGCATCGGGCCTGCGCCAACTGCGCCAACCGCGCGCGTCCTACAGTGAGGGCGGCTCGTCGGCCGAGGTGACCAGGAAGTGCGCCGAGGCCGAGGCAACGGGACGGGACCGGTCGTCCTGCCAGGCCTCCGCGAAGACATTGACCATGCGGCGGCCCTGCTTCGTCACCTTGGCCGCCGCGATCACGTCGCGCGGTCCGGCGGAGCGCAGGTAGTCGATCGTGATATTGACGATCTTCGGTACCGACTCGGCTTCGGTTTCCCATATCAGGTGGAAGATCGCGGACATTTCGAGCAGCGCTCCCAGGGTTCCGCCATGGATCGCCGGCAGGAAAGTATTGCCGATCAGGCTCGGGCTATAGCGCATGCGGGTGAGCAGTTCTCCGGTGCTGTTCTCCGGCGCTATGTTCATCCACCTGGCATAGGGAATTGCCTCGGCAAGCCTGCCCACATCGCCCTTCTTGCGCACGTCGGCGAGGCTCTTGAGCAGCGGGCCGCTCATCTGGCCGACTCCTTGCCCACGGCCTGCGCGCGCGTGACCTTGCCCTTGGTCCCGAGCATGAAGGTGCCGGCCGCAGCGGCAACCGGGTCCTTGGGGTCGCCCTGGTGGGCGATCGCGCGCGTGAAGGCGACCGAGCGCGTGATGCGATAGCACTCTGCCTCGGCGATCACCGGTTGCCCGGGTACCGCGGGCTTGGCGTAGTCGATGCGCAGGTCGAGCGTGGCGAACGGCTTGGGGTCCTTCAGCATGGTGGCGACCGCCATGCCGCAGCAACCGTCGAGCATCGCCGTCAGAGGCCCGCCCGCCAGCACGCCGGTCTCCGGGTTGCCGACCAGCTCCGAGCGCCAGTCGAGTTGCATGCTCGCCAGGCCCTTGGCGACGGCGACCACCTTCAGCCCCAGCGCCTTGTTGTGCGGGATGGTGTCGGAGAACAGCTTCTGGAAGAGCGCCACGCGCTCTTCGGGCGATGTGAGGGGAGCCTTGGACATGCTCGATTATAGCCCCATCTGGCGCGCCGCGAGATCCTTCATGATCTCCACCGAACCGCCGCCGATCGACATCACCTTGGTCTCGCGATAGATGCGCTCGACCTTGGCGCCGCGCAGGTAGCCCGCGCCGCCGAAGATCTGCATCGCCTCGTTGGCGCAATATTCCATCGTCGAGGTCGCGAGGTTCTTCAGCATGCAGATCTCGGCCACCGGTTTCTCGCCCTGGCCGACGCGCCAGGCCAGCAGTTCGAGCGTCGACCTCACGGCGTTGATGCGCATCGCCATGTCGACCAGCCGGTGCCGCACCACCTGGTTGGCGATCAGCGGTTTGCCGAACGTGTGGCGCTCGCGGGCATAGGCGATCGCTTCGTCGAGGCAGACCTTGGCGTAGCCCCAGGCGCCGGCCGACATGCCGAGCCGCTCCTGGTTGAAGTTCAGCATGATGCCGATGAAGCCCTTGTTCTCCGCGCCGATCAGGTTGTCGACCGGCACACGCACGTTGTCGAAGAAGAGCTGCGCGGTATCGGACGCCCACCAGCCCATCTTCTTGAGCTTGGTGCGCGCGAAGCCCTCGCGCTCGCGTTCGATAAGCAGCAGCGACACGCCGCCTGCGCCCGGCCCTCCGGTACGCACCGCCACGGTGTAGTAGTCCGCGCGCATCCCCGAGGTGATGAACATCTTGGAGCCGTTGACCACGTAATGGTCGCCCTCGCGCCGCGCCGTGGTCTTGAGGTTGGCGACATCGGAGCCGCCGCTCGGCTCGGTGATGGCGAGCGCACTGATCTTCTCACCGCCCAGGATCTCGGGCAGCAGCTTGCGCTTCATCCATTCCGGCCCCAGCGCCGCGATCGGCGGTGCGCCGATCGTGTGGCTGTTCAGGCTGGCGTTCAGGCCGCCGCTGCCGTGCCGCGCCATTTCGCCGGCCTTGATGATGCCGAAGAACGGATCGGTCGGGACACCGCCATATTCCTCGGGAAAGCCGAGTTGCATCAGCCCGGCCGCCGACGCCTTTCCGTACAATTCCCGCGGGAATTCCTCGGCCTCGTCCCATTGGTCGACGTGGGGCATGATCTCGCGGTCGACGAAGCGGCGTACCGTCTGCCGGAACGCCTCGTGCTCGGGCGTGTAGAACGGACTGGGAGCGCTTGACGCGACGAAAGTCTCTAGGTCGGCGGTGGCGGGGGCCATGGATAAAGTCTCCGTAACGCGTTGACAGGCCTGAACAGCCATTCATATTTGCGCAGCGAACCGGCGGCACAAGACCGACGGACGCAAACGGGATGGAAACGAGCGGGGGCGGAAGCTGAACGACTTCCTGCAATTGACGTTGAACGGTCTGGCGGTCGGCTGCATCTACGGCCTGGTCGCCCTGGGATTCGTACTCATCTACAAGGCGACGGAGCTCGTCAACTTCGCGCAGGGCGACCTGCTGATGTTGGGCGCCTTCGTCTGCTACATGGCCGTCGTCTGGTGGGGCTTCGACTACTGGCTGGCCTTCGCGCTGGCCATCGTCGTGATCGGCATCTTCGGCGCCGTGCTCGACATGACGATCCTGCGCCGCGTGATCGGCCAGCCGCAATTCGCGGTGGTAATGCTCACCATCGGCCTGGGCTCGATCTTCCGCACCTTCGCCAGCGTCACCTGGGGCTCCGAGATCTACACCCTGCCGACCCCGTTCGGCGGCGTCACGCAGATCGGCAGCATCACCCTCAGCCACCAGTACCTGTCGATCATCATCGGCACCCTGCTGCTGTGCGGTGTGCTCTACGCCTTCTTCAACTTCACCCGCATCGGCGTCGCCATGCAGGCGACCTCGCAGAACCAGCTCGCCGCCTACTACATGGGCATTCCGGTGAAGCTGATCTTCTCGATGATCTGGGCGATCTCCGCCGGCGTCGCCACCGCGGCCGGTGTGCTGCTGGCGCCGGTCACCCTGATCGACATCAACATGGGCCTCGCGGTGGCGCTGAAGGCATTCGCCGCCGCGGTGCTGGGCGGCTTCGGCTCGATTCCCGGCGCGCTGGTCGGCGGCATCGTGATCGGGCTGATCGAACTCTACGCCGGCGCCACCCTGCCCGAGGGCTTCAAGGACACCGCGCCCTACATCGTGCTGCTGGTCATGCTGGCGGTGCGCCCGCAGGGCCTGTTCGGCACCCTGGGCCGCAAGAAAGTGTAAGGGCTCTGCCGATGCGTTTCGTGTTCAAGACCTCCTACACCCAGGACATCCAGATCTTCCGCGACCGGGTCGACATGGGCTGGTACGTCCTGCTCGCGCTCGCCGTGATCGCCTTGCCGTTCGTGATGTCCGACTACTATGTCGGCGAGTCCGCCTGGGTGTTCATCTACGGCATCTGCGGCGTCTCCCTGATGGTGCTGGTCGGCTACACCGGACTGGTCTCGCTGGGCCACGCCGCCTTCCTCGGAATCGGCGCCTACGCCCACGCCTATTTCCTGCAGCACGGCGTGCCCTGGGTGGCCTCGGTCGTGCTGGCGGTGGCGATCACCACGGTCTGCGGCTTCATCGTCGGCCTGCCGGCGCTGCGCATGACCGGCATCTACCTCGCGATCGCCACGCTCGCCTTCTCGATCATCATCGCCGAGGTCTTCAGTCGCTGGGAATCGGTGACCCACGGCTTCGCCGGCATGCCGGTCGAGCCGCCGGTGATCTTCGGCCTGTCGTTCAAGGACGAGCGCGAGTTCTACTTCCTCTGCCTGCTCTTCCTCGTGCTGGCGCTGTGGCTGACACGCAACCTGCTGCGCACCCCCACCGGGCGCGCCTGGATCGCGATCCGCGACAGCGAGATCGCCGCCCAGTCGATGGGCGTCAACCTCGCCATCTACAAGTCGATGGCCTTCGCCTACTCCGCCGCGCTGATGGGGCTGGCGGGCGCGCTGTTCGCCCACAAGATCGCCTTCCTGGCGCCCGACATCTTCACCATCCTGTTGTCGATCCAGCTGTTGCTGCTGGTGATCGTGGGTGGGCTGGGCTCGCTACACGGCGCGGTGTTCGGCGCGATCTTCGTCGCGCTTCTGCCGCCGCTGATCGCCATCCTGCGCGACGGTATCCCGGCCACCTTCGCCGACATGTCGGCCTCCACCGGTATCCCGGTCTTCATGTGGGTCGGCGACGCGCTCGGCAACTTCCTGAAGAAGCCCGGCGTCGAAGCCGGCATCTTCGGCCTGATCCTGGTGCTGGTGATCCTGCTCGAGCCGCTCGGCATCTACGGCCGATGGATGAAGATCCGCCTCTTCTTCTCGACCTTCCCCATGTACAAGCGCGCCACCTTCAAGCGGCAGAAGACCTACATGAAGTCGGAGCGCCTGCGATGAGCCTGTTCTCCGCCGAGCAGATCGCCATCAATTTCGGCGGCATCAAGGCCGTCGACGGCGTCACCTTCTCGGTCGAGAAGGGCGAGGTCTTCACCATCATCGGCCCCAATGGCGCCGGCAAGACCACGATCTTCAACCTGATGAGCCGCATCTACGATCCGTCCGAGGGAAGGTTGGTGTTCGAAGGCCAGGACATCACCCGGGTGCCGCCGCACAAGATCGCCGCGCTCGGCATCGCCCGCACCTTCCAGAACATCGAGCTGTTCGAGCACGCCACCCTGCTGCAGAACCTGCTGCTGGCGCGCCACGCCCACAAGAAGTCGCACTTCTGGTCCGAACTGCTGTTCACGCCGGCGACCCGGCGCATGGAGGTCGAGCACCGCGAGGCAGTCGAGCACGTCATCGACTTCCTCGACCTGCAGCAGTACCGCGACAGCTTCATCGTCAACCTGCCCTACGGCGTGCGCAAGGTGACTGAGCTCGCCCGCGCGCTGTGCACCAACCCCAAGCTGCTGCTGCTCGACGAGCCGTCGTCCGGCCTCAACGTCGAGGAGACCGAGGACATGGCGTTCTGGATCCAGGACATCAAGAACCTGCTCGGCATCACGGTGCTGATGGTCGAGCACGACATGAGCCTGGTCTCCGCGGTGTCCGACCGCGTGCTGGCGCTGAACTACGGACGGCCGCTCGCCATGGGCACGCCGTCCGAGGTGCAGAGCCATCCCGAAGTCATGCGCGCGTACCTGGGAGGCTGACGCAGATGGCCGATCCCATCCTCAAGGTCACCAACCTCGAGACCTACTACGGTCCGATCCTCGCCATCCGCGGCGTCAGCTTCGAGGTGCCGGCCGGCAACATCGTCACCATCCTGGGCTCCAACGGCGCGGGCAAGACCACGGTGCTCAAGACCGTGTCGGGCGTCATGGACCCGCAGAAGGGCACCGTGCTGTTC
Organism: Reyranella sp.; assembly: GCA_044225265.1. Lineage (GTDB taxonomy): Bacteria > Pseudomonadota > Alphaproteobacteria > Reyranellales > Reyranellaceae > Reyranella. The sequence goes on from JBGAIW010000035.1 coordinate 15,106, forward strand.
GAGGGCCGCGAGATCCAGCGCACCGACCCCGACAAGGTGATGCGGCTCGGCATCTCCCACGTACCGGAGGGCCGCGAGGTCTTCCCGTTCCTCTCGGTGCGCGAGAACCTCGCCATGGGCGCCTATACCCGCCGCGACGCCGACGGGGTGGCCAAGGACCTCGAGGACGTCTTCAGCTATTTCCCCGTGCTCAAGGAGCGCGCCGACCAGCGCGCCGGCTCACTGTCGGGCGGCGAGCAGCAGATGCTGGCGATCAGCCGCGCGCTGATGGCGCGGCCCAAGGTGATGCTGCTCGACGAGCCTTCGCTCGGTCTTTCGCCCAAGCTGGTGAAGGACATCTTCGAGATCATCGTGCGCATCAACCGCGAGCGCGGCGTCACCATCCTGCTGGTCGAGCAGAACGCCAACATGGCCCTGCAGGTCGGCGACTACGGCTACGTGCTCGAGGTCGGCCGCATCGTCATGGCCGACACCTGCGCGCGCCTGGTCGAGAAGGAAGACATCAAGGAATTCTATCTCGGCATCAAGCAGCAGGGCGCGCGCGGCACCCGTCGCTGGAAGAAGCGCAAGACCTGGCGATGACCGGCCGGGCGATGAGGAGACGGAAGACAGGGAGACCGCCGTATGGCGACCGCTGAACGCATCGACGTCGAGGGTTGCGAGACCATATCCAAGTTGTTCTGGCACCAGGTGAAGGCTCGCGACACGCAGACCGCCTTCCGCGAGAAGCATCTCGGGATCTGGCGCTCGACCAGCTGGCGCGACTACGGCGAGCGCGCCCGCGCCACCGGCATGGGGTTGGTGAGCCTCGGCCTCGAGCGCGGGGACGTCGTCTCGATCCTGGCGGAAACCGTCCCCGAATGGTTGTACGCCGATATGGGCACGATGGGCGCCGGCGGCGTTTCCAACGGCATCTACCCGACGGACTCGGCCAAGCAGGTCGACTACATCCTGACCGACAGCCGCTCGAAGTTCATCTTCGTGGAGAACGAGGAGCAGCTCGACAAGTTCCTCGAGGTCCGCGAGCGCTGCCCGAGCGTCGTGAAGGCTTTCGTGTTCGACATGGAAGGCCTGGCCGACTTCGATGACCCGCAGGTCATGTCGTTCGACAAGCTGCTCGAGGCGGGCCGCGCCTATGACAAGGCCAATCCCGGAGTCTGGGAACGGCTGGTCTCGGAATCGAAGGCCGAGGAGCTGGCGCTGCTGGTCTACACCTCGGGTACGACCGGCCCGCCCAAGGGCTCGATGATCTCGCACCGCAACGTGATCTTCCAGCTCGCCAACGCCGACGCCTTCATCCCGATCCCGGCCAACGGCGAGCAGCTCGCCTTCCTGCCGCTCTGCCACATCGCCGAGCGCACCTTCACGACCTTCCTGCCGCTGCGCTCGGGCGCGGTCGCCAACTTCGCCGAGAGCGTCGAGACGGTGCCGGAGAACGTGCGCGAGGTGGCGCCCACCACCTTCTTCGCCGTGCCGCGCATCTGGGAACGCTTCTATTCCGGCATCGCCATCCGCATGAAGGAAGCGACCTGGATCGGCCGCACCGCCTACCGCTGGGCGATGGCCGCCGGCCTGAAGGTTGCCGAGGCGAGACTCGAAGGCCGCGAGCCGTCGGCGATGCAGAAGCTCGCCTACAAGGTCGCGGACTTCCTGGTGCTCGACAACATCAAGCGCGCGCTCGGCCTGCATCGCATCGTCTATGCCGGCACCGGTGCCGCGCCGATCGCGCCCGACCTGATCAAGTGGTACCGCGCCCTCGGCGTCGACATGCGCGAGGTCTACGGCCAGACCGAGAATTGCGGACTGGCGACCGGAATGCCCGACAGGATCAAGCTCGGCACCGTGGGCATCGCCGCCCCGCGCACCGAGATCAGGCTGTCGCCCGAGGGCGAGATCCTGCTCAAGGGCCCTCACGTCTTCATGGGCTACCTCAACCAGCCGGAGAAGACGGCCGAGACCGTGCGCGATGGCTGGCTGCACACCGGCGACGTCGGCATGCTCGACAACGAGGGCTACCTGCGGATCACCGACCGCATGAAGGACATCATCATCACCGCCGGCGGCAAGAACATCACGCCGTCGGAGATCGAGAACCAGCTCAAGTTCTCGCCGTACATCTCGGATGCCGTCGTGATCGGCGATCGCCGCAAGTTCCTGAGCTGCCTTGTGATGATCGACTACGACAACGTCGCCAAGTACGCCCAGGACAGCAACGTGCCCTTCACGGACTTCGCCTCGCTGTGCCGCACCAAGGAGGTCAACGACCTGATCGAGAGCGAGATCGAGAAGGTCAACGCCAACTTCGCGCGGGTCGAGACGATCAAGAAGTTCCGGCTGATCGAGCAGCAGCTCGGCGCCGAGGACGAGGAGTTGACGCCGACCATGAAGCTCCGGCGCAAGCTGGTGAACGAGAAGTACAAGGGTCTGATCGACGGCATGTACGCAGAAGCGGCGTGACCCTCCGGGGTCGCGGCACGCGGGGAGAAAAGTCAGAACGCAATGGCTGAACCCACTAGGGAGGAACTGATGAAGACAATGGCAAGAGTGACGGGGCTCACGGTGGCCCTCACCGCGGCCGGCATTGCCGGTGCGGCGGCACAGCAGCGCGGCGTGACGGCGGGCGAGGTCCTGTTCGGCATGCACACCGACCTGTCGGGCGTCGCGGCGACCTACGGCGTCTCCTCGTCGAACGGCGTGAAGATGCGCTTCGAGGAACTGAATGCGGCGGGCGGCATCGAGGGCCGCAAGCTGCGCGTGATCGTCGAGGACCAGGCCTACCAGGTCCCGAAGGCGGTGCAGGCCTGCAACAAGCTGATCAACCGCGACAAGGTGTTCGCCTTCGTGGCGCCGCTCGGCACCCCGATGAACAACGCCTGCTTCAAGGACCAGTTCGCGGCCGGCGTGCCCAACCTCTTCCCGCTGTCGGCGGCGCGCTCGATGTTCGAGCCGTACGAGCGGCTGAAGTTCTACGGCGCGGCGTCCTATACCGACCAGATCCGTTCGGCGATCGAGTACTTCGTCAAGACCAAGGGCAAGAAGGCGGTCTGCGCGATGTACCAGGACACCGACTTCGGCAAGGAGATCCTGGCGGGCGCCGAACTCCAGACCAAGAAGCTGGGCATCAAGCTGGTCGAGACCGCGGCCCACAAGCCGACCGACCAGGACTTCACCGCGGGCCTCACCAAGCTCAAGGCCGCGGGCTGCGACCTGATCGCCATGGGCACCATCGTGCGCGACACGATCATCCCATACACCGCCGCGCGCAAGATGGGTTGGACCAACGTCGATTTCGTCGGCTCGGCCGCCGCCTACGACCACGTCGTCGGCGCCGCCCCGGGCATGGACGGCTTCTACGGCATGGGCCTCACCGAGATGCCCTATGCCGACAGCAAGCTCGAGTCGGTCCGCCAGTTCGTCGCGACCTACAAGGACAAGTACAAGATCGACCCGAACATCGGCGCGGTCTACGGCTACGTCGCCGCCGACCTTTCCGCACAGGGCCTGATCAATGCCGGCAAGAACCTGACGACCGACTCCTTCGTCGCCGGCATGGAGAAGATCAAGGACTACCACGACATCTTCGGCGGCCCGGCGGTCACGTTCGGACCGAACATCCGCCAGGGTGCGAACTCGTCCTTCCTTGCCGAGGTCAAGGGCGGCAAGTGGAACGCGGTGACGAAGCCCCTCGGCTTCTAGTCGCGACGCAACGCATCGCAACGAAACCCGGGTGGGCAACACCCGGGTTTTTTCTTTGGGCAATGCACGGCCGCGGGCTATGGTCCCGCCCGCATGAGCGGAGAACTCTCAGGACAGGTGGCGATCGTCACCGGCGGCGCGTCCGGCATCGGCGAGGCAGCAGCAGCGCTGCTGGCCGGCGAAGGCGCCACGGTCATCGTAGCCGACATCCAGCCCGGCAAGGATGAAGCACCCGGCCGGTTCGTGACCCACGACGTCGCGTCGGAGGAGTCCTGGCGCAAGCTGCTCGACGACGTGCTCGCGAAGGAAGGCCGCCTCGACATCATGGTGAACAACGCCGGCATCGGCGGCGGCCCGGGCAACATCGAGAACACCACCGTCGAGGCCTGGCAAAAGGTCCAGGCGATCAACTCCGAGGGCGTGTTCCTCGGCTGCAAGTACGCGATCGAGGGCATGAAGAAGACCGGCCCGGGCAAGGCGGAGACCAGGGGCTCGATCGTCAACGTCTCGTCGATCGCCGGCATCATCGGCTCGGCCGGCCCCACCGCCTACACCGCGAGCAAGGGCGCCGTGCGGCTGCTCAGCAAGAGCGTGGCGCTGTACTGTGCCGAGAAGAAGTACGCCATCCGCTGCAATTCGGTGCATCCCGGCGGCGTCGACACCGCGATCTTCAATCCGCTGTGGCAGATGGTCGGCCGCGAGCAGGGCAAGGCGCTGATCGATGCGCGCCATCCGATCGGCCACATGGCCGAGCCGTCGGAACTGGGCCACGTCATCCTGTTCCTGGCTTCGGACCGCTCCTCGTTCCTGACCGGAACGGAGATCGTGGCCGACGGCGCCATCACCGCCGGCCTGATGAGGAGGACGGTCCTTGGTTGATCGCATGAAGGACAAGGTCGTGCTGATCAGCGGCGGCGCCTCAGGCATCGGCGCCGACACCGCCCGCTTCGTGGTGCGCGAGGGCGGCAAGGCCGTGGTCGCCGACCGCGACGAGATCCGCGGCAAGGCGGTCGCCGCCGAACTCGGCGCGTCGAGCCTGTTCGTGCCGCTCGACGTCACCCAGGAACCGTCCTGGCAGAAGGCGGTGGCGGAGACGACGGCGAAATTCGGCGGCCTGCACGGGCTGCTCAACGCCGCCGGCATCGGCGTGCGTAACGACATCGAGACCTGCACGCTGGCGGAGTTCCGCCGCGTCAATGACGTCAACTCGCTGGGCACGTTCCTCGGCTGCAAGCATGCCGTCCCCGCCATGAAGGCGAGTGGCGGCGGCTCGATCGTCAACATCTCCTCGGTGCTCGGCCTGCGCGGCGCCGCCTATGCCATGGCCTATTGCGCCAGCAAGGGCGCGGTGCGCACGCTCACCAAGAACGTGGCTCTCTACTGCGCCTTCATGAAGTACAACATCCGCTGCAACTCGGTGCATCCGGGCTACATCGACACGCCGATGATCGTTCCCGCCCTGCAGGCGACCATGGGCAACATGACCGGCAAGCAGTTCCTCGAAGAACTGCATCCGCTGGGACGCCTCGGGCAACCGAAGGAAGTTGCCGACATGGTCCTGTTCCTGCTGTCCGACGAATCGACCTTCTCGACCGGTTCCGAGTTCGTCTGCGACGGCGGCCTGACGGCGTAGCGCGAAGCGAAGCTCCGCGACGGCACAAGTTCTTGGATCGTTGCCGGACTCTGACGGGAATCTAACGGTTACTTCCGGGTAGCCACGCCACCTCTTGTGTTCGGCGCGATGCGGAGTCGTGCCCCGGCATGCCTCGCCACGTCATCATCCATCCGGCACGCGGCCGGCGTCTCCGATGACCCCTGCGCTTCTGGTGCTCGTCATCGAACACCATGGGTCCAGGTCCCCAACACTCTCGCCACGAAAAATCCGCTGGAGGAGTCGCCTGAAACGCTGGCGGGCCTCAACCGGAACACGATCGTCCTGCGCTCCACCGGGCCTTCCCGAAAGCCCCCCAAAAAAACGCGTCGATTCTAGAAACGCCGACCTTTGCTGCCCAAGGCCTTGAGATTGAATGCTTTTACAGCAACGCAGAGATTGCGTTCGTGAAATTCTAGAATTTCTGGAACGCCGTCACTGGAGTAACGAAGCAGGCCTACCATCGAGACACGATCGAAGCCGGATGCCATCGTTGCAATATGGCGTTTTTCGCAATATATGTCAAGGCCAATCGCTGCGGCCATCCTGCCCGCTCAGCTCAGGATCAGCAGCAGGCGCCGCTCGGGCGCGCCCTCGCCGCGCACCGTCTCGCCGCCGGTGCCCGGCACCGGCAGCGGCATGCCCTTGATCACCAGGTCGTGCAGGAAATCCCGTGCATCGCGCGACAGCAGGCGGACGACGGCGTCTTCGGTGATCCCGCTCGCCCGCACCCCCGGAAGGTCGGGCACCCAGCCGACAAAGCTCCCGTCGGGCAGGCGGCGGATGAAGCTGTAGTAGCAGGTGTCCATTGAATTCTCCCCACGGCAAGCGTGGGAATGGGACATCCGGGCGGCATTGATCCAGATCAATAGGACCGGAGTGCCCTACTTCTTCATCCCCGTGATCGAGGTCGAAATCGCGCGCGGATCGCGCCTGGGCCAGCGGCCGGCTTCGACCTGGCCCACGAAATCGCCGACGATGCGGTTGAACAGGTCGGGGTCCTCGAGATTGATGGTGTGGCCGCAGTTCGGCATCACCGTCAGCGCCGCCGACGGGATCTCGCGCTTCATCAGGATGCCGGGCTCCAGGCACGGCCAGTCCTCGTCGCCGGTCAGGATCAGGGTCGGCACGGTGAGCTTGCGCATCTCGCCGACCAGGTCGTAGAGCGACGGCCGTTCGGCCTGCACGCCGATCTGGGTGTTGGCCGAGCCCAGCGCCGAATGCTCGCCGAGCTCCTTCTTGAACTGGGCGAAGCCGCGCGGATCCTTGTTCTCGAACTGAACCCGGGTCGGCCCGTAGGCGTACTTCTCGGCGAACTTCACCATGCCTTCACCGAGCAGCGATTTGGCGACGATCCCTGCCTCCTCCTTGAACTTGGCCTGCTCCTTCTTCTCGGCGCCGTAGCCGCAGCCCGCGACCACCAGCGACTTCGCCCGGCCGGCGTGACGGAAGCCGTAATGCAGGGTCGCGAAGCCGCCCATCGACAGGCCGACGATATGGGCCTTGTCGATCTTCAGGTGATCGAGGATCGCCAGGATGTCGTCGGCGGCGCGCGCCTGGCTGTAGCTAGACGCCTTCTCCGGCACGTCCGACGGCGGGTAGCCGCGCGCGCTCCAGGTGATGCAGCGATAGCGCTGCCCGAAATGGCGCATCTGGGCTTCCCACGAGCGGTGGTCGGCGGCGAACTCGTGCACGAACACGATCGGCGCCCCCGATCCCGTCTCCTCGTAGTAGAGCTTCACGCCGTCGTCGGTGGTGGCAAATGGCATCGATTTTCTCCGGGTTGCGTCGACTTTAGCTCATATGGCGGGGGCCTGCCCAAGTGATAGGCTTCCTGCATGAGCGAAATCGGCGCCGGCCTTCAGAACGCCACGGGCATCCGCAATTCGATCGCGCGCGCGGGATATTCCTTCGTCGAGGCATCCGACATGCGCACCGCGCTGGGACGGTTCGGCACGCTCGCCGACTGGCCGGCCTTCGCCGAGAGCTGGAACGACCTGCAGGTCGACACCTACATGGGCGACGGCGGACGCTACCGTCGCCGGCGCTTCGGCGTGTGGTCGGCCGGCCGCCAGGGCGCGATCGAGCGCGGCCCCCACCAGCCGCACTACCAGAGCCTCGACTACAACACGCTGAATGGCGGCATCGAGCGCTGGTTCGAGCCGATCAAGCCGGAGATTGCCGCCGGCGCCTCGTTCAAGACCATCCTGGAATATTGCCGCGCGCTGTTCTCGCGGCTGGTGCCGGAGACCGACCGCTGGCACATCGAGGCGCACCAGTTCCGCATCGAGGCCAAGCCGGACGTGCAGGGCAAGCCGACGCCCGAGGGTATGCACCGCGACGGCGTCGACTACGTGCTGGTGCTGCTGATCAACCGCCGCAACATCCGCAGCGGCACGACCACCGTGCACGACCTCGACAAGCGCACGCTCGGCAGCTTCACCCTGACCGACCCGCTCGACGCCGCCCTGGTCGACGACTCACGCTGCTATCACGGCGTCACCCCGGTCGAGCCCGAGAACCCCGCGCAGCCCGCCTACCGCGACGTACTGGTGGTGACGTTCAGGAAGAAGCGGGCCTAGCGGCCTCTTCCCCATTCATATGGGGAAGTGCCCGCGTCTTCCGCGGGCGAAGGGGTCATACGCAGCAATGGTATCTGGGCTCTTGACCCCTCCGCCCCGCTTCGAGCGGGGCACCTCCCCATGTGAATGGGGAGGAAGCTACACCGCCATCCGCGCAATCGTGCAGCTCACGGCGAAGATCGGCACGGGCTCGCAGAATTCGATGACGCCCTTGGCGCCCTTGCCCGCTCCGGCGGCGGCAACGAACGTCCTGATCTCGAAGCCGCCCTGGCCGCCGTCGCGGTAGGTCTCGGCGTCGGTGTAGGAGAGCAGCGCCTCGCGATCGTTGCGCGACCAGCGGTCGAGAAACTCTCGGTCCCACTTCTCGTTGATCTTTCCGGAGTCCGGCGTCGCCGGCCAATGCGAGATGCCGCCGGTCGCGACCAGGGCGATGCGTTCGGGGACGGCGTCCGCCGCGGCCCGCAGCGCCTCGCCGAACGCCCAGGCGCGCTTGAGCGGCGCGAGCGGCGGCCCCTGGCAGTTGATGTTGGCCGGGACGATCGGCAGGTCGTAGTCGGGCGTCAGGAAATGCAGCGGCACCGAGATGCCGTGGTCGAACTTCCATTCCTCGGCGTAGGCCACGTCGACCGACTGCATCACGTTCTCGATCAGCCGGCGCGACAGGGCCTTGTTGCCCGGCACCCGGGTGCGCGGGATCTTCAGGAACGCCTCGTCCTCGATCGGGCCTTCGTAGGAATCGGCCATGCCGATCGCGAAGGCCGGCATGTTGTTCATGAAGAAGTTGGCGAAGTGCTCGGCCGCCACGACCATCAGCGCATCGGGCCTGGTGGCGCGGATGTCGTCGCCCATCTTGTAGAGCGCCTTCTCCAGCGCCTGCCGCGTCTGGGTATCGGCACGTTCGGCGCGGGCGGTGATGCCGGGCGCGTGGCTGCAGGCTCCGAGATAGACCAGCGGCATCGGCGCTTCTCCCCTATCGGTTCTCTCTGGCTGCCTTGAGGCGCGCATCGTGCGCCTCGACGCCCTCGTAGCCGGTGGCGGCATAGACGCCCTCGCGCACCTGCCCGTGCGTCTTCAGGCCCTGGCGCATGCGCTCGAGATAGTCGGTCCACTCGATCTTGTGCAGGGCCGCGAAATGCATGAGCAGCTGGCCGTTCACGCCCAGCACGTAGAGCAGGCCGATGTCGGGCCGCGTGAGCGCGTCCTTCTCCTCTTCGGTCAGCTCGTACTCGCCCAGCACCGCGTCGCGCTCGGCGGCATAGCGCTCGCGCGTGCGCGGATCGCGGTTGAGCTGATAGATCAGCTTCTGGACCTGGTAGAGGCTCATGTGGCTGGGAGCGCGGCACTCTGTGCCGCTCTTCTATTGTCTCCCGAGTTCTCCATGAGCGCCACGGAGTGGCGCGCTCCCAGCGGTTCATCGCATCACACGCCGATCGTCGTGCCGCCGTCGGCGACCAAGGTCTGGCCGGTGATGAAGGCGCCGGCCTTGCCGGCGAGCAGCACCGAAAGGCCCGCGATGTCGTCGGGTGCGCCGAGGCGGCGCAGCGGGGGTTGGGGAGCCACGCGCCTTGCGCCGCACGGGACTCTCATAGAGGGCGCGCGCGAAGTCGGTGGTGACCAGGCCGGGCGCGATGGTGTTCACGCGGATGTTGTCCGGGCCGTATTCGTTGGCGAGGTTGCGGGCCATCTGCATGTCGGCCGCCTTGAGATGTGCAGTAGGCGCCGATCACGGTGCTGGCGCGCAGGCCGCCGATCGACGACACGATCTGGATCGAGCCATCCTTCTTCTTGCGCATGTCGGGCAGGCAGAGATTGATCAGCCACATGTTGCTGAGGATGTTGTTCTGCATGATCTTCAGGAACACCTCGTCCGGCAGCTTCTCGTTCGGCCCGTAGTACGGGTTCGAGGCGGCGTTGCAGACCAGGATCGACCGGGCCGACCTGCTTCTGGGTCTCGCCGATCAGCTTCTCGCACTGCGCCTTGTCGGAGATGTTACAGGGAATGACGGTGGCGTGGCCGCCCGCCTTGCGGATCTCGGCGGCCGCTTCCTCGCAGACTGGCGCCTTGCGCGACGACACCACGACCTTCGCGCCCGACAGGGCCAGGCAGGGCGATCGCCTTGCCAATGCCCTTGCTCGAGCCGGTGATGACGGCGACCTTGCCGGTAAGGTCGAAAAGCGGCGATGGCATGGGTATCTCCTCCGAATTCAGTTCTCCTCCCCATATGAATGGGGAGGATATTGATATGTCATTTCCTGCACGAATCCCAGGCGAGGGAAAATGGGGATGCCAAAGAGTTCCGCGATGACCATCACCATAACCGCCTTCGAACGGTCGCCCGACGGCGGCAAGGGACTGGCGCGCGACACGCGGGTGCGCTGGGCGCTGGAGGAAGTGGGCCAACCCTACGAGGTCCGGCTGCTGTCGTTCGCGGCGATGAAGAAGCCTGCTCACCTGGCGCTGCATCCGTTCGGCCAGATCCCGACCTATGAAGAAGGCGATCTCGTCCTGTTCGAGACGGGGGCGATCGTGCTCCACATCGCCCAGAGCTATGCCGGCCTGCTGCCGAAAGGCGCAAATGCCCGGGCGCGCGCGATCGCCTGGATGTTCGCCGCGGTCAACACGGTGGAGCCGCCGATCCTCGACCTCGTGACCGCCCGGATCTTCGAGGGCGACAAGCCCTGGGCGAAGGACCGCGTGCCGCTGGTCGAGAATCGAGTGCGCGAGCGCCTGAGCAACTTGCCACCCGTCTGGGCAATGCCGACTGGCTCGATGGCGCGTTCAGCGCCGGCGACCATGATGGCGTCGGTGCTGCTCCGGGTGAGATCGTCGGCCGGACGAGTATCCGACCCTCGCCTACGTCGCGCGCGGCGAAGCGCGGCCCGCCTACAAGCGGGCATTCGCCGCCCAATTGGCAGTCAACACCCGCTAGGCAACTCGCGCTAGGCGAGGCGCTTGAGGAACGCGGGATCGGGATCGACGCCGAGGCCCGGACCGGTCGGCACATCGACGAACGGCTGCCAGCGCGGCAGGCCGATCCCGTACATGTCGCGGCCTTCGCCAGGCTCGATAGGCGAAATAGTTTTCATCCTTCGCCACGGCTAGGGAGGTGCAACGAGGCGAGTGCGGCCGGCCCGACGAACGGCGTGTGCGGCGCCGGACCTTGCCGGCCGCTTCCACCATCCTGACCGCGCGGCTGGTTTCCGGTGACGCCGCCCAACATGCAGACGTCGGGCTGCAGAACGGCGATTGCCGGGGCCTTCGCATAGACCGCCATCTGTTCGGTCGAACCGAAGTCGGCGCCCATGCCGATCGGCACCCCCGCCATCCTGTCCATCGCCAGCAGATCCTCCGGCGGCCAGAACGGGTCCTCGAAGAACAGAAGATCGAGCGCACGCCAGCGCGCCTCCTCGCTGCGGATGCTCGCGAGCGTGTGGGCGTTGTTGCTGTCGGCGACGAAAGGCACGTTGCGCGGCACGACGGCGCGCGCCGCCTCGATCACCGCGAGCGGCGCCCGTGCACCTTGGCGGCCTTCACACTACCCGCCAGCGCCTGCTCGAGCCGCGCGCTCACTTTCCTGCCGTCGTCGTACTTGTCGAGGCTCGCCATCACCGGCAGGCGCGTGCGCTTCGCGCCGCCGAGCATCGCCGAGATCGACTTGTTCGCGGCCTTGCCCGCGATGTCCTACAGCGCGATGTCGATCGCGGCCAGCGCATTCAGCACCGTGCCGGCACGGCCGAAACTCGCGAAGCGGCGGCGCGCAGCGAGGTTCAATGCCGTCCGGTCATCGACCGATTTGCCGAGATAGAGCGGCGCGATGGCGTCGCGAATGGTTGCAACCAGCGCCTTCTGCATGGGAGGCCTGTTGCAGAGGCATTCGCCGTAACCGACCAGACCCGACTGCGTCGATACCCGGCACAGCACGAGCGAGAGGCCGCCGGTGGAGAGCGCGATCGGCTCGATATCTGCGATGATCATGCCCTATAGTATCGCAAGCCCGCCTGGAGTCCCGAGCATGCCGCAGGATCTCGCGCCATCCACCAAGCCGCCCGACATGCCCCTGATCGGCGGCCAAATTCCATTGATCGACGTGTCCAACTACTTCGCCGGCAAGCCGGGCGGCGCCGAGCGCGCGGCACGCCACCTGCGTTACGCCTTCGAGAAGGTCGGCTTCTATTACCTGGCAGGCCACGGCATTCCGCAGGCCTTGATCGACGCGCAGTACGAGGCCGCCGCCCGCTTCCACGCCCAGCCGATGGAAGAAAAGCTCAAGATCAGGGTCAACGACCATACGATCGGCTACATGCCGATCGCCGAGAAGGCGCCGCCCAACGCCGCCGCCCAGGGAAAGAAGCCCAGCCAGAACGAGGCGTTCTTCCTGCGCCGCGACCGCACCGCCGACGATCCCGACGTGATCGCCGGCCGGCGCTTCCATGTGCAGAACCAGTGGCCGGCGAACCTGCCGGGCTTCCGCGAGCAGACGCTCAAGTACATGGAAGCGATGGAGGCGATGTGCCTCAAGCTGGTACCGCTCTACGCGCTGGCGCTCGACCTGCCGGCCGACCATTTCGACGGCTACTTCGCCAAGCCGCATTTCATCCTGCGCCAGTCGCGCTATCCGCAGATCGACGGCAGCGACGACACGATCGCGAGCCTGGTGCCGCACACCGACTCCGGGTTCATGACCCTGCTGCCGCCAAACAAGGTGCAGGGCCTGTCGATCCTGCTGCCGGGCGGCGAATGGATGGACGCGCCCCATGTCGAGGGCGCGTTCGTGGTGAATGGCGGCGACATCCTGCACCGCTGGACCAACGAGCGCTTCCTGTCGACGCCGCACCGCGTGCGCAACGTCTCCGGCTCCGTGCGCTACGCCATTCCGTTCTTCTTCGATCCCGACCACGACAGCACCATCGCGTGCCTGCCCTCCTGCCAGTCGGCCGCCAATCCGGCGAAGTATCCGCCGATCAAGTTCGGCGACTACGCGCTGTGGTTCGCCGCCCAGCGCTACCAGCACATGCAGAATGTCGAGACGCCCAAGGCCGACGCGATCGCGCCAGGCGAACGCGCCACCCAGGCCTGGAAGAGCTGATGCCCGGACGCTTCAGGGGAGCGCGCCACTCCGGTGGCGCATCGCTTCATGATGCATAAGCGGTATCGGAGTGGCGCGCCCGATGCTTTGGTGCCGCAGAAGTTCGTCGCCGAACGGCAGGCGCGCGCCCATCAGCCGCGAGGCGGCGCCAGCTCCGTGCCGGTCTTCTGGAACATCGAGAAGAAATAGCGATGGCCGAGATTCGTAACGGCACGGCGAGCCCCGCGACCGTGCGCACCGTCGCCGCCGGGATGATCGGCAACACGCTGGAATGGTACGACTTCTCGATCTACGGCTACTTCGCCGTGTCGATCGGCGCGGCGTTCTTTCCCAAGGCCGACCCGGTGGCGCAGGTGCTGGCGGCGTTCGGGGTTTTCGCGGTGGGCTACGTGATGCGGCCGCTGGGCGGCGCCGTCATGGGCTATATCGGCGACCGGTTCGGCCGCAAGACCGCGCTGACGCTCTCGATCGGCGCCATGGTCGTGCCGACCTTCCTGGTCGGGCTGCTGCCGGGCTACGCCACGATCGGGCTGGCGGCGCCGGTGATCCTGACCTTTCTGCGGGTTTTCCAGGGCGTGGCGATCGGCGGCGAGTTCACGACCGCCATGGTCTTCCTGGTCGAGCGCGCGCCGCCGGGACGCCGCGGCGTGCTCGGCGCCATGGGCTGCGTCGGCGCGAGCCTCGGCTGCCTGCTCGGATCGGGCACCGGCGCGGTGCTCGCCGAACTGCTGCCGGCCGACACGATGGCGGCGTGGGGCTGGCGTATTCCCTTCCTGCTCGGCCTGGGGTTGGGCATCGCGGGCGTCTTCCTGCGCCGGCACATTCACGAGGCGCCGATGGCGCAGACCGAGCGGCCGTCGCTCGCCCGGATGTTGCGCGAGCACTTCCCGCTGCTGGCGCGCTTCGCCGGCATGGCCGCCTTCTTCGCCGTCTCCTACTACCTGATGTTCCTCTATGTCGTGAGCTGGCTGCAGACGGTCGACGGCGTGGCGCCGGCGCGCTCGCTGGAGATCACCTCCGCGGCGGAGGCCGGTCTGATCCCCGCCACGCTGTTCATGGGCTGGCTGTCGGACCGGATCGGCCGCAAGACGATCCTGCTGGCCTGCGTCGTGCTCGGCCTGGCCGGCTCGATGCCGCTGCTGTGGCTGATGCACCATCCCGACCCGCTGTTCATCGGGCTGGGCCAGGCGGGCTTCGTGATCATCGTCGGCATGGTGAGCGGCGTCATTCCCGCCGCCCTGGTCGAGGCCGCGCCCTACCAGGTGCGCTGCACGGTGGTGGCGCTGGGCTACAACACCGCGCTCGGCGTGATCGGCGGGCTGACGCCGCTGGCCGCGGAATGGCTGATCCACCGCACCGACAACGATCTCAGCCCGGCCTGGATGCTGATGGGCGCCGCCGCGATCTCGCTGGTCGCGACCCTGTTCCAGCCCGAGACCTATCGCGACCGGCTGCAGACCAGCGCGGCGTCGGCCTGACTCGCGTGTCGCCCGCCTCTTTCTCCCGCCGGCACATCATCGGCGCGGGCATCGCGGGCAATATCCTCGAGTGGTACGACTTCTCGATCTACGGCTTCTTCGCCGTGCAGATCGGCGCGACGTTCTTTCCGGGCGAGGACGCGATCGCGCGGGCGCTCGCGACCTTCTCCGTGTTCGCCGTGGGCTATCTCGCCCGGCCGCTGGGCGCCATTACGATCGGCCATATCGGCGACCGGCACGGGCGGCCGACGGCGATGACGATCTCGATCGCGGGCATGGCGATCCCGACCTTCCTGATCGCGCTGCTGCCCGGCTATGACTCGATCGGGGTCCTGGCGCCGGTGCTGCTCACGGTGCTGCGCCTGCTGCAGGGGCTGGCGGTCGGCGGCGAATCGGCAATCGCCAACGTCTTCATGATCGAGCATGCGCCGGCCGGACGCCGCGCGCTGTCGGGTGCGATCTGCGGCGCAGGGTACGCGATCGGCATCCAGCTCGCCTCGATGGCGGCGCTGGCCGCGGCGAGCCTGCTGTCGCCGCAGGCCCTGCAGGACTGGGGCTGGCGCCTGCCCTTCGCCCTGAGCCTGGCGATCGCGGGCTGTGGCTTCTACGTCCGCCGCGCACTCCGCCACCTGCCGCCGCTCGCCGACACGCATCCCTCGCCGCTTGCCGAAGTGCTGCGCCATCATCTCGGGCTGGTGGCGCGCATCGCGGGCCTCAGCCTGTTCGCGGCAGTCGGCTTCCAGGGCGCGTTCATCTATGTCGCGGAATGGCTGCAGCGCATCGGCGGCGTGTCGGCCGCCGACACCTTCAAGGTGACCTCGTTCAGCATGCTGGCGGTGACGCCGGTGTCGCTGTTCTTCGGCTGGCTGGCCGACCGCGTCGGAAGGCGCGGGCCCCTGATGGCGAGCGCCCTGCTCGGCGCGGCCGGTGCGGTGCCGTTCTTCATGCTGATGCAGGCGAGTTTTCCCGGAGCGATCTATCTCGGCCAGGCCGGTTTCGTGCTCGCGCTCGCCATCCAGTTCGGCGTGCAGGGTGCTCTGATGGTCGAGAGCACGCCCGAGCCGATCCGTTGCACGGCGCTGGCGATCGGCAACAACATCGCCTGGAGCATCGTCGGCGGGCTGACGCCGCTGGTCGCCACCTGGCTGATCTGGAAGAGCGGCAACGACCTCGCCCCGGCCTGGCTCGTGGCCGCCGCGGCGGCGATCACCTTCATCACCCTGCTCGTGACGCGCGATCCGTTCCGTCGGATGCCGCCCCGCTGACTCCGGCGGCCCCATCGGGCTGCGCACAAATTGCAGTTGTGGACCGTCGCCGGCCGCGGCCTCTCTGGCGAGCCTCGCCCGCCAAGATTAAAGTCGGGCGCATGATGTTCGTACCTCGATCGCTTCGCCGCTGCGCCCCCGCCCTTCTTGCCCTGCTTCCGGTTCAGGCCGTCGCGCAGGGAGTGGAGGGTCCCTCTTCGTCGATGCTCGACGGCAGCGTCGCGCGGCTGCATCAGCACGCCCAGGCGATCCTCCAGGCCGTTCCGGACATGCCGCGCTATCTTTCGGATGCGGCGCTGGCCTTCGGCAAGGCGACCAGTGCGGCCGGGACCGGCCGGATCCTGATCGCCATCGTGGCCTGCCTCGCCGCCGGCATCGCCGCCGAATGGGTGTTGCGGCGCGTCACGGCGGGAACCAGCGCGCGCCTCGTCGCCCAGGAACCGGGCAGCGTGGTCGAGCGCCTGACCCGTTTCGGCATCGATGCCCTGCTGCGCGCCGCCGCCGTCGGCGCCTTTGCCGTCGGAATGCTGGTGGTCTGGCTGGCGATCGAATGGCCCGCGCAGATCCGCGAATCGGGAACGGCCCTGATCGCCGCCCTGCTGTGGTGCCGCATGATCCTGGCCGGGCTGACGCTGCTGCTGCGGCCGGCCGAAGGACAGCAGCGCATGCTCGCCGCCTTCGAACTCGACGTCCCGACCGCCACGCTCTGGTACCGCCATCTCGGCGGCTTCGTCTGCTGGTACGCGTTCGGCTGGGCGATCATCGCCACGCTGCGCGTGTTCGGCGTGCCGCGCCCGGGCCTCGAGGTTCTCGCCTATGTGCTGGGCCTCGGACTGGTCGCGATCGCCATCGCGCTGGTGTGGCGGCGGCCGCTCGACGGCACGAACAACGGCCGGCTGGGCGCCAAGGCGGGACGCTGGCTCGCCACCTTCGCCGTGGTCGTTTTCTGGGTGATGTGGACCTCGGGCGCGATGAACGGCTTCTGGCTGCTGACCGTCGTGGTCTTCACGCCGATGACGATCAAGGCCGCCCGCCATGCCGCGCACCACCTGATGCGCCCGGTGACCGGGCCTGACGGCACGGTGGGACCGGTTTCCGTGGCGGCGGTGATCGTCGAGCAGGCGATGCGCGCCGCCGCCATCCTGGGCGGCATCGCCGTCCTGCTGGTCGGCTGGAAGCTCGACGTCGGCTCGCTGGCGGCGCAGGAGGACGCTCTGACGCGCCTGCTGCGCGGCGGCCTGCATGCGCTGATCATCCTGCTGTTCGCCGACCTCGGCTGGAACGTCATCAAGGCCCTCGCCGACAATGCGCTGGCCAACGCACAGGCCTCCGCCGGCGTCGACGCCAACGAGGCCCGCCGCCGCGCCCGCGTGCGCACGCTGCTGCCGATCGGACGCAACATCGCCGCCATCCTGATGCTGGTGATGGCGGCCCTGATGGCGCTGTCGGCGCTGGGCGTCGAGATCGGCCCGCTGGTCGCCAGCGCCGGCGTGGTCGGCGTCGCCGTCGGCTTCGGTTGCCAGACCGTGGTGCGCGACATCATCAGCGGCATGTTCTACATGCTCGACGACGCCTTCCGGGTCGGCGAATACATCCAGAGCGGCAGCTACAAGGGCGTGGTCGAGTCGTTCAGCCTGCGCTCGGTGAAGCTGCGCCACCAGCGCGGGCCGCTGTTCACCATCCCGTTCGGCATGCTGGGCGCGGTGCAGAACATGAGCCGCGACTGGGTGATCGTGAAGGACCAGATCGGCATCACCTACGATTCCGACGTCGACAAGGCGAAGAAGCTGATCAAGCAGATCGGGCTCGAGCTCGCCAAGGACCCCGACCTCGCGCCGAACATCCTGCAGCCGCTGAAGATGCAGGGCATCGAGCAGTTCGGCGAATACGCCATCAACATCCGCATGAAGATGATGACCAAGCCGGGCGAGCAGTTCGTGATCCGCCGTCGCGCCAACGCCATGATCAAGAAGGCGTTCGACGAGAACGGCATCAAGTTCGCCTTCCCGACCGTCACGCTGGCCGGCAAGGGCGACGACCACGAAGCCGTCGCCGCGGCCGCACCGCAGATCCTGAAAGCCGCGCCCGCCGGTCACTGACACCGGCGCGCGGAAGCGGCGAGGTCCTATTCCGGCTTGAGGCCGATCTCCTTCAGCACGGCCAGCATCACCTCGGTGTCGCGCTTGAAGCGGGCATTGGTCGCCTCGAAGCTCAGCGGCCCGACGATCTGGTAGTTGACCAGAAGCTGCTTCACCTTGTCGTCGGTGCCGGCCTCGATCAGCGTATCGGAGAGTTTCCTGACGATGTCCTTCGGCGTTGCCGCCGGAACCGCGAAGGCCGCGAAGGCGCGCGTCTCGTAGGCGCCGCCGACCGCGCCCTGCTCGGTCATGGTCGGCACGTCCGGCCAGCCCGGCAGACGATCGCCCACGACGGCGATGATCCGGCCCTTGCCGGAGGCGATCACCGGCGTCGCCGCGGCGGGGCTGCCCGAGGCGCCGTCGAGCGCCTGGGCCGTCACGTCGGCGAACATCGCTGCCTCTCCGCGATACTGCACGACCTCGACCTTGAAGCCGTACTGCTTGGCCATGGTCTCGACCAGCACGTGCGGCGTCGAACCGGGGCCGTAGGCGCCCCAGTTCACCTTGTCGACCTTCTTGGCATATTCGACGAACTGCTTGAGGTTGGTGGCGCCGGTCTTCTCGGCCGCCACGACCGGACCGCCGAGGCTGGTCGTCATGGTCAGATAGGTGAAGTCCTTCTCCGGATCGTACGGCAGGTCCTTCACCGTGACGCGGTTCTGGATCAGCGACGAGGAGATGGTGCACAGGATCGTGTAGCCGTCGGGCGCGGCGCGCTTGACCTCGGCGACGCCAATGGTGCCGCCGGCACCGCCCTTGTTCTCGACCACGACCGACTGGCCGAGCTTGCGCGAGAGAAAGTCGCCGAAGGAGCGTGCGATGCCGTCGGTCTGGCCGCCGGCCGGATAGGGCACGACGATGCGGATCGGCTTGGATGGGAAGGCGCCTTGCGCCGACGAGGTCGTGAACAAGGCGGGCGTCGCCAGGACACCCGCGCCAGCCGCGATGATGCGGCGCCGCGTCGGATTCAATCTTTCCTCCCCAGAATTTCCGAGGCCTTGCCGGCCTTCGTCGTCCGGGAAACTCTAGTGCAGCCCGTGTGATTCCAGCAAGCGCAGCTGCCGCGCAGCAGAATGGCCGGTGCTAGAGGTCGATCGCCAGCCTGAGCTTGACCAGGTTGCGGTTGAAGTTGACGAGGTCGAGGCCGACCCCCTGGGAAGTCGCGGCGCCCCAGGCCTGGATGTTCCAGGCTCCCGAAAGAGACACGCCCCGCCCCATGGTCACGAAGAACACAGGGCCGACATTGACCGCCTGGCCGACCATGGTGCCGAACGCCAGTCCGTCGAAGGCCCGTTCGTAACGGACCTCGCCGCCGACGTAGAGCCAGGGCAGCAGGCGAGTCGAAAAAGCCGCGTCGAACCCAAGGAGTGACCCGTCCGTCGTCAGGCCGCTGGCGTGATCGCGAACCCTGCCGAAATCGTAGACCAGGTTCAGCGCCGCGAAGAGCCGGTCGGGGATCAGCGCGCGGTCGACGATGCCGATCAGCCCCATTTCCCAGGCATCGGCCGGCGCGCCGCTCCAAGGATCGACGAAGCCGACGACGGGCGCGGCGACGAAGGTGAGCCCGACTGGGGCCGTCTCGCGGTCGAGTGCCCGCCAACGAAACTCGAGGCCGACACGTTCGGCCTTGACCTGCTGCAGGTCCTCGACGTCCGTCACCCCGGAGCTGTCGAAGCGCGTGAACGTGATCGAGGGAGCAATGCGAAAGGCGTTGGTCAGCGGGTACTTGAGCGATGCCGTCGCCGAAACGGCGCTGTAGCTGCCGTCGGCGCGCCCGAACGCGCCGATCGTCTCGAGCTCGGCCTCGGGCTGACGTGCAGTGCCGATGTCGCTGCCCTCGGTAAAGCCGAACATGTGTTCGGTATCGATGTCCGCTGCGGAGGATGGCGATGCCGGCAGGAAGGCCGACATCGATGCCAGGACGCCCCAGACGGCGGCGAAGCGCCCTGCCCTCACATTTCGCCCCTCACACCGCGCCACCGTCGACGGCGCGGCCTTCGCCACGCCAGCGCAGCATGCCGCCCGGCAGGTTGGCGACGTCGCTGAATCCCGCCTTCTGCAGGATCGCCGTGGCGTGCGCTGACCGGCTGCCGGCGCGGCAGACCGCGACGACCGGCTTGTCCTTGGGAATTTCGGCGGCCCTGGCTGCGAGTTCGCCGAGCGGCACGAGCTGGGCGCCCCGGATATGCCCCAGCGGTCCCGAGAACTCGTTGGGCTCGCGCACGTCCACGACACGCACCTTGCCGAGATTCTCCTCCAGCCAGTGCGGCTCGACTTCCCAGACGCCCGAGAAGGTGAAACGCAGCGGCGCCCAATCCGGGTCCCCGAGGGCGGGATCCTGCAAGGCTCCCGCGTCGTTCCCAGGCTGGCCGCAGCGCAGGTTGGCCGGCACCGCCTCGTCGATCTTCTTGGGATGCGGCAGGTTGAGGTTCTTCATGTAGCCGGCGTAGTCGGCCTCGCCGATCTCGCCGCCGAGTCGCGGATTGTACTTCTTCTCCTCGGCGACGCTGCTGACGGTGAGGCCGCGATAGTCGTGCGCCGGATAGAGCAGGCAGGTCTCCGGCAGCGAGAAGATCCGGCTGCGGACCGAGCGATAGAGGGCGCGCGCGTCGCCCTGCTGGAAGTCGGTGCGGCCCGAGCCCCGGATCAGCACGCAATCGCCGGTGAAGGCCATGCTCTCGTCGTCGAGCACGTAGGTCAGGCAGCCGTTGGTGTGGCCGGGCGTCGAGCGCACTTCCAGCGAGCGCTTGCCGAAGGCGACGCGGTCGCCGTCCTTCAGCAGCCGGTCGGCGCCGGCGGCGCCGCTCGCCTCGGCCAGCGCGATCCCGCACTGCTCGCGCCGCTTGAGCAGCCATGCGCCGGTGACGTGATCGGCATGGACGTGTGTCTCGAGCGACCACAGCAGCTTGAGCCCCAGTTCCGCGATCAGCGCCGAGTCGCGCCGCACCTGCTCGAACACCGGGTCGATCAGCACGGCTTCCTTCGTGACCGAGCAGCCGAGCAGATAGGTGTAGGTCGACGAGGTCGGATCGAAGAGCTGGCGGAAGATGAGCATGGGGAAGACTCTTGCGCTGGGGGCGCGTCACTCCAGGGACGCGTCATATGTCGACGCCAGGAAGACGCGCCACTGGAGTGGCGCGCCCCGGCAGGATCAGGGCGCACTCGCCTTGTCGATGGCGGCGACGTCGGCGGCATCGAGCTTGATGCCCGGCGCGGCGATCAGGTCCTTGAGCTGTTGCAGGCTGGTCGCCGACACGATCGGCGCCGTGATCGACTTGCGCTGCAGCAGCCAGGCGAGCGTCACCTGCGTGTTGTCGACGTTGTGCTTCTTCGACACCTCGTCGAGCGCCTTGAGCACGCCCAGCCCCTTGGGGTTGATGTACTTCTTCACGCCGGCCGCGCGCTTGGCCTCGCCGACATCGGCTTCCGAGCGGTACTTGCCCGACAGGAAGCCCGAGGCCAGCGAGTAGTACGGGATCACGCCGATCCCTTCCTTCAGGCACTCGTCCTCGAGCGCGCCCTCGAACAGGCCCCGCTCCACCAGATTGTAGTGCGGCTGCAGGCTCTCGTAGCGCGGCAGGCCCTTCTCCTTCGAGATCCTGGCGGCTTCGGCCAGGCGCGGCGCGTCGTAGTTCGAGGCGCCGATCGCCCTGATCTTGCCTGCCTTCACCAGCTCGCCGTAGGTCGAGAGCGTTTCCTCGAGCGGCGTCGCCTTGTCGTCCTTGTGCGACTGGAAGAGGTCGACGTAGTCGGTGTTCAGCCGCTTCAGCGACTCGTCGACCGACCACTTGATGTGGTCGCGCTTCAGCGCGCCCTCGGCCGGCACCATGCCGCACTTGGTGGCGATCTGGACCTTGGCGCGCTTGGCCGGGTTCTTCTTCAGCCAGGTCCCGATGATGGCCTCGCTTTCGCCGCCCTTGTTGCCGGGATACCAGCGCGAGTAGACGTCGGCGGTGTCGATGAAGGAGAAGCCGGCGTCGACGAAGATGTCGAGCAGACGGTGCGAGGTCGCCTCATCGGCGGTCCAGCCGAAGACGTTGCCGCCGAAGGCGATCGGGGCGAATTCGATGCCCGACTTGCCGAGCTTGCGCTTTTCCATGGTCACTCTTCCTCCTGATTACTCGGCCGCCTTGGGCGGCGCGGTCGTGGTCGTCGTTGCGGTCGTAGCGGCTGCGGCCGGCGCGGCGGACGTTGCCGGGCTGGCCGCCGTCGAGTTTGGCGCCGTCGAGTTTGCCGTCGGCGCCGTCGAACCCGGGCCGGCGGCGCCCTGCGCGAGCATCGACGCCAGGCCCATCTGGACCATCGGCGGCAGGTAAAAGCGGATGCCGAGCTTCGGCAGGCTCTCGTACATGCGCCGAATGGCCATGCGCTGGATCATGCTCGGGTTCTTCGGCCGGGCCGTAAACTTGAAGCGCACGACGAGGGCCGCGTCCTTGATGTCGACCAGGCCCTGCATCTTGAGCGGCTGCAGCAGCTCCTTCTGGAACTGCGGCTCGTTCATCATGTCCTGGCCGATCTTCTTGACGGTCTTGCGCAACAGCTCGACGTCGGTGTCGAGAGCGAAGGCGAGATTGAACTTCACCGTGGTCCAGTCGCGGCTGAAGTTGGTGATGTGGGTGAGCTGTCCGAACGGCACGATGTGCAGCTGGCCGTTCTGGTGGCGCAGCCGGATCGAGCGTACCGAGAAGCCCTCGACCACGCCCTTGACCTTGGTGCCATCGATATACTCGCCGACGCGGAACGAATCCTCGGCAAGGAAGAACATGCCGGAGACGATGTCGCGCACCAGCGACTGGCTGCCGAACGACACCGCGAGGCCCAGCACCGAGGCGCCGGCGATCAGCGGTGTGACGTTGACGCCGAGTTCCGACAGCACCAGCAGGCCGCCCAGGATGAACAGTGCGACGCCGACGGTGATGCGCAACACCGGCATCACCGTGCGCAGACGAGAGGCGGTCGACGGCGCGCCGTCGTCGCCGTCGCCCACGAAGCCCGCCACCGGCCGCGGGTTGTCGGCGATGTAGCGGTCCATGCGGTACTTCACGACCCGCCAGAAGGCGTAGAAGGCGAAGGCCGAGATCGCCGCGAGGCGCATGGCGCGGTCGTGCGGCTCCCACTCGGCCGGCGTCATCAGGCCGAGCGCGCTCATCACCACCGCGTCGACCACGACGATCACCACGATCAGCCGGAAGGCGAGCTTGACGCAGCCGGCCACGACGTCGGTCACCGTCGGCGCTTCCATCTCGAGGTGCCGCGTCTTGCCGTGGACCAGCGTCTCGAACAGCAGCACCAGGAACAGCATCGACTCGACGGCGCCCAGCCCGCGCGTCGCCGATTCGCGCTCGGTCAGCGCGGCCAGGATCGCGGCAAGGCCGGCCGCCGCGTAGAAAAGAAGACCGGCGACCCACCAGCCATGCGCCATGGCGGTCTTCAGCGCATGGAACGTGTCCTTCGGGTTCACCATGCCGGCGAGCCACGCGCCCATGTCGTGACGCCAGTGCCAGACCACCAGCAGCAGGCAGGCCGCGATCACCGGCACGTAGAGGAGCACCGTCGTCGACACCACCGAGAGGGGTGCGCCGGTGGCCATCATGAACATCAGGAAGTGGCGGCCGATCACCGGCAGCACGATCACGAGATTCAGGCCGACCAGCAGGCGGCTGGCCTGCGCGTCGTCGACCGGCGCGATGCGTCCTTCGGGCGTATTGGGCCGCAGGAAGGCGCGGAACACGAAGTTGAAGCCGCGCCAGTAGATCAGGCCCATCAGCGTCTGGTGGGCGATCACCGCCGGCACGGCGGGCGGCGCGCCGAGCTGGGCCGCGACGGCGCGGGCCGCCAGCCACAGGGCGAACAGCGCCACCGCATCGAGGCCGACGGCGTGCAGGAAGGCGCGCAGCGGCGATTCGCCGGCATGCCGCTCGAACACCCGCAGCCGCGCCCTGGCCAGCACGAGCCGCGTCGCCTGCTCGGCCACCACGCCCGCGACCACGATGCCGACCAGCAGAGCTATCGTGGCGAAGTCGAACATCTGCGGCAGGCCGGCGAAGTAGTCGCGCACCGCCGGCAGGTTGCCGATCGCCCGGTCGAGCCGGCCGAACAGCGAATTGAGGACGTTGGCCAGCGCGCCGTCGCCGCCATAGGGCGTCGCCGCCCAGGCGGTCTGGCTGCCCGCCGCGACCAGCATGGCCGCCAACCCTGTTTCCTTGCGCAGCATCGTCTTGTCCGCCTCCAGCCCCTCGCCGGACGGTAGGCCAGAACGCCCCGAATCGCCAGCACCCCGCCCGGCGGCAGGCCGAGGGCGCCGCGGTCTGGAGCGCCGCGTCCGGCTGACGTATCGTCCCCCGAAGGAGTAGCGTCATGGCCATCGAGACCATTCCCGTCATCGACCTCGGCCCCACCCTCGCCGACGCTCCGGGTGCGCTCGACCGCGCCGCCGCCGAACTGCGGGGCGCGCTGACCGAGATCGGCTTCTACTTCATCGTGAACCACGGCGTGCAGCGCACGCAGATCCGCGAGGTCTTCGCCGCGGTCGAGCGCTTCCACGCCCAGCCCATCGAGGCCAAGCAGGCGCTGAAGCTCGACCGGCACAATACCGGCTACCTGCCGATGCGCGGCAACACGCTGCGCACCTCGACGGTGCAGGCCGGCACCAAGGCCAACCTGAACGAAGCCTTCTTCGTGAAGCGCGAGCTGGCGCCCGATCATCCGCATGTGCTCGCCGGCCGCCGCTACCGGGGCCTCAACCGCTGGCCCGAGGCGCTGCCCGGCTTCCGCGAGACCATCGTCGGCTATTGCGACACGATGGAGCGGCTGGCGAAGCGGCTCGTGAAGCTCTACGCCCGCGCGCTCGACCTGCCGGCCGACTATCTCGACGGGCCGTTCGCGGACTGCCAGTACACGCTGCGCATGACCCACTACCCGCACCAGGACGGCCCCGTCGAGGACGAGTTCGGCCTGGCGCCGCACACCGACACCAGCTTCCTCACCCTGCTCGCGCCCAACGACGTGCCGGGCCTGTCGATCCGCACGCAGAGCGGCAAGTGGATCGACGCGCCGGCGATCGAGGAGGCCTACATGGTGAACGGCGGCCAGATGCTGCAACGCTGGACCAACGACCGCTTCCTCGCCACGCCGCACCGCGCGATCAACCGCAGCGGCGGCGAGCGCTACGCCATCCCGTTCTTCTGCGACAGCAACATCGACTGGCCGGTCGCCGCCGTGCCGACGACGGTCGGCCCCGACAACCCGCCGAAATATCCGACCACCTACTATTCCGACTACATGGCCTGGTACCAGAAGAGGAACTACGACGTGTTGAACGACTCCAACCGACAAGCTGCCGAATGAGCGACGTGACGTTCCAGCGCACGGTCCCGATCCTGCGCATCTTCTCGGTCGACAAGGCACGCGAGTTCTACCTCGACTTCCTGGGCTTCAAGTGGGACTGGGAGCACCGCTTCGGCGACAACTTCCCGCTCTATGCGCAGGTCTCGCGCGCCGGGCTGGTGCTGCATCTCAGCGAGCACCATGGCGACGCCTGCCCCGGCTCGGCGGCGATCCTCTACATGACCGGCCTCGATGCCTATCACCGCGAGGTGACGACCAAGGACTACCGCTACTACAAGCCCGGCATCGAGGACGCGCCGTGGGGCGCCCGCACCATGACGGTGAAGGATCCGTTCGGGAACCGGCTCGTCTTCGCCGAGCCCACGGAAGGCTGACCCGCGATGGCTTCTCCCGTCCTGGCGCGCGTCGAGGCGCATGTCTTCCGCACACCGATCAAGGATCCCGTCCGCACGTCCTTCGGCACCATGACCGAGCGCGCCGCTGTCTTCGTGCGGGTCGAGGACAGCGACGGCGCGCACGGCTGGGGCGAGGTCTGGTGCAACTTCCCCAACCCCTCGGCCGAGTATCGCGCGCGCCTGTTCACCGAGATCGTGGCGGGCCGGGCGCTCGGCAAGACCCTCGACGATCCGGCGGCGCTGTGGGCCGAGATCGACACCGCGCTCCACGTGCTGCGCGTGCAGAGCGGCGACGCCGGCGGCTTCTCTTCGGCGGCGGCCGGCCTCGACATGGCGATCCACGACCTCGTGGCCCGGCGCAAGAAATTGCCGCTGTGGCGCGCGCTGGGCGGCATCGACGGCGCGCCCGTGCCGGTCTATGCCTCGGGCATCAACCCCGGCGCCGACGCCGCGGATACGATCGCGCGCATGCGCACCGCCGGCTACCGCGCCTTCAAGATCAAGGTGGGCTTCGGCGAGGCGACGGACTTCGCCTCGCTGGGCCCCGCCGCCAGGAACCTCGCCGCCGGCGAGCGGCTGATGGTCGATGCCAACCAGGCCTGGGATCGCGCCCGGGCGACGGCGATGGTCGCCAAGCTGGCGCCGTTCGGCCTGACCTGGATCGAGGAACCGCTGATGGCCGACCGGCCGATGGCCGAATGGCGCCAGGTGGCCGCCGCGTCGCGTACCGCTCGCCGCCGGCGAGAACATGCGCGGCGCCGGCCAGTTCCAGGAGGCGATCGACTCCGGCCTGTTCGGCGTGATCCAGCCCGACCTCGCCAAATGGGGCGGGCACTCCGCCACCTTGCCGATCGCACGCCGGGCGCTCGGCGCGGGCCGGTCTTATTGCCCACACTATCTCGGCGGCGCGCTCGGCCTGCTCCATTCCCTGCATCTGCTCGCGGCGGTGCGCGGGCCCGGCATGCTCGAGGTCGACGCCAACGCCAACCCGCTCCGCGAGGGCCTGCTGCAAGATCATTTCGCCGTGTCGGAAGGCGCGGTCTCCCTTCCCGCCGGGCCGGGTCTCGGGCTAGAACCTGAGCTCGGTGAACTCGCGCCGCTCCGCAGCCTGCATTTGGAACGGCGCCTAGAAAAGTAGACGTACACGAGGGAACGAAATGCTTGGGTTGATGCAAGACCGTCCGCTTCTGATCTCGCAGATGATCGATTTCGCGGCCCGCTACTATCCCGAGGTCGAGATCGTCTCGCGCACGGTCGAAGGCCCGATCCACCGCTACGGCTACAGGGACGCGCAGAAGCGCTCCAAGCAGCTCGCCGAAGCGCTGCAAGGCCTCGGCGTGAAGCTCGGCGACCGGGTCGGCACGCTGGCCTGGAACACGCATCGCCACTTCGAGCTCTACTTCGGCATCTCCGGCCTCGGCGCCGTGCTGCACACGATCAATCCGCGCCTGGCGCCCGAGCACGTGGCCTACATCGCCAACCATGCCGAGGACCAGGTCATCTTCGTCGACCTCAACCTCTTCCCGATCGTCGAGAACGTCTATGAGCACCTCAAGACGGTGAAGCATGTCGTGGTCATGACCGACCGCGCGCACATGCCGGAGTCCAAGAAGATCCAGAAGCTGCTGTGCTACGAGGAACTGATCGCGGACAAGCCCGGCACGCTCAAGTGGCCGGACTTCGACGAGAAGACCGCGTCGTCGCTCTGCTACACCTCGGGCACCACGGGCAACCCGAAGGGCGTGCTCTACTCGCACCGCTCGACGGTGATCCATTCGATGATGATGTGCTCGGGCCCGGTGCTCGGCATCACGCCGGACGATGCCATCCTGCCCGTCGTGCCGATGTTCCACGCCAATGCCTGGGGCCTCGTCTACGCCGCCCCGATCTGCGGCGCCAAGCTCGTGTTCCCCGGTCC
>JBGAIW010000036.1:0-39859 GCA_044225265.1 Reyranella sp.
GCGGTGGTCGTCGAGGTCGGCGGCATCGCCCACCAGACCGGCGAAGCGAAGTTTCGCTTCGATGCGGATGACCCGCTGCGCGAGGGATTCACGCTCGGCTAGCTGGGAGCGCGGCCCTCCGTGGCGCGCATAAGATGTGGAAGCCTCGAAGGAAGGGCGGCACGGAGTGCCGCGCTCCCAGCATCAAGAGTTGTGTGCCCTACGGAGCGCCTGATCGAGATCCGAGAACAGATCGCCCGCATCTTCCATGCCGACCGACAGGCGCAGCAGGTCGGGTGGGCAGGGCGTGCCTGGTCCCTCGATGCTGGCGCGATGTTCGATCAGGCTTTCGACACCGCCCAGCGAGGTCGCGCGCTTCCACAGCTCCACGCGCGCTGCGGTGGCGATGGCGGCCCGCTCGCCGCCCTTGACCCGAACCGACAGCATGCCGCCAAAGCCGCCCTTCATCTGCTTCTGCGCGACCGAGTGGCCGGCGAACGAGGGCAGGCCGGGATAGAGAACCTCGGCGACCATCGGATGCTCCGCGAACTTCCCGGCAAGCGACGCGGCCGAGCGGCAGGCCCACTCGACCCGGGGGTAGAGGGTGCGCATGCCTCGCATGAGCAACCAGGCCTCGGTCTGACCGAGGATCGTGCCGAGCTGGGCGCGAATGGCTCGCAGCCTGGCCCAATGGGCGTCGTCCCGCGCGCCGACCAGGGCGCCCGCGATGATGTCGGAGTGCCCGTTCAGGTACTTGGTCGCCGAATGCATGACGATGTCGGCCCCGAATTCGATCGGCCGGGTGAGGACCGGCGTGGCCACCGTCGAATCGACGCCGAGCAGCGCGCCCGCCTTGTGCGCGATCTCGGCGATGGCGGTGATGTCGCTTACCGCCCAGGTCGGGTTGGCCGGCGTCTCGAGCCAGACCAGCCTGGTCGCACCCGGCCTGACGGCGGCGGCGACGTCATCGGTGCGATCGGTGTCGACGAAATCGACCTTTAATCCCCAATGCGTGGCAAAGCTGGCGAGCCAGTTGCGCAGCGACCAGTACATCACTTTTGGCACCACGACATGGTCGCCGGGCGACAGCGCCAGAAAGCACGTCGTCGCCGCACTCATGCCCGAGGAGAAGATCAGTGCCTTTGCGCCACCCTCCAGCGCCGCCAGGGTCGTCTCGGCCTGGTCGAAGGTCGGATTGTCGGCGCGTGCATAGATCCGCCCGGAGCGGTACTGGTTGTCCTCGTCGCGGACATACGTGCTGGCCATGTGGATCGGCGGCACGACGGCTTTGGTGACCGGGTCGATCCAGCCCATCGCCTGTGCGGCCAGCGATGCCGCCGCCAGTTTCTTGTCCGTCATCGAAGCTCCATCAAGCTTACGTCCAGCTTACGCACTCTCGCCACGAAGCGTATAGCGCACGGTTCAGGAATGACTACAATTCAGTGCATCAGCACACGCCATTCGTGAGCATAGCCGCAGCGCAAGCGGCACTCGAAGGGGACCCGGGTATGAACGTCGAATCAATGCCGCAGACTGCGTCCAATGCGTCCGAAGCCCCCGTGCGCGGCGACCGCGTCGCGCGCACGCGCGAAGCCATTGTCGGTTCCACGCTCAGCCTCGCACTCGAGGGCGAGGTCGCGCCGATCGTGCGCGATATCGCCAAGCTTGCCGGCGTCTCCGCCCGCACCGTGTTCCAGCATTTCGCCGACACCGCCGAACTCTACGTCGCCGTGCTCGGCCGCGTGATCGGCAAGATGACCGGCGGCGCTCCCGACATCAATCGCCAGTGGCCGCTCGACCAGCGCATCACCGTCGTGGTCGGCCACCGCGCCTCGCGCTACGAGGAGGTCCGCCCGATGTGGACCTTCATCCAGACGCTGCAGCGCCGCTCGGTCGAGGCCGCCGAACGAATCCTGAAGATCTACAAGGGCAGCCGGGACGAGCTCGCCGATTCCTTCGGCCCGGAATTGTCGCGGCTGTCGGACGACAAGCGCGAAAACACGCTGAACGCGCTGTCGCTGGCCCTGTCGCCGGAGAGCTGGATCATGTTGCGCGAGCGGCTCGGTCTCACCGTCGAGCAGGCGCGCGACGAGTGGCGCTTCGTCGTCGGCCGGATCTTCGACCACGAGCCGCGCCGCTAACTTCGTTCAGGCGGCGCGGACGCGCCGCGCCAGTTCCTCCAGATTCTCGTCGCGCATCTCGAGCTCGCGCAGATGCGCGAGCGTGTTCTCGAGGTAATCGATATTGCTGCCGGTGGCGCCGTGTCCCTGGCGCACCAGCCTCGCCGACCTGGCGATCGGGAGCTTTCCCGCGAACTGCCGGTGTGTCCGGTCGGCGAGATACACCAGCGCCGGCACAGTGCGGCCGTCGGCGAGATGGATCGGCCGCACGACTTCCCGATAGACGCCGTCATTGTCGATCTCGCGCACGATCAGGTAGCGCCGCACCTCTTCGTAGCCGTCGCGCGGCAGCCGGTGCGCCAGGCCGCGGCAGGCGCCGCCCGGCAGCAGGCCGAGGATCAGGCCCGGCTTCTTCGGCGTGCCGCGATAATGCTCGGAGTAGATGCAGAAGGCGCGATGCCAGCCTTGCAGGCGCGCCGGTCTGGTCTCGGGGGTGGCGAAGCCCGGATTCCACATCAGCGAGCCGTAGCCGAAGACCCAGTAGGGCTTGGCCGTGCTCACTCTTGGTGGAGGTGGATCAGCGCGCGGCGGATTTCGCGGGTGCGCGTGAACAGGTCGAACAGCTTGTCGCCCTCGCCCCAGCGGATGGCGCGCTGCAGGTAGAACAGGTCTTCCTGGAAGCGCTGCAGTACTTCCAGCACCGCCTCGCGATTGTTCATGAAGACGTCGCGCCACATCGTCGGATCGGACGCCGCGATGCGGGTGAAGTCGCGGAAGCCGCCGGCCGAATACTTCAGCACCTCGCTGTTGAGGTGGCCGCCGAGATCGTCGGCCGTGCCGACGATGGTGTAGGCGATCAGGTGCGGCAGGTGGGAGGTGATGGCGAGCACCCGGTCGTGGTTGGCCGGGTCGAGCCGGTTGACGTTGCTGCCCAAGGCTTCCCAGAAGGCCTGCAGCCGGTCGACCGCCTTGGCGTCGCTGTCGGGCAGCGGCGTCAGGATGCACCAGCGGCCCTGGAACAGGTCATGGATCGCGGCCTCGGGACCGGAATGCTCGGTGCCGGCCACCGGGTGCGCCGGCACGAAATGCACGGTCTTCGGCAGGTGCGGCGCCATGTCGGCGATCACGGTCTGCTTGACCGAGCCGACGTCGGAGACGATGGCGCCGGGCTTCAGCGCAGGCGCCATCGCCTTGGCGGCGGGGCCGCAGGCGCCGACCGGCGTGCAGACGATCACGAGGTCGGCATCCTTCACCGCCGCCGCGATGTCCCTGCCGCAATGGTCGGTCAGCTTGAGCCGGTTGGCGGTCGCGGCCGTTTCGGCGCTGCGGGTCGCCGCGACGATGGTCCTGGCGAGACCGCGTTTGCGGGCTTCCAGCGCGATCGAGCCGCCGATCAGGCCGATGCCGATCAGCGCGATCTTGTCGAACATCGGCGCAGTCGCGGGCGTGCTCATTTGCGGTCGCTCACTTGTTGGCGGCCACGAAGCGGGCCAGGCTTTCCTGCACCAGCTTCACTTCCTTCTCGGTGCCGACCGTAATGCGCAGGAATTCCGGCATGCCGTAGCCCGCGATCATGCGCGGGATCAGCCCGTCCTTCATCAGCCAGTCGTTGGCGGCGGCGGCGCGCTCCCTGGAACCGAAGCCGACCGACACGAAATTGCCGACGCTGGGCAGCGGCTTCAGGTCGAGCTTGGTCAGTTCGGTGGCGAGCCAGGGCAGCCAGATGTCGTTGTTGGTGCGGCTGGCGTCGGTGTGCGCGATGTCCTCCAGCGCGGCGATCCCTGCGATCTGGGCGGCGAGATTGACGTTGAACGGCTGGCGCAGGCGGCTGATCACGTCGACGATGCCGGCCGGGCCGTACATCCAGCCCAGCCGCAGGCCGCCCATGCCGTAGATCTTCGAGAAGGTGCGGGTCATCACCACGTTCTCGAACTGGTCGACCAGCTCGACGCCCGATTCGTAGTCGTTCCGGCTGACGTACTCGGCATAGGCCGCATCGATCACCAGCAGCACGTTCTTCGGCAGCGCCTTCTGGAGCTTGCGCACGTCGTCCTTGGTGACGTAGCTGCCGGTCGGATTGTTCGGGTTGGCGAGGCACACTACGCGCGTCTTGTCGGTGATCCTGGCGATCATCGCGTCGACGTCGGTGCGGTAGTCGTTCTCCGGCGCCGCGACCGGCGTCGCGCCGACGCCCAGCGCGTTGATCGGGTACATCAGGAAGCCGTACTGGCTGTACAGCAGTTCGTCGCCCGGCCCGCAGTAGGAGCGCACCAGAAGGTTCAGGATCTCGTCCGATCCGGCGCCGCAGATGATGCGGTCGGGATCGAGGCCGTAGTGCCGGCCGATCGCCTTTCGCAGCTTCTCCGAAGCGCCGTCGGGATAGCGATGCAGCTCGGCGGCCGCCTTGGCATAGGCCGCCATCGCCTTCGGGCTCGGGCCGAGCGCGCCCTCGTTGGACGACAGCTTGGCGATCGGCTCCTTGCCGTCGACCGAGTCCTTGCCGGGCACGTACGGCGCGATCTTCATGATGCCGGGACGCGGCGTGAGCGCGCTCATGGCGGTCTCCTCAAAAAAAGTGCGATCAGGCCCGGCCGCCGACCGGCGTGGCGTAGGCGCCGATCGACGCGACGCGGCCGGCCTCGAGCTCGAGGGCGGCCTCGAGCTCGCGCAGGCGCTTGTCGCCGTCGGCGATCACGCCCGGCAGCTCGATCAGGTAGTGATGCACGCCGCGCACGACCTGGTCCAGCGCCGCCGTGAAAGCGGGCAGGCCGGCCTTGGCCATGGCGGCGGAAATGCGGTTGCGGCTCAGCCCGCTCAAGGACTCGATCGAAAGCATGGAGCGGTCGTCGCCGCTTTCTTCGGGCTCGATGCGCGCCAGCACCACGGCCGAGATGTCGCGCGCGCGGGCATTGGGCATGGCGAGGAACGGAAGGCGGGCCACGACGTTGGGCAGGGTCGGCTCGCCGCTGGCGAGCAGCGGCCACCACGGCGCGGTGTCGGCCTCGATCGGCGCCGGCACGACGCCCATGGTGATGGCGTTGCTGCGCACCTCGGCCAGCACCTGGGCCGGCGATTCATAGGCGACGAGTGGCACCTGGCAGCCGAAATGATCGCGCGCGAGATCCCAGTAGCCGGGCTGGTCGGCCGGACGGCAGACCGCGACCCTCAGACCCGGCGTCTGCATCAAGGTGAAGGCGCTCATCATCTCGCGCCACATCCGGTAGACCGCGGCAGCCGGAAAGGTGCCGTCATGCTGGGCGATGCGGCGGCGCAGGACCATGGCCTCGCGGCCCGGACGCATCGCCAGACCGCCGCTGGGCTTGGCCGCGGAAATCTGCCCGACCAGGGCCGCCCGCCGGCGAATCAGGCCGTGCAGATCGGTGTCGATCGCGTCGATCTCCTGCCGCAATTGTTCCAGACTGGGAGCGTCCATGAACCCCAAAAATCCCCTCAGGACGCGAGGCGATACTACGTTCGAGGGAGCGGCGTAAAGCCAAGAAACCTCACGGCCACTTGCGCAAAGGCGCAGACCTCAATATAGAAGCGTCTCCGTGGAATTTGAGCCGACCGGCTTGCGGCCACGTTAATCCTCGCTAAAAGGTCGGAGTGCTCGAAAAAGCCCCCGTCCTTCCGGTCGGGGGCTTTTTCGTTGGAGTGGCTCTTGCTGGAAGACGTGACCGAAGCCGAGCGAAAGGCGCTGGCCCAATGCCGCTACGCGGTGCTGGGCGCCGACCGGCCGTTGCGGCTCGACTGTGGTGTCGACCTCGGCCCGTACCGCGTCGCCTACCAGACCTACGGCACGCTCAACGCCGACAAGTCGAACGCCATCCTGGTTTGCCATGCGCTGACCGGCGACCAGTTCGTCGTCGACCAGCACCCCGTCACCGGCAAGCCCGGATGGTGGGAGAGCCTGGTCGGGCCGGGCAAGGTGATCGACCCGGCACGCTACTTTATCGTCTGTTCGAACGTGATCGGCGGCTGCATGGGTACCACCGGGCCGCTGGCCTCCGATCCGGCGACCGGCAAGCCGTGGAACCTGCGCTTCCCGGTGGTGACCATCGCCGACATGGTGCGCGCGCAGGCGGCCCTGCTCGACCATCTCGGCATTCCGAACCTGTTCTGCGTGATCGGTGGTTCGATGGGCGGCATGCAGGTGCTGGAATGGGCGGCGAGCTACGGCAACCGTGTGTTCTCGGCAGTGCCGATCGCATGCGCCGCGCGCCATTCGGCGCAGAACATCGCGTTTCACGAGGTCGGCCGCCAGGCAATCATGGCCGATCCCGAGTGGCGGGCCGGCGACTACCGTCTGCACAACACCGCGCCGGAACGCGGGCTGGCGGTCGCGCGCATGACCGCGCACATCACCTATCTCTCGGAGCTGGCGCTGCAGCGCAAGTTCGGCCGCAACCTGCAGAACCGCAACGCGCTGGGCTTCGGCTTCGATGCCGACTTCCAGGTCGAGAGCTACCTCAGGTACCAGGGCTCGACCTTCGTCGACCGCTTCGACGCCAACTCCTATCTCTACATCACCCGCGCCATGGACTATTTCGACCTCGCGGACGCCCATGGCGGCGTGCTGGCCAACGCCTTCAAGGGTACGGCGACGCGCTTCTGCTCGATTTCCTTCACCAGCGACTGGCTGTTCCCGACGCGCGAGAACCGCGCCATCGTGCATGCGCTCAACGCCGCAGCCGCGAACGTGTCGTTCGTCGAGGTCGACACCGACAAGGGCCACGACGCCTTCCTGCTCGACGAGCCGGAGATGTTCCGCACGCTGTCGGGGTTCCTGCAGGGCGCGGCCTCCGCTCGAGGATTGAAAAGCGGGAGTGTAAAATGAGTACGGCTCCCATCCGTGTCGACCTGCAGCTCATCGCCGACATGGTCGAGCCCGGCGGCCGCGCGCTCGATGTCGGCTGCGGCGACGGCGCGCTGCTGGCCTATCTCGTGAACTTCAAGCGGGTCGACGCGCGCGGCATGGAACTCAGCCAGCAGGGCGTGAACGCCTGCGTCGCCGGCGGCCTGTCGGTGATCCAGGGCGACGCCGACACCGACCTGCGCGACTATCCCGACGACGCCTTCGACTACGTGATCCTGAGCCAGACCCTGCAGGCGACGCGCGATCCGCGCGAGGTGCTGCGTCAGATGCTGCGGGTCGGCAAGCGCGCCGTCGTGTCGTTCCCGAACTTCGCGCACTGGCAGGTGCGGTTGCGACTGGTGTTCGGCGGACGCATGCCCGAGACGCCGTCGCTGCCCTACAAGTGGTACGACACGCCGAACATCCATCTTTGCAGCATCGACGATTTCCGCGCGCTGTGCCGCGACATGGGCGTGACGATCGAACGTGCCGTCGTGCTCAATCGCAACAGCCAGCCGATCCGCATGCCGCCGCCGCTCGCCAACCTGATCGGCGAGCAGGCGGTATTCCTGCTGCGCCGCGACTGAGGATTTCAGCGGGCGGGCGCCGGCCGCTCGTACTCGCCTTCGATTTCGTCTTCGCGGAGCTTCACGAAGCCGTGGCGCAGGTAGAAGCGGTCGGCCTTGCCGCCGGTCAGCACCTCCAGTCGCACCGGCTTGGCCGCGGCGTCGGCTTCCGCGAGCAACGCCTTCAGGATCACTGTTCCCAGCCCGGCATTTTGCAGGCTTCGGTCGAGATAGAACGAGTCGATCTTGAAGCGGTCACTTCCGGTGCGCAGCGCGACGCAGCCCCTGCGCTCGCCGTCGACCAGGATCAGGCGCATTCCGGGCTCGTCGAAATGGCCGCGAAAGATGCGCCGGGCGCGCGAAGGCTTGTAGCGGCCGACCCGCTCGAGGTGCTCGCGCATGACTTCGATACGCAGCGCCAGTAAGGGCTCGAAATCGGCTTCGCTCGGTTCGGCGAAGCGCCAGTCGGGGAGAGCCATCAGGCGGCGACAGCAATCCGCGCGACCCGGGGTCTGGCGACCGCGATCCAGTCCTTGGTGTCGAGTTCCATGGAGCGGTCGAGCCGGCCGGCATTGAAGAACAGGGTCTCGTTCTTCAGCAGGTCCTCGTCGACCACGATGGCGAGGTCGGGATTGAGCGAGAAGGGCGGCACCGAGCCCATGACGCAGCCGGTCAGGGCCTGTGCCGAATCGGGCGAGGCGAAGCCTGCCTTGCGTGCCTCGAACTCTTTCGCGACGGCATTGAAGTCTAGCTTGGCATTGCCCGGCAGGATGGCCAGCACGTTGCGTCGGCCACCGCCACCGCCTCGCACGTCGAGCACCATCGCCTTGGCGGCCTGCTCCGGGCGATTGCCGCGAATGACGCTGATCGCCTCCGAGCGGCCCTCGGCCTCATGCTCGATCACCCGGAATTTTGCCTTGGCCTCGGTCAGCAGCGCGACGAGCCGGTCGAAGACGTCACCGGCCACGGACGACCTTCTCGGACAACAGCCTGAGGGCCTCTTCGAGCGGCGGCACCTTGCCGTCGGCCGGCGCGATGTGCGCATCGACGGTGCGGCGATGGCTCTTCTCGATGGCCGTGGTCATCAGCGGATCGACACCGGTCTCGCGCAGGGTCTGCGCGACCAGGCCCATCTCCTCCCAGCGCCGCTCGGCATGCACGATATGGGTCTGCGCCAGCATGGCGAGTTGGGCGGAAAAAGTGACGGCGTCGACGTCGCCCATGCAGCCCATGACTTCCTTCAGGATGCCCTGGCGCTCGGCGGCGACGAAAGATTCGACCGCCAGCGCCTCGATGCCCTTCATGATCACCGAGCGCAGCATCTTCACCGACGAGGCGGAGCCGGGCTTCGGCCCGAGATACGTCGTGACGAAGCCGTTGGCGTTCATCCAGGCGACCACCGGCTCGGCGTCGGCGCCGGCGACCAGCATCGGGGCCTTGATGCCCGACTTGAAGAAGCCGCCCATGACGGCGATGTCGACATAGCGGCCATTGCCGCTTTCGATGGCGGCGCGGTCCTCGTCCGACATCTTGCCGGTGACGGTGCAGAGATCGAGATAGTGCGCACCCTTCTTGAGCAGCGGTGCGGCGGACTTCGCCGCGTCGAGCGCGTGTTCGCCCTGCACGGCGCAAATCACCAGGTCGGCCTCGCCGAGTGCCTCGGTGTAGCGATCGGAGATCGCGACATCGAGCCGGCGGGCTTCCTTGCCGAGCGCCGTACCGCGCGCATCCTTGTCGAGGGCGGTGTCGATGGCGATCACGCGCCGCGGCGCGTTGTCGCCTGGCTTGGACGCGCCGCGCCAGCCGCCCTCGGCGGCGAGCCCGCGCGCGATGTTGGAGCCTGCCTCGCCGAAGCCGAGCAGCGCTATGACCTTGGGATCGATCGACATCAGGAGGCGGGTGCTTCGCCGTCCTCTGCGTTACGGGCAGCGTGCGTGTCTCGCGAGCTGGCGATGCGCAGTT
Source organism: Reyranella sp. (assembly GCA_044225265.1). Taxonomy (GTDB): domain Bacteria; phylum Pseudomonadota; class Alphaproteobacteria; order Reyranellales; family Reyranellaceae; genus Reyranella. Next base: position 9,483 of record JBGAIW010000036.1, read on the forward strand.
TGGGCCGCACCACCGCGACTTCCTGCGGGGTCGAGCGCTCGGCAATGCCGGCATAGAGCTGCTTGCCGGATTCGATGACGCTCAAGCCCGCGAAGCGACCGAGCCAGCGCTGGCCGAAGCGCTCGACCGCCGGCGCCATGCGCAGCAGCAGGCGGGACTTGGTCGGCGGCATGTAGAGGGCGCGCGTCTGGCGCATGGGTGCGAACATGTTGGCGCGCAGCAGCGACGCGACCTGGCCGGGCGAATAGGGATGGCCCTGATAGAAGGGCGAGCGGTCGAGCTGCGACCACAGGCCGGCCCGGGTCGGGACCACCACGATCAGCCGGCCGCCGTCGGCCATCACGCGCCAGATCTCGCGCAGGAACGGCCGAAGCTGCTCGCTGCACTCCACGGCATGGACCAGAAGCACGCGGTCGACCGAACGGTCGGGCAGCGGCAGGTCGTTCTCGTCGACCAGCGCCGTCAGGTTGCGGCCCTCGCGCGGCCAGCGCGTGACACCCTGCTGGGCGGGCATGAAGGCGAGCGTGCGGGACGCCTCCTCCATGAATGGCCGCAGGAAGGGCGTGGCGTAACCGAGGCCGAGCACGGTCTCGCCGCGCACGTTCGGCCACACCTCGCGCAAGCGCGAGCGCAGGAGCCGCACGGCCATCTGACCGGTCGAGCTTCTGTAGAAGTCGTTGAGATCGAGGACGTCGGTCCACATATCGTCGGGAAGGATAGCAGAAATCGCGCCGGGCGGGCCATCCGTGGCCGCGATGGAACCTGCAGGGCAGCTTTGTTAGGGTCGCCGACCAAAGGAACATTTCATGAGCACAACCCTGGAAATCGTCCGAATCCCGGTCCTCAGTGACAACTACGTCTGGCTGATGCGCGAGCCCCAGAGCGGGGCGGTCGGCGTGGTCGACCCGGCCGTGGCGGCGCCGGTTCTGGCCGAAGCCGAGAAGCGGCGCTGGCGGATCACCCATATCCTGAACACCCACCATCACGGCGACCATGTCGGCGGCAACCTCGAGATCAAGAAGGCCACGGGCTGCACCATCGTCGGCAACCGCCGCGACAAGGCGCGAATTCCCGGCATCGACGTCGAGGTCGACGACGGCGATCGCTATCGCTTCGGCGAGGCCGAGGCCGAAGTGTTCTTCATTCCCGGCCACACTTCGGGCCACATCGCCTATGCCTTTCGCGACCAGCAGGCGCTGTTCTGCGGCGACACGATCTTCGCGCTGGGCTGCGGCAAGATGTTCGAGGGCACAGCGCAGCAATTCTGGACGTCGCTCAGCCGTCTGCGCGCGCTGCCGGACGACATGCGGGTCTTCTGCGCGCACGAATACACCCAGTCCAACGCCCGCTTCGCCGTCACGGTCGAGACCGACAATCGCGCACTGATGACGCGCCGCGACGCGATCGATGCCGCCCGTTCCCGCGGCGAGGCTACCGTGCCGTCGCTGCTGGGCGAGGAGAAGGCGACCAATCCGTTCCTGCGTGCCGATCTGCCGTCGCTGCAGCGTGCCGTCGGAATGGTCGGCGTCGACCCGGCGCAGGTGTTCGCCGAGGTACGTCACCGCAAGGACGTGTTCCGCTAGGCCGCGATCCGCACGCCGGCGAGGGCCTGCATTTCGGCCTCGTCCGGCGGTTGCCAGATCGACTCGATGAAGTCGAACATCGGCCGCGTCACCTCGATGCGGTACGTCTCGCCCTTGGCGGTATTGCGAGCCTGCACGCGCCGCCAGCGCTCGTCGGCCGGCACGTCGATAAAGTGCAGTTGTGCCCGCAGCCCGGCCTCGAGGGCCCGGCGTGCCAAGTGTCGGCGACGATCGACTCTTTGCAGGCCTATGTCGAGGATCGAGGACAGGCTGAGTCGCCCCACTTCGAGCGCCTGGCGCGTGATCAGGTCCTCACAGCGCGCGATGCGCTCGGCGATCCATGGCCAGTCAGGCGAGCGAGGTGCGGCGGCGCGCGCGTCCGGTCCGAACAGGCGCACCATCCAGTCGTCGATCGAGAAATGAATCGCGCCGAACTCTCGCGCGAGATGCAGGGCATGCGTGGTCTTGCCGGCACCGGTCGAGCCGCAAATCAGGTGGAGCGTTGCGCTCATGGCGTCGCTCCGGGGTACCTGCCAGCCAGGCGGCCGAGCAGGGCAGTCAAAGTCGCGACCTCGTCGGCCGTCCAGCCCTGGGCGAACACGCCCGCCGACAGCCGCTCGAGCGTCGTGCTGGCATCGACGACAGCCCGTTTGCCGGCCTCGGTCAGCACGACATAGGCGTAGCGCGCGTCGCGCACGCTGCTCTCGCGGCCGAGCAGGCCGCGCTTCTCCAGCGGCGCCGTCGTGCGGGTGACGGTCGAGGGGCTAATGCTCAGCCGCTTGGCCAGCTCGATGCGCGACAGTCGGCCGGCTTCCGCGTGCGCGACGTGCAGCAACAGCAGCGTGTCCTTCAGCGACAGCCCATGGATCGAGCCCAGGGCGTTGGCGAAGCGCTCTTCCAGACGCGCCTGGGCGTCGAAGAGCTGCTGGGCTGTGGCCCAGTAGTTTGTTGTGAGTGATTCCATATGAAAACACTATGCAAATATAGCGCAATCGTCTAGCAAATAGATGGTGTCCCGCAAAAATCGATAAATCGCGCCAAAAGCCTGATTTGACGGGCTCAAACGTTTATCGCCGGGCGATAAAAAAGCGAGAATCGAGAACGCGGAGTCTCAGGCGCGGCGGACCAGGCAGAAGAAAACACCGAGGGCCATGATCGCCGCCAGGGCGGCGAACAGGTAGCTCTGCGTGAAGGTCAGAAACAGCCACGGCGCGGTCAGCGGCCCGATGGCCGCTCCGAAATCGCGCCACGTCGAATAGCTCGCCTGACTAGAGAGATAGCCGCCGCTCACCCGCTCCATGACCATGACCGGGATCAGCGTGTTGTAGAGGCCGCGGGTCAGCACGATCACGATGCTGCCCATCAGGTCGATATGGCAGGCGATCAATACGTAGCCCAGCACCAGCACGGTGCCGATCAGGGAGGCGACCCGGCGCGGGCCGAAGCGGTCGCTCAGCCAGCCGCCGATCGGCCCGCCGCTCGCCTCCACGAAACAACGCAGCGACAGCACGAGGGTCGTGGCAATGATCGGCGCCATGGAGCCGACCGAGTCGCGCAGCAGGAAGGCGAGGGTCAGCAGGAACACGCCGTCGCCGCTGAAGCCCAGCAGGAAGCCCCAGACCTCGAGCCGCTGCGGCTTGGGCAGCCGGAAGCCGCGCTGGCGCGAGGGTTCTGCCGGCAGGTGCGGCAGCATGAGCGCCGCCACTAGCCCCAGTACGGTGAGCGCGCCGAGGATGAGGAACACGTTGCGTGGGCCGACCGACAGCACCAGGAAGCCGCCGGCGATGAAGCAGGTCGCCTGGGTGATCCCGATGATGCCGCGGCTCGTGCCGACCCGCTTGCCGGCATTGGCGCGGTCGGCGACGGCATAGGCGAGCGATCCGAGATTGAGGGCGGCGAAGGAGAAGCCCCACAGCATGCGGGCGGCGATCTGCAACGCATCGCCGCCGTCGAGCCCATAGCAGGTCGTCGACACCGCCGCGCCGATCGCGGCGCTGACCATCAGGGTGCGCGGGCCGACCCGCTCGCCGAGGTGCGCCATCGCCGAGTTGGCGAGCAGTCGAACCCAGCGGTTGAGCGACAGCAGCACGCCGACCATGGCGAGGCTGAGCCCGAACTGCTCGTGATAGAGCGGCAGCACGGCGTAGATCAGCGTGTCGCCCAGCAGACCCAGCCCGATCACCGCACCCGACAGCGCGACCGCGCGGTGGCCGACCGGGGCGACCGTGCTGCTGGTCAAACCGGCCTCGTCACCCGGCCCGCAGGATCAGCGCTTCGCGCAGCGCGATGGAGATCAGGCTGGCGCCGCGCTTGGCGCCGTGCAGCAGCATCGGGCTGGAGAGGAAGCCGTGCAGCATGCCGCCGAACTCGACCAGGTCGGCGAGCGTGCCTTCCTGCTGCAGCCGCCAGGCGTAGGCGCGGCCCTCGTCGCGCAGCGTGTCGTAGCCGGCGGTGATTACCAGCGCCGGCGGCAGACCGGCCAGCGACTTGGCGCGCAACGGCGAGAGCCGCCAGTCGGCGCGCTGGTCCTTGGCCGGCGCATAGTGGTCGAAGAACCATTCCATGGTCGGCGCGTTCAGCCCGTAGCCGTCGTGGAATTTGCGGTAGGATTCGGTGCGCGCCACGGCATCGGTGACCGGATAGGCCAGCACCTGCAGCCGGAGCTTCGGGCCATTGTGGTCGCGCGCCCACAGCGCCGCCGCCGCCGAGAGATTGCCGCCGGCGCTGTCGCCGCCGATCGCCAGCCGCGTCGTGTCGATGCCGACCGAGCCGCCATTCTCGCCGACCCACTTCAGGCCTGCCACCACGTCGTCGAAGGCGCCGGGAAAGCGCGCCTCGGGCGCGAGGCGGTAGTCGATGGCGAAGACGGCGATGCCGGTCTCCAGCGCGAGCTGCGCGCACAGCACGTCGTGGCTGTCGAGGTTGCCGAACACCCAGCCGCCGCCATGGGCGAACACCAGGCAGGGCAGCTTGGCATCGGCCGGCGCATTCGCTGGGCGATAGAGCCGAACCGGGATCTGGCCATCCGGACCGGGAATCGTGCGGTCGCTGACGGCGACCCCGTCCGGCCGCTTGCCTTGCGCGCCGGCGCGGGTCGAGAGGTACTGCTCGCGCGCCTGCTCCGGCGTCAGCGAGATCCAGGCCGGCCGGTTGGCCGCCGCCATGAGATTGAGAAGATTCTGTGATTCGGGATCGAGTGCCATGCCCGCACTCTAGTGCAAATCTTTGCGCTGTGAGAGCGGCGTGACCGCTTGCGTCTCGAACAGTGAAAGCGGTGTGTTAAAGTACGCCATGACGTTCGATCCCGACGAGGGCATGCCCAAGGCCCAGCGGCCATCCTGGTGGCGGCGCCTGAGGTTCAGGCTGCCCGCGGGACGGGCCGGCGGCGCGGCGCCGGCGGTGCGCAGCCGGGCCGGCACGATCTGGACGTGGAGCTGGCGGATCGCCGTCGTGCTGCTGCTGCTCTACTACCCCTTGGGCGCCATGATCGTCGAAAACATCGACGACGACCCGCAGTTCGCGCCGAGGAGCGTGGCGCCGGGCGAGAGCCGGGCGGTCGCGGTGGCGGCCGATCTCGTGACCCGCGAGGTCGACGTCCACAGCTGGACGCCGATGCAGCCCTTCTTCATGCCGGCCGGCATCCTCGACAACATGCCGAACTTCCAGCGCGGCGTGATCGCCGCCCTGGGGCGCTTCTCGACCGAGCTCATGGACCAGCTCGGCCGCACCCGCGGCTCCAGCCAGACCGACCGTGACCTCGAACAGGCGCGCGGCTTCCTGAACGAGCAGCCCAACATCTGGATCTGGCAGCCCAGCGTCTCGCTGATGCCGTCGGCCACCTCGGCGCAGAAATATCGCGCCGGTCGCGACAAGCTCGTCTCCTACAACAAGCGGCTGGCGGCCGGGCAGGCGGTGTTCGAGCGCCGCGCCGACAATCTCCAGGCGCTGGTCGACCGCATCGCCAACGACGAGGGCGCCGATTCGGCGGTGATCGACCAGCAGATCATCGAGCAGGCCGGCAACCTGTTCGACTTCCATTGCGACGACATCTTCTATTTCAACAAGGGCCGGCTCTACGCCAACTACCTGCTGCTGCGCGAACTCGGCCGGGACTTCGATGCCGTGATCAAGGAAAAGGGCCTGACCAACGCCTGGAACGGCATGGTCGAGACCTTCCGGATCGCCGCCCAGCTCGAGCCGTGGATCGTGTGGAACGGCTATCCCGACGCACTGCTGATCCCCAATCATCTCGCCGCGCAGGGCTTCTACCTGCTGCGCGCGCGCACCCAGCTGCGCGAGATCAGCACGATCTTGCTGAAGTAGGGCCCGGCTGGTGGAGATCTATCTTCCCATCGCCGAGCAGTCGATGAACGTGTTCGTGCTGCTGGCACTGGGCGGAGCGGCCGGCCTGCTCGCCGGCATGTTCGGCGTCGGCGGCGGCTTTCTCGCGACGCCGCTGCTGATCTTCGTCGGCATCCCGCCCGCGGTCGCGGTGGCGAGCCAGGCCAATCAGGTGGTGGCCAACTCGATCTCCTCGCTGCAGGTGCAATGGCGGCGCGGCAACGTCGATTTGCGCATGGGTCTGATCCTGCTGCTGGGCGGCATGGTCGGCTCGTCGGCCGGCGTGACGCTGTTCACCTATCTGAAGCGCATCGGCCAGATCGATTTCGTGATCGCCGTCCTGTACGTCGCGATGCTGTCGGCGATCGGCGGGCTGATGATGTACGAAAGCCTCAGCACCTGGCTGAAGCGCCGGCGCAATCCCACCGCGCCGCGCGGCAAGCTGCACACCCACTATCTCGTGCACCGCCTGCCGTGGAAGATGCGCTTCTACAAGTCGAAGCTCTACATCAGCGCCTTCCTGCCGATCGGGCTGGGCTTCGTGATCGGCGTGCTGTCGGCGATCCTGGGCGTCGGCGGCGGCTTCGTGCTGGTTCCGGCCATGATCTACCTGCTCGGCATGCCGACCACGGTGGTGATCGGCACCTCGAACTTCCAGATCCTGTTCGTCGCCGCCAATGTCACCTTCCTGCAGGCGACCACGAACGGCACGGTCGACGTCGTGCTGGCGCTGCTGCTGATCCTGGGCGGCGTGGTCGGCGCGCCGATCGGCGCGCGCATCGCGGCCAAGCTGCCGGGCGTGGTGCTGCGCGGCCTGATGGCGGTGCTGATCCTGGCCGTGGCGGCCGAGCTGCTGACCGAACTGCTGCGCACGCCGGCCTCGCCCTACTCGATCGGCCTGCGCGAGGTGCTGCCGTGACGGCCCGGTGGCCGGCCCTGGCTCAGGTCCTGGCGCTCGCGCTCGCAGCGTTGCTCGCCTGCGGGAGCGCCGTCGCGCAGCGCGCCGAGCCGCCACCCGGCAGCCTGCCGCCGGTCGACGCGCGCGACCTGCCGCCCTCGGTGCCGGCGGCGCCCGCGACGCCGGACCTGATCGTCGATCTCAGCCAGGCGCGCGTCTCGATCACCTCGGCCTTCCAGGGCGAGACCCTGCTGCTGTTCGGCATGTTCGATCCGCCAGGCGAGGTCGTGGTGGTCGTCCAGGGGCCGGCCGCGCGCGAGACGGTGATGCGCAAGGAGCGCTTCTTGGGCCTCTGGCTCAACACCGGCCGCCAAGCTTTCGATGACGTGCCCGCCTACTATTATATCGCCGCCAGCCAGCCGCTTCAGCGGCTGCTGGCAAGGGGGGCGGGCGGCGAGATTCTGTCGCTCGAGGACCGCATGTCGACCGTGCGCTCGGTCGGGCCGCGCGCCGCGGCCGACCTGGCGCGGTTCCGCAGCGGCCTGGTCGAGGTCAAGCGGCGCGAGGGGCTCTATCCCGCGGCGATCGGCCAGGTGACGGTCCAGGCCGGCCGGCTGTTCCGGGTCGAGCTGCCATTTCCCTCGCGCCTGCCGGAAGGGACCTACGAGGTCCGCGCCTACCTGCTGCGCCAGGGCAAGATCGTGGCCGCCGTTTCGCGGCCCTTGCCGGTCGGCAAGGTCGGCTTCAGTGCGCAATTGGCCGGATGGGCCGCACATGACGGGCCGCTCTACGGGGCGGGCGCCATTGTTCTGGCACTGCTGGCCGGCTGGCTGGGCGGTGCCGTGATGAGACGTCTCTAAACGGGGAAGGAACCCGACATGTCGGAGCCAACCAGCCGCCCTGCGGCGCGCGTCTTCCTCGTGGTGGTTGACGAAAGCCCCGAGCTGGCCAACGCGTTGCGCTATGCCTGCCGCCGCGCCAAGCGCACCGGCGGCCGGGTCGCCATGCTCTACGTGATGGACCCGCCCGAGGGTCAGCAATGGGGGGCGGTGGTCGACCTGATGAGGCAGGAGGCCCGCCAGCAGGCCGAGGAGGCAGTGGCCCGATACGCCGAAGCTGCCCAGTCGATGACCGGCCAGCCGCCGATCGTCCATATCCGCGAGGGCAAGAGCCGCGACGAACTGCTGAAATTGATCGCCGAGGACCGTTCGATCTCGGTCCTGGTGCTCGGCAGTTCCAAGAGCGGCGAGGGTCCGGGACCGCTGGTCAGCGCTTTCACCGGCAAGTCGGCCGGCTTGCTGCGCATCCCGCTGACCATCGTTCCGGGCGTTCTGAGCGAGGCGGAAATCGATGCTATTTCATGAACGATGCGAATAGTTTCCGCGACTTTTTCCACGCACGGAGCCCGCAACTTCAGTTTGCGCCACGCAGAGCGGATTTGCGCACCGCCCGGGAAGTTCAGGTAATCGCCTAGGATTCAATTCTTATAAATCATTTTTCCATAATATTCATGCAGAAGGGGTCGAGAATCGACTTGATCGCTTCGGCTGGGGTTCCTACGTCCGAGGGCAACTTGAGGGGGCGGCGACGTCCCGTCCCCAACCCTGAGCGGCACGACGGCTCGCAAGAGCCCCAAATGTCCGAGTAAGGAGATATGGTTTGTTTATCCAGACCGAGCAGACGCCCAATCCGTCGACGCTGAAGTTCCTCCCGGGCCGGGTGGTGATGGACAAGGGCACTTTGGATTTCGCCAGCGCCGATACCGCCGGCACCTCGCCTCTCGCCAAGAGGCTGTTCGCTGTCGAAGGCGTCGAGCGCGTCTTCTTCGGCACCGATTTCGTCACCGTCACCAAGGCGGCCGACAAGGATTGGCAGATCCTGAAGCCCTCGATCCTGGGCGGCATCATGGAGCACTACACCTCGGGCGAGCCGGTGGTGGCAGAGGCGGCCGCGTCGGCCGGCGAGGCCGCGGCCGACGACGACGACGAGGTGGTCGCCCAGATCAAGGAGCTGCTCGAGACGCGCGTTCGTCCGGCCGTGGCGCAGGACGGCGGCGATATCGTGTTCCGGGAATTCCGCGACGGCGTGGTCTACCTGCACATGCAGGGTTCCTGTTCGGGCTGCCCCAGCTCGACCGCCACGCTGAAGATGGGCATCGAGAATCTTCTGAAGCACTACGTGCCTGAAGTGGTGGAGGTGCAGGCGGCCCTGTAGGCCACCTGCCGCTCAAGCGTACAGAGCCGGTTCGGCGCATCGCGGCCCCTGCCTCGTGAAGAGGAACGGGCCGCGGACGGCGGGCCATTTGTTCGATCGAACGAAGAGCAAGAGATGCCTTTACCGATTTGGCCCGCGATCGACCGCGGGAAGTTCTATGTGTTTCCTGCCGTCTGGGTTGCCGTCCTGACGGCCGGCGTGACCATTCACCAGCCCGTATCGCCGGTCGACGCCACGACGTTCCTGTCCTTCAACACGAAAGGCTATACGCCCGGCGACGAACAGCCGGCGCCGCCGGTTCCGCCGATGCATGCCGACACCGCGGCGCTTATCTTCGTGCAGCGCGACTTGCTCTCGCCGGAAGAGCAGAACAGCCACGCCGCTCGCGACTTCAGCGGCGGCGGCCATGGCCGCTTCGCAGCACCGGGCAACGCGGTTCGCCGCCAGGTTCAGCTCAAGCCGATCAATCCGCGCACCGCCGACGAACTCGCGGGCTTCCTGCGCGAGGCGTCCTACTCGCTGACCGAGGTCCGCCAGGGCGTTGCCGTTCCGGCGATCAAGGTCGAGCGCGTGCCGGAGGACCTCAACACCAAGGACGGCAACGAGCGCAAGGCGCTCTTCATCGGCGCACTGCTGCCGGTGGTGCTCGAGGTCAACCAGCGCGTGCTGGCCGAGCGCGAGCAGCTTCTGTCGATCCGCGACCGCCTCAATGCCGGCGTGCCGCTGACGCCGCTGGCGACCCGCTGGCTGAGCGATCTCGCCGACCGCTACGAGACCACGCCCGACAAGATCGACGAGCTTCTGAAGCGCGTCGACATCGTGCCGCCGTCGATGGCGATCGCCCAGGGCGGAGTCGAGTCCGGCTGGGGCACCTCGGTGGCCGCGCGCGTCGGCAATTCGCTGTTCGGCCAGATCCAGTCGGTCGGCCGCCATTCCGTCGCCGTGCCGTGGCGTCCGGGCAGCGGCATGCCGCAGCCCTTCTCCAATGTCGGCGAGGCCGCCGAAGCCTACGTCATCAATCTCAACACCCATCCCGCCTATGCGGCCTTCCGCAACGAGCGCGCCGCGATGCGCAATCGCGGCGACTCGCCCGACGGCTATCAGCTGGTCGGCCAGCTGCTGCGCTATTCGGAGATGGGCGGCGAGTATGTCCGCTTCGTGCGCCTGATCATGCGCGAAAACAGCCTGGCGGATTTCGACAGGGCACGGCTCTCGGGCTTCTGAGGGCCCGTCGCCCTCTTCGTCACATCATGGGGCGCGGCAGGTCCTGATCGCTGACCAGGGGCAGCCGCCGCGCGTCGAACAGCTGATAGTGCCACCACTCGTTGCGATAGAAGTCCCAGCCGGCCGACGTCATCAGCCCCATCAGAAGCAGGCGGTTGCGCTGTGCCTCCGACGAGACGTCGGTACGGCCATGGTGCGAGAGCGGCGTGAAGGCGTCGAAGGCGGTGCCCATATCGAGCTCGCGGCCCTGAGCATCGACCAGCGTGAGATCGACCGCCGCGCCGCGAGAGTGCGGCGAGCCGCGCCGCGGGTCGGCGAGGAACTCCGGATCGGGCCGCACATTCCACAGCGCCCACTGCGCCTCCACCGGCCGCAGCGCATCGAAGATCCTGAGCCGCAAGCCCAGCGGCCGCGCCAGGGCGATCGCCGCCTGCAGCCTCTCCGCGGCCTCGCGATGCAGCCAGCATTCGGCGTTCCGGTACACCGGTCGGCCCGTTAGATTGGCGTCCGTCGCATAGGCCAGCGTCACGTCGACATCGAAGTCGGGCGGCGCAATCGCAACCAGATCGAGCTTCATCCCGGCACAATGCCCAGCCGCTACTTCGAACGCCAGCCGAGAGACGACGGATGAGTCCGGTGCTGGCGCTCGACTGCGCGGTGACGGGTCTGGGCGTGGCGGTGCTGCGCGATGGCGACTGCCTCGCCTGCCTGCGCGAAGAGGGCCGCGACCAGGCCGCGCGCCTGCTGCCGGCGATCGGCGAAGCGCTCGCCTCGGCTCGGGTCGGGCGTCGCGAGATCGGCCTGATCGCGATCACCGTCGGGCCGGGCAGCTTCACCGGCGTGCGGGTGGGGCTCGCGGCGGCGCGCGGGCTCGCGATCGCGCTCGACTTGCCGCTCGCCGGCATCGCCACGACGGATGTGCTGCTGGCGCAGGCCCGATCCGAGTCGCCTGACCGGCTGGCCGTAGCCGCGATCGACAGCCGTCTCGGCGACTGGTTCTGCGCGTTGGGCGAGGGCGATCGCCGACCTTTCATCGCCTCGGCCGCGCAGCTTGCCGAGCGGCTTGCCGGTCGACCGGCAACGATCGTCGGTCCGGACGCCGAGCAACTCGCGGCGGCACTGCCCGGCGCTGTCGCCGAGCAGGGTCCGATCGATCCACTGGCGCTGGCGCGTCTGGCCTCGAAAGTGGACCCGTCCGAATGGCGTGAGCGCAATCGCCTTGAAGGGCTGCCGCGACCGCTCTACCTGCGCGGCGTCAACGTCACGTCGCCCGACGGCACGCGCCGCACGGTCGGCTAGATGTCCAGCGCAGGTCTTCGTCCGCTGGGTGCACTCGATCTCGGCGCGGCAGCGGAGCTGCATGGTCTGGCCTTCACGCCGTTCGGCGAACGTGCCTGGACGCGACAGGAACTCGCCGAGCTGCTGGCGTCGCCCGGCACGCGCGGCGCGCTGCTTGATGGCGACGACGGCGCCATTGGCTTCGTGCTGTGGCGCGCGGTCCTGGACGAAGCCGAGCTGCTCACCATTGCCGTGCATCCGACCGCGCGCCGACGCGGCGCGGGCCGGGTCTTGCTCGACGCCGCCATTGCCGGCGCGCGGGAAGCGGGTGCCGGCGTACTGCTGCTCGAAGTGGGCGAAGACAATCCGGCAGCGCGAGGCCTCTACGACTCGACCGGCTTTTCCACAGTCGGCCGTCGCTCTGCCTACTATCAGCGCAAGGACAACGCGCGGGCAGACGCGCTGGTGATGCGACTCGTTCTCGCTTCCGAGGTCAGGCGCGGCGGATAGTCACGATATGGTCACTCCCCTCGGGTACTATCCCCAAAATGATGTGGCCCTCATCTCGCGCTGCCTTGGGGACATTACGCAAAGGCTCATCGCCGCGCAGCCGCACGCTCAGGACTTCGCCTGGGCGCATGCGCTCAAGCCGCAGTTTGGTTCGGACGAAAGTCATCGGGCACACCTCGCCGGTGATGTCGATGCTCTGGTCGGGGGCGGTGTCGGCCATCGCGCCAACTATACCCCGCCTGCGGGCCGGTGTAGGGTGCCCGAGCATGCCTGACCGCAAGTCCAAACTCGAACTGCTCTGCGCCGAAAAGGGTCTCAAGATGACCGACCAGCGCCGCGTCATCGCGCGGGTGCTGTCGGACTCGTCGGACCATCCCGACGTCGAGGCGCTGCACAAGCGTGCCACTGACGTCGATCCCAACATCTCGATCGCCACCGTCTATCGCACGGTGCGGCTGTTCGAGGAGGCGGGGATTCTGGCCAAGCACGACTTCGGCGACGGTCGCGCGCGCTATGAAGAGACCCCGGACGAACACCACGACCACCTGATCGACATCCAGAGCGGCAAGGTCGTGGAATTTCACAACGACGAGATCGAGGAACTGCAGCGACGCATTGCCGAGCGGGCAGGTTATCGCCTCGTCGGTCATCGCCTCGAACTGTACGGCGTTCCTCTGGACGGCAAATCCGAGCGTCAAAAATGAGTGGACGCGCCCTGTGCCACCTCGATAATGGCGACATGATCGGGGCGGCCCCATTGCGGGTGTCTCATGCGCATTGACCGTGCTGACGGCGAAGCCGAACTGCTTGGCCCTCCCATATCAAATCGGGAGATCGTCAAGGTTGTGGCCGGCGACTTCGAGGTGCGGCTGGCCGGAACGGCTGCCGAGATCGATGCCGCGCAGGCCCTGCGCTACCGGATCTTTTACGAGGAGATGAAGGCGCACCCGTCGCCCGAAGTGGCGGCACGGCAGCGCGACTTCGATCCGTTCGACAATGTCTGCGACCATCTGCTCGTGCTCGACCGTCGTCGCGGCGAGGGACCGGAAAGCATCGTCGGCACCTACCGGCTGATCCGCCGCGCCGCCGCCGCGCAGATGGGTCGCTTCTACTCGGCCGCCGAGTACGACATCAGCAAGATGATCGACTATCCGGGCGAGGTGCTGGAGCTGGGACGCTCGTGCATCGCCAAGGATGCGCGCAACACCGCGACGATGCAGATGCTGTGGCGGGGCATCGCGCTCTATGCCTATCACTACAACATCCAGGTGATGTTCGGCTGCGCGAGCCTGCCCGGCACGGATCCGGCGCAGCACGCGATGGCGATGAGCTATCTCTACCACCATCACCTCGCGCCACCGGAAATTCGCGTGCGCGCGCTCGAGAGCCGCTACGTGAAGATGGACATGCTCGAGCCGGGTTCTTACGACACGCGCAAGGCGATGGCCCGTGTCCCGCCGCTGATCAAGGGTTACCTGCGTCTCGGCGGCTTCGTCGGCGACGGTGCGGTGATCGACTCGGAATTCAACACCACCGACGTCTTCATCATCGTCAAGACCGAGCTGGTGACCGAGAAGTACATGCGGCACTACGAACGCGGCGTGCACGACAAGGACTGACGCGCCGATCGCGACAATGTGGATCGGCTCTCCCCTGCGCGGCATCTTCCGGCTGACCTGTTACGTCTCGCTGACGCTCGTCCTGCTGCCGTTCTATTTCCTGGCGCTGGCGCTCAAGATCACGCCGGTCATCCGCTGGATGCCGGTCGGCTATCACCGCCTGGTCTGCATCATCCTCGGCATCAAGGTGCGCGTGAACGGCCGGCAGTCCGACGTGACGCCCACTCTGTTCGTCTGCAATCACGTGTCGTATCTCGACATCGAGGTGCTGGGCGGGCTCGTGCCGGGCAGCTTCGTCGCCAAGGCCGAGGTCGCGACCTGGCCGTTCTTCTCGACGCTCGCCAAGGCGCAGCGCACGATCTTCATCGAGCGCACCTCTGGCAAGACCAGCTCCAGCCGCGACGAGATGATGCGGCGGCTGAACACCGGCGACAACCTCATGCTGTTTCCGGAAGGCACCAGCAGCGACGGCACGCGGGTGCTGCCGTTCCGCAGCGCCCTGTTCGGGGTCGCTCAGCTGCGCCGCGACGACAAGCCGATCATCGTGCAGCCGGTGGCGATCTCCTACACCAAGCTCGACGGCATCCCGCTCGGCCGCTACTGGCGGCCGCTGTTCGCCTGGTTCGGCGACCTCGATCTGGTGCCGCATCTCTGGCAGATGACCTGCCTGGGCGAGACCGAAGCGGTCGTGACCTTCTTTCCCACGGTCGACATCGACAAGCTCGGCGACCGCAAGAAGCTCGCCGAGTTCTGCTTCCGTCAGGTCTCGGCCGGCGTTCAGTCGGCGAATTCGGGGCGGCCTGAATTGCTGCCGCCGCTCGAGGCCGCGGCCGGCTAGCGCTGCATGGCGCAATCCATCCGCTTCGCCGTCGAGCGCCACGTCGGATGGCTGGAATTCAATCGTCCACCGGTGAATGCCTTCACTCGTGAGATGGTCGACGAAACTCACGACGCCATCGTGGCCGCCCTGGCCGCGTCCGAGGTGCGCGTGCTGGTGCTGGCCTCGGCGGTCGAGAAGTATTTCAGTGCCGGGGCCGACATAAATGTCTTCCGCGGGATGAAGGCAGACGGCGCGCGCGCCTGGACCCGGCGCTGCCACGAGATCGTGCGCCTGCTGCGCGGCTCTCCCAAGCCGCTGCTCGGCGCGATCAACGGCACGGCAGTGGGTGGCGGGCTGGAGATGACGCTTCATTGCGACGTGCGCTTCGCGGCCTCGGACGCCAGGCTCGGCCAGCCCGAGATCCGCATCGGCTTCATTCCGCCGATCGCCACTACGCAACTGCTGGCGCGCTTGATCGGCCGGCCGCGCGCCATTCGATATCTCTACGACGGTACCCTGGTGCCGGCCGCCGAAGCGCTGTCGTGGGGCCTGGTCGACGAAGTTGTCGAGCCTGCCCGGCTCAGGACGCGGGTGCAGGCCTATGGCGAGGAACTGGCGGCCAAGTCGCCGGCGGCGCTGGCTGCGATCCGGTGCAGCGTTACCCTGGGCGGCGGCATGACCTTCGAGGACGGCATGGCCTACGAGATGGACGCCGTGGCGGCGCTCGCCGATACGCCGGACTTCGCCGAGGGCGTGGCCTCGTTCCTCGAGAAGCGGCCGCCAGTCTGGCGTCGTTGAGGCGGCCGTCAGCGCAGCGGCGGTCTGAAGGCCTGCAGCACGGAGCGCACCCGATCGGCGGGCAACCCCAATTCGGCCGCCACTTTCAGGGAGTGCGCGGAAAGTTGCCGGTCGGACGGCGGCAGGAACGGCATCTCGGAGGGCGGGCCGGCGACGCGGAAGGCCCGATGAAGCCGTTCCGTCGAGACATCGAGCGCATCGGCCATCCGGGCGAAGGGCGGTTCGGCCGGGCGGTGCGGGTCGAGGCGATGCGCCCTTTCGGCGGTCTGGGCGACGGCCACGGAAAATACGGCTACGCAACTCGCGACGACGACGAAGTCCCTGAACCCGAGACTTGCGAACATTGGTTTGACCCCGGTGCCTTACCCACTTCCTGGTCTCAATACGGCGCCGATCGGGCCTTCATCCCCTCCGGGCGCGCGGGCAGCGGCTCTCGACCCTGCGGGCCCCGGATGATAGAAACCCGCCGTTCCAGCAACGGAGACCGATGACTACCGTCCCCACAGACGGCAAGCGCAAGCGCGTGTTCATCCGCACCTACGGGTGCCAGATGAACGTCTACGATTCGGACCGCATGGCCGACGTCCTGCGGCCGCTCGGCTATGCGCTGGCGCCTGCGCCGGAGCAGGCAGACCTGGTCGTGCTGAACACCTGTCATATCCGGGAGCATGCCTCGGAGAAGGTCTATTCCGAGCTTGGCCGCCTGCGCGACGAGAAGCAGCTGCGCCGGGCGGAGGGCCGCGACCTCACCATCGCCGTGGCTGGCTGCGTCGCCCAGGCCGAGGGTGGGGAGATCGTGAAGCGCCAGCCCGCGGTCGACATCGTGGTCGGTCCGCAGGCCTACCATCGCCTGCCCGAACTGCTGGCGGAGGCCGAGCGCAAGGCCGCCCTCGTCAAGGCTGGCAGGCGTCTGCCTGGCGCGGGCGTGCTCGACACTGATTTTCCCGCCGAGAGCAAGTTCGACCATCTGCCGGCGCCGCAGGGCGTGCGGGGCGGCTCGGCCTTCCTGTCGATCCAGGAAGGCTGCGACAAGTTCTGCACCTTCTGCGTCGTGCCCTACACCCGTGGCGCGGAGTATTCGCGCCCGGCCGCGGCGGTGCTCGCCGAGGCGCGCCAGCTGGTCGCCGCCGGCGTGATCGAACTCACGCTGCTCGGCCAGAACGTCAACGCCTATCACGGCGAAGCACCCTCCGGTTCTGCTCACGGCGGTTCGACCTGGTCGCTGGCGCGGCTGGTGCGCGAGATCGCGAACATCGAGGGTGTGGCGCGAATTCGCTACACGACTTCGCATCCGCGCGACATGGACGACGACCTGA
Organism: Reyranella sp.; assembly: GCA_044225265.1. Lineage (GTDB taxonomy): Bacteria > Pseudomonadota > Alphaproteobacteria > Reyranellales > Reyranellaceae > Reyranella. The sequence continues at coordinate 26,084 of JBGAIW010000036.1, forward strand.
TCGCCGCGCACGGCGAGGTGCCGGCGCTGATGCCGTACCTTCATCTGCCGGTGCAGTCCGGGTCGGACCGCATCCTCGAGGCGATGAACCGCCGCCATGGCCGGGATCTCTTTCTCGGCATCGTCGATCGCCTTCGCACGGCGCGGCCCGACCTTGCCCTGTCGAGCGACTTTATCGTGGGTTTTCCCGGCGAGAGCGACGCGGATTTCGACGACACCATGCGCCTGATCGCCGACGTGGGCTTCGCCTCGGCGTTCTCCTTCAAGTACAGCCGCCGCCCCGGCACGCCGGGTTCGTCGATGCCCGGCCAGGTGTCCGAGAGCGTCAAGGTCGCGCGCCTGTCGGCGCTGCAGTCGCTGCTGGGCGAGCAGGCGCGCGCCTTCAACGCCTCGAAGGTCGGCCTGACCGTGTCGGTGCTGTTCGCCGAACCGGGCCGCAAACCGGGCCAGGTCGTCGGCAAGACGCCGTGGCTGCAGTCGGTCTATGCCGAGGGTCCGCAGCGGCTGATCGGCCAGATCGTCGAAACGCACCTGACCGAAGGCCATGCCAACAGCCTGGCGGGGCGGATCGTGACCGGCGGCTACGAGGCGGCGGCGTGAGCGACGTCACGACAGGCGGCCGCGCCAGCGACGTGCGCCGCATGACGTTCGACGACAACGCGCTGGTCGCCCAGCTGTACGGCAATCACGACCGCAACCTGGTGCGTATCGAGCAGCTCGCCGGTGTGCAGCTGAGCGCACGCGGCAATCAGCTGGCGATTTCCGGCGGCGCCGATGACGCGGCAGTCGCGCAAAAGGCGCTGTCCGGGCTTTACGAGCGGCTCAAGCGAGGCCTGTCGATCGAGGCGGCCGACGTCGATGCCGCCGTGCGCTTCGCCAGAAGCGGCGCCGAGGGCGGCGACGGCGAGGGCATCCGCACGCGCCGCCGCACCGTGCAGGCCCGCTCGCCCGGCCAGCGCGGCTATCTGCAGGCTCTGCGCGAGCGCGACATGGTGTTCGCACTGGGACCGGCCGGCAGCGGCAAGACCTATCTCGCGGTCGCCATGGGCGTTTCGCTGCTGCTCGCCGGCAAGGTCGAGCGCATCGTGCTGTCGCGTCCGGCGGTCGAGGCCGGCGAAAAGCTGGGTTTCCTGCCCGGCGACATGAAGGAAAAGATCGATCCCTATTTGCGTCCGCTCTATGACGCCCTGCACGACATGATCCCCGCCGAGCAGATCGCCAACCGCATGGAGTCGGGCGAGATCGAGATCGCGCCGCTTGCGTTCATGCGCGGCCGTACCCTGGCGCACTGCTACGTCATCCTGGACGAAGCCCAGAACACCACCGCGATGCAGATGCGCATGTTCCTGACCCGGCTGGGCGAGGGCTCGCGCATGGTCGTGACCGGCGATCCCAGCCAGATCGACCTGCCGGGCGGGCAGAAGTCCGGTCTCGCCGATGCCGTCGAGACATTGAAGGACGTGAACGGCATCCGCTTCGTGCGGCTGACCTCCCAGGACGTGGTGCGCCACGACCTGGTGACGCGAATCGTCGAGGCCTATGACGCGAGTGACAGGAAAGCCAAGGAAAGCCGCCGCTAGTTGCGCGGTGGTCGTCTTCGACGCGGGTTGGCGCACCGCGCTGCCCGGAATCGAGCGTCTGGTGCGCCGCGCGGCGCGCGCCGCCCTCGGCCGCAGGAAGGCGTCGCTGACCGTGGCACTGGCGGGCGACGCGGCCGTGCGCAAGCTCAACGCCCGCGACCGGCGCAAGGACAAGCCGACCAACGTGCTGTCCTATCCGTCGGGCGAAAAGGCGTTCCTCGGCGACATCGTGCTGGCGCGCCAGACCGTGTGGCGCGAGGCTCGTCAACAGAACAAGACGCCGGCGGCGCATGTCAGCCATCTCGTGGTGCACGGCACGCTGCATCTGTTGGGCTATGATCACGAAACCAGTGAGGCCGACGCCGAGCGCATGGAAGCGTTGGAACGGCGCATCCTGGCAAGGATGGGGATCGCGGATCCCTATTAGTGGGGAGGAACGACATGCGGGTTGGATTTATCGGCATCGGCACGATGGGCGCAGGCATTTCCGCCAACATGAAGAAGGCGGGCTTCGACATGGTCGTGCATGACGCGCGCCGTCAGTCGGCCGAGAAGATCTGCGCCGCCGGCGCGGCCTGGGCCGACAGCCCCAAGGAAGTCGCCGCCCAATCGGAAATCGTCTTCACGTCGCTGCCCGGACCGCCACAGTTCGACGCCGTCATCAAGGGCGAGAAGGGCCTGCTGGCGGGCATGCAAAACGGCCAGCCGCTGTTCGACCTCTCGACCAATTCACCGACAGTGGTTCGCGGCGTCGAGCCGCTGTTCAAGGAGCGCGGCGCCCATCTGCTCGATAGCCCGGTGAGTGGCGGACCGGCCGGTGCGCATTCGGGCAAGATGGCGATCTGGGTCGGCGGCGACAAAGCGGTGTTCGAGAAGTACCGCCACGTGCTCGACGCCGCCGGTGACCAGGTCGCTTACATCGGTCCGATCGGCTCTGCCTCGGTCGCCAAGCTGGTGCACAATCTCTCAGGCTACATGATCCAGACCGCTCTTGCCGAGGCGTTCACCATGGGCGTGAAGGCAGGCGTCGATCCGATCACGCTTTTCCGCGCCGTGCGCAACGGCGTCACCGGCCGACGGCGCACCTTCGACGGTCTCGCCGATCATTTCCTGCCGGACGTTTTCGATCCGCCAAAGTTCCAGCTGAAGCTCGCGCACAAGGACGTCTCGCTGGCGACGCAGGTCGGCAAGGAAGTCGGCGTGCCGATGCGGCTCGCCAACCTGACGCTCGAGGAAATGACCGAGGCGTTGGCGCGCGGCTGGGAAGGCCGCGATTCGCGCTCGTCGATGATCCTTCAGAAGGAGCGGGCAGGGGTCACGATCAAGGAAGACCCTGCGGCCATCGCCGCGGTGCTGCGCGAAGGCAGCAACACCTAGAGCATTTCCAAGGACTGCTTGCCCTTGGGCGGCGGGAAGGCGCGATCGAGATCGGCCAGAATCTGGGGCGTCAGCTTGACGTCAAGCGCGCCGAGGTTCTCCTTCACTCGCTCGCGCGTCGAGGATTTCGGGATCGTCACGACGCCGGACTGCGCCAGCACCCAGGCGAGACAAAGCTGCGACGGCGTGCAGTCAGCCTCCTGCGCGATCTTCTTGATGGCGCTCTTGCCGAGCAGGCGGCCCTGATCGAGTGGCGAATAAGCCATCAGCGGGATCGACCGCTTGCGCATCCACGGCAACAGGTCGAAGTCGGGCCCGCGGCGCGACAGGCAATACAGCACCTGGTTGGAGGCGGTGAGGCCCTTGTCGATGCCGGCGGCTTCTTCCATGTCGTCGAGGTCGAAATTGCTGACACCGAAATCGCCGATCTTTCCGGCCTGGCGCAGGCGGAAGAACGCCTCGTAGGTCTCGGCAAGACGTACGCCGCCTCGCCAGTGCAGCAGGTAAAGGTCGATGCGCTCGACACCCATGCGCCCCAGGCTGCGTTCGCAGGCTGCAATGGTGCCGGCGCGAGTCGCGTTGTGGGGATAGACCTTGCTGACGATGAAGGGCCGTTCCCTGCGGCCCTTCAGGACATCGCCGACGATTTCCTCGGCACCGCCGTCTCCGTACATCTCGGCGGTATCGATCATCGGGTAACCGAGATCGAGCGCATGGCGGATCGCGTCTGCCTCCTGCTCGCGCATTCGGGCGCTCTCGCCCATGCGCCAAGTGCCGATCCCGAAGACCGGCATGGCGGCGCCTGAGGGTAACTTGCAGGAACGCATCGGGAACTTCCGTCGTTGCAACCCGGGGTCTTTAGCCTATCTTAAGCGCCATGCCGGACTCCACAGCGCGCGGACCGCAGCCAAGCCTCGAGGGGCCGGCTTCGAAGGGCGAGCAGACGCACCCATCGGCTCCGGCCTCCCCCAGCGGCGACGTCCCTTCTTCCGGCGGGCTTCTGCGTGCCATCCTGCGCCGCCTGCGCCGCCGCGAGAAGAACGAGGCCGTCCGCGAGGCGATCGAGGAACTGATCGAGGAGACGCCGGAGAGCGACACGCCGATCAGCGACGACCAGCGCGTCCTGCTCTCCAACATCCTCAAACTGCGCGACAAGACCGTGCGCGATGTGATGGTGCCTCGCGTCGATATCGTCGCCATTGCCGCCGACACTCCGCTCGACGAGGTGGTACGGCTGATCCAGGCCGAGGCGCACTCGCGCTATCCGATTTATCGCGAGTCGCTCGACGACGTCATCGGCATGATCCACATCAAGGACGTGCTGGCCTACTGGGGCACGGCCAAGAAGTTCAACTTGCGGGACATATTGCGGCGGGTCGTGTTCGTCGCGCCGACCATGCCGGTGCTCGACATGCTGCTCGACATGCGCCGCCAGCGCACGCACATGGCGCTGGTGGTCGACGAATTCGGCGGCACCGACGGTCTGCTCACCATCGAGGACCTGGTCGAGGAGATCGTCGGCGAGATCGAGGACGAGCACGATGTCGCCCAGCCGCCGACGCTCGCGCGCCGCAACGACGGCACGCTCGACGTCAATGGCCGCACGACGGTCGAGCTGCTCGAGAAGGAAATCGGCAATGTCCTGTCGGAGGACGAGCGGCGCGAGATCGACACCGTCGGCGGCCTGATCTTCTCGCTGCTCGGCCGCATTCCCGAGCGCGGCGAAGTCGTGAGCCATCCGTCGGGCGTCGAATTCGAGATCCTCGACGTCGACCCGCGACGCATCCGCCGCTTGCGCGTGCGTCCGCCGGTCTCATCGCCGCCGGCTGGCCGAACGTCGTAGCTTTTCCGGCATGACGAACGGTTGGCGCGCGCTCGGCCTCAGTTTTCTCGCCGGCGCGTTGGCGGCGCTGGCCATGCCGCCGCTTTATTGGCTGCCGCTCGCCATCGTCGGCATCGTGGTCTTCGTCTGGCAGTGGGACGCCGCAGCGACGCCGCGCCAGGCGCTCGTCCGGGGCTGGGCCTGGGGGCTCGGCCACTTCGCGGTCGGGTCATATTGGATCGTCGAAGCCTTCTATGTGCCGCCGGCCGACTATGGCCCGCTCGGCGTGCCGATCGTGGCCGGGCTCGCGGTCGTCCTGGGGTTCTTTCCCGGCGTCGCTGCCGGTGTGGCGCGCTGGCTGGCCAATCGCTGGCCGCATCTCGGCGGCCGCTATCGCCGGCTGCTGTTGCTGGCGGTGTGCTGGACGATCGCCGAATGGCTGCGCGGCCACGTCTTCACCGGCTACCCATGGAACCCGCTGGCCCACGTCTGGGCGTTCACGACGCCGCTGCTCCAGGGCGCCGCCCTGGTCGGCGTCTATGGGCTGGGAGCGCTGAGTTTCATGGTGCTGGCCGCGCCGATTGCGGGCTGGCGCGCCATGGTTGCCGCCCTCGTCCTCGTGCTCGCGGCAGGGCAGGCGGGCGATTGGGTGATCGCCGGCTATAGCGGCCCCGAGGGACCGAAGGTGCGCATCGTGCAGCCCAACGTGCCGCAGGCGATCAAATGGCTGCCGGCGGGACGCAACGAGCAGATGAAGAGGCTGCTCGACTTCAGTCGCCGCCCGGGCTTCGACCAACTCGCCGCCGTGGTGTGGCCCGAGACCGCCGTGCCGCTGGTCATCTCTCCGACTTCAGCGGCGCTCGCGGTGATGGCATCGGCTGCGCCGCCGGGCGGCTATCTGCTCACCGGGGCGGCGCGCAACACCGGCCGAAACGAGGATGGCGTCTGGAATTCGCTGCTGGTGATCAACAACGACGGTCGCATCGTGGCGACCTATGACAAGGTCCACCTGGTGCCGCTCGGTGAGTACATTCCCTTCCATCGCCAGCTTGCGCCGGTCTCGGGTCTGGTGGGGCGCGGGTCGTTCGAGGAGGGAACGGGCCCCGCGACGCTCGCCTTGCCTGGCCTGCCCGCCGTGGCGCCGATGATCTGCTACGAGGTGATCTTTCCCGGCGCCATCGTCGATTCCAGCCGTCGGCCGCGCTGGCTGGTCAACATCACCAATGATGCGTGGTTCGGTCTGTCGACCGGTCCCTACCAGCATCTGGCCAGCGCCCGCCTGCGCGCCGTGGAGGAGGGATTGCCCATGATCCGGGCTGCCAACACCGGCGTATCGGCGATGATCGACTCCTACGGCCGGGTGCTCGCGATGCTGGACATGGAGCAGGAAGGGGTGATCGACCATGCCCTGCCACCGGCGCGTGCAGCCACGCCGTACAGCCGCTGGGGAGACTGCACGTTGCTCATCTTGCTGGTTGTCTTGGCGGGTATCGCGGTCGTCAAACGGCCCCATTCTGCAGGACAGATGCGCTGAAGATTTGCGCGGATTCACTGAGCAATGTTGCGCTTGCATTGTCACATATGCGGGCATATGTCATATGCAGCCATGGCGAGTAGATATGCATTTTTGCACTTCTCAAGAGAGGTGCCTAAGCACAATCGGAAGGTGAAAATGTCGCGCACCTTAACTACGCATTGGCATTGAGCACCGACGACAAGACCAAGAACGAGAAGGAACAGAGCCATGGCGAGATCTCACCCGGTTGATGTGCATGTCGGTTCCCGGATGCGTCAGCGCCGCACACTGCTCGGGATGAGTCAGGAAAAGCTCGGTACTGCAGTCGGCCTCACCTTCCAGCAGATTCAGAAATACGAGCGCGGCTCGAACCGTATCGGTTCCAGCCGACTGTTCGAGTTCGCCAAGGTGCTCGACGTTCCGGTGTCCTATTTCTTCGACGAGATGCCGTCGAATGCGCTTGCCGGCCGGCCGATGTCGGGCCGCGGCCGCAAGGGCGGCTTCGGCGAAGCGGCGACGCCGTTCGAGCAGGAGAAGGATCCGCTCATCAAGCGCGAGACGCTCGAGCTGGTGCGTGCCTACTACAAGATCCGCGAGAGCCGCGTGCGCAAGCGCATCTTCGAGATGGTCAAGGCCGTGGGTGCGGCGAGCCATGCCGAGGTTCTGGGCGGCCGTAAGGGCCGGTAAATCGCCTAGCCAGGAGCCGTTCCGGTAGTGGGGCGGGCAATTGGCCGCGATTGGGCTCGATAGAGGCCCTTGATTTCCCCCGACATTTAGAGTTTTTAGCGGCGCGGCATGGCGATCCGGTCTCCGGAGGCCCTGTCGCCGCGGACGGATTTGGACGACTTGCCACCGCGTCAACAAAGGCTAAGCCGGACGTGCGGTCCATCCGCCCTGCCCGGAGTCCAGTGACATCTCTCGGGAGGGCAGCTGTGGCGCTCAAGGACTACATCTTCACCAGCGAATCGGTTTCCGAAGGCCATCCGGACAAGGTCTGCGACCAGATCTCGGACGCGATCCTCGACGCCTTCATCGCCAATGACGTCAAGCTCGGCATCGCCGACGAAAGCCACGTCAACACGCGCCTGGGCTGCGAGACCCTGGCGACGACCAACAAGATCGTGGTCGCCGGCGAAGGCCGCGCCAGCGAGCCGTACATGAAGAAGTTCGGCAAGCACACCGTCGTCAACCGCGAGGCGATCACCGAGATCGCGCGCAACGTGGTGCGCGAGATCGGCTACGACCAGGACGGCTTTTCCTTCCATGGCGCCGACGTCGAGGTACTGCTGCACGGCCAGTCGCCCGACATCGCAATGGGCGTCAATGCCAAGAAGATGAAGGGCAACCTCGGCGAGCAGGAAGGCGCGGGAGACCAGGGCCTGATGTTCGGCTTCGCCTGCCGCGACTCGGAGGAGTACGAGAAGAACTCCTTCATGCCGGCGCCGATCTATTTCAGCCACAAGATCCTGGAAGTGCTGAGCCAGGCGCGGCGCTCGGGCGAGCTGCCCGACCTGCAGCCGGACGCCAAGAGCCAGGTGACGGTGCGCTACGTCAATGGCAAGGCGGTCGGCGCGACGAAGGTCGTGGTCTCGACGCAGCACCGCGAAGCAACCGCCAAGGGCAAGAAGTACAACTCCGGCATGATCAAGGAGATGATCGCCGCCCACGTCGCCAAGGCGATGCCGGACGGCTGGATGCCCAAGAAGGCCACCGACTTCTTCGTCAACCCGACCGGCAATTTCGTCGTCGGCGGTCCCGACGGCGATTGCGGCCTGACCGGCCGCAAGATCATCGTCGACACCTACGGCGGCTACGCCCCGCACGGCGGCGGCGCCTTCTCCGGCAAGGACCCGACCAAGGTGGACCGCTCGGCCGCTTACGCCGCGCGCTATCTCGCCAAGAATGTCGTGGCTGCCGGCCTTGCCGATCGCTGCCTGATCCAGGTCGCCTACGCGATCGGCGTTGCCGATCCGATGTCGCTGTACGTCAACACCGAGGGCACCGGGAAGGTCGACGAGCGCAAGCTCGAGCGGGTTCTCGCCGACGTGTTCCCGCTGCGTCCGACCAACATCCGCCGCGGCCTGCAGCTCAACAAGCCGATCTACCAGCGCACCGCCGCCTACGGCCATTTCGGCCGCAAGCCCGATCGCGATGGCGGCTTCTCGTGGGAGCGCCTCGATCTGGTGCCCGAACTGAAGCGGGCGTTCCACGCGCGTTGATCTGAGGAAATCCCCCTAAGCAATTGATTTAAGGGGAAATTCCTGTAGTCTGTTGGATGGCGGCACGGTTGCCGTCCAACAGACAAGCGATGGCTCCGGCCCCTCTCGAAAACGGCGGTCTCGGCGGCGAGCAAGCGAGCTACGCGCGCCCTATCGACTCGCTCATGCGGGCGCTGCTTTACGTCGCCCAGCAGATCGGCCGCCCCGTGGGCGAGGCCGATGTCCGCCGCCTCGCGGCGCTTCCCGATGGCATACTCGACGAGCAGGGCTTCATGGCGGTCGGCCAGCGGCTCGGCCTGCAGGCCAGCATCCTCGACCTGCGCGCGGCTAGTCTTGTCGACCTGCCGACACCCTTCGCCGTCAGCGCCCTCGATGGGCCGGTCCACGTGGTGTTGTCGCGCGACGGCGGACACTGGGCGGTGCTCGACGTCATCACCGGCCGCACGGCCCGCCTCGACGATGCCGAGGTCAAGGCGCTTGGCGAACGCGTGCTGGTGCTGCGCGCGCCGCCCTGCGAAGCGCCCGCGGCCGACTGGTATGCGCCGTTCTGGACCCGGGTGCGGCCGGTCGTGCTGCGCCTGGCGGTGGCGTCGCTGTTCATCAATCTGCTCGCGCTCGCGACGCCGCTCTTCATGATGTTGGCGATCAATCGCGTGATCGGGCAGGGGACGCCGCAGGGCGTGACCTCGCTGATGCTGGCGCTGGCCGGCGGCATGCTGCTGACCTACGCCCTCGACTTCGCGCTGCGTGTAGCGCGCGGCTGGCTCGCCGCCCGCACCGGCGCGCGACTCGACATGGTGATGAGCGGCGAGGTCGTGCACCACCTCGTGCAGCTTCCGTACCGCCATTTCGAGCGCACGCCGTCCGGCGTGATCGCCGAGCGCCTGCGTCAGCTCGACGTGCTGCGCGGGTTCTTCACCGGCCATATGCCGGTGCTGGCGATCGATCTCGGCTTCGTCGCGCTGTTCCTTGCCGCCACCTTCATGGTCAGCGTCACGCTGGGCATAGTCACCCTGCTGGCCGTGCCGGTCCTGGTCGGCGTGTCGCTGGCCGGCCATCGCGCGCAGCGGCGCCTGACCGACGAGACCTTTCAGGCCCTGGCGGCCAAGAGCTCGACATTGACCGAGACCGTGGCCAATGCCGGCACCATCAAGGCGCTGGGGCTGGAGGCCGAGGTCGAGAAGCGTTGGCAGGCGCGGGTGGAGCAGGCCGCCGTCGCCGGGTTCAAGGTCAACCACCTCGCCAACATTGCCGCCAGCGCCTCGGGTTCCCTGCAGCTGGTGGCGTCGCTGGTGCTGATCGTGGTCGGCACGCACGAGATCGAGGCCAATCACCTGACCATCGGCGGGCTGATCGCGGCCAACATGCTGGCGATCCGCGCGCTGCAGCCGATGCGCCAGCTGGCCGGTGCCTGGCACCAGTTGCAGGCGGTCGGCGACGCCTTCAAGCGCATCGACGAACTGATGCGCGAGCCGGTCGAGACGCAACCGGGGACACTCGCACCGATGCCGCCGCTGGCCGGCGATATCCGTCTCGAGCGGGTGTCCTATCGTGTCGAGGATCGCGCACCGGCGGTGCTCGATGGCGCCGACCTGACCATCGAAGCTGGCGAGGTCCTGGGCATCGTGGGCCCCTCAGGATCGGGCAAGACCACCATCGCCAACCTGATTCAGGGACTGTTCCGGCCGACCGCCGGCAGGGTCCTGGTTGACGGCACCGACATCGCCCACGTGCCACCGTCGCAGCTGCGCGCCCAGATCGGCACGGTGCCGCAGGATGTCCAGCTCTTCGCCGGAACGGTACGCGAGAACATCGCGATGGGCGTGGCCGACAAGGATCCGGGACGGGTGGTTGCCGTTGCGAAGTTCGTCGGTGCGCACGGCTTCATCCAGCGCCTGCCGCAGGGCTACAACACGGTCCTGGCCGAGCGCGGTGGCGGGCTGTCCGCCGGCCAGCGTCAGCTGATCAGCATCGCGCGCGCCCTGATCCGCAATCCCCGGATCCTCATCCTGGACGAGGCGACCAGTGCGCTCGATCCCGCGACCGAGGAGGAGCTGCTTCGTCAGCTCAAGACGACGACGCGCGGTCGCACTGTGATCATGATCACGCACCGGCTGGCGCCGCTGGCAATCGCCGACCGGGTCGCGCTGGTGATGGACGGGCGGATCGAGCGGATCGGTCCGCCGACGGAGATCCTGGCCTATGCGCGCATCCGCATGGCCGAGGCGACCCGGCGCGAGCTCCGCTAGAGCGTGATGACCGGAGGCGGAATCGCCGGAGGTCTGAATCACGCGATCTAACAAGGACGCAGAGCGGGCCTCAGGCGACCTCGATGAAGTCCGGATCTTCCAGCCGCGCGAGGCGTTCCGAGGCGAGCCGTGCGCAATCGATCAGCAGCGCCTTGCGGCGTGCCGCCGCGACCGATCGCTTCGCCGGACGGCGCAGGATCTCGCCGCCATAGGCATCGGCCACGATCAGGCCGACCTCTTCGGGAATGAGCTCCTGCGGAAAGTCGACGGGGATGGCGACGTAGAGCTGGTCACACCAGTCGAGATAGTCCGGCCACTTGTCGTCCACCCGCCAGTCCTCGATCGAGGACTTGGTCTCTACGATCACCAGTTCGCCGCCCCGCCCGACCGCGAACTTGTCGGCGCGGCGGCCGTCGGGCAGCGGCATCTCGAGCAGGACGGAGTGACCGGACTGGCGCATCAGCCGGCAGGCGCCACGGCACACCGCGATGGTGACCTCCGGCCGCGTTTGCCGTGGGCTGCCGGTTGCGTCGCTCACCGGGGCGCGATCATTGGCGCGGCGGGGGCTGCACCGGCACCAGGCGCGGCACGCCATCGCCGTCGTTGCGCTCGTTGGCCGGCTTGAAGGACTGTGCCAGCGCCTCGGCGCGCTTGAGGTCGCCAGCCGCGATCTTTTCTTTGGCCTTTTCCCGCACCGACTTGGAATCGGCGTTGCCGGCCTTTTCGGCGAGAAGCAGCCACTTGTAGCCTTCGACCGGATCTGCGGGGCCGGCGACGCCGCCGATCAGCAGGATGCCGAGCGCATGCTGCGCCTCGGCAAGCCCCTGGCGCGCGGCGCGCTCGTACCAGACCAGTGCCTTGGCGATGTCGCGCGGCACGCCGGCACCGGCGAAATAGGCATTGGCGAGCTTGAACTGCGCCGAGGCGACGCCCGCTTCGGCGGCCGACTCGTACCAGCCGATCGCCATGGCCACGATCTTCTGATTCGCGGCTTTGTCCTTGTTGGCCGGTGTGCGCACCAGCATGTCGCCAAGCGCCAGCGAGGCCTCGGGCACGCCGGCGCGCTGCGCCTGCAGCAGCCAGTTCTGCGCCGCCGTCAGGTCCTTCTTCACGCCGTTGCCGTCCTGCAGCGCGATGCCGTAGCGCAGCGCGGCGTAGGGATGGCCCTTCTCGGCGGCGCGCCGAAACAGATCGGCCGCCCGCACCGGATCCGTGAGCGCCGCGCCCTGGCTTTCGTCCATGGCGCGACCGAGCGCGTAGAGCGCATAGGGATCCTCGCTCGCCGCCGCCTTCTCGAGCCATGCACGCGCCTGCACGAGATCTTTCGCTACACCTTGGCCGCGGAAGTAGAGAATTCCGAGATTGAGCTGGGCGCGCTGGTGACCGCTGTTGGCGGCCTTCTCGAACAATTCGACTGCCAGCGTCTCGTTGCGTGGCGTGCCCGCAAGACCCTCGGCGAACACCAGCGCGAGGCGATGCTGGCCCTCGGCCGAGCCGGCATCGGCCGAGCGCTGGAAGAGTCGCAGCGCCTGCTTGTTGTCGCCGCGGTCGAGCAGTACGGCGCCGAGCCACGCCTCGGCATCGGGATTGCCCGGCGCCAGCGAACGCAGCTGCACTTCGGCGGCCCGCAGGTCGCCCGACCGGTAGGCGGTGACAGCTGAACGCAGCGCTGGCGGCACGTCGCCGCCGATCTCGACCTGCGCCTGCGCGGCACCGCTCGCGGCCAGCAAGGCCGCGATCAGGACCGCGCGCGCGATGATCATTTGGTCTTGAAGGTGTACTTGGCCGCTTCGGCCTTCGCCTTCTCGATCTCGTCCGGCTTCAATTCGCCGGCGATCTGATCGAGCAGCTGGCCGGCGTTGGGCACGTTCCAGAGCTCGGCGATGACGATCCACTTGTAGGCATCGTACATGCTCTTGGGCACGCCCTTGCCTTCGGCGTAAGCGCCAGCAAGAGGAATGATCGCGGGCGTATAGCCGCGCTCAGCCGCATCGAGGAGCAGCGGCGCGGCCTTCGTCAGGTCGAACATTTTGGACTCGGGATTGCCATAGACGTAGAAGCCGAGCAGGAACTGCGCACGCGGATCGCGCTCCTTCACCAGGATCTGCAGTTCCTTTTCCGCGGTCGCCATGTCCTTGGCCTGCATTGCCTTCACCGCTTCCTCGATTCCGGCGAAGGCGGGAGCGGCGGCGAAAGCGAAGCCGAGAGCGGTAGCGGCGAGCACGAGCTCGGTACGATGGCGGCGGATGAGCGACACGAACGAGCTCCTGAAAACGAACGAGGTGGGGTGAAACGGGCGCCCGTCTAGCATGTATTTTGGGCCGAAACACGGAGGGCGCCGAGTAGAGATCGATATTGTCGACGGCCGAGTTGTCGGCATTGGCAGTGCCGCGGCGACGCTGTCCAGGCGTGAGAATCGTCACCGAGCAATTTGCACTTCCGCATGTTGCGTGTGAACTGCTTAATGGCACATAAGGTATTGAAACTTAATGGGAAAGTGACTGTTCTCAGGGGTGTTTTTGTGGGTTCGGATGCCCATTTTTGACTATCTACTTTAAGAGAATGTCATCAATCCTTAGGAATCATGAGAGTTCTGCCGATTTAGATATGCAATTTTGCAGATGACGGAAGGCCTCGACCTTTGTTAAGTTGCCTTCATTAGAGACGTCGTTAGCTTGTTGTAATTCATATCTGAAAGGTTTTTTGCACCGAGATCGGTCGCGCTCCAACCCAAGCGCACCCTACCCAGAGAAATCACCCTAGCCCGCCAGCGGCTCCCCAAGCCGCTCATCGAAGCCCCCTTCCCACACACCCCAAGGCTTCGATAATCCCACACCCAGGCGGGCTCCTAAGGAAGGCCGGTCGTTCCCCAAGCGACCGGCCTTTCGTATTTGTGGCCTGACGCGCACTGGCGCCGACGATCGCTTTGCCCCGGGCGGCTCTCCCTCGATCATCCACAGTTTTGTCTTATGGATTGGAAAAAGACCGTGGAATGCGCGATTCCGCCCCTCGAC
>JBGAIW010000037.1:0-39762 GCA_044225265.1 Reyranella sp.
ATGGCGGCACTGGCAGTACCGGTCGCCCTGCTGGTAACGTCCGTCGCGGCGCGTCGGTTGGAAGCGCAGCGGAATTCGACGCCGGATGCCGCTCCCGGGAGATCGCGATGAGCTGGCTGATCCGTCACAGGCTGCGCCGATTCGTAAAGTACTCGTTCTGGCTGTTCCCTTCGCTCGCCATCCTCGCCGCCTGGCTGTACGGCCGGGTCATGATCTACTACATCCCGGACATCGACCTTCGGATCATCGAAGAGCAGAACATCGAAGGGGCGCGCGCCGTGATCGGCGCGCTCGCCGCCTCGATGATGACATTCGTGGTCTATGCGGTGTCGGCGCTGCTGCTTGCGGTGCAGCTCGCCAGCGGCCAGATCACGCCGCGTCTGATCAGCCTCACCTTCGGCCGCACATCGATGAAGGTCTGCACCAGCACCTTCGTATTCGCGTTCGGGCTCGCGGCCATCGCGCTGGGCAACGTCTCGAGTCCGGCCAAGAGCAATCTGCTGCTCCTTTCCGCCGTGATCGCCAACATGGCGAGCGTCGTGGTGTTCTTCTGGTTCGTCGAGGGCGTTGGAACCGGGCTGCGGCCGGTCGCGATCCTTCAGCATCTGTTCGATGAGGGCAAAAAGGCGATGGATTCGGTCTACGAGGGTGCCTTCAGCTCCGCCGCCCCGCCACCTGCCGCGCTGCCGCCGACCGGCGAAGGCCGGATCGTCAGCCGCCGCGGTTCGTCGGGCACCTTCCTGGCCTTCGGCCAGCACCATCTCGTGGCCGCGGCGACCCGGGCCAACTGTCTGATCGAGATCGTGCCGCAGGTCGGCGATTTCGTTTCGGTCGACGATCCCCTCGCCCGCATCTACCCGCCGACGGCCGACATCTCCGAGGCGCTGATCAACAGCATGATGGCTTTCGGCCCGGAACGCACCATGGAGCAGGACCCCATGTTTGCCTTCCGAATCATGGTCGATATCGGCGCGCGCGCTCTTTCGCCTGCGATCAACGATCCAACGACCGCCGTTCTCGCGATCGACCAGGTCCACCGACTGCTGCGCTATGCCGGCTTCAAGAACATCGAGAGCGGACGGGTTTCCGATCGTAACGGCCAGTTGCGGGTGGTCTTCCCGACCCCCGCCTGGGACGACATCGTCGATCTGGCGCTCACGGAGCTGCGCCAGTATGGCGCCACCAGCATCCAGGTCTCACGACGCATGAAGGCGATGCTCGAGCATCTCATCGACCGCCTGCCCGCCGAGCGCGCCGGCGCCCTGCGGCGCGAACTTGCCATTCTGGAGAGCAGCATCGCGCGCTCCTTCCCGGACGCCGACGATCAGCGACGCGCCAATTTCGGCGATCTCCAGGGACTGGGCGGCTCGTCCTCGAGAACCGACGACGCCTAGGAAAGGAGACGCCCGGGAAAGACGGCAGGACGGGGCTGCTCGCAGCGCGACACGGCATATCGCCGGACTGCACGGATGTTGCGCGGACCGGCGGCCGGCTCCACAGTCGGCGCCGCGATGACCCGACCCGCCCGCCATCGTGGCGGCATTCACCCAGCAGCAGGCTCCTCATGACCACGCCCCAGATCCGGTTGACCAGTCTCGCCCATGGCGGCGGTTGCGGCTGCAAGCTGGCACCTTCGGTGCTGCAGCAGCTCCTCGCCGACCAACCGGCCGCCCAGCCCTACAAGCAGCTGTTGGTCGGCACGGAAAATTCCGACGACGCCGCGGTGTGGCAGGTCGACGACCAGACCTGCATCATCGCCACCACCGACTTCTTCATGCCGATGGTCGACGACCCGCACGATTTCGGGCGGATCGCCGCGACCAACGCGATCTCCGACGTCTATGCCATGGGCGGCAAGCCGATCATGGCCCTGGCCGTGCTCGGCATGCCGGTCGACAAGATCCCGACCGAGATGGTGCGCGAAATCCTGAAGGGCGGCGCCGCGGTGTGCGCCCAGGCCGGCATCCCGATCGCCGGCGGCCATTCGATCGACTGCCCCGAGCCGGTCTATGGCCTCGCCGTGATCGGGATCTGCCGGCCCGAACAGGTCCGGCGCAATGCCGACGCCAGGGCGGGCGATGCGCTGATCCTGACCAAGGCGGTCGGCGTCGGCATCTACTCCGCCGCCATCAAGAAGAACGCGCTGCCGCCGGCGGGCTATCCCGAGATGATCGCCACCACGACCTTGCTCAACAAGGTCGGCGCCGACCTCGCGCGCAATCCCGAGGTCCACGCCATCACCGACATCACCGGTTTCGGCGTGCTCGGGCACGCGCTGGAACTGGCGCGCGGCTCGAAGCTCGCGGTGACCATCGAGTCCGCCAGGGTGCCGCTCCTGAAGGAAGCCGCGTCGCTTGCCCAGCAGGGCCATGTGACCGGCGCCTCGCACCGCAACTGGGCGAGCTACAAGGATCACGTCACCCTGCCGGCCGGCATGGCCGACTGGCAGCGTCACCTGCTCAGCGACCCGCAGACCTCGGGCGGCCTGCTGGTGTCGTGCACGGCCGCGCGTGCGGAGGAGATCGCGCAGTCGATCCGCGATGCAGGCTATCCGGCGACCGCCATCATCGGTCGCACTGCCGAAGGCACGCCCGGCATCACGGTCGTCTAGGAGGAGAACGCCTTGTCGAGCTGGCGCCGCACGGCGTCGGCGCCCTCGCGCGCGGTCTCGGCAGCCGGCTTGTTCCAGTGCGCCGGGTTCGGCGCCTCGTAGCTCAGGAAGCCGCGGTAGTTCTTTTCCGCGAGCAGCCGGAACAGGCCCGACCAGTCGACCAGCCCCTTGCCCGCCGGTAGCCGGTCGACCGGCGGCGGCCCGTTGGGCGGCGCATCCGGCACGTCGCTGAATTGCACGTAGTAGATGTCGCTGTCGGGCAGGTCCCTGAATCCCGCGCCCGGCCGGCCGCCGCGCTGCAGATGATAGGCGTCGAGCAGCACGCCGACGCTCGGCTGGCCGGCGCGCCGGACCGCGCCGTGCACGATGTCGAGCGATTTCATCACCGGATGCTGGAACTGATATTCGACCGCGAGACGCAGCTTGAACTCGGCGGCGATCTTTCCGGCGCGGGCGATATTGGCGACCGCATCGTCGAGGCTCGCCTCGCCCGGGCCGATGGCGCTCATCAGGGTCGGGCAGCCGAGCGTGACGGCGTTCTGGCAGGTCTCGCGGAACACGGCGAACAGCCGCTCCTGCTCGGGCCCCTGGGCGGAAAAGATCCAGCCCGGCTCGACGCCGATGCAGGCGACCGGCATGCCGCTCCGGCGCACCAGATCGATCGCGTCGGGGTGGCGCGTGAAATCGACCCGGCGCAGCTCGACGGCGTCGAAGCCGCCGGATTTGGCGGCCGCCAGCGCTTGTGGCAGGGGCGTGGTGTCGACGGTCCAAGTGTGCAGCGCGAGGCCGCGGAAGGGATGAGTCATGCCGCGATCATAGCTCGCGTGCAGACCGTCGAGCAGCCAAAACCCTCACCCTAAGGAGCGCTGTGAAGCAGCGCGTCTCGAAGGGTGTGAACGAGCACCTTGTGTAGCTCATCCTTCGAGACGCGCCCTGCGGGCGCTCCTCAGGATGAGGTCATTCGATGAATCGACGCGAACTAGATGCGCTGATCCATCTCGAGCGCCGGTTCCGGCACGTCGACGCAGCCGATGATGCGGGCCGGCACACCGGCCGCGGTGCAGCCCGCCGGCACGGCCTCGAGCACGACCGAACCGGCCGCGATCTTGGCGCAGGCCCCGATCTCGATGTTGCCGAGCACCTTGGCGCCGGCCCCCAGCAGGACGCCGCGCCGCACCTTCGGATGACGGTCGCCGCGCTCCTTGCCGGTACCGCCCAGGGTGACGCCGTGCAGCATGGAGACACCGTCCTCGACCACGGCGGTCTCGCCGATCACCACGCCGGTTCCATGATCGATGAAGATGCCCTTGCCGATCACGGCGCCGGGATGGATGTCGAGGCCGAACAGCGCGCTGGCGCGGCTCTGCAGATAGTGCGCGAGGTCCTTGCGGCCCTGCATCCACAGCCAGTGCGCGGCGCGATAGGTCTGCAGCGCATGGTAGCCTTTGAACCACAGCAGCGGATCGAGATACGAGGTGCAGGCGGGATCGCGATCGCTGACCGCCACGATGTCGAAGCGCGCGGCGAGGCCGATCTCGGGATCGGCGGTGAAGGCCTCCTCGAAGATCTGGCGGATCAGCGCGGCGGGCACCTCGGTGGTGCCGGCGAGGCGTGCCAGGTGATAGCTCAGCGCACCCTCGAAGCGCGACTGGCTGAGGATGGTGGCGTGCAGCATGCCGGCCAGCACCGGCTCGTTCGCCGCGGCGGCCTGGGCTGCCTGCTGAATGGTCGTCCAAACGGGGTCGACGGACCTCCGCTCGGCGGTGTTCTTGACGGTTGCGCTATCCATGGCGCTCTCCTTCGACCGGTCCGTTCCCCTAAGAGTTCGAAATGGGGAGCGGGTCGGGCGCTCGAAACGCCTCCCGCCAAAAATTTTACTGGGACTTGGCCCGAGACTCCAGTTCGGTAATCAGGGCGTCGACCCTGTTTCCATGATTGCTGATGTAGGATTTGTAATCCGAACGTCTAGTGGCGACCATGCTGACGCCCTCGATCTTCACGTCGGTGATGCGGTCGTTGCGCACTTCCCATTCGATCTTGATCGGCTGGCCGGAGGTCTGGTTGAGCTTGCTCTCGACCACTTCGGCGCCGCCTGCCTTCTGCGTCACCTTGCCGATCGTAAGCGTCTGGCCGCCGTACTGGCCGAAGCGCTCGGCATAGGCCTTGGCCTCGGCGGCGATCGCGGCCTTCAGGAAGCGATCTCGCTGCAGTTCGGTCGCCTCGCCCCAGTAGGTCGCCAGCGCAGAGCGGCCCATGTAGGGCAGGTCGAAGTCTTGTTCGAGAACCTTGCGGATACCGGCCTCGCGCGCGGCGCCGGTGGTGGTCTTGATCAGCTCGATCACCTCGGCGGAAACCTTCTGGATCAGCTGGGCAGGGTCGCCGGCCAGCGCCGGCGACGCCACAAGTGCAGCCGCGGAGCCGGCGGCCAGAGACAACAGGACATGACGACGGTCGAGCAGAGTCACCGTTCGCTCCCTACAAAAACAGAAATCGGGAGTGCAGTCCTAGCGTACCAGCGCGAGATTGTCGCGTCGTTCCAGCTCGCCACGGCTGTTGGTCTTGTCGCGCTTCTGGCGGATCAGGTCGGCGCGCTGCTGGGTGTAGGCCGAGCGCAGGGCGGCGTAGTAGTCGACGCTGTTCTTCTCGAGGTCGTCCAGCGCGAACAGGGTGCGCGAACGGATGTCGATCACCGTGGCACCCCAGCGCGGACCGCCCGTGAGCAGCCAGTCGACGTTCAGCGAGAAGGTGAGGATGCGGAAGGGATCGATGGCGTAGTCGGCCATCAGGCCGGCCGCATCGCGCGCGTTGGAAGGACCGGCGAGCGGCAGCACCATGTAGAAGCCGCCGTTCTCGGGCTCGACGCCGGCGTAGTAGCCGACCGTGTTGCCGGCACCTTCCTTGGTGCGCGGCATGCCCATGTGCGCGGCCACATCGAACAGTCCGCCGATGCCGATGGTCGAATTGATCACGAAACGGGCGAGGGTCGTGATGGCTCGGCCGGGATCGCCCTGGACCAGCTCGTTCACCGCCGTGACCGGCTCGCCGAGATTGTCGAGGACGTTGTGAATGCCGCGCTGCGCCGGCTCCGGCATCCAGTCGCGATAAAGCACGGCGACGGGACGGATGGCGATGATGTCGACGGCCCGATTGATCGAGAAAATGAAGCGGTTGGGAGTCTCGATCGGATCCCACGGCTCGTTGGCCCCGGTGTCCTTCATGGCGCACCCGCCGACCATCGCCGCAGCCGCCACGACAGCGACCAGCGAATGACGGAAACCCGCCGCCACCGACCTCAACAGACCGTTGACCATATGACTCCAACCCCAAACCGGCCTTTGGCGACCGTCTTTGCAGGGCAGTGTTGCACACGGCCAGTGCACTTTGAAGTGCATAGGAAAAAGCCTTCCAGCTTGTGGCAGTCGGGTAACAAATTTCGCATTGCCTGTCTGAATGCGGTACTTGCAAATATAAAGATATGCTTATATTAAACGTCTATGGATCATCTCCTCACCCTGCTGCGGGCAGCGGCGGAAGACACGCGCCTGCGCATTCTGGCGTTGGCGGCACGGGAAGACCTGACCGTCAGCGACTACGTCCACGTGCTGGGACAGAGCCAGCCGCGCGTCTCACGCCATCTGAAGCTGCTGGTCGAAGCAGGCCTCCTGGAGCGTTTCCGCGAAGCCCAGTTCACCCGCTTTCGCCTGACCGCCGGCGGCGACGATGCCGCCCTGGTGCGTGAGTTCGTGCGCCGGCTCGATCCCAGGCATGCCCGCATCGCCGCCGACCGCGCGCGGCTCGACGGCCTGCTGCAGCGCCGCCAGACCGCCGCGGTACGCTTTTTCCGTGACAACGCCCAGCGCTGGGACGAATTGCGCGCCCTGCACGTCGCCGATCGCGAGATCGAGCGGGCGCTGGCACACCACCTGCCGCTCGGCGCGCGTCGCCTGCTCGACATCGGCACCGGCACCGGCCGGCTGCTCGAGGTGCTGGCGCCCAAGGTCGAACGCGCCGTCGGCATCGACCAGAGCCGCGAGATGCTGGCGCTGGCTCGCGCCAATCTCGCCCGTGCCGGCATCGACAATGCCGAGATCCGCCAAGGCGACATGTATGCCCTGCCCTTCGAGGCCGAGAGCTTCGACGTCGTCACCATCCATCACGTTCTGCACTACGCCGACGATCCCTCGGCGGCGCTCGCCGAGGCCGCCCGCGTGGTTAAGCCGGGCGGGCTTGTGCTGGTGGTCGATTTCTCGCCGCACGACCTGGTCGAGCTCAAGCGCGAGCACGCCCACGTCCATCTCGGCTTCGCCGACAACCAGGTGCAGGGCTGGCTGAAGAGTGCCGGCCTCGCCCCGCTCGAGCCCATTCACTTCCCCGGCCGCCGGCTGATGACCGGCATCTGGCGCGGCGAGCGCGAGGCGCCAGCCCGTACCGCCGGCCGTCCGGCCGCCGCCATTCAAGGAGCATCACGATGAGTCCCGATACCGGCCCTCTCACCTCGGTCGGCGGATCGACCGGCGACTTTCCCGCGCGCTCGCCGCAGCGCCTGAAGGTGTCGTTCGAGTTCTCGCCGCCCAAGACGGAAGCGGCGGAACAGACGCTGTGGCAGACGGTGACCCGCCTGGTGCCGCTGCAGCCGACCTTCTTCTCGGTGACCTACGGCGCCGGCGGCTCGACGCGCCAGCGCACGCACGAGACGGTGGCGCGGCTGAAGCGCGAGACCGGCATCGATGCCGCCGCCCATCTGACCTGCGTGGCGGCCACCCAGGACGAGATCAACGAGATCGCGCGGGCCTACTGGGACGCCGGCATCCGCCACATCGTCGCGCTGCGCGGCGATCCGCCGGGCGGCATGGGCGGCAAGTACTCGCCCCATCCCGGCGGCTACGCCAATGCGGCCGCGCTGGTCGCCGGCCTGAAGAAGATCGCCGACTTCCAGATCAGCGTCGCGGGCTATCCCGAGAAGCATCCCGATTCGGCCGACGCCAGGGCCGATCTCGACAACCTCAAGCGCAAGGTCGATGCCGGCGCCGACCGCTGCATCACCCAGTTCTTCTTCGAGTGCGACGATTTCCTGCGCTTCCGCGACGCCGCCGCGCGCGCGGGCGTGCACGTGCCGATCGTGCCGGGCGTCATGCCGGTGTCGAACTTCCAGGGCATCCTCAAGATGGCGGGCCTGTGCGGCGCCAAGGTGCCGGGCTGGCTGGCCGACATGTTCGAGGGCCTCGACGACGACGTCGAGACGCGCCGCATGATCGCCGCCACCGTGGCGGGTGATCTCTGCCGCCGGCTCCATGCCGAGGGCGTCGACCAGTTCCACTTCTACACGCTGAACCGCGCCGACCTCACCTTTGCGCTTTGCCATCTGCTGGGCGTGCGCCCGGCACGGAGGCCGTCATGAAGAGATCCGAGAAGGCGCAGCTCCTGCGCGACATCGCCGCCGAGCGCATCCTGATCAAGGACGGGCCGTACGGCACCGCGATCCAGAACTACAGGCTGGACGAAGCGGGCTATCACGGCCTTCCCGGATCGCCGGCGCGCGCGTTCGCGCACGACCAGAAGGGCAACAACGACCTGCTGAACGTGACCCGGCCCGACGTGGTGAGCGCGATCTGCAACGCCTACATCGACGCCGGCGCCGACGTGCTGGCGACCAACACGTTCAACGCCAACGCCATCAGCCAGGCCGACTACGGCCTGCAGGACATGGCGCGCGAGATCAATCTTGCCGCGGCGAAGATCACCCGCGACTGCGCCGATGCCGCCACCGCGAAGGATCCGGCCAAGCCGCGCTTCGTCGTGGGCGCGCTCGGGCCGACCAACAAGACGCTCTCGGTGTCGCCCAACGTCAACGACCCGGGCTACCGCGCCGTCACGTTCGACGAGATGAAGGGCATCTATCGCGAGCAGATCGACGGGCTGCTCGACGGCGGCGTCGATTTCATCCTGATCGAGACGGTGTTCGACACCCTGAACGCCAAGGCCGCGATCGTGGCCGCCGACGAGGCGGGCGAGGCGCGCAGCGAGGAAATCCCGGTGATGGTCTCGATGACCCTCACCGACCTCGCCGGCCGCAACCTGTCGGGCCAGACCGTCGAGGCATTCTGGCATTCGGTCCGCCATGCCCGGCCGCTGACCATGGGGTTGAACTGCAGCTTCGGCGCCACCGAACTGCATCCTTACGTCAACGCGCTCAACCCGCAGGTCGACGGGCTGGTCTGTGTCTATCCAAATGCAGGTCTGCCGAACGAACTGGGCGCCTACGACGAGCCGCCGGAAATGACGGCGAAGCTGGTCCGCGGCTGGGCCGAGAACGGCTGGCTGAACATCGTCGGCGGCTGCTGCGGCACCACGCCGGCGCACATCAAGGCCGTCGCCGAGGCGGTGAAGGGACTGAAGCCGCGCCAGTGGCACGGCCTGCCGCCGGCGCTGCGCCTCAGTGGAATGGAAGCCGCGAGTTTCATGTAATGACGACGTCCAACGACAATCCCGACGGCAAGGCCGTGCGCACCGCCACCTTCATCAATGTCGGCGAGCGCACCAACGTCACCGGGTCGGCCAAATTCAAGAAGCTGATCCTCGACGGCGACTATGCCGCCGCGGTCGAGGTCGCGCGCCAGCAGGTCGAGGCCGGCGCCCAGATCATCGACGTCAACATGGACGAGGGCCTGCTCGACGCCGAGAAGGCGATGGACACGTTCCTGAAGCTGATCGCGTCCGAGCCCGACATCGCCAGGGTCCCGATCATGATCGACAGCTCCAAGTGGAGCGTGATCGAGGCCGGCCTGAAGTGCGTCGCGGGCAAGCCGATCGTCAACTCGATCTCGATGAAGGAAGGCGTCGCGCCGTTCATCGAGTACGCCAGGAAGGTACGCCGATACGGTGCCGCCGTAGTCGTCATGGCGTTCGACGAGAAGGGCCAGGCCGACACCCTGCAGCGCAAGGTCGAGATCTGCGAGCGCGCCTACAGGATCCTGACCGAGCAGGTCCACTTCCCGGCCGAGGATATCATCTTCGACCCCAACATCTTCGCGGTGGCGACCGGCATCGAGGAGCACAACAACTACGGCGTCGATTTCATCGAGGCGACGCGAGAGATCAAGAAGCGCTGCCCGCACGTCAAGATCTCGGGCGGCGTGTCAAACCTGTCGTTCTCGTTCCGCGGCAACGAGCCGGTGCGCAAGGCGATGCACTCGGTGTTCCTGTACCACGCCATCCAGGCCGGCATGGACATGGGCATCGTCAATGCCGGCCAGCTCGACGTCTACGACGAGATCCCGGCCGAGCTTCGCGACGCCTGCGAGGACGTGATCCTCAATCGCCGCCCCGACGCCACCGAGCGGCTGCTCGAGCTCGCGCCCAAGTACAAGGGCAGCGGCGAGGTGGCCGACACGCGCGACGCCGAATGGCGCTCCTGGCCTGTCGAGAAGCGGCTGGAACACGCCCTGGTCAAGGGCATCGACCAGTTCGTCGTCGCCGACACCGAGGAAGCCCGCCGCCAGCTGCCCAAGCCGATCGAGGTGATCGAGGGCCCGCTGATGGCCGGCATGAACGTCGTCGGCGACCTGTTCGGGGCCGGCAAGATGTTCCTGCCCCAGGTGGTGAAGAGCGCGCGCGTGATGAAGAAGGCCGTGGCGCACCTGCTGCCCTACATCGAGGCGGAGAAGACGGCTGGCGCCAGGTCCAAGGGCAAGATCGTCATGGCGACGGTCAAGGGCGACGTCCACGACATCGGCAAGAACATCGTCGGCGTGGTCCTGCAGTGCAACAACTTCGAGGTCATCGACCTCGGCGTCATGGTGCCGTTCCAGGAGATCCTGAAATCGGCCAACGACAACAAGGCCGACATCATCGGCCTCAGCGGCCTGATCACGCCGTCGCTCGACGAGATGGTGACGGTGGCCGAGGAGATGACGCGGCAGAACTTCCAGGTGCCGCTGCTGATCGGCGGCGCCACCACGTCGAAGGTGCATACCGCGTTGCGAATCGCGCCCAAGTACAAGGGCACGACCGTTCACGTGCTCGATGCCTCGCGCGCGGTCGGCGTCTGCACGGCGCTCACATCCGAGTCTGGCGCGCAGGCCAGCGACTTCGCGCAGAAGGTCGCCGAGGAATACGAGGCGATCCGGGTCGAGCGCGCCGGTGGCGGCAAGGAAAAGCTGGTGACGCTCCAGCAAGCGCGCGCCAACGCCTTCAGGGTCGACTGGGCGGACTACATGCCGCCCAAGCCGGCGGTCCCCGGCGGCCGCGTGTTCGCGGAATATCCGCTGCACGAACTGGTCGAGCGCATCGACTGGACCCCGTTCTTCCGCGCCTGGGAGCTGGCGGGCACTTATCCGGCCCTGCTCGAGGACAAGCTGGTGGGCGAGAGCGCGAAGAAGCTCTACGCCGATGCCCGCAAGATGCTCGACCGCATCGTGCGCGAGAAGTGGCTGACCGCGAAAGGCGTGGTCTCCTTCTGGCCGTGCCGGCGCGACGGCGACGACGTCGTGCTGTTCGAGGACGAGACGTTCGCGAAGGAAGTCTCGCGGCTGCATTTCCTGCGTCAGCAGGTCGAAAAGCGCAGCCCGCGGGCGAACATGTGCCTGGCCGACTTCATCTCGCCCAGGGCGGACTGGATCGGCGGCTTCGCCGTCACCGCCGGCCACGGCATCGAACGGCATCTCGCCCGCTTCAAGGCCGAGCACGACGACTATTCCGATATCCTGCTGAAAGCGCTGGCCGACCGCCTGGCCGAAGCCTTCGCCGAGCGCCTGCACGAGCGAGTGCGCAAGACGATCTGGGGCTATGCGCCCGACGAGGCGCTCTCCAACGACGAGCTGGTGCGCGAGAAGTATCGCGGCATCCGGCCCGCGCCGGGCTATCCCGCCTGCCCCGACCACAGCCAGAAGCCGGAACTCTTCCGGCTGCTCAATGCCGGCCAGAATGCCGGCCTGACCCTGACCGAGAGCTTCGCGATGATCCCGATCTCGTCGGTCTCCGGCTACTACTTCGCCCATCCCGAGGCCCAGTACTTCGGCGTTGCCCGCATCGGCCGCGACCAGGTCGAGGACTATGCGCGCCGCCGCGGCATCCCGGTCGAGCAGGCGGAGCGGTACCTCCGGCCCAACATTGGGTACTGATCCCTCGGTCTATCTGCTCGTACTGGCCGTCGGCGGCGTCGCCGGCCTTGTGAGTGGCGTCGTCGGCACCGGCGCCACGATCATCCTGCTGCCGGTGCTGGTCTTCGTGTTCGGGCCGCGCGAGGCGATCCCGATCATGGCGGTCGTCGCGCTGATGTCGAACTTCGCCAAGATCACCTCGTGGTGGCGCGAGATCGACTGGCGCGCGACGGCGGCCTACGCGGTCGGCGGTATTCCCGGCGCGGCCCTGGGCGCGCGCACCATGCTGGCGCTGCCGCCGACGGCGGTCGACGCCGCCCTTGCCGTCTTCTTCCTGGTGATGATCCCGGGCCGGCGCTGGCTCGCCGCCCGAAGCTTCAGGGCGGGACCGCTGGTGATGGCGCCGGCCGGCCTGGCGATCGGCTTCCTGACCGGCATCGTCGTTTCGACCGGCCCGATCACCGTCCCGGTGTTCAGCGCCTACGGTCTCGCCAAGGGCGCCTTCATCGCCACCGAAGCCGCCGCGTCGATGGCCATGTACGTCAGCAAGGCGATCACTTTCCAGAGCTTCGGCGCATTGCCGATGGACATCATGATCAAGGGCCTGGTCTCGGGCAGTTCGGTGATGGCCGGCACCTATTGTGCCCGCCTCATCGTCGAGCGGCTGAGCATCGCCAGCTTCCAGTACCTGCTCGACATCGTGATGCTGGTCTCGGGCCTGACGCTGCTGTGGTCTGCGCTCCGGACGCTACAATTCTCCTAGTCGTCGGCGGCGCCGACCGGTAAATACGGCGGCGTGAAGGGGGAGTACATGCACAAGTTTCTATCGGGAATTGCGTTGACCGCCGCCGCCCTGTCGATCGGCGCCTGCCAGCAGGACACGGCCCAGACGAGCAATGCGCGCGAACGGAATTCCCAGGTCTATGTCGGCGCCCTGACCTGCGATGTTTCCGGCGGCACGGGTTATCTGATCGCGTCGAGCCGCAAGATGGACTGCGTGTTCCAGCCGATGAGCGGCGGCAGCCAGGCCTATGAAGGCGAACTGCGCGGCTATGGCCTCGAGCTCGGTTACACCAAGCCGATGAAGATGCTGTGGAAGGTCTACACGGTCGGCTCGAACAAGGGCACGACGGCGGTCGAGGGCAGGTTCGTCGGACAGGCCGGCAGCATCACCGTCGACCGCTCGGTAGGCGGCGACTGGCTCTATGGCGGCCAGGACGGCGCGGCGGCAATGGTCGGCACGACCTATTTCAACCAGACGGGCGCCGGCTACGACCTCGAATATGCCGTGGCTGCGGTGCACCTCAAGATGAAGAGCGGCCCGGCCACCGTGGCGCCGGCCACCACTCCGGCCGCTGCCGAGCAGGTGCCGAACGCCCCGGCGCTCAAGCAGCCGCCGGCGAAATAAATAGCGGCGCAACAGAAAAAGGGCGGTCGAGAGACCGCCCTTTCCTTTTGTCCGGTGACCGCGTCGCGCGCCCCGGCACCCCGTCTTCAGCCGCCTTGCGCGATGACGTTGCGCAGCGTGCCGATCTTCTCGATCTCGACCTCGCAGACGTCGCCCGGCTTCAGCCAGGGCTGGGGCGTGCGCGCCATCGCCACGCCCGACGGCGTGCCTGTGATGATGATGTCGCCCGGATCGAGCGTCATGCACTTGCTGAGCTCGTGCACCAGGGTCGGCACGTCGAAGATCAGATCGTCGGTGTTGCTGTCCTGCATGACCTGGCCGTTGACGCGGGTCATGATGCGCAGCGGCGCGCCGCCCGGCGGCAATTCGTCCGAAGTGACGATGTCGGGGCCGAAGCCGCCGGTGCCGTCGAAGTTCTTGCCGAGCGTGAACTGGCCGCCCGACTTGCGCTGCCAGTCGCGGATCGAGCCGTCGTTGAAGCAGGCGTAGCCCGCGATCACCGACAGCGCCTTCTCCTTCGGCACGTTGCGGCACTTCTTGCCGATCACGACGGTAAGCTCGGCCTCCCAGTCGTACTGCACCGAGTGCGTGGTCGAGAGCATCTTGCCGTTATGCGGCACCAGGGTGTTGTTGAAGCGCGTGAACACCACCGGATAGGCAGGGATCGGGCTGCCGGTCTCCTCGGCGTGCTTGCGATAGTTCAGGCCGATGCAGATGATCTTGCCGGGGTTCGGGATCGGGCAGAGGTACTTGGCCGACTTCTCCGACACCGTGGCGCCGGCCTTGGGCTTGGCGCAGGCCTTGGCGACGGCAGCCTGGACCTTCTTGCCGCCGGCCAGGATCTCCACGACCGACTTCGGCCCGCGCGGCATCTGCTTGCTGAGATCGACGATCTTGCCGTTCATTTTCACGCCGACCGCCGGCTTGCCGCCGCTCATGATGGTGCACAGGCGCATGGACTTTCCCCCTCGAAAAACGTTCTCCGCGGAACGGCGCGTAAACTCCTCCCAACCGTCGCAGCGGTCAAGCTTGCCGCGGTCTGCTAGGTTCGCCCGCATGCGTTTTCCGTTCCTGGCGCTGCTGGCGATCGTCGCTGCAGACCCCGCGCACGCCCAGTTCGTCATTCCGCTCGCCACGTCGGACGGCCGGGTCGGCTGCGTCCAGGGCATGACCGGCATCGGCCGGCCGCCGGGCTGGCAGGCGGTGAAGGATGCCGAGGCGCCGGGCGGCTGGGCGCTGGCCGAGACCACTCGCGATTCGACCGACCTGCATTTTCCGTTCTGCATCTCCACCGAGGCCACCGCCCGCGACTTCGACGCCACCCTGCGCTTCAAGCCGGTCTCCGGCACGCGCGAGCAGGCCGGCGGGCTGATGTTCCGGGCCTGGGATGCCACCGACTATTTCGTGGCGCGGGCCAGCGCGCTCGACGGCACGGTGAAGCTCTATCGCATGATCGGCGGACGGCGCGCCCAATTGGCGACCAAGGACGCCAAGGTCACGCTCGGCAAGTGGCACGAGTTGCGGGTCCTGGCGGTCGACAAGCGCATCGAGGTGTTCTTCGACGGCGTCTCGATGTTCGTCCTGGAGGACCGCGGCATCATCCGGCCGGGCGCGATCGGCGTGTGGAGCCCGTCCGACAGCGTCACCCATTTCGGTTCGCTGCTGGTCGGCTCGGCGTCGCCTTCGGCCCGCTAGCTCCAGGCAGTCTCCCAACCGGACCGGACTGGCGATGCTCTAGGTCGCGAGGCCGAAGCTGAGTTTCAGCGCCACGATCAGGCCGTGGACCGCGATGCTCGCCAGGATCAGCCCGAAGGAGCGGCTGACGATCTGGATGCCGGGTGTGCCGAGCAGCCGGAAGATCGGTCGCGCAAGGGCGTAGAGCCCGAAGAAAATGACCAGGCAAAGCGCCAGGATGCCGGTCGTGATCGCCTGTTCGCCGACCGAGCGCGTATTGTTGTCGGTAAGCAGCACGACGGTGAGAATCGCGCCGGGTCCCGCGATGCCGGGGATCGCCAGCGGATAGACCGCGCGTTCGCTGAGCGAGGCTTCGACCGGCAGCGACTTCACCTCCTCGTCGACCTTGCCCAGAACCATCTTGAGGCCGAACAGCAGCAACACCACCGAGCCCGCGAGCTGAAAGGAGGGCATCGGAATGTGCATCGCCTCGAGCAGGAACTGCCCGCCGACGATGAAGAACAGCAGCACCGCGAAGGACAGCCCGATCGCGTACGCCGCCACTCGCAGCGACCGCCTGGCGTCGAGGCTCGCGGTGACGGAGAGGAAGACCGGCACTGTCGCGATCGGATCGAGGATCACGAACAGGGTGACGAATTCGTAGAGGAACGAATGCAGGAACGTCGGCTGCATGGCGTTGTTCCCGTCCTAGTCCCGTCGGGCAGCGATGAGCGCCCGGGCCAGTTCGACGAAGCCCGCGCCCGAATGCGCCGCCGTCACCCAGCGCGGCAGGGCCGGCATGGCGTCGGCGAAGCCGCGCACGTTGGCCACGCCGACGGCATTGGGAAAGTAGCCGAACATCGGGGAATCGTTGGGCGAGTCGCCGCAGAACACCCAGCGCTCCCTGTCGCGTTCGAGATCCACGCCGAACAGCTCGGACATCATGGTCCGGCTGGTGGTGAGCTTGTCGTAGTCGCCGAACCAGCCGTTGACGTGGATCGAACTCACCTTGGCGTGCGCACCATGCTTCTCGAAGATCGCGACGATGCGGTCGATGTCGGGGCCCGCCAGCGGCGGCACGTCCTCGCGGAAGTCGACGGCAAGGTCGGCCAGGCGGTAAGGCTGGTCGGAGGCGATGCCGCATCCCGGTACCGCCTGCAGCACCTCCTCGCGCACCGCCTCGAGCCGCCGGCGGCCCTCGGCGCGCTCGGCCTCGCTCTGGATGAAGTGCGTCCGGAGCCTGCCCTGCCGGGCATCGTGCCACATCCAGAAGGCGCCGTTTTCGCCGACCACCGCATCGACCGGCCAGAACCGGGCAATCAGGTCGCACCAGCCGGCCGGGCGGCCGGTTACCGGGATCACCAGGAGGCCGGCCTGCTTCAGCGCTTCCAGCGCGCCATAGGCCTCCGCCGTCAGGCGACTCTCGGTGGAAACAGTCTCGTCGATATCGGTCAGGACCCCCTTCACGGCGGCCAGGACGGCTCGGGGGCAGTCGGAGAGCGGGATCATGCTGGGACACTTCTTAACATGGCTATTTCGGCCATCCGGGACTAAAAGTCGGCACATCGGGCCCAGGCGATTCTCCGCTGTCGGGGCGAGTTCAGAGCAACAGTTGAAGCGATGCGCCTCGAACCACTCACTGCCATAAGCCCCGTCGATGGCCGCTATCGCGCGACCACCCAGGCGCTGGCGGACTATTTCAGCGAACGCGCGCTGATGTCGATGCGCCTGAAAGTCGAGTGCGAGTACCTGACAGCGCTCTCGGAGACCAAGGGCGTCGGCATGCGGCCGCTGACAGCCGAAGAAAAGACGATGTTGCGCGCGCTGCCCAACATCACGGTCGAGGATGCCTCGATCATCCAGAAGATCGAGCGCGAGGGCTACAGCGGCATCCCGGCGACGAACCACGACGTGAAGGCGGTCGAGTACTTCATCAAACTCAAGCTCAAGAACTCGAGCCTCGCGGATGTCCTGGAATGGGTGCATTTCGCGCTGACGTCGGAAGACGTGAACAGCACCTCCCATGCCCTCGCCCTTCGCGGGGCGCTCGAAGAGGTCATGCTGCCGACTCTGGGGAAGGTGGCGGAGTCGGCACCCTCAGGACCGGCTCGATCCTGATGAAATGGGGTGGGCCGTCAGCCAACTACAACGCCCAGATGGTGGCCCTTCCGCAGGTGGATTGGTTGGGCTTCGCGCGCTCCTTCGCCGAGCGCCTGAACGCAGACAAGCCGCATTCCGTGCGCGTCGCGCTCAACGAAGTGACGACCCAGATCGAGCCGCACGACACGTTCGCCGAGATGTTCGACAATCTGCGCCGGATCAACACGATCCTGCTCGACCTGTCGCAGGACATGTGGCGCTACATCTCGGACGGCTGGGTTACACAGAAACCCAAGGAAGGCGAGATCGGCTCGTCGGCCATGCCGCACAAAGTGAACCCGATCGATTTCGAGAATGCAGAGGGAAATTTCGGCGTCGCCAACGCGCTCTTCGAGCATCTCTCGCGGAAGCTGCCGGTCTCGCGTCTGCAGCGCGATCTCTCGGACTCGACGGTCGCCCGCACCTTCGGCACTGCCTTCGGGCATTCGCTCGTCGGCTATCGCTCGCTGCTGCGCGGCTTCGGCAAGATCAGCGTGAACGAGTCCGCCCTGCGCGAGGCTTTCACCGAACACCCGGAGGTTCTTGCGGAGGCCATCCAGACGGTGCTCCGCGTCGCCGACGTTGAGATGCCCTATGAAAAGCTGAAGGCGCTCACGCGCGGCAAGCAGGTCACGATGCAGGATCTCGCCGCCTTCATCGACGGGCTCGATGTCGGACCGGAGACGAAGTCGCGTCTCAAGGCACTTCGTCCGGAAACCTACACAGGTCTAGCCGGCATCCTTGCGAGGAAGTGACGCCACACGCAGGGGACGTCACCCTGCGGACGAAGGCGGCTCCTATTTCTTCTCCGAAACGATCTGATTCCTGGCATCGACCAGCAGTCGCTCCGCCTGCCGACGGATCGTGTGCTCTTCCGTCGGTTTGCCGGCTGCCGCCAAGTCCTTGAGCAGCTTTGCCATGACGTCCGCATCACCGGGCTTTTCGAGATCGGAGATCACGACTTCCTTGGCGTAGGCCTCGGCAGCGTCGCCGGTCTTTCCCATGAGGTTCGCGGCCCAAAGGCCGAGCAACTTGTTCTTGCGGGCATTCACCTTGAACTGCAGTTCCTGGTCGTGCTCGAACTTCTTTTCAAAGGCCTTTTCGCGATCGCTGAAACTGGTCATTGCCGTGGCCGCTCCCTGAACAAGTCGACGGTATATAGCTACGAGCGGAGTGTCTTTCCACCCCGCACCCGGGGTGGCAGAGTCGCACGCCAACGAAGGAAAATGAGCCAAGTGACACCAGAATCGCTCAAACAGTGGGTCGGCCGCCGGCGCGAAATGGAAGATTTCGCCGCACCGTGGCCAGTCGCGGCCCTGAGCGCGACCCTCGACGAGGACGATCCGGCGCCCAGGATGGGCGACCCCGTGCCACCACTCTGGCACTGGCTCTATTTCCTGGAAATCGCGCGCCAGTCGGGCATCGGACCGGACGGGCATGCCGAACGTGGCGAGTTCCTGCCCAACCTGCCGTTGCCACGCCGCATGTGGGCCGGCAGCCGTCTGGTATTCGAGAGCGAGCCGCTGCGCATTGGCGATCCGATCAAGCGCGTGTCGGAGATCAAGGCTGTGGAGGGCAAGAGCGGCTCCACCGGCCAGATGGTGTTCGTCACCGTGCTGCACACGATCTCCGGTCCGCGCGGGGTCTCCTGCCTTGAAGAACATGACATCGTCTATCGCGAGGCGGCCAAACCTGGCGAGCAGCCGCGCCCGGCCAGACCGGCACCCCGCGACGCCACCTGGTCGAAGATAGTGCAGCCCGATCCGGTCCTGCTGTTCCGGTTTTCGGCGCTGACCTTCAACGGCCATCGCATCCACTACGATCATCCCTATGTCACCGGCGTTGAAGGCTACCCCGGCCTGATTGTGCACGGCCCGCTGATGGGCATGCTACAATTGGAACTCGGACGCCGCAGTCACCCGCAGCAGACCGTCAAAGGGTTCGAGTTCCGCGCCCTGTCGCCGGCCTTTGCCGAGGCACCGATAACGGTCGGCGCCCGGGGCGACTCGGATGGTTCGCTCACGACCTGGGTCGCCAACGACAACGGCGGCCTAGCCCAGCAAGGAAAGGTGACCTTCCGATGACCCATTTCCACCACGCCGATTGCGGCTGTCTCGCTCTCTTGTCGCGTCGTCGCGCACTCGGCCTTGGCGTCGGGCTGGCGGGAGCTGCGCTAGCCGCCGTGCCTGCACTCGCGGTCGATTCGGGCTACGAGGCGATGTTAGTGAAGTGTATCGATCCGCGCTTCACGACCTACGCTTGGACCTATATGGCGAGCCGCGGCTGGCAGAACCTCTACAGCCAGTTCAACATCGCAGGCGGTCCGATCGGCGTCGTGGCTCCGGTCTTCGCGGACTGGCACAAGACCTATTGGGACAATCTCAAGATCACCTACGATCTTCATCAGGTGAAGCGGGTGGTCGGCATCACCCATCGCGACTGCGGCGCTGCGGTGGTGGCCTACGGCGAGCGCATCAAGACCGACCGCGCCTTCGAGACCACCAAGCATCGCGAGGCGCTACACACCTTCCGGGCGGAGGTGAAGAAGCGCTATCCGGACATGACCGTGGAACTCGGGATCATGGATCTCAACGGAGCCGTCGAAGTCGTTACCTGACGAACAATCGTGTAGACTGCCGTCGTGCCTGATTCTTCGCTACCCCTTCAGCCCAAGTCCGCCTCGGCGCTCGAACTGCAACTGGCGGCGCAGCGCGCCCGCCGGCCTGCCGATCCGTTGCTCTCCCTGGTCGTGCCGGTGTTCAACGAGGAAGAGTCGATCGACATCTTTCTCTCGGCCGTGATGCCGTTCCTCGAGAAGGCGGGCCTGCGGTTCGAAGTCGTGTTCGTCAACGACGGGTCGCGCGACGACACCTTCGCCCACCTGCTGGCCCGCTGCGCAAGCGACGGGCGGGTCAAGGTCGTGAACCTGTCGCGCAATTTCGGCAAGGAAGCCGCCCTCACCGCCGGCATCGATCATGCCAGCGGCGACATCCTGATCCCGATGGATATCGACCTGCAGGATCCGCCCGACCTGATCGAGCCGTTCGTCGGGCGCTGGCGCGACGGCTACGACATCGTCTACGGCATCCGCGCGGCACGCACCTCCGATACCACCGCCAAGCGGCTGTCCGCGGGCTGGTTCTACTGGGCGTTCAACTCGATGTCGCCGGTGCGCATTCCGGCAAATGTCGGCGACTTCCGCCTGGTCGATCGACGCGCCGTCGAAGTGCTGCGCCAGCTGCCCGAGCGCAACCGCTTCATGAAGGGCCTGTTCGCCTGGGTCGGCTTCAATTCCGTCGGCGTGCCCTACGAGCGGCCGTCGCGCGCGGCGGGCTCGACCAAGTTCAATCTGTGGCGGCTGTGGAATTTTGCGCTCGACGGCGTGGTCGGCTTCTCTACCGTGCCGCTCAGGGCTTCGTTCTACGGCGGATTGGCGATCGCCGCGGTAGCCGTTCTCTATGCGCTGTTCATCGTCACGCGCGTCTTGCTGTTCGGCATCGACACGCCCGGTTACGCTTCGCTGTTGATTGCCGTCCTGGGCATGGGCGCGATCCAGCTCGTGTCGATCGGGATCATCGGCGAATATCTCGGCCGCCTGTTCCATGAGGTCAAAGGCCGGCCGATTTACGTCGTCGAAGGCTTCTACGAGGACGGCGCGGCCCGGCCGCACAAGACCTGACCTCGATGGATCTGAAAGAAGAAGACATCCTGGGCGACGACATCGGTCGCCACTGGTACTACCGATCCAAGGCTGCGGCGCTGCGGCAGGCCGTTTGGGACCTGGCGCCGCGCAAGATCCTCGACGTCGGCGCGGGTTCGGGCTTCTTCTCGCGCCAGCTGCTGACGCACACCGGCGCCCAGTCGGCGCTATGTGTCGACACCGGATACCGCAACGACGCCGAGGACGAGGTCGAGGGCAAGAAAGTGCTCTATCGCCGCGACATCGGCGCGACCGACTGCGATCTCGTGCTGATGATGGACGTGCTGGAGCATGTCGACGACGACCGCGGGCTGGTGAAGCTCTATGCCGGCAAAGTGCCGAGTGGCGCGCATTTCCTGGTCACGGTTCCAGCCTTCCGCTTTCTGTGGAGCGGCCATGACGTTTTCCTGGAGCACAAGCGCCGTTATCGCCTGCCAGAGATCGAGGCAGTGATGCGCGATGCCGGCCTGAACGTGATCACCGGCGCCTACTATTTCGGCTTCATCTTTCCGTTGGCTGCGGCGGTGCGACTTGCCTCGCGCAACACGACCGAACCGCGCAGCAGCCTCAGCAAACACGATGCGCTGACCAACGGCATCCTGACCGCGATCTGCGCGGCCGAGCGGCCCTTCTTCCCGTTCAACCGTCTCGCCGGTCTCTCGGCTTTCGTACTCGCGAAAAAGCCGTAGATTCCGGGATCACGCCGCGATGACGTCCTTGCCGCCGATACGCCGGCGTTTGGAGTTGATCTCGCGCAGCGTGACCAGCATCTCGTCGGCCACCACGTCGCCCGGGATGCCGTCGCCCTCGGCCTTGAGTTCGTCCATGTCGACCCAAACGGCATAAAGCGGCGCGGTGCGCTGGGTAATGATGCCGGCATGCAGCAGCGTCTTGATCAGCACGCGGAACATGTTGGTGCTGTCCTTCAGGGTCTCGCGCCGGTCGGCGTCACCGAAGACTTCCTTGACCGAATCGCGCACCCATTCCCAGTGCAGGCCGTACTTGGCGTAGATCACCTGCTTCTGCTCGGCGTTGATCAAGTTGAACAGCAGCATCTGGAAGAGCTGGGCCGACCAGTCCTCGACCTTGCGGTGTTCCTCCGGGCTGAGATGGCCGATCGTCTTGTTGGCCCAAAGCCTGCCGAAGCGGTGATGGAACGCCTCGTCGCTCATGACGAGCTGCACCAGCCGGCGCAGCACCGGATCGTTGGTCTTGGCGTTGAGTGTGGCAAAGGAGCCCATCGCGAGCCCCTCGATCAGCATCTGCATGCCGACGATCTTCTTGTAGACCTCGGGCGTGCTCACCAAGTCGGCGAGCACGGTGGCGATGGTTTTGCCGACCGGCAGAGGCGCGCCCCAGCGCTTGGCGATGTAGCGGGTAAAGCCTGCGACATGGCGCGCTTCCTCGCGCGCCTGGTTGGCGGCGTATTCCTGCGCACCGGGATCGAGCAGGATGTGGCAGAGGCTGGCCGACAGCGACAGCGCGCCCTGCTCGCCATGCAGCAGGTTGGAGATCGACCAGTGCATGACGTCGTTGGCGAATTCGATCTTCTGGCGCTCGTCCAGGCGATCGGCGACGGCGCTGCGCAGTTCGACCACCATGTCGAACGGCACGATCGGCGTCTTCGCCATGTCGAAGGGCTGGTCGAAATCGATGTAATTGCGGTCGAACGGATCCCAGAAATGATCGTGGGTCGCCGAGATGATGCCGTCGAAGGCATTGCTGCGCCGGCCGTAGCGCGGCACTTCCAGCATGGCCGGAAAGTCTTCCGGGCCGACTGCGTCATAGGCCTTGTCGTAGGTGATTTGTTGGGCCATTTGGGGCCTCCAGTTTCAGGGCAAATATGACGACTGTGTCATCTTTTTCAATGGATTTTTCCCCAGTCCCGGCGCATGGGACTTCCGCCATATTCCGCCCCAATGGCGGCCGGTCCAGACCGGCCGCCCAGGAGTAGCAAATGTCCCGCCGCCGCCGCATCTACGAGGGCAAGGCCAAGACCTTGTTCGAGGGGCCAGAGCCCGGGACCATCGTCCAGTACTTCAAGGACGACGCCACCGCGTTCAACAACCAGAAGAAGGGCACGATCACCGGCAAAGGGGTGATCAACAATCGCATCTCCGAGTTCCTGATGACCAAGCTCGGCGAGATCGGCGTACCGACGCACTTCATCCGCCGCCTCAACATGCGCGAGCAGCTGATCAGGCAGGTCGAGATCATTCCGCTCGAGGTGGTGGTGCGCAACGTCGCCGCCGGCTCCTTCGCCAAGCGCTTCGGCCTAGAGGAAGGCACGCAGCTGCCGCGCTCGATCATGGAGTTCTTTTACAAGAACGACACGCTCGGCGACCCGATGGTGACCGAGGAACACATCACGGCGTTCGGCTGGGCGACACCGCAGGACCTCGACGACATCGTCGCGCTCACCCTGCGCATCAACGACTTCCTGTTCGGCCTGTTCCTCGGCTGCGGCATCAAGCTGATCGACTTCAAGATCGAGTTCGGCCGTCTGTACGAGGACGACATGGTTCGCATCGTGCTCGCCGACGAGATCAGCCCCGACTCGTGCCGGCTGTGGGATCTGCGCACCAACGAGAAACTCGACAAGGACCGCTTCCGCCGCGACCTCGGCAAGGTCGAAGAAGCCTACCAGGAAGTCGCGCGCCGGCTTGGAATTCTGATCGATCAGGGTCCGGGCGACGTCCGCGGCCCGACCACACTCCAATAGACGACACTGCAATAGGAAACCCTCCGAGACGAAAGCCCCCCATGAAAGCCAGAGTCCACGTAACCCTCAAGAACGGCGTGCTCGACCCCCAGGGCAAGGCCATCGGACATTCTCTCAACCGGCTGGGATTCCCCGAAGTGGGGGACGTCCGCCAAGGCAAGTTCATCGAACTGGAACTTAACGAGACGGACAAGGCGCGTGCCAAGGCCCGGCTCGAGGAAATGTGCAGGAAGCTGCTGGCCAACATGGTGATCGAGAACTTCTCGATCGAGCTCGTCTGATGAAGGCAGCGGTCCTCGTCTTTCCTGGCTCCAACCGCGAAGGCGATGTCGCGCAGGCGATCGAACTGGTGACCGGCCGCCGGCCCGAGATGGTGTGGCACGGCGACGGCAGCTTCGCGAAGGCCGACCTGATCGTGGTGCCCGGCGGCTTCTCATACGGCGACTACCTGCGCTGCGGTGCCATGGCGGCGCAATCGCCGGTGATGGCCGAGGTCAAGAAGCGCGCCGCGCAGGGCGTGCCCGTGCTGGGCATCTGCAACGGCTTCCAGATCATCACCGAGGCCGGCCTGCTGCCGGGCACGCTGATGCGCAACTCGCACCTGAAGTTCGTCTGCGCCGACGTGCATCTCAAGGTCGAGACCAGCCAGAGCCTGTTCACCAACCGCTATCAGGAAGGTCAGGTGATCCGGGTCCCGGTGGCGCACGCCGAGGGCAACTACTTCGCCGATGCCGATACGCTGAAGAAGCTGGAAGACCGCGGCCAGATCGCCTTCCGCTACTGCGCGCCGGACGGCACGGTCGACGGCGCCGGCAACCCCAACGGCTCGATCCGCAATATCGCCGGCGTCTTCAACGAGACCAAGACCGTGATGGGCCTGATGCCGCATCCGGAGAACGCCACCGAGCCGCTGTTCGGCGGCACCGACGGCCGCGGCCTGTTCGAGGGCCTGGTCGATGCGCTTTCGTGAAGGCCCAATCGTGAGTGAGTTGACGTGACAATCGCCGTCGAGAAGAACCCACCCGTCAAGCTGCCCAACGAGCCCACGATCACGCCGCAGATCGTCGCCGAGCACGGCCTGGCGCCGGACGAATACGAGCGGCTGTTGAAGATCATGGGCCGCATGCCGACCATGGTGGAACTCGGCATCTTCTCTGCCATGTGGAGCGAGCACTGCTCCTACAAGTCCTCCAAGGTCTGGCTGAAGAAGCTGCCGACCAAGGCGCCATGGGTGATCCAGGGTCCGGGCGAGAATGCCGGCGTGATCGATATCGGCGACGATCAGGCCGCCATCTTCAAGATGGAGAGCCACAACCATCCCTCCTACATCGAGCCCTACCAGGGTGCGGCGACCGGGGTCGGCGGCATCCTGCGCGACGTCTTCACCATGGGCGCCCGCCCGATCGCCAACCTGAACGCGCTGCGCTTCGGCGATCCGAGCCATCCGAAGACGCGGCATCTGGTGTCCGGCGTGGTCGCAGGCATCGGCGGCTACGGCAACTGCATGGGCATCCCGACGGTCGGCGGCGAGACCAACTTCCACGCCGCCTACAACGGCAACATCCTGGTCAACGCCATGACCGTGGGCATCGCCAGGACCGACAAGATCTTCTATTCGGCGGCCGCGGGCCTCGGCAATCCGATGGTGTATGTCGGCTCCAAGACCGGCCGCGACGGCATCCACGGCGCCACCATGTCGTCGACCGAGTTCAACGAGGATAGCGAGAGCAAGCGGCCGACGGTGCAGGTCGGGGATCCGTTCGTCGAGAAGCTGCTGCTCGAAGCCTGTCTCGAACTGATGGCGACCGATGCCATCGTCGCCATCCAGGACATGGGCGCCGCCGGCCTTACATCATCGTCGTTCGAGATGGCAGCCAAGGGCGGACTCGGTCTGGAAATGGCGCTCGACAAGGTGCCGATGCGCGAAGACGGCATGAACCCCTACGAGCTCATGCTCTCCGAGAGCCAGGAGCGCATGCTGATCGTGCTGAAGCCCGGCCGCGAGGAGCAGGCGCGCAAGATCTTCGAGAAGTGGGAACTCGATTTCGCCGTCATCGGCCGCCTCACCGACACCGAGCGCATGGTGCTGACGTGGCATGGCGACGTGGTCGGCAACATTCCGATCCCGCCGCTGGTCACCGAGGCGCCGATGTACGAGCGTCCATGGAAGCTCACCGATCTTCCGCCGGTGCTCGATGCCGCCGAGGTGCCGGCACCCAAGGACTGGAAGGCCACGCTGCTGGCGCTGATGAGCTGCCCCGATCTCGCGAGCAAGGCGTGGATTTGGCACCAATACGACCACCTGATCATGGGCAACACCGCGATCCGGCCGCAGGACGGCGACGCGGCCCTGGTACGCGTGCCCGAGGCGCCGAACGGCACCAGCCACAAGGGCCTCGCGATGACCAGCGACTGCACACCGCGCTACGTACAGGCCCACCCCGAGACTGGCGGCCGGCAGGCCGTGGCCGAGGCGTGGCGTAACATCACCGCCACCGGCGCCACACCGCTCGCCGTCACCGACAACATGAATTTCGGCAACCCGCAGAAGCCGGAGATCATGGGCCAGTTTGCCGGCGCGATCATGGGTATGGCCGAAGCCTGCAAGACGCTCGACTTCCCGGTCGTGAGCGGCAACGTCTCGCTCTACAACGAGACCGAGGGCCGGCCGATCCTGCCGACGCCGACGATCGGTGCCGTCGGCGTCATCAACGACATCTCCAAGGCGGTCGGCTCGCGCCTTACGCTGAGCGGCCTGGGGATCGTGCTGATTGGCGAGACCACGGGCTGGCTCGGCCAGTCGCTCTATTTGCGCGAAGCCCCCGGGCTCGAAGTACCCGGCCGCGAGGAAGGCGCCCCGCCACCGGTCGATCTCGCGGTCGAGCGGCGCAACGGCGATTTCGTGCGCGACCAGATCGACCTGCGCCGGGTATCGGCCTGTCATGATCTCAGCGACGGCGGCCTGCTCGTGGCACTCGCCGAAATGTGCATCGCCGGCGGCACCGGCGTGGACGTGGCCCAGCCCGCCGGCTCGACGGTGCCGTCGCACGCGTTTTTCTATGGCGAGGATCAGGCCCGTTATCTCATCGCCACCGGGTCGGCCGACGAGGTCCTGGCCGAGGCCGCAAAGGCCGGCGTTCCGGCGGCGTTGCTAGGCTATTCGGGCGGGCCCTCGCTCATCGTGAAGGGCCTTGTTTCGCTCAAGCTCAGCGACATCAAGGCCGCGCACGAGGCCTGGCTGCCGGGCTATATGAGCGCCACGGAATAGCGCCCGAAACCGCCGAAAACCAACCGAAAGCCAAGCAAATGCCGATGGCCGCCGAAGACATTGTCCACTTGATCAAGCAGGGTATTCCCGACGCCCAGGTCGAAATGCAGGACCTCGCAGGCGACGGCGATCATTGGGCGGCCACGGTGGTTTCGCCGTCCTTTGCCGGCAAGAGCAAGATTCAGCAGCACCAGATGGTGTACCGGGCGTTGGGTGAGCGCATGGGGGGCGTGCTGCATGCCCTCAAACTGACCACCATGGCGCAGAAGCCCTGATCGCCTTATATTGAAGATCAGTTCCGCCCCCCCCTGTCGGGGCGCTTCAGGAGATCGACATGAGCGAAGTGTTCGACCGCATCCGCGACGAGATCGGCAAGAACGACGTGCTGCTGTTCATGAAGGGCACGCCGGTGTTCCCTCAATGTGGGTTTTCGGCCGCCGTGGTCGAGGTGCTGAGCGATCTCGGCGTCAAGTTCCACGGCATCAACATCCTGGTGGATGCCGATCTGCGCCAGGGCATCAAGGAATTCAGCCAGTGGCCGACCATTCCCCAGCTTTACGTGAAGGGCGAGTTCGTCGGCGGCTGCGACATCGTGCGCGAGATGCACGAGACCGGTGAGCTCGAGCAGCTCTTCAAGGACAAGGGCGTCACGCTGGCGAAGGCTGCCTAGCGCGCTTCGAGGAAGCGCAACGCGTCACTGGAGTGACGCGCATCCCGCCTACGCAAAGGCGTAGGCGGACATCGACAAGTTCCCCAACGTGAAGCTGCGGTGCAGTGCCTTGCCGCGCGCGCCCTTGCCGGCCGCGCCATAGGCGACGTGCAACGGCAGGAAATCTTGCCGCGCGCGCCCTTGCCGGCCGCGCCATAGGCGACGTGCAACGGCAGGAAATGCTCATCGGTCGGATGCGCGTCGCGGGCATGAGGGGCTTCGGTGCGATAGTTTGCGAGGGCGGCCTCGTCACCGGCTTCGACCTTGTCGGCCACCCAATCATCAAAGGCCTTGGCCCACGGCTCGGGCGGCGCGTCGGGACCACCGCGCACCAGGCGGCGCAGATTGTGGGTGGCGCTGCCGGAGCCCATCACCAGGATCCCCTCCTCGCGCAGGCCAGCAAGTTTGCGGCCGAGCGCGATGTGATGAGCGGGATCGGCATGGGGTTGAACGGCAAGCTGGAAGATCGGGATGTCGCCGGCGGGCCAACCCAGCATCGCGGGTACCCAGGCACCGTGGTCGAGGCCGTATTCTGCCTGAACCGCGCCGGTCAGCGCGGCCACCCGGGCAGCAAGCTCCGGCGCGCCCTTCGCGGGGTACTGCAGCCGATAGAGCGCATCGGGAAAGCCATAGAAGTCGTGAATTGTCTCGGGCCGGGCGGTCACCGACACGGCCGGCCGTTCGGTATTCCAGTGAGCCGACACCGCCACGATCGCCTTCGGCTTGGGCACCAGACTGCCCAGACTCGCAAGGAAGGCACGGGCCGGCAGGTCCTTTTCAAGGAACAGCATCGGCGAGCCGTGCGACACAAAGAGAGTCGGCATCGACATTGCTTCAAACCTCGCACAACATGTGAACTGACAACTGAAGGGATTGGCTCATGTACGGACTACGCACGCGAGTGGGCAAATGGGTGGCGCTCGCCGCCGCCATCGGAGGGCTGGTGGCTGCGCCTGCGATGGCGCAAACCACGCTCCGGCTGGTGCCGCACTCCGATCTCAAGGTTCTCGATCCCATCTGGACGACTGCCTTCATCACCCGCAACCACGGATACATGATCTATGACGTCCTGTTCGCCAAGGACGCCAACGGCGATATCAAGCCGCAGATGGTCGACAAGTACGAGGTGTCGCCCGACAAGCTGACTTACACCTTCACCTTGCGCGACGGCCTTGCCTGGCACGACGGCAAGCCGGTCACCGCGGAGGACTGCGTCGCTTCGATCAAGCGTTGGGGCGCACGCGACGCGCTCGGCCAGCAGCTCATGGGATCGACGGGCGAGTTGAAGGTGATCGACGACAAGACCTTCCGCCTGACGCTCAAGGAGCCATTCGGCCTGGTGCTCGAGGCACTCGGCAAGCCCTCCTCCAACGTGCCCTTCATGATGCCCAAGCGGGTCGCCGACACCGATCCGAACAAGCAGATCGACGACTATACCGGCTCCGGTCCATTCATCTTCAAGAAAGACGAATGGAAGCCCGGCGAGAAGATCGTCTACGTCAAGAACTCCGCCTACAAGCCCCGCGCCGAGGCGCCGTCGATGCTCGCCGGGGCGAAGATCGCCAAGGTCGATCGCGTCGAATGGCTGGCGATACCCGATCCCGCGACCGCGGCCAACGCCCTGATCGCGGGCGAGATCGACATCATCGAGGTGCCGCCGCCGGACCTCTTTCCGATCCTGAAGGCCGACAAGAACATCGCGATCTTCGGTTGGAACCGTTCGGGCAGCCAGATCATCATGCGGATGAACCATCTCCATCCGCCGTTCGACAACCTCAAGGCCCGCCAGGCGCTGATGCTTGCCATCGCCCAGGAAGATTTCCTGCGCGCCCAGGTCGGAGATCCGGAGATCTATCGCGTCTGCAACGCGCCTCTGGTCTGCGGCTCCAAGTACGAGAAGAGCTATGGCGATCTGTTGATCAAGCCGGACTTCGAGAAGGCCAAGGCGCTGCTCAAGGAGAGCGGCTACGATGGCAAACCGATCGTCATGCTGCACCAGACCGACCTGCAGTCGTCGAACCAGCTGCCGGCCGTCGGCAAGCAGTTGCTGGAGAAGGCGGGCTTCAAGGTCGACGTCGTGTCGTCCGACTGGCAGACCGTCGTGTCTCGCCGCGCGCGCAAGGAAGCGCCCGACAAGGGCGGCTGGAACGTCTTCTACACGACCACCACCAATGTCGATTCCGACAACCCCGCCGCCAATTCCTTCTCGAGCGGTGGCTGCGACAAGGCCTGGTTCGGCTGGCCGTGCGACCCGGAAATGGAAAAGCTGCGCGCTGCCTTCGCCCGCGAGACCGATCCGGCCAAGCAGAAGGAACTGGCGCTCGCCGTCTCCGACCGCATCATGAGCCAGGCGCAGTACGTCGTGCTCGGCCAGTACTTGGCCTTCGGTGCCTACCGCAAGGACCGCGTCGATGGCTGGCTGCCGAGCCCGGCCGCCGTGTGGTGGAACATCAGCAAGAAATGATCGCATAGGACACGAAGCGATGAAGGGGAGCGCACCACACCGGTGCACTCCCCTTCTTCTTTTCGTCAGGCTGCCTTGGCGAGCGGCGCCTCGCGCCAGCGCAGCGCCGCCTCGGCGATGCGCTTGCCGAACGCCTCGGCGGTGCGGAACTCGCTCGCGCCGATGCCCTCGTCGCCCTGGTCGGCGTTGGCCTGTGCCATCAGGCCGAGCGAGGCGCCGGTACGGTTGAGATCCTCGACCGAGCCCTTGGAGTGATTGTTGCCCGGCGGCAGGCCGAGCCCGATCCACACCATGCCGTGCTGTGCGGCGAGCGTGAGCAGTTGATGCAGCGTGCCCTGCTTGTCGCCGCCCCACGAGGCCGACACGGTGAAGCCGCTGGCGAGCTTGTTCTGCCAGGCTCGCGTCATCCAGCGCTTGCTGGTCCAGTCCTTGAACTTGGCGAATTCCGCGCTGATGCCGCCCATGTAGGTCGGGCTGCCGAACACGATCGCGTCGGCGGCATCCAGTTCGGCCTCGCGCGCCTCGGCCTGGTCGACAGGCACGAGGGCGGCCTTGGCGCCCGGAACGCTCTCGACACCCTTGCCGATGGCGGCCGCGAGGGCCTGGGTGTGACCGAAGCCCGAGTGATAAACGATGGCGACTGTCGACATGATATTCTCCAATCCATTGAAATTACTGAATAAACCGTCTCATGGTTACTTCAGTGGTGTTGGTTACTCAAAGTGACTGGAAGTATTTAGGAGCTGAACTATATATTCGCTAGTAGGTACCGATTCGTAACCATACGGATTTTCGCATGAGCCCGACCCCCAGCCAGACCGGCAAGCCGGCCGCTTCAGCACCCGAGGTGCCGCCCACCGGCGCGTCCTGCCCGATGGACTTCATTCTGCGCATCCTGATGGGACCGTGGACGACGTATGTCGTCTACAACCTGCG
This sequence comes from Reyranella sp., assembly GCA_044225265.1. Classification (GTDB taxonomy): domain Bacteria; phylum Pseudomonadota; class Alphaproteobacteria; order Reyranellales; family Reyranellaceae; genus Reyranella. The sequence continues at coordinate 30,730 of JBGAIW010000037.1, forward strand.
TACTTATGGTCCGCAGCGCTTCGGCGAGTTGAAGCGGCGCGTCGGCAACGTATCGGCGAAGATGCTCACCGAGCGGCTGCGCACGCTGGAAAATGCCGGTGTGATCCGCCGTGAATACGAGACGACCATCCCGCCCAAGGTCACCTACTCGCTGACCGACCGCGGCCACGAGCTCGACGAGGTCCTGGACCGGCTGGCGAAGATCGGCATCCGCTGGGATGCCGAGGATCGCGCCAACCGCACGACGCTGAAGGCAGCGGAATAGGGCGCAGCGACACTAGGCGGCGCAACGCACCAGGATTCGCCCGGCACCTACTTCTTGCTGATGCCCCAGAACACCGTGACCGGCGGCGGGATTTCTCGAGTCGTGACGCCGGCCCGCACGCCGGAGGCGCCGAGCCATTCGCCGACCGGGACATGGGCGACGACCTTCACGTTCTGGCGCTGCACCTCGTCGGCCACCGCCTTTCTCTCGGCCGGCGTCGTAGCACGCGCATACTTGTCGCGCAGTTTCTCCATCTCCTCGTCGCAGGGCCAGCCCGCGCGCGCCTTCTCGCAGTTGGCGGCAAGGAAGGGCGCCATCAGCGGATCGAGAATGTCGACCTGCACCCACGAAGTCAGGTAGGCGCTCCAGCCGCCTTCCGACGGCGGTCCCTTCTTGGTGATGAGGCGGGTCACCATGGAGTTCCAGTCCATCGGCTGGATGTCGACCTTGAAGCCCGCTTTCTCGAGCTGCGCCTTGGCAACCACCGGAAGCTGCTTCAGCACGCCGAGGTCGGCCGGCTGGGGAATGACGACGACGGTCCCGTCGTAGCCCGCTTCCTTCAGCATCTCGCGCGCCTTGCCGGCGTTGCCGTTCAGCACGTCATCCATGCCCACGGTGCTTGCCAGCGGCGTACCGCAGGTGAACAGCGCCTTGCAGGTCCGGTAGTAGCGGCTGTCGCCGACATTGGCCTGCAGGAATTCCTCCTGCGAGAGCGCCACCATCGCGGCCTGCCGGATCTTCGGGTTGTTGAAGGGCGCGACCAGCCAGTTGGGGCGGAAGGTGTACTGGTTCGACGTCTTGCCCTTGATCACCCGGATGTTCTTGTCCCTTTCGAGCAGTGGCAGAGAGTCGTGATTGACGCTCTCGACCATGTCGATCTCGCCCTTCAGCAGGGCATTGATCTGGGTCTCGCTGTCGGGGATCCACACCCACTCGACCCGGTCGAGCGTGACGACTTTGCCGCCGGCCAGGCCCGACATCGGCTCGGATCGCGGTTTGTAGTTCGGGTTCTTCAGGTAGACGGTCTTCTCGCCCGGTTTCCACTCGTCGCGCTTGAGGATGAATGGACCGGAGCCCGTGTAGTCCTCGACCTGCTTGAACGGATCGGTCTCGGCAACGCGCTTGGGCACGATGAACGGCGGCACGCCCGAGGGCTTGCCCAGCGACTCGATGACCTGGCCGAATGGCTCGCTCAACACGATCTGGAAGGTCTTGGCGTCGACCGCCTTGAACTCCTTGGTCGAGGCCAGCAGCTTCTGGCCCATCGCATCGCGTGCCGCCCAGCGCTTGATCGAGGGGATGACGTCGTCGGTGGTGACCGGATTGCCGTCATGCCAGGCGAGGCCGTCGCGCAAGGTGAATGTCCAGGTCAGCTTGTCGGCCGTGACGTCGTATTTGTCGACCATCTGCGGCTTGATCTGGAAATCGTCGTCCATGGCGAACAGGGTGTCGTAGACCATGTAGCCGTGGTTTCGGACGATGTACGCGCTGCTCCAGATCGGATCGAGCACCTTGAGGTCGGAGTGCATCACGACCTTGAGCGTCTGCGCCGAGGCCGCCGACGAGATGAACGCGGCAGCGGCGGCAAGCGCAGAAGCAATTAGAAAACGACGCATCGGAGCCTCCAGAAAGGGACCGCCAGCGTCCCCCGCTACGCGTTCGTTGACAAGTCGAGCTTGTAGACGCGGGCGGCGGTGCCCGAGAAGAGCGCGGTCTTCTCCGACGCCGAGGTCTTGGCCGCCAGCAACTTGAACGCATTCCACAGAACGCCATAGCCGCTGGTGATCTTGTCGACCGGGAAGTTGCTCTCGAACATGCAACGGTTCGCACCGAACAGCTCGATCGTGGTTTCGACCCACGGTTTGAAGGCCTCGGCGAGCTGCTGCGAACTGGGCGGCGCCGGACGCTGGTAGAAATCGAACCAGCCCATTGCCATGCCGAGCCCGCCGACCTTGACCGTGATGTTCGGGCGCTTGGCCAACTCGGCCATTGTCTTCTTCCAGGCCGCACGCACCTCGTCGTGACGGCCGGCGTAGCCGGCATAACCCAGCGGACCGCCAATATGGTCGAGAACGATCGGCGTTTGGGGAAAGGCATCGGCCAGCTCGGCGATTTCACCGATCTGCGGATGGTAAAGCCAGGCATCGAACACGAGGTCGCGTCGGGCCAGTTCCTTGAAGCCCTCGCGCCAGGTCCTGTCGCGCGTCAGTTCGGGCGTGGGATCGGTGCGGGAATTGCGGATGCCGGGATCGGCGTCCCAGCCGGTCTGGTAGCGGATGCCCTTGAAGCGGCCGTTGCCGGCGGCGATCTGGGCATCGAATACCGCGCCCGCCTTTGCGCCTCGGCGCAGATCGACATGGCTGATGATACCGGCGCAGGCGCGCAGGTTGCCGTAGAGGCCCGAGGCACTCATGGCGGCGACGCCGTTGGCGAACTCGGTCTCGCCGACACAGCGCAATTCGGCCGGTCCCTCCTTGCGGTACATCGAATGGCAGTCGACGAACACCGTGGCCACGATGTTGTGGCCGGTCTGCGTGTCCGCCAGCAGGTCGTGGAACAGGTAGTCATTGCCGATGCGCTGCCACAAATGATGGTGCGGATCGACGATCGGCAGCGAGGGCTCGAGCGCCGGTTCACTGTGCTTGGCGAGCCACGCGGGATTGGGGTTCATTACGTTGCCGAGCGGTTGGCCCGTGGCCGAGAATTCCTTTTCCATTGTTCTTCCCCACTGTTTTGGCCCGGTTGGACTGGCCCGAGCGGATTGGCCTCAAAGCACAGGTTGTTCGGCGATCATCGAGACATGGGCGTGGATCACCTTCCAGCCGACATCGGGGAAGCGCACCCAGGTCTGGGTCTGCCGTCCGGTCTTGTCCTGGCCGCGCACCTTGTAGACCAGCGAGACCGTCGCGAGGTCACGGCCCAAGGTGACGATGTCGAGCCGCAGCCGCTTTTCCTTTGTCCCGGGTCCGGGAGGCCGCGCGACACGAAAGGCATGGATGCGGTCGAAACCGTAACCGTGTTCTGCATTGGCCAGCCGGATCGTGTGAGGGCTGTTCCAGAAGGTGGCGTCGAGCACCTCGACGTTCTTGTCGATCAGCGCCTGCTCGTATCGCTCGAAGTGAGCCGAGACCTCGGCAACGACTTCCGGAATGTTCGGTGTGAGATCCGTCACGCACTTCCCTCGAGGGCACGCGCCACAGCCACCAGACTGGCGTCACTACCCCGAGGGCCGATGATGGACAGGCCAACCGGCAATCCGTCAACCGTCGTGCCCGGGAGGCTGACCTGCGGATGGCCGGCCAATCCACCCTGCGCGCAGAGACAGGTGATGCGGTCGCGCACCGGATCGAGCATCGACAGGCGCTGCTTGACCGGCGGTGCAGGGAACGGCGTGGTCGGCAGGCAGAGGATCGTGCCTTCCGGCAGCAAGTGTGCCATGCGCCCCCTCGCCTCCTGGCGCATCAGCGCCGCCCAGCTCTGGTCAGATGCCGAGATCGTCGAACCCGACAGGAGTTGCCGTGCCACCGAGAAAGCAAAGCGTGGATTGCGCTCGTCCAGCCAGTCCTTGAACGTGTTCCAGGCCTCGACCGGCTGCAACGTGCGCTGGGCGCGGGCCCAGACCGAGAGGCCCTGCGGCGCCATCAGGTCCTCGCGGCTGTGGCCGATCAGGGCGGCGAGCCGCATCACCATCGGATGCAGCGCCTTGGCGACGGCCGGATCGGCGAAGCCGAACGTGTCGGTCGCGATCACCAGGCTGGTCGGCAGGGCGTGCGGGATTCCCTCGCCCAGCAGCACCGAAGATACGCGGGCGAAGGTCTCGGCGTCGCGCGCGAACCAGCCGGTGGTATCGGAAGTCGGCGCCTGCGGCAGCATGCCCGCAAGGTTCAGCCGGCCATGGGTCGGGCGGATGCCGTAGAGGCCGCAGAAGCTCGAAGGGACCCTCACCGATCCGCCGGTATCGGTACCGAGTGCCGTGTCGCAGAGTCCTGCCGCAACCGCCGCGGCCGAACCGGACGACGAGCCGCCGGGCACCCGGCCCGGCGCGCGGACGTTCTTCGGTGTCCCGTCGAAGGCGTTCTCGCCCAGGATGCCGAGCGAGACCTCGTCGGTGACGGTCTTGCCGATCAGCGTGCAGCCGGCGTCGAGCAAGGTCTGCACCGCCCAGGCATGCTTCGCCGGCACCGGACGTCCGGTCGGCCAGTCATGATTGCCGCCCCCAGTGACGACACCTGCGACATCGAACAAGTCCTTGGCGGCGAAGGTCAGGCCCGAGAGCGGTCCACCGGGGCGACCCTCGATACGCACTCGCGGCCCCGGCACAAATGCGCCGATTTCGTCACCCATCTTCACCTACCCCTATTCGGCGGGTGTGGTCGTCGAACGGCTGCGCCAGCGCAGGAGCTTGGGCAGGTTGGGGGCCCGGCTCATGTTCGAAAGCCTGTCGAACCAGATGTAGACGACCGGCGTGATGAACAAGGTCAGCAACTGCGAAACCATCAGACCGCCGACCACCGTGATGCCTAGCGGCTGGCGAAGTTCGGCGCCGGCACCGGCACCGATGGCGATCGGCAGGGCGCCCAGGAGCGCGCAGACGGTGGTCATCATGATCGGCCGGAAGCGCAGGCGTGCCGCCTCGAGGATCGCCGCCTCGGCGCTGCCACCCTGGCTTCGCCGTTCGATCGCAAAGTCGACCATCATGATCGCGTTCTTCTTGACAATGCCGATCAGCATGACGACGCCGATCATGGCGATGACACTGAGGTCCATCTTGAACAGCATCAGGATGGCCAGCGCGCCAATGCCCGCAGACGGCAGACCCGACAGGATCGTCAGAGGATGGATGAAGCTTTCGTAGAGAATGCCGAGGATGATGTAAATCACCAGCACGGCGGCAAACAACAGCATGCCCTGATTGGCCACGGCTTGCTGGAACACCTGGGCCGAGCCCTCGAAGCTTATGGCGATATTCGCCGGCAGGCCGATCTCGGCGGCCGCCGCGGAGATGTCGCGCACCGCCTCGCCCAGCGCCACGCCCGGCGCCAGATTGAACGAGACCATGACCGACGGCAGCTGCCAGATGTGGTTGACGGTCAGCGACGTCGGCTTGTCGTTGCGCTTGGCCACAGTGTCGAGCGGCACCATGGCACCGGCCGGCGTGCGGATCATGATCTTGCGCAGCACTTCGCTGGTGTCGGCGTATTTCGGATCGGCCTCGAGGATCACCTGGTAAGTGTCGTCGGCGCCGAAGATGGTCGAGACCTGGCGCGAACCGAATGCCGAGTAGAGCATCAGCCGGATCTGGTCGACCGAGAGGCCGAGACGCGAGGCGGTGTCGCGGTCGACGTCGATCACGGTCGAACGGGCGCGAACCTGCAGGTCGGAGTTGACGTCGAGAAGCGTCGGCAGCTGCCGCATGCGCGCTTCCATGAGCGGCGCGTACTCGCGAAGAGCTGCGAGGTCGCCCGAGCGCATGCCGAACTGGTACTGAGCGCGGCTCGCCGTGGTGCCGATATTGATCGACTGCACTGGCTGGAAGAATACGTTGATGCCGGGTACCGACCTGGTGGACGTGCGCAGGCGGGCCATGACCCGCGAGGCGCTGTCCGTGCGCTCCGGCTTGTCGCGCAGCATGATGAACAGGCTGCCCGAATTCACGGTGTTGGCGCCGAAGCCGCCACCCACCGTCGAGATCACGGAGGCGACGTCCGGATCGCGCTTGATCACCTCGGCCAGCACAGTCTGGCGTGCCACCATGGCGTCGAATGACGCGTCGTCCGGTCCGACGGTCGAGCCGCGCAGCTGGCCAATATCCTCGGTCGGGAAGAAGCCCTTGGGGATCGCCTGAAACAGGACGCCCGTGAGCACGAAGGTACCCGCGGTGATCAGCAGAACCAGACGCGGCCAGGCCACCGTGCGCCGCAGCGCCCAGGCATAGCCGTCGCTCAGCTTGTTGAAGCTCCATTCGAAGGAGCGCAGCAGCGCATTGTGCCTCTCGTGGTGGTCGATCGGCTTCAGCAGGCGCGAGCATAGCATCGGCGTCAGCGTCAGCGACACGATGCCCGAGATCAGGATGGCGAACGCTATGACGAGACCGAACTCGTTGAACATGCGGCCGACCACGCCGCCCATGAACAGCACGGGAATGAACACCGCGACCAGCGACAGCGTCATGGAGATGATGGTGAAGCTCACCTCCTTGGCCCCCTTGAACGCGGCATCCATCGGCTTCTCGCCCGCCTCGATGTGACGGACGATGTTCTCCAGCATGACGATCGCGTCGTCGACCACGAAGCCGACGGCGAGCGTCAGTGCCAGCAGCGAGATGTTGTCGATCGAATGGCCGGCCACGAACATCAGCGCGAAGGTGCCGATCACCGAGATCGGCAGCGCAATCGCCGGGATAAAGGTGGCGCGCGCGCTGCGCAGGAAGAAGTAGATCGCTATGATGACCAGCCCCGCGGCCAGAATCAGAGTAAACTCGACGTCTTCGATGGCGTGGCGGATCGGGATCGAGCGGTCGGCCATCTGGGTGATCGTGACGCCGCTCGGCAACTCGGACTGAATCGCCGGAATCATCGCCTTGACGCGATCGACGACCTCGACGGTGTTGGCGTCCGGCTGCTTGTAGACGGCCAGTACGATCGCGCGAGTGCCGTCGTGCCAACTCGCCACCTTGTCGTTCTCAACCGAATCGATCGAGGCCGCGACGTCGGAGATGCGGACCGGTGCGCCGTTCTGCCAGGTCACGATCACTGGCATGTAGTCGGCCGCCTTCTGAATTGGGCCGGTGGCGTCGAGGATCGAGTTGAGGCGCCGGTCGGCAATCGAGCCGACGGGCTTGCTCGAATTGGCGTTTACGATCGCGGTCTGCAGCTCCTGCAGCGTGAGCCCGCGCACCGCGAGCTGATCGAGGTTGGCGCGCACGCGCACGGCATATTTCTGCGAGCCGAAGATCAGCACTTGGGCGACGCCGGGCAGCGTCGAGACGCGCGGCAGGATCGAGCGGCTGGCGAAGGCGTCGACATCCGAAAGGCGCACCTGGTTCGACTTCAACGCCAGAAACATCACCGCGAAGTCGGCCGGGTTGACCTTGCGGAAACTGGGCGGCGCCGGCAGTTCGGGTGGCAGGCGGCGCAGCGCCGAGGAGATTGTACGACGTCGAGGTCATCGACGTCACGCCGGCGATGGTGGCGAACTGGCGCTCGAGGATCGAGGCGACCGAGGCCGCCATTGTTTCCGGGCTGGCCCCGGGCAGTGTCGCCGTCACCTGGATAGTCGGGAAGTCGACGCGCGGTATGGCGGCGACGGGAAGCTGCTTGTAGCCAAAAATGCCAGCGATGACGAACGAGGCCATCACCAGGATCGTCATAACCGGGCGACGGATGCAGAGCGCTGACAACATCGGGTAGAAGCTCCGGCGGCTAGCCGCGTGGCGGCGTCGGCGGTGCAGAACGGGGTTGTTCGCCAGCGCCACGCGGTGCCACCGCAGCACCATTCACCAGCCGGAGCTGACCGTCGACCACCACCGTCTCGCCAGGGCGCAGGCCGTCGCCGACGATCGTTTCGCCCTGCTGCGTGCGCTTGACGTCGATCTGGCGAAGTTCGGCCACGTTGTCTTTGATGACGAAGACGTATGGACCCTTCGGCCCGAGCTGGACCGCCGCCGACGGCAGCGACAACGCATCGGCCTCGATTCCGAGGATAACCTCGGCGCGGACGAATTGCCCGGGCCACAGGCCTTCGTTGGCATTTGCGATGCGCGCCTTGGCGGTCACCGTGCCGGTGTTGGGATCCACGGTGTTCTCTATGAACGCCATGACGCCCGACTGCTTGAGGTTGTCGTTGACGATGGCGTTGACCTTGACTTCGCCCTTGGCCATCGCGGCGCGCAAGTCCGGTAGCAGCACCTGCGGGATTGCAAAGGACACAAAGATCGGATCGATCTGATTGATGGTGGCGAGCACCGCGGTCGCGGTGTTGTCGCTCTGGCGCACGATGGCGCCGGCCTTGAAGGCGATCGAGCCGATTCGGCCCGACACCGGCGCTTTGATCTCGGTGTAGGTGAGCGAGGTCATCACCGACGCGCGGTTGGCCTCGTCGGCCTCGAGCTGCGCTTCGGCCGCCTTGAGCGCGGTGATTGCCGTGTCGCGGTTGACCAGGGTACCGGCGCCCTTGCCGAGAAGCTCCTCGGTGCGCTGCACGTCGCGGCGCGCCTGCGCCACCTGCGACTGGTCCTTGCGGATCTGCGCCTCGATCTGGCCGAGCTGGGCCTTGAGTGTGCGGTCGTCGAGCTGGAACAGGAGATCGCCCTCTTTCACCAGCGCGCCCTCGGCAACGTTGACCTTAACGATCTGGCTGTCGACGCGCGGCTTAATCTGGATCGAGACGATTGCCTGCACCGTACCGACTGCTTCGATCACCACTGGCAGCGACTTCGGCGCTATGGTCGTGACGACGACCGGTACGGCGCCGCCCGGGTTGGCGCGGCCACGCCGGCCCGGCGGTTGGGCAGCGCCCGCGGGACTCGCCGCCGTGGCCGTGGCGTTTGCAGGCGCGCTGAATCCGAGCCGTTGGCCGATGTCGTCGCGGAAGACGTAGACCGCCCCGCAGGCCATGACGGTGACCGAAGCGATGACCGCCCACCGGACCATGCGCATCTTCAAAGTCTCCAAAACCCCTGTCCCCAGAGAACTATAGACCGCCGCACTGTGGCCGGACAGCGGCAAACCCGGCTTTCACGCTGATTTCAATGCAAAAAGCCCGCCGTT
>JBGAIW010000169.1:0-5647 GCA_044225265.1 Reyranella sp.
CCATCAAATGCCCGCGCAGCATCGATTTCGAGGCCGAGCTGCCGCGCCATCCGACCGGCAAACTCTACAAGCGCCTGCTGCGCGACCGCTACTGGCAGGGCAAGGCGAGCAGGATCGTCTGACTCGGTTCGGACTGGACTCCCTTCTTAACCAGTTATATGGTTAGTCCTCTCGGGGAGGACTGCCATGACGGCCGAGCTGCGCGCGCTGAACGCCAAGTTCATCCATAATTTCATCACCAACGATGTGCCGGGCCACGACGCAATTCTGCACGAAGGCTTCATCTGCATCACGCCGACCGGTGCGCGGGTGGGCCGCGCCGATTACCTGAAGGCGTGGGCGACCGGCTTCGACCCCGCCCGCATTCCCTACTTCGACTATCGCGACGAGAAGATCGACGTGTTCGGCGACACCGCCCTGCTCCGTTCGACCAACAAGAGCGTGCGCGTGATCGACGGCGTCGAGACGACCGGCATGACCATGTACACCGACATCTACGTGCGTCACGGCGGTGCCTGGAAGTGCGTGCAGGCGCAGATCACGCCGGTCGCGCCCGCCAACCATCCGCCCGACGAAACCATCGTTCGCAAATACGTGAAAGGCCGGGCTCAGCCCTGAGCCGTGCTATGGGTGGATCCCTGAATTAGGGAGATCCGCCATGAAAGCCGCCGTCGTCACCGAGAACGGCGTCCAGTACAAGGACGCGCCGAAGCCCTCGCCCAAGCCGAACGAGATCCTGATCAAGGTCAAGGCGGCCTCGCTCAATCGCGCCGATCTCGCCGTCGCCTCGGGCAACCGCCACGGCACGGTCGGCGGTCCGGGCACCATCGTCGGCCTGGAATGCGCCGGCGAGGTCGAAGCAGTCGGTGCCGACGTGAAGGACTTCAAGCCGGGCGACCGCGTGATGAGCTCGGCCGCCGGCGGCTTCGCCGAGTACGCCGTCGCCGACTCCGGCCGCGCCCACAGGATTCCCGCCAACAACATGAGCTACGAGCAGGCCGCCTGCATGGCTGTCGCCATCCAGACCATGCACAACGCCCTTGTCGGGGCTGGCCGCCTCAAGAAGGGGGAGTCCGTGCTGATTCAGGGCGCTTCCTCCGGCGTCGGCCTCCTCGGCATGCAGATCGCCAAGCACATGGGCGCCTCGATCGTGATGGGCACCTCGACCAACGAGGGCCGCCGCAACAGGCTCAAGGAATTCGGCTGCGACCTCGCGCTCGACACCAACGATCCGAAGTGGCCCGAGAAGGTCAAGGAAGCGACCGGCGGCAAGGGCGTCGACCTGATCGTCGACCAGGTCTCGACGGTGATGAACCAGAACATGGAAGCCGCCGCCATCCTGGGCCGCATCGTCAATGTCGGCCGACTCGGCGGCATGAAGGGCGAGTTCAACTACGACCTGCATGCGCTGAAGCGTATCGACTATATCGGCGTCACCTTCCGCACCCGCAGCCCCGAGGAAGTGCGCGCGATCGTCAAGGCCGCCCGCGCCGATCTGTGGCCTGCGATCGAAGCGGGCAAGCTCCACCTGCCGATCGACAGGACCTTCCCCCTGTCACAGGCGGCGGAGGCATTGGCGCACATGAAGGCCAATGCCCACTTCGGCAAGATCGTCCTGGTGATGTGAGCGGCCGGGCTCAGGCCGGCGCGTCCTTCAGCAACTCGTAGATCGCCGCGGCCTCGTCTGCGCCGCGGCCGGCCTCGAGCAGCTTCGCGTACCACTCGAGCGTCGGACCGATCAGCGGCGCCGGAATGCCGAGCCGTTGGCACTCGGCCTGGATATAGCGGAGATCCTTCAGAAAGACGTGCGCCGGCCCCGGCGCCGGCTGGTAGCGCCCCTCGGCCATCATCGGGGCGCGGGCGTTGAAGACCGGGCTGCCGGCGAAGCTCGCGCCCAACGCCTCGACCAGGACCCGGGGATCGATACCTGAGCGCGTGCCGAGCAGCATCGCCTGCGCAGTGGCAAAGGTGTTGATCGTGACCAGCAGGTTGGCCGCCCACTTGAGCGCCATGCCGGCTCCGAACGGTCCGACGGTGCGATGCTTCGGCGTGATCGCCTCGAGCACCGGCTGGCAGCGCTCGATGACTTGGGCATCGCCGCTCACGAACAACACGGCCTGACGTGAGCGGACCACCGGCGGCGTGCCGCTCACGGGGCAGTCGAGCATCGCGGTTCCCCTGGCCGCCAACGCCTCGGCCAGTTCGCGCTTCAGGATCACCGGAAAGGTTCCCATGTCGATCACGATCGATCCGGCGCGGGCACCGGCCGCCAGGCCGTCGGGGCCGAGATAGGCCGCCCGCATCGCCTCCTCGCTGGCCAGGGCCGTCACCACGACATCGCATTTCCGGGCGAGCTCCGCGGGGCTGTCAGCCAGATGTCGGAAGTCCTGCGTACTCGGCCGACGCACGGCAACGACCTCGAATCCCGCCGCGAGAAGATTGTCGGCGACCGCGCGCCCGATATTGCCCAGACCGAGAATTCCTACCGACTTCATGGCGGGACAATGGCACGGCCCACGTATCCGTCGCCACGCTTGCGCACATGCCGGCAAGTGACCATTTTGGTGGAACAGAAAAGGGTAACCGCATGGCAGCCAAGGGCATCAACCATCTCGCCACCGCCGATGGCCTCTTCTTCGGCAAGGGCGCGCTCGACCGGCGCAAGACCGAGAAGATGGTCAACGAGGCCTTGGCCGGCTGCGACGACGGCGAACTGTTCCTCGAATACGTGCAGAGCGAAGGGCTGGCGTTCGACGACGGGAAGCTGAAGAGCGCCTCCTACGACACCACCCAGGGCTTCGGCCTGCGTTCGGTGGCGGGCGAGGCGACCGGCTTTGCCCATGCCTCCGCCCTCGACGAACATGCGCTGAAGCGGGCCGTTTCCACGGTCAAGGCCGTGCGCTCGGGCAAGGGCGGCACTGCCGACGAGTCGCCGCGCGGCACCAACCGGCTGCTCTATGCCGACGACAACCCGATCGATGGCGAAGGCTTCGAGAAGAAGGTGAAGCTCCTGCAGGAGATCGACGCCTACGTTCGCGGCAAGGAACCCAAGGCGCGCCAGGTCTCGATCTCGCTCGCCGCCAGCTGGCAGGTCGTCGAGATCATCAAGGCCGACGGCTGGCGCGCGGCCGACGTACGGCCGCTGGTGCGGCTCAACGTGTCGGTCGTCTGCGCCAACGGCGACCGCATGGAGTCGGGCTCGACCGGCAGCGGCCGGCGCGCCGCCTATGGCGACATCTTCAAGCCGGACTACTGGAAGAAGGAAGCCGACGAGGCGATTCGCCAGGCGCTGGTAAACCTCGACTCGGTGGCGGCACCGGCCGGCGAGATGCCGGTGGTGCTGGGCTCGGGCTGGTCGGGCGTGCTGTGGCACGAGGCGGTCGGTCACGGCCTAGAAGGCGACTTCCACCGCAAGAAGACCTCGATGTTCACCCATCTGATGGGCCAGATGATCGCCTCGCCCGGCGTCACCGTGGTCGACGACGGCACGCTTGCCGACCGGCGCGGCTCGCTTACCATCGACGACGAGGGCACGCCCACGGGGCGCAATGTGCTGATCGAGAACGGCCGGCTGGTCGGGCTGATGCAGGATCGCCAGAACGCGCGGCTGATGGGCGTGAGGCCGACCGGCAACGGCCGGCGCCAGAGCCATGCCCATGCGCCGATGCCGCGCATGACCAATACGTTCCTGATGGGGGGCAACGAGGATCCGAAGGAAATCATCGCCTCGGTGAAGAAGGGCCTGTACTGCGCCAATTTCGGCGGCGGTCAGGTCGACATCGTCTCGGGCAAGTTCGTGTTCAGCGTCACCGAAGGCTACATGATCGAAGACGGCAAGATCACGCAGCCGGTCAAGGGCGCGACCCTGATCGGCTCCGGATCGCAGGCGCTCACCAAGGTCGCGATGGTCGGCAACGACATGTCGCTCGATCCCGGCATCGGCACCTGCGGCAAGGACGGCCAGGGCGTGCCGGTCGGCGTCGGCCAGCCGACGCTCCGCATCGACGGGATCACGGTCGGCGGCACCGCGACCGGCTGAGGCCGGTGCGTCCGCCGCCGGAGATCAGTCCTTCGCCGGCGCCTTGCCGTAGTCGCCGTCGCTGACCGGCTCGAGCCAGGTCGTCGCGTTGCCCTTGTCGTCGGTCTCCGACATGGCGAGATGGCACATCATCGTGTCGGGCGCCGAACCGTGCCAATGGCGCGCACCCGGCGGGATCACCACCGTGTCGCCCGGCCGAATTTCCTGCACGGGCTGGCCTTCGAGCTGATAGCGGCCGACTCCGGACAGCACATAGAGGATCTGACCGACCGCGTGCTTGTGCCAGTTGGTGCGGCCGCCCGGCATGAAGGTGACGCGCGAGGCGCGCAGCTTCGAAGGACCTTCCGGCGCCCATACCGGATCCGACACGACCGGTCCGACAAAGTTCGCCGTCTCCGCCTTCGACGTCGGGCGCGTGGCGGCGCGCATGATCCTGGGTTTCATGTGTCTCCTCCTGAATAGGAAGCGAGCGTAGCCCTCAGTGGGCTACGTCGCCAGCCTTACCCATTCTGCGCCGCGCGTGCTCTCGCGCGTGGTTACAAGCGCTGCCGCGCGCCGATGATTTCGCCGGATACGGCGAAATCACTTATCCAGCCACACATCCTCGAAGCGCCAGCCGTTGTAGATGCTGTTGGACTGGATCACGACGCCCTTGACGTGGGGCTGCCAGCAGCCGGCCGCCATGCCGTTCAGGATGATCGGACGGGCGATATCCTCCTGCAGCTTCCGGTCGATCTCCCAGACCATCTTCAGCCGCTTCTCGGCATCGAGTTCGCGCGACTGCGCCTCGAAGAGTCTGGTCATCTCCGGATTGCAGTAATTGTTCACGTTGCGCAGCGAGCCGCAGGCATAGCCCTCGAAGAAGGTCACGTCGGGATCGTCCACGGCGCTGCCGGTGAGGTTGAGCGCCACCACGTAGTCCTTCTTGAAAACGCGATTGTAGTAGACGGCGGTGTCGATCACCTCGAGCTCGCCGTCGATCCAGATGTGCTTCAGCTGATCGATCAGGATCACCGCCGGATCGCGGAAGGTCGCGATGTTGCGCGTGCTGACCTTGAGTTTCATCCGCTTGTCGGGGCCGTAGCCCAGCTCCTTCATCAGCCCGCGCGCCTCCTCGCGCGCCTTCGCGACATCGCCGTAGCCCGGCAAGCCCTTCACCATGTCCTCGGACAGGCCCCACACGCCGGCCGGTGGCGGCAGCATCGCTCCGCTCACCTTGCTCTGGCCTTCGTCGAGGATGGTATTGAAGGCCTGCCGGTCGAGTGTCAGCGCCATGGCACGCCGGATCTTCGGGTCGTCGAATGGCGGCTTTTCTCGGTTTACGATCAAGTTGGTGGCGACACCGGTGAAGCGCATGGTGCATTGCGCGTTCGGTGCATCCTTCTTGACGTTCTTGAGCAGCGGGATGCTCACGTCTGTCGGAAAAGTCATGTCGTACTTGCCGCTGACGAAAGCCAGCATGCGGGTCGAGCGATCCGGGATGATCGTGTATTCGATGCCGTCGAGATAGGGCCGGCCCTTCTTCCAATACTCGGTGTTCTTCGCGAGCTTGATGCCCTCGTTCATCTTGAATTCGACGAACTTGAACGGCCCGGTCCCGATTGGCTT
>JBGAIW010000170.1:0-5646 GCA_044225265.1 Reyranella sp.
ATGGGTACGCGCACCTTGCCTGCGCCCCATCCTTCGAGACGCGACCGGAGTTTACCCCGAGGTATTCGAGGGGGCGCTCCTCAGGATGAGGCGGTCCTACTCGAAGGGGCAGCATGCGATGACCGACGGAATATTCCAGGGCCTGAAGGTCATCGACTGCGCGAGCTGGATCGCCGGCCCCGCGGCGGCGACGATCCTGTCCGATTTCGGCGCCGAGGTGATCAAGCTCGAGCCGCCGGGCGCCGGCGATCCGTGGCGGGCATCGGTTCCGGTGCCCGGCAAGACGACCGACTACTGGTGGCAGCTCACGGCGCGCAACAAGAAGAGTCTCGCCATCGACCTCAAGCATCCCGACGGCCTCGACGTGCTGTACCGGCTGATCGCCTCGACCGACGTCTTCATCACCAACTTTCCGCTGCCGGTGCGCGAGCGCCTGAAGATCGCCGCCAGCCACCTGCTGGCGGTCAATCCGCGGCTGGTCTACGGCTCGATCACAGCCTACGGCGAGGCCGGCGACGAGGCGGCGCGCACCGGCTTCGACGCCACCGCCTACTGGGCCCGCACCGGCCTGATGGACATGATCCGGGCAACGACCGAGACCGAACCGGTTCGCTCGGTGCCCGGCCTGGGCGACCATCCCACCGCGACGGGCCTCTATGCCGCGATCGTGACGGCGCTGTACCGCCGCGAGCGGACGGGCAAGGGCGGCGTGGCGCAGACCTCGCTGCTGCAGAACGGCCTGTGGGCGAACGGCTGCTACGTCCAGAATCGCCTGTTCGGCGAGCACGTCAGACTGAGGCCGCCGCGAGTCGAGACGCCGAGTGCGCTGGCCAACCACTATCGCTGCCGCGACGGCCGCTGGTTCCTGATGGCCCTGCACAACGAGGTGCGGCAGCTCGACGGCTTCCTGAAGGCGATCGACGCCAGCCATCTGGTCGAGGATCCGCGCTTCGCCACCAAGGATGCGCGCCGCCAGAACGCCAGGGCCCTGACCGCGATCCTCGACGCTGTGTTCGCCAAGCGCGATCTCGGCGAGTGGCGTCCCATCCTCGAAGCGGCCGGCGTGACTTTCGGCGCCGTCTATACGGTCAACGAGGCCTCCGACGACGCGCAATCCCGCGAGATCGGTGCGCTGGTGCCTTTTGCCGACGGCAAGGGTTTCACCGTGTCGAGCCCGTTCCACCTCGACGAGACGACGAAGGCCGCCCCGGTTCGCGCGCCGTCCGTCGGCCAGCATTCGGAACAGGTGCTGCGCGAGGCGGGATACTCCGTCGCTGAAATCGCGCGGCTGAAGGAGCTGGGCATCCTGGAACAGCCCGCGAGCTGAGCCGGATTCGACTGGAGTTTCATCTCCGCCCGTGGCGCGGTGCGGACAACACGCCTACCGTAGACGGGCGACCTGGCCGCCGCCCTGGCCACGACCCCGGCCACCACCTCGGCCCAAGAGAGGAAGTGAGGGAGACAGAATGATTTGGACGTCACGCCGCCGCGCACTCGGATGGATCGGCGCCCTTGCCGCGTCGGGAACGCTGCCTGCCGCCGCCCAGACCGCGGCCTTCCCGTCGCGGCCGATCAAGATCGTGGTGCCGCACGCGCCCGGCGGAAACTCCGACACGTTCGGCCGCATCCTGGCACAGAAGATGACGGACCGGATCGGCCAGCAGGTCGTGGTCGAGAATCGCCCGGGCGCCGGCGGCACGGTGGGAAGCGCGCTGGTGTCGAAGTCGCCGCCCGACGGCTACACGCTGGTGGTCGCCGACAACGGCACCCACGCCATCGCGCCCACGCTCTATGGCGCCAAGCTGCCCTACGACGTGTTCAAGGACTTCACGCCCGTCACGCTCGCGGCGAGCTTCCCGACCGTGATCATCATTCATCCGGCGGTTCCGGCGCAGAACGCCCAGGAGTTCGTCGCGCTCGCCAAGAGCCAGCCGGGCAAGCTCACCTATTCATCGGCCGGCACCGGCAACGGCTCGCACCTCACGGTGGAGATGTTCCGGGCGGCGGCGGGCGGGCTGGACATGGTGCACGTGCCCTACAAGGGCGGCGCCCCGGCGGTGCAGGCGCTGCTGGCGGGCGAAGTGCAGCTGAGTTCGGTCAGCGTCAACACGGCGCTGCCGCACATCAATGCCGGCAAGGTGCGGGCGCTGGGCGTGGCTTCGGCGAAGCGCTCGCCGGCCCTGCCCGACGTGCCGACCTTCATCGAGGCCGGCGTGCCGTTCGAAGGCGACAGCTGGCTGGCGCTGATGGGCCCGCCGGGCATCCCGGAGGACGTCACGGCCAAGCTCAACCAGGAGATCGCGGCGACCCTGCGCGAGCCCGAGACCCAGGAGCGCCTGGCCAAGATCGGCCTGGTGGTCGTAGCCTCTTCGCCAGCCGGCCTGACCGAGGTGCTGCGAAGAGACGTGCCCAAGTGGGGCAAGGCCGTGAAGGATTCCGGCGCCGTTGCCGAATAAGCGAGCCGCTCTAGCCGAAAGGACACGATCATGGATGGAACCACTGCCGCCCGGCGCCCGGCGCCGGTCTACGACCCGAAGGCGCGCTTCGAGATCTCGGTCAGCGAAGTCGACCTGCGCAAGAACGCCGCCGGCCGCATGCTGAAGGCGCGCATTTATCAACCAAGAGGTCCCGGGCCTTTCCCGACCGTGCTCGACCTGCATGGCGGCGGCTGGAACCGAAAGGATCGCCTGGCCGAGGAGCCGATGGATCGCGCACTGGCGGCAAGCGGCCTGCTGGTCGTCGCCGTCGATCTCACGCTCGGCGGCGAGGCGCCCTACCCCGCCTGCGTTCAGGACGCCAATTACGCGGCGCGCTGGCTGAAGGTGAACGCGGCGCGCTGGAACGGCGATGTCTCGAGGCTCGGCATCTACGGCTCGTCGAGCGGCGGCCACGTCGCCGAGCTGCTGTCGATGCGGCCGCACGATCCGCGCTACACGGCGATCCCGCTCGACGGCACTTCCGGCATCGACGCCACCGTCTCGTGGGTCGCCATGCGTTCGCCGCCCTCCGACACGCTCGCGCGCTACCAGAACGCGGTGAATCGCAAGAACGAAGCCATGATCAAGAACAACACCGTGTTCTTCGTGCCGTGGGAGTCGATTCACGAGGGCAATCCGCGGGCGATCCTGGCGCGCAAGGAAAAGGTGCGGCTGGTGCCCTTCCTGATCATGCAGGGCGGTGCCGACGACAACGTGCTGCCCGAGATGCAGAAGGAATTCTGCCAGGCCTATCGCGACGCCGGCGGTGCGTGCGAGTACCGGGAATTCGAGGGCTCGACGCACGAATGGGTGGCCGAGCCCGGGCCGAATACCGACAAGGCGCGCGAAACCGTCAAGGCGTTCATCGCCAGGCAGCTCGGCTAGGACACTACCTTTTCAGCGCGTCCCGCAACTCGTCGCTCGGACGCACATCGAGCACGCGGCTGTAGATCGACACCGCGACGATCAGCACGCAGCACATGAAACCGAACAGGGTGCGATAGGCGACCTCGGAGCGCGCCCCGTCGGCCAGCGGCTGGAACAGACCGAGGATGATCCCCGACAGGGTCTGCATGCAGGCCACGCCCAGCATGACGCAGGTGTTCATGGTCGACATGCCGCGGCCGATCAGGCGGTCGGGAAAGATCGCGCGGCCGTGGGTCATGACCATGGTGCTGGAGGCGCTGAAGAAGCCGATCCCGACGATCGCGCCGACAACCAGCCACAGCGGCGGCGCGCTCGCCAGCGCGAGCGTGGCCAGGATCGTGGCGATCGCCAGGGTGCCGCCGATCGCGATCCACTTGCGCGTGTCGAGCAGCCGGTCGAGCGGCCCGAAGCACAGCATGCCGCACTGGTAGGCGATGACGGCGGAGAACAGCACGTTGCCCGACTGGATGATGGTGAGGCCGTGGACCTCGCGCAGGAACGGCCCTCCCCACAGGCCCTGCACCGTGAAGGTGCAGGCGTAGTTGCAGAAATTGAGCGTCAGAATGTAGGGCAGGCGCGGATTGCGCAGCACCTCGCCCAGCCCGCGCAACAACTCTCCTGGCGACTCGATCTTGCGTTCGAGGAACGGATGGCCCGGCGGCGCGTCGCGCACCACCAGCCAGACCGCGATGGCGGCGAGCGCGGTGAAGGCAACGACCAGGCCGAATACGCCGCGCCAGCCGATATGTTCGGTGCCCCAGGCGAGCGGCGTGGTCGCCAGCAGATTGCCGACCAGGCCGATCGACAGCACCATGCCGGCCAGGGTCGAGAAGCGGTCGGGCGGAAACCAGCGCGAGATCACCACCATCGTGCCGATCAGCATGATGCCGAAGCCCGCCCCCATCAGGGCCCGCCCCGTCAGCAGCAGCGGCCAGCTCGGCGCCAGGGTGAAGATCGTGGCGCCGATCACCGCCAGCGCCAGCATGGCGCAGACCGTGCGCCGCGGCCCGAAGCGGTCGAGGAAGAAGCCACAGGGGATCTGCATGGCCGAGAAGCCGAAGAAGAAGGCGCCGGTCAGCGCGCCCAGAGCCTCCGGCCCGATCCGCAGGTCGCGCATCAGGTCGAGGCCGATCGTGACGTTGGCCGCCCTGAAGAAGTGGCTGGCGACATAGGCGGTTGCCAGGGTGGCGACGATCACCAGTCCCTGCCGCCGCAGAGCGGACGTCATCTCGGGGCGTTTCCTGTTTTTTGTTGCCCGCACCCTAGAGCGGCTTCCATCCTAAGTGAACCGCTCGCGGTCCCCTTCACGGAGCCAAGCCACCATGCGAACCGCCAACGCCGAGCTCTTTGACTACATCGTCGTCGGCGCCGGTTCGTCGGGCGCCACGATCGCCGCCCGCCTGAGCGAGAGCGGCAGCCATCGCGTGCTGCTGCTCGAGGCCGGCACCGAAGGCTCCGGCTACTTCTGGTCGCGCGTCCCGGTCGGCGTTTCCAAGATGATCGACCTGCCGGCGGTGAACTGGTGCTTCACGTCGGAGCCCGACGAAGGATCGGGCGGCCGCCGCATCGAGGTGCCGCGCGGAAAGATGCTCGGCGGGTCGAGCTCGATCAACGGCATGGTCTATATCCGCGGCCAGGCGCAGGACTACGACCACTGGGCGCAGCTCGGCAACCGCGGCTGGAGCTGGCAGGACGTGCTGCCGGTCTACAGGAAGATGGAGAATTACGACGGCGGCTCGGAAGATCTGCGCGGCCGCTCGGGACCGCTCAGGATCACCGACACGCCGCGCCACAAGGTGCCGCTGCTGGAAAAGATGATCGAGGCGGCGGGCAAGATCGGGCTGCCGTTCAATCCCGACCTCAACGGCGCCACGCAGGAAGGCATCGGGATGTCG
Organism: Reyranella sp.; assembly: GCA_044225265.1. Classification (GTDB taxonomy): domain Bacteria; phylum Pseudomonadota; class Alphaproteobacteria; order Reyranellales; family Reyranellaceae; genus Reyranella. Next base: position 5,300 of record JBGAIW010000170.1, read on the forward strand.
CAGGTGACGATCGCCAGGGGACGGCGGCAGAGCACGGCCTACTGCTACCTCGACCCGGCGCGCGGGCGGAAGAACCTCGTCATCGAGCAGGGTGCGCTGGGCGAGAGCCTGATCCTGGAGGACCGGCGTTGCGTCGGCGTGCGCTACGCGGCGAACGGCCGGAAGCGCGAGGCGCGGGCGGCGCGCGAGGTCATCGTCTGCTCGGGCTCGATCAACTCGCCCAAGCTTCTGGAACTCTCGGGCATCGGCCAGTCCGACCTGCTGCGCTCATTGGGCGTCACGCCCGTCCACGAGCTGAAGGGAGTCGGCGAGAACCTGCGGGACCATTATTCGCCGCGGGTGAAGTT
>JBGAIW010000171.1:0-5625 GCA_044225265.1 Reyranella sp.
GATCAGCCCGTAGCGGCCGGCCGCGATGGCGGCCTTGAGCGCACGCGCGAACCCGCGCGGGGCATCGGCGCCCCTGGCAGCCTTCTCGACTTCGGCAAGTGGCCGGCGCCCCTTGCAGGCCGCAACATGCCTCGCCGTGTCGGCGGTGATCCTGGTGAGCGTGTCGCTCATGTCATGTCCTCAGGCGCAGATCCGTTGCAGCGACTCGAGGGCCTTGCGCGCCTTGCCGCTGTCGATCGACTCGACTGCGAGGGCGGCGCCGTCCTTCAGATTGCCGACCTTGCCGGCGACAATCAGGGCGGCGGCGCTGTTCAGGACGACGATATCGCGGAAGGCGTCGCGCCGTCCGGCCAGCACCTGGCGGATCGCATCGGCATTGTGCGCGGCATCGCCGCCCTTCAGCTTGGCCATCGTCGAGCGGCCGACGCCTGCGTCCTCAGGCGCGATCTCGATCTCGCTGACCTTGCCGTTCTCGAGGGAGGCGGCCCAGCTCTTGGTCGTGGTCGTCAGCTCATCCATGCCGTCCTGGCCGTGCACGACCAGCACGCGTTCGAGCCCAAGCTGACCCAGCGCCTGCGCCACCGGCTTGAGCCATCGGCGGTCGAAAACGCCCACCAGCTGGCGCGAGACGAGGGCGGGGTTGGACATCGGGCCCAGCAGGTTGAAGATGGTCCGCGAGGGCGCGAGCTCGACGCGGGGGCCGGCGACGTTGCGCATCGCCCCATGGTGTCGGGGCGCCATCAGGAAGCAGACGTTGGCCTCGGCCAGCGCCTTCTCGAGCGTCTCGATCGGCAGATCGAGATTGATGCCCAGCGCGCCAAGCACGTCGGCGGCACCGGACTTCGAGGTGAACGCCCTGTTGCCGTGCTTGGCTACCGGGACGCCGGCACCCGCGACGACCAGTGCCGAGCAGGAAGAGACGTTGTAGGTGCCGTGATGGTCGCCGCCGGTACCCACGATGTCGATCGCGCCGACAGGGGCCCGCACGCGTGCGACCTTGGCTCGCAGCACCTTGGCGCCACCTGCAAGTTCGTCCGCCGTCTCGCCGCGCACCTTCAAGCCCATCAGGAAGGCGCCCATCTGGGCCGGGGTCGCGTTGCCGCTGGTCATGATGTCGAACGCCCGCTCGGCCTCGTCGATGCCGAGCGTCATGCCGTTGCCCACCTTGGCCAGAAGGCCGCGAAAATCGTCTATGTCGCCGCTCACGCTAACTCTCGTCTCCTGGTCGGGGTTCCGGATCCCTGATTTGCCCCTTGCCGCCAGGGTGCAAGGGCGCGTAGCTATATCACATGGCTGAAGAACTGATCCTGAAGGTCACCGGCATGGACTGCGACGGCTGCGTAAAGGCCGTCACGCGGGCCGCTACCGGTGCCGGCACCGCCCCGATCTCCGTCGACCTCAAGACCGGCGAGATGCGTCTGCCGGCCGGGGCTGACGTCGCCGCCATCGCCAAGGCCGTCCAGCGGGCAGGCTTCGGCGTCGCGGCCTGAGATCTGTTGGGGCCGCTTCCCTTCGAGTAGACGGGAAATGACGTCGATCGGCTTGGCTTCATTCTGAGAGCCTATTGATTTCAATAGGTTAGATGATTTCTCTTAGCTATTGGGCCGAGAGAACAATCGAGAAATGGCGAATCACGCATCGTTCCGCCCCTGTTGGCGGGACGCTGAAGGCGTTCAGGCCGCTTTCTTCTTTTGCTGAGTCGGATGTTCGCCCGCGATCTTGAGGAAGTTTTCCAGGATCTTGTGGCCGTACTGGGAGGCAATGCTCTCGGGATGGAACTGCACGCCGTGGATCGGCAGGCTCCTATGACGCATGCCCATGACGATGTCGCCGGTCTGGGCGGTGATTTCGAGGTCCTTGGGCATGGTTGCCCGGTCGACGATGAGCGAATGATAACGGGTAGCCTCGAATGGCGAGGGGACGTCCTCGAACACGCCTTGGCCCTTGTGTTCGACCTCCGACAGCTTGCCGTGCATGGGCATGGGGGCTCGGACCACCTTGCCGCCAAACACCTGGCCGATCGCCTGGTGTCCGAGACAGACGCCGAACAGTGGGACCTGCGCCTTGGCCGCCGCCCGGATCAGATCCATGCAGATACCGGCCTCGTTGGGGGTGCAGGGACCGGGCGATAGCACGATTCCATCGGGCTTCAGGGCCATCGCCTCGTCGACGGTGATCTGGTCGTTGCGCTTGACGATGCAATGCGCCCCGAGATCGCCCAGAAAGTGGACGAGGTTGTAGGTGAAACTGTCGTAGTTATCGATCAAAAGCAGCACGAGACACCTGCTGGCCGGGAACGACCTCTATTGTCGCGGAACCGTGCGGCGAAAGAAAGTGGCTGAGAGCATGGCTCCTCTGTTGGCGACCCTAGTCGGAAAGGTGGCGGGCTGGTTCGAACCTCGCCGCCTGTTCCGCGTTCAAGGGCGCCTTCGCTCCAGCGAACTCACGCAGATCGCGGTGTGTGCGGTCTGGGGCGGGCTGATCGGCGCCATGATCGCGGGCCTGCATCTGCTGATCGACGTCATGCACCGGTTTCTGTTCCGAATTCCCGACGGCGACGGTCTCAGTACGGGCATCGGAATCGACCCCGAGCGGATACTGATCGTGCCCGTGGCCGGTGGTTTGCTGCTCGGCATCGTGGCGCTGGCGCTGCGCCGCCTGCGGCCCAACGACATCGTCGATCCGATCGAGGCCAACGCGCTGCATGGTGGCCGAATGTCCTTCCGTGACAGCGCGCGCTTGGTCGGAGAGACGGTGATCTCCAACGTGTCGGGCGTCGCGGTCGGAATGGAGGCGGGGTACACACAGCTCGGCTCCAGCGTGATGTCGAAAGTCGGGCAGTATTTCCGACTGCGCCGCCCCGATCTCCGGGTGTTCACCGCTGCGGGCGCGGCCGCGGCGATCGCGGCGGCCTTCAACGCGCCGATGGCCGGCGCGTTTTACGGTTACGAATTGATTCTCGGCAGCTACGCCATTCCCGCGCTCGCGCCGGTCGGGGCGGCGGCGCTCACCGGCACGCTCGCCATGCGTGCCATCACCGATTCGCAATCGCTATTCGTCGTGCAGCAATCCTTCGATTTTCCGACATGGGTCTACCTGCTGTTCGCCCTGCTCGGGGTGATCTCGGCCGGATTCAGCATCCTGGCGATGCAGTCCGTCACCTGGGCGGAACGCTACATCCGGCGCATTTCCTTTTTGCCGCAATGGCTGCGACCGGCCTTCGGCGGCGCTCTCGTGACCGGACTGGCGCTGTTGGTGCCGCAAGTGCTGGGCAGCGGCCATGGCGCGATCCAGTACCTATTCGATCGCAATCCGTCTTTTCTGGCCGTTCTGATGGTGCTGATCGCCAAGGTGATTGCGGCGGCACTGTCGCTCGGCGCCGGCTTCCGCGGCGGCATGTTCAGCACGTCGCTGTTCCTGGGATGCCTTCTTGGTCTGGTGTTCGGTGACATCTGTGCCTTCGTGGCGCCGAGCCTGGCGGCCCATCACACCGCGCTGATGATGGTCGGCATGAGCGCCGTGGCGGCGGGCGTGATCGGCGCGCCGCTCACCATGGTATTCCTGGTGCTCGAGGGGACGTCGAGCTTCCCCATGACGATCGGCGTCATGGTGGGGGTGATCGTCGCGTCGACCATCGTGCGCCTGACCTTTGGCTATTCGTTCTCGACCTGGCGCTTTCACCAGCGCGGCATCGGCATTCGCGGCGCATACGACATCGGCTGGCTTGCCGACCTCACGGTTGGCCGCCTGATGCGTTCGGACCCCAAGGTAGTGTCCGACAGCACGACCGTCCGGGCGATACGCGAAGCCTATCCCGCTGGCAGCGCTCGACGCGTGTTCGTGGTGGGGCATGACGGTGCCTATCTGGGCGCGATCGACGTGACGCTGCTGCACGACGCGACCCAGGAAGAGACGCAGGACAGCCAGGTGGCCCGCGATTTGGCACGTGACGGGGACCTCTTTCTGCTGCCGTACGAGAACATCCGAACCGCGCTCACGCGCTTCGAGGAGAGGGAGATCGAAACGCTGCCGGTGCTGAATATCTCCGGCGACAAATCGGTGGTTGGTTACATATCCGAGCAGTATGCGCTCAGGCGCTACAACCAGGAGCTCGAGCGCCGTCGTAGTGCCGATTTCGGCGAGCGCGGGCTGTTCTCGATTTCCGAGCCGCCGCCGCGGGGCTAGAGTGCAACAATGTTGAAGAGCGTTTCCTTCCTTCTTGCGTTTGTCCTCGCCACTTCGGCAGCGGCGCAGATCCGTTGTAGCGACGGCCTGGAGCCGATCGATCGTCAGGCCGACGCGCGGCTGTCGCCGATGGACTTCATTCGCGACGTCACCGCCAACGAGGTCGTGTTCGCCAAGGCCTTTTCGGGCTTCGGGCACAAGCTGGAGGTCACGCTGCAGTCGCTGAAAGGCGACGCGGTGGAAGAGGAGTATCGCCGGGTCAGCACAGTCAGCTTCGACAGCAACGGAGCACGCCAGGTGAAGGTGACCGAAGGGCCGGATACCATGAAGGTCACCTTGCCGAAGGCCAGCCTCGAGGCGCTACGCGACGGCTTCGCCATTACCCCGGATATCATCGCCGACCGCGACATCGTCTATTCCGGGCGTCAGCGATTCCCGGATTTCAATGCCGCAGTGTTCGACATCCTGGCGCGAGACAACACCGCCGATCGGCAGGCTTTCACCGGACGGGTCTGGGTTCGTCAGCGCGACAATGCGATCGTTCGCAGCTGCGGGCGGGCGTTCGGCGGTCCGTTCGGACCGATGCGTTATGTCGCGCTGCGCGAGAAGGTCGCCGACAAGTACTGGTTCCCGACCCTGATCCGGGCCGATGACACCGTCCGCATCGACGGCAAGGACGTTCGCGTGCGTGTCCACCTGGAATACAGCGACTACAAGGCGCGCTGATCTCCCGACATGGTCGTCGAACCTCTGATCGTCGCGCTGCTGTTGGCCGCAGCGCTGATGCACGCGAGCTGGAATGCGCTGCTGAAAGCGGATCGCTCGGACCGGCTTGCCACATTCGGCGTGATCATGACCACCGGAACCGTGATGGGCCTCGTCGCCGTGCCCTTCCTGCCGTGGATCCATCCTGGCGCATGGAAGTTCCTCGCCTTGTCGGTGATCATCCACGTCGCTTACTACACGTTCCTGCTGAAGGCCTACTCGTACGGCGATCTCAGCCACACCTATCCGATCGCGCGCGGGTTGGGGCCGTTGCTGGTGGCGCTGGTGTCCGGTCAACTGATCGGCGAGCACCTGCGCGTGCAAGACATTCTAGGCGTGCTTCTTCTGAGCGGAGGGCTGGTGGCCCTGGCACTGCCGCTCAAGTCGGCGGTGGCACGGCCCGAGGGGCGGCACGGCCTCGCGACGCTGTTCGCGGTTCTGACCGGCATCACGATCGCGGCCTACATCATCGCCGACGGTTTCGGGGTGCGCGCTGCCGGTCCGACATTCGAGCATCGCATCGCCTACATCGCTTGGCTGTGCGTGCTGGAAGGCCCTTGGTTGCTGGTGCTGGCGATCGCGCTTCGGCCGCACACTGTCTGGTCGCATCTCAAGCGCACGTGGTGGCGTGGCGTGATCGGCGGAGCCATTGCCAATATCGGCTACGGCATCGCC
>JBGAIW010000038.1:0-39209 GCA_044225265.1 Reyranella sp.
AGCCGCTTCACCGGCCGGCAATTGTAGGCCAGCGGAGGCTTGGCGCCGGCGCCGGTCTCGCGCAGGGCGGCCAGATCGTCACGACCGGACCACTCGACGGCGGTGTCGACATAGCGGAAGCCCTGATCCTGCGGCTGGAACTCGACCCGCCAGGTCCGGCTGTCGAGCGTCACCGAGGCGCGGTTGCGGGCGTAGACGACCGAGACTTCCTTCCGGCCGTCGCAGATATAGGCGATGCCCGAGGGCGTCGGATCGTCGGGCGCGGGGCGCGGGATCGGCGTCCAGCCCGCGGTCTGCGCACCTTGCGGCACGCAGCCTGCGAGCGCGAGCATCGCCGCCGCCGCCGCGATCGCGGCAATCGACAAGCGGCGCATCTTGCTGTTTCCTCCGACACCGTTCACGCGCGAGAGCTTAGCCATCTCGTCCGGCAGGGCAATCGTGCAATGCAGCGAGTGAGGAGAGCCGGATGCCGCACCTGAAATTGCGCGATGGCGCGGAGCTTTACTACGAGCGCCACGGCAGCGGGCCGGCGCTGTTCATGGTGCCGGGCCTGGGCGGCGACAGCCGCTTCTGGGATGCCCACGTGCCGGAACTGTCCAGGCACTTCACCGTGGTGCTGCACGACCATCGCGGCACCGCTCGCAGCAGCCTGTCGAGGATCAAATACTCCGTCGAACAGATGGCCGACGATGCGCTGCAGCTGATCGACGGGCTGGGCTTCGACAAGGTCCATTGGTGCGGTCACTCGACCGGCGGCGCGATGGGGCAGGTGCTGGCGATCGAGCACGCCGCGCGCATCGACCGGCTGGTCCTCTCGGCGACCTGGGCCAAGACCGACGCCTTCTTCCGCCGCCTGTTCGAGGTGCGGGCCCAGGTGCTGCGCGAACTCGGGCCCGAGGCCTACACCAGGTCGAGCGCCCTGGCGCTCAACATGCCGTCGTGGATCCGCGATCACGATGCCGATCTCGCTGCGGCCGAGGCGCGGGCGAAGGAGACGATCCCCGAGCCAGAGATCGTGCTGTCGCGCATCGCCGCCATCGTGGCGCACGACCGCCGCGCCGGGCTCCAGAAGGTCAAGGCACCGACGCTCGCGATCTGCGCCCGCGACGACATGGTGACTCCTCTCTATTTCACCGAAGAACTGGTACGCTCGATCCCCAATGCAAGGGCCTACGTTCTGCCGGACGGTGGCCATTTCTTTCCCGTCGTGCACGGGCCCGAATTTTGCAAAGTGCTGACCGCGTTCCTGCAGGAGTCCTGAGATGAAGATCGAACCCAAGATCGCCGCCGCCGCCGCCGAGTTGACCGCGATCCGCCGCGACATCCACGCTCATCCCGAACTCGGCTTCGAGGAAGAGCGCACCTCCCAGATCGTCGCGAAGAAGCTCAAGGAGTGGGGCTGCGAGGTCACGACGGGAATCGGCAAGACCGGCGTGGTCGGTACCATCAGGGTCGGCAACAATCCCACGGCGATCGGGCTGCGCGCCGACATGGATGCGCTGCCGATGGACGAATACAACACGTTCGATCACCGCAGCCAGCACAAGGGCCGCATGCATGCCTGCGGCCATGACGGCCATACGACGATGCTGCTGGGCGCCGCTCAGTACCTCTCGGCGACGCGCAACTTCGACGGTACGGTGCACTTCATCTTCCAGCCCGCCGAGGAAGGCCGCGGCGGCGCCGAGGCGATGGTCAAGGACGGGCTGTTCGACAAGTTCCCGTGCGAGCAGATCTTCGGCATGCACAACAGGCCCAAGCTCGACGTCGGCAAGTTCGCGATCCGCTCGGGTCCGCAGATGGCCGGCGGCGGGCTGTTCGATATCCACATCACCGGCAAGGGCGCGCACGGCGCGCGGCCGGAAAGCGGCGTCGACCCGGTGATCATCGCCACCCAGATCATCTCGGCGCTTCAGACGGTGGTGTCGCGCAGCGTTGCAGCGCTGGATTCGGCGGTGATCTCGGTCACCCAGATGCATGCCGGCGACGCCTACAACGTGATCCCGAACGAGGCCGTCCTGCGCGGCACCATCCGTGCCTTCAAGAAGGAGACGATGGCGCTGGTGAAGGAACGCATCGAGACGATCTCGACCGGCATCGCCAGGACCCTGGGCGGCGTTGCCAAGCCCGATGTGCGCGTGGTGTTTCCGCCGCTGGTCAATGACAAGGATGCCGTGAAGTTCATCGCCGACGTGGCGGCCGGGATCGTGGGCGACGACAACATGAACCGCGAGGGCCCGTACGTGATGGCCTCGGAAGATTTCTCCTACATGCTGGAGAAGGTGCCCGGCGCCTTCATCAATATCGGCAACGGCGGCGGCGAGGGCGGCTGCGAGGTGCACAACCCGAGCTACGACTTCAACGACGAGATCATCACGCTCGGCGCCACCCTGTGGTCGCGTGTGGTCGAGACCAAGCTGGCGAAGGACGCGCGCTGACCGCCGCTCGATTGACGCAGGTCAAGTTGCCGGCGCGCCGCATCGCTATGGTGCGCCGGTCCGAATTCGGACATTGGAGGTTCACGTGACGTCGAGAAGCAAGCGAAGCTCATTGGGACCGGCGCGTCCCGACCTCCTCCTGAAGGCCGCGAAGCAGCGCAACAAGAAGACCACCATCGTCGTGGCAGACGGGGCGCGTGCGCGTTTCTTCACGCCGTCGGACGATGCCAAGGCGCTGCGGTCTTCCGGGACGGCCGACATGGTCTGGCCGGCAAGCCGCGCGCGCTCGCGCGACCTCAAGAGCGACAAGCCGGGCCGCAGTTTCGCAGGCGCCGGCGCCAGCCGCCGCGGCGGTCTCGAGCCGCCGCACGACTTCCACAAGATCGAGAAGCACCGCTTCACGCTCGAACTGGCGCACGCCCTGAACGCCGCCTTCGAGCGCCGCGAGTTCGACCAGCTGGTGGTCGTGGCGCCGCGGCGCAGCCTGGGCGAGTTGCGCAAGCTGCTGCCGGTCCGCGTGCTGCGCGTCGTCGCCCTCGAGATCGCCAAGGATCTTACCGCCGAGACGCCCGCCGCGCTCTGGAAGCGGGTCGCCCCGGAAGTGATGCCGCTGTTGTAGCGATCAGGACTTGCTCAGTGCCGCGTCGCGCAGGCGCGACTCGCGGCTGCGATGGGTCTTTGTGTTCTTCCGCAGCACGCGCGCGCGGTCCTGCAGGCGGCGCCGGGCACGGCGAAAGCTGTCGCTGATCGCGAACATCGGGTCGGCGAAGCGTTCGTCGAGGCCGGGCGTGCGGTCGACGTCGACCGATACGCCGCCCGGCATCGTCAGGTGCACCGTGACCTCGTAGGGGCTGCCGCCGGTCCGGTGGTTGCCGTCGGGCACCTTGAAGACGACGTGGCAGGCCGTCAGCCGGCCGAAGAACTGTTCGAGATGGTCGACCTGTTCGGAAATCATGCGCCGCAGAGCCGGGCTGGGCGTCGTGTTCTGGAAGGTGATTCTCAGCGGCGTACGCATGTCGGAGCCTCCATTGTGAACACAGCTAACCCCTCCCGGCCCGCCGGTCCCTTGAGGTGGATCAATCGGCGTTCGTGAAAGGCCTTCGACAATAGATGTATGCCCTATTCGTCGAACGACAAGCTCCCGCCCTCGGTGCGCACCCACCTGCCGCCCGCGGCCCAGAGCGTCTATCGCGAGACGTTCAACCACGCCTGGAAGACCTATGCCGGCGACGTCCGTCAGGAGGAGATCGCCCACCGCGTCGCCTGGGCGGCGGTGAAGCGCCGCTTTCACAAGGCCGAGGGCGGCGACTGGGAGCAGGACGGAAGCTAGTTCGCCCTGGCCGGCAGGCCGCGCTGCGACAGGTAGGCTTCCATGGCGGCAGCCCACAGCGAGGGCACGAACGAGATTCCATGGCCGTTCTGTCCGGCTGCCGGCTTGTATTCGTCGAAGGTGCCCTTGCCGCCCGCCGCCTGGTAGGCCTCGAAGTTCGAGCGGCTGTGCGACAGCGGATAGAACGAATCGTTGTCGCCGTAGAGCCACAGCGTCGGCTGGCCATAGCCGGCGCCGCGGGTGAACAGCGTGCGGTTGATCGTGCCGGCGGTCGAACACGCCGCGCCCATCCAGCCGCCGACGAAATTGATGGCGGCGCGCATCTCGGGATGCTTGCCGCTCCAGGCGATCGACAGGATGCCGCCGCGCGACTGGCCGCCGACGGCGACGCGGCCGCGATCGACGAAGGGCTGCGCCAGCAACACCGGCGTGATGGCGTCGATGTCGCGCAGCGCCCGGTCGGCACCGGCGAGCGAGAGGCTGGTCTCGCAGGTGTAGCCGTACGAGCGGTTGGTATCGAAGCCCTCGTCGTAGCGGCCTTCCGAGCCGCCGCGGCCGCGCCGCGCCGGCAGCAGCACGGCCCAGCCGCGCGCCACGAACCAGTCGACGGTCGGCCGCGGATTGTACGGCCGCGCGAAAAGGCTCGGATCGGTGCCGCGGCCGGTCGAACCGTGGTGGAAGATCAGGGTCGGAAAGGGGCCGCTTCCGGCCGGCTTGTAGGTGATGACGGCGAGCTTGACCCGCTCGCCGTCCACCGTGACCGGCACCATCGATGTCTCCTGGGCCGCCGCCGGAGCGGCGGCAAGGGCGAGGAGAAGCGCCCGGAGAGCGGTGACTAGTCCGCTGCGCCGGCGACGGCCGAGGAGGGGGATGAAGATGCCTGAGTCGCCGGCCGCACCACGCGATGCGTCACCATGCGGTGATGGAGCTGGCGGATCGTGTCGCTGCCGCGGGTCAGGCAAAGCCATGGGAAGAAAGCATGCACGAAGCAGGCGAGGCTGCCCAGCAGCATGCGGCCGCCGAAGCCGAAGGCCATGCCCATGTGCTGGAAGTAGGTCTCGTTGACCGAGGCGGGATGATCGGTGAAGCGACGGAACATGGATCGATTCTACCGGGCGGTCCGGAAAACGGCTTGCCAGTTTTGCGCCATCCAGGCGAGAATTGAGAATTCCATTCCAAGAGAGGCCAGATGGCCGCGAAATATTCGCTCGATTCCTTCGACCGCAAGATTCTCGATTGCCTGCAGGACGATGCCGACATGGCCCTGGCCGAGATCGCCCGGCGCGTCGGCCTGTCGACCACGCCGTGCTGGCGGCGCATCAACCGCCTGCAGGAGGAGGGCATCATTCGCGCCCGCGTGGCGCTGCTCGACCGGCGCGCGCTCAACGCCGGCGTCACGGTGTTCGTCGCGGTGCGTACCGCGCAGCACAATGCGCAGTGGCTGACGCGCTTCGCCAGGGCGGTGGCGTCGTTCCCCGAGGTGATGGACTGCTATCGCATGTCCGGCGAGATCGACTACCTGATCCGGCTGGCGCTGCCCGACATCGACGCCTACGACGCCTTCTACAAGCGCCTGATCGCCAAGGTCGAACTGTCGGACGTGACCTCGATGTTCGCCATGGAGGAGATCAAGTCGACGACGCGCCTGCCGCTGAACTACCTGCCGGCCTGACCGGTCGGCACCTGCCTGCCGGCATGCGGTTCGCTCGTCTGGCGCCGTCCCGCCCCGCGCCCTAGGATCGCCGCGCCTGATAAATCGATGAGGGGTAGGGAACGATGGCGACGGCTCCGAGCACCGGGAAGAACCGCAAGAAGATCCTGATCGTCGGCTGGATGCCGCCGGCCGGCCTCGAGGTGCTGAAGAAGCGCGACGACGTCGACTACGAGATCCTGGGTCTCAAGGACGTCGCGGCGCACTATCACGCCAAGCTCAAGGACGCGCATGCGGTCACCCTGGGCGGCACGCCCTACCGCCAGGCCGAACTCGATGTCTCGCCGGAGATGATGGTGGTCGCCCGCTTGGGCGTCGGCTTCGACGCCGTCGAGGTGCCGGCCCTCAACAAGCGCAAGATCCCGCTGATGACCACCGGCATCGCCAACTCCGTGTCGGTCGCCGAGCACGCCATGTACATGCTGCTCGCCTCGGCGCGTCTGGTGAAGAAGATGGACCGCATCGTGCGCACCAACGTGTGGACCGCCGAGCGGCTGAACGACCTGCCGGCCGACCTCGCCGGCAAGTCGATCCTGGTGGTCGGCATGGGCCGCATCGGCTCGCGTACGGTCAAGCGCGCGGTCGCCTTCGAGATGGACACCTACGTGCTCGATCCGAACATCCCGGCCGCCGACATCGAGAAGGCCGGAGCGAAGAAGGTCACCGACCTCAAGGCGATCCTGCCCAAGGTCGACTTCGTTTCGGTGCACTGCCCGCGCATGCCCGAGACGATCGACATGTTCAACACCGAGACGATCGGGCTGATGAAGCCCGACGCGTTCCTGGTGAACACCGCCCGCGGTGGCATCGTCAACGAGGAGGCGCTCTACACGGCGCTGACCACCGGCAAGCTGCGCGGCGCGGGCCTCGACGTGCTCGACCGCGAGCCGCCCGATCCGAACAACAAGCTGTTCCACCTCGAGAACGTGATCTTCAGCCCGCACATGGCCGGCGTCACCAAGGAGGCGAACGAGCGCATGGCGGTCGCCACCATCGAGAACGTGCTTTCGGTGTTCGACGGCCGCATCAACGCCGCCAACGTGGTGAACAAGGAAGTGCTTTCCTGATCGTCGTCAGGGCTGGGAGCGCGCCACGGCGGCGCGCTCTCCCGGCAAGGAGCCGATCAGATCCTCGATCTCGGCGTCGGTCGGGAAGCGGCCCGTCCTGGCGCGCGTGTACCTGAGCGTGCCATCGACGGTGACGTCGAACTGGCCTGATTTGCCGGGGCGGAGCTCGATGTCGGCAACGCCCTGCTTCTGGAGACTATCCCTCACCCGGAGGGCCTGCGGCTTGTAGCCTCAAGCGCCGCAGAATTCGATCAGCACTTTCATGGGCCAAAGGTGGTGCCGTAGGGTGCCGCCAGCAAGGGGGATTTCGCGATGAAGTACGGACCGCTCGGCCGTTCGGGCCTGATCGTCAGCCGCATTTGCCTCGGCGGCAACTCGTGGGGCGCCAAGGGCCGCCGCGGCTGGGGCAAGTTCGACGAGGACGAGGCGCCGGCCTACTTCAGGCGCGCGCTCGATGTCGGCATCACCTTCTTCGACACCGCCGACGCCTACAATGCCGGCCGCTCCGAGGAGATCATGGGCGTCACGCTCATGAAGATGGTCAAGCGCGAGGACGTCGTGATCTCGACCAAGGTCGGCATTCGCATGAGCCCGTCGCAGAACGACCAGGGCACCGGCCGCAAGCACCTGATGTCGGCGATCGACCTGCAGCTCAAGCGCCTGCAGACCGACTACATCGACGTCTACCAGGTCCACCGGCTCGACCCTCACACGCCGATGGAAGAGACGATGTACACGCTCGACCAGATCGTGCGCTCGGGGAAGGTGCGCTACATCGGCGGCTCGACCATGCCGGCCTACAAGTTCGCGCAGATGTGCATGCTCGCCGACTGGAAGGGCTATGCGAAGCCGATCGCGATGCAGAACCTCTACAACCTGATCGCCCGCGAGGAAGAGAAGGAGATGAATCCGCTCTGCCTCGAGCAGGGCGTCGGCCTGATCCCGTACTCGCCGCTGGCGCGCGGCTTCCTCGCCGCCAATCGTTCCAAGGAAGGCGGCGGCGCCACCGAGCGTTCGAAGAACGACGTCAACGTGAAGCCCGATTCCTATCGCGACTGCGACTGGGAGATCGCCGAGCGCCTGAAGAAGGTCGCGGCCGGGCGGAATTGCTCGCCGGCGCAGGCGGCGCTCGCCTGGATGCTGTCGAAGCCCTACATGGCCTCGCCGATCATCGGCGCCACAAGCCTCGACCAGCTCACGTCGGCGGCGCAGGCGACCGAGGTCACGCTGTCGGCCGACGACATCAAGTCGCTCGAGGAGCCCTACCAGTTCCGCGTGCCGCCGGCTGCCTAGAGCGGCGGCCTGCGAGGGCACGCCCAATCCCACTAATGGTACTGCCGGCGGAATCTGACGGGAATCTAACCGTTACTTCAAGTAACCGACCCCAGGAATGGTGGCGTTGGGGGAGGGGGCGGTTCGCCGTTTTTCACCGTTTTTGCCGTTTATTTGCGACTTAAACGGTCGGGCTCTGCCCAAAACAAAAATTCTCCCGAGGAATGGGCTCTGTTGTCGGCCCGCAGGGAACAAAGGCCATTCCTCCGGAGGATCACGCCATCGCGTGAGAGCGACGTTTATCGCGCGGCTTCGCTGTCTGCCACGATCGATCCGGCCCGCCGCCCATTGGTTTCCCAACCGGGCTTGTCCGGCGTCTCCCTTGGCCCCCGCGCTTCGGGCGCGAAGTCGCGCCCGGGGTCCGGGTCCCCGGCGCGCAATATTGCGTAATACGCATTAAATGTCAATGTGAAATACGCCTCCTCCGAAGGGCGGCGGCGAACCAGAGCGCGAGCAGGGGCAGGAAGAGAGCGGCGAACCAGAAGATCGGCACGGCGCCCCAGCGGTCGACCACGGGGGCGGCGATCGGCACGCCAATCGCCTGGCCGACGAACAGGCAGAGCGCGAACAGCGCCAGCGCCGAGCCGCGGACCTCGGGCGCCATCTGCGTGCCGTGGGTCTGCAAGGTGTTGTGCAGCATGTAGAAGGTGATGCCGCAGATCACGATGGCGGCGAAAGCCACGCTCACGTCGGGCGCGAGGGCGAGGATCGCGAAGGCGAGGCCGAGGCCGCAGCCGCCCCACAGCACCAGCCCGCGCTCGCCGAGCAGGCGCACGAGATGCGGCGCCACCGTGACATAGAGGAAGCCGCCGCCGCCGAACGCCGCCACGGCGAGGCCGACCGCCGCGAAGCCCAGGCCGAAGCGCTGGTGCAGGTCGGCGCCGACGAAGGTGAAGGCGCCCCAGAACACGCCGCCTTCCAGCGCCACGACGACGATGACCGTCAGAGCCCAGCGCCGCTTCAGTACGCCCAGCATCTGCGCCACCATCGAGCCCTCGGCCCGGGCGCCGGGCCGGGCCAGGTCGGGCCGCGCGCGCATCACGGCGAACAGCGCCGCGCCCGCCACGACGTAGATCGCCGCCAGCACCCAGAACACCATGCGCCAGCCCAGCCAGTCGCCCAGCGCGCCGCCCATCGCCGCGCCGGTCATCAGCCCCAGCGTCTGCCCGGTCAGGAAGCGGGCGAGCGTCGCCTGCCGCTTGTCGTACGGGACATTGTCGCCCAGCCAGGCGATGGCGAGCGGAATGATCGCCGAGGAAGTGACACCGGTGAGGAAGCGCGCCGCGGCGAGCATGGCGAGCGACGTGGCCAGCGCGCTCAAGGCGCAGCACAGGGCGGCGGCGAGGCAGGCAATGGCGACCACCGGCATCTTGCCGTAGCGGTCGCCGAACGGACCATGCACCAGAACGAAAACACCGTTCGCAAAGAGAAACAGCGTGGCGGCGATAGAGGCCTGCCCGACCGTGGCGCCGAATTCCACACTCAGCTGGATCAGGAGCGGGTCGATCACCCGCATGTTGGCGGCCGACGCGAAGGCCGCCACGGACAGCAGTGCGATGGCGAAACTGGGCGAGGAACGCGGGGATTCGGAACGCGACACGCGGGAGCTGCCTTAGCGCACTTTCGAGGCCGCGCGCCACTGCGCTAAGCTCGCACCATGAAGCTCAAGGACAAGGTCGCGATCGTCACCGGCGGCGCCTCCGGAATCGGCGCCGCCACCGCCCGGCTGTTCGCGGCCGAGGGCGCGAAGGTGGCGCTGGTCGATCAAAGCGAAGAGGGGCTCGCCAAGGTCGCGGCCGGCCTCGATGCCATCACGATCGCAGCCGACGTCAGCAGCGACGCCGAGGCGCGCGCCGGCGTGGCGAAGGTCATGGAAAAGTGGGGCCGCATAGACGTGCTGATGACGGCGGCCGGCATGTCGACCGGCGGCACCGTCGATGCGATCGACGAAGCGGCCTGGGACCGCACCTTCGACGTGAACGTGAAGGGCACGTTCCTTTGGATCCACTACGCCATCCCGCACATGATCGCGGCGAAGTCTGGCGCCATCATCACCATCGGCTCGCAGCTCGCCCAGTCGAGCCCGGGGCGGAACGCGGCCTATGTCGCCTCGAAGGGCGCCATCGCGTCGTTCACCAAGACCATGGCCGTCGACCATGCCGCTCAGGGCATACGGGTGAATGCGCTGATGCCGGGCGTGATCGACACGCCGATGCCGGCGCGCTCGCTCAAGCGCTATGCCGATCCCGACAAGATGCGCGCCTACTGGAACGAGCGCCATCCGATGGGCCGCATCGGTCAGCCCGAGGAGGTCGCGAAGGCCGCCCTGTTCCTGGCCTGCGACGACTCCTCGTTCGTGACCGGCCATCTGCTGTTCGTCGATGGCGGCTGGACGGCGCACTGACATGCCGAAGAAGCTGACAGCCGAACAGGTCGCCCAATACGAACGTGACGGCTATGTCTGCCCGGTCGATGCGTTCACGCCCGAGCAGGCCGCGGCATGGCACGAGCGCCTGCAAGCCTTCGAGCGCACCGAAGGCCAGAAAATGACCCGCGGCCACAATTTCAAGCCGCATCTGCTGTTTCCGTGGGTCGACGAGATCGTGCACTCGCCGGCGGTTCTCGACGCCGTCGAGGATCTGATCGGCCCGAACATCCGGCTGTTCCACCTTTCGGTCTGGCCGAAGGATCCCGGCACCGGGACCTATGTCAGCTGGCACCAGGACGCGACCTACTTCGCGCTCGACCCGATCTGCCACGTCACGGCGTGGGTCGCGCTGACCGACGCGCCGATCGAAGCGGGCTGCATGGAAGTCGTGCCCGGTTCGCACAAGCTCGGCCAGCTGCGCCATGCCGACATGCAGGACACCAACAACCTGCTGTCGCGCGGCCAGACACTCGCGGCCGAGGTCGACCGCTCGCACACCGATTTCATGGCGGTGAAGGCGGGCCAGTTCTCGCTGCATCACACCCACCTGGTGCACAACTCGCGGCCCAATCGCTCGAAGAACCGGCGGGTCGGGCTCGGCATCAGCTACATTCCGACCCATGCGCGCTGCACCATGCCGACGCGGGTGAGCGCGATGCTGGTGCGCGGCACGGATACCTTCGGCAATTTCGACGACGAGCGCCGTCCGCTGGTCGAGGCCGGTCCCGAGGAGCGCGCCTTCCATGCCGAGGCCGTCGCCACTTTCCGCAAGATGAACGCCGAGGTTGCCGGAGCACCGAGATGACGCACACGATCCGCCTGCCGTACCACGACCGCTATCCCTATTCGCCGATCACCGAGCGCAAGGACTACTCGTGGCCGGGCGGCAAACGGCTGGCGGTCTATCTCGGCCTCAACATCGAGCATTTCGCCTACGGTGCGGGCGAGGGGCACCTGCTCACCGTCGCCAATCCGCCGCCGGATCCGCGCACCTTTGCGTGGCGCGACTACGGCAACCGGGTCGGCGTGTGGCGTTGCCTCGAACTGTTCGACGAACTCAACCTGCCGGCGGCGCACCTGATCAACACCACAGTGTTCGACTATGCGCCGCAGATCGTGGCGGCGCTCAAGGCGCGCGGCGACGAATTCATCGGTCACGGCCGCACCAACGCCGAACGCCATGGCGGCATGTGGGAGGCCGACGAGAAGCGGTTCCTCGAAGAGGTGCGCGACGCGATCGAAAAGGCGTCTGGCAAGCGGCCCCGCGGCTGGATGGCCCCGTGGATGGCTTCTACGCGCTGGACGCCGGACCTTCTCAAGGAGGTCGGCTTCGACTTCCTGATGGACTGGCCCAACGACGACCAGCCGATCTGGATGAAGACGCGGTCGGGCCCGCTGATGAGCGTGCCCTATCCGATCGAGGTCAACGACAGCCCGCAGATCCTGGTGCGGCACCATTCGGGCGACGAGTTCCGAGACATGATCATCGCCCAGTTCGAGGAGCTGCTGCGCCAGTCGGCCAAGCAGCCGCTGGTCTGCGGCATCGCACTTCACACCATGATCGTGGGCCAGCCCTATCGCCTTAGAGCCCTGCGCGAGGCGCTGACCCACATCGCCAGGCACCCGCAGAAGGACAAGATCTGGTTCACGCGGCCGTCCGACATCTACGACCATTGCGCGTCGCTGCCCAAGGGCACGATGGTGCCGCCGTCTCCCTGAGCGGCCGGCCGATGGCAGGGGAATTGCAGGAAAGTTGGTGATGCCCGCGCGTCCGTTCCATCTCGCCTGGTTCTTGAGCCAGGGATACGGCCCGAAGACCTGGCGCTCGGACTATCCGGGTTCCGACGTGGCGCGCTGGATGATGCCCGACCTCTTCGTCGACCTGGCGCAGGGTATGGAACGCGCCTGCTTCGACTACATGATCATCGAGGATTCCTCGAACATCCCCTACACCTACAAGGGAAGCCACGACACCTACCTGCAATACGCCGCCAGCACGCCCAAGCTCGATCCCGCAGTGCTGGTGCCGTACATGGCGGCGGCGACGAAGCATCTCGGCCTTGTGCCGACGCTCTCGGTTTCCGAGTACCCACCCTATCTGCTGGCGCGCCTGGTCAACTCGCTCGATCACACGACCGAGGGTAGGATCGGCTGGAATTGCGTCACCGGCAGCAACGACGGCGCGGCGCAGAACTACAATCGCGACAAGCATCGTCCGCATGACGAACGCTACGACGTCGCCGACGAGTTCGCCGACATCGTCACACGGCTCTGGGAGTCGTGGGAACCGGATGCAGTGGTGCTCGACCGCGAGACGCCGATGTTCGCCGACGGGAAAAAGGTCCATGCGATCAATCACGAGGGCAAATACTTCAAGGTACGCGGCCCGCTGAACGCCCCGCGCTCGCCGCAGGGGCGGGTGCCGATCTGCCAGGCCGGCGGCTCGCCGCGCGGCATCGAATTCGCCTCGCGCTGGGCCGACACGATCATCACCGAGGGCGGCGGTAGCGCCGCGTCGATGAAGGCCTATCGCGAGAAGATCCGGAAGCGGGCCGCCGAGCTCGGCCGCAATCCCGACGACATAAAGGTGCTGTTCCTCGCCCATCCGATCGTCGACACGACGATGGAGGCGGCGCGCGCCCGGGCGAAGATGGAAGCGGACGCTGCCGAGAAGAGCATCGACAGCCTGCTCTCCAGCATGTCGCGGCTGACCGGCATCGATTTCGCCCAGTTCGATCTCGACCAACCGCTGCCCGCGCACCTGACGACCAACGGGCATCAATCGGCGCTGGCCAAGTGGATCGGCAAGACGCCGCGCGATCTGGTGCGCTCCTATGCGCGCAAGGACGGCGTCGACTTCACCGGCACGCCGGACTACGTCGCCGGCATGATGCAGGAGATCATGGAGGAGGTGGGCGGCGACGGCTTCCTGATCTTCAACAGTTTCTTCGACCGGCGCTACGTCATGGAAATCTGCGAGGGTCTGGTGCCCGAGCTGCAGCGCCGTGGCCTGACGCGCAAGGCCTATGCGCACAGGCATCTGCGCGACAATCTGCTCGAGTTCTAGGGCAGATGGCGAAGGACCGCTTCCATCTCGCCTGGTTCCTGAGCCAGGGCTACGGCGCCAAGAGCTGGCGGTCGCTGTGGCCGGGCAGCGATCTCGCGCGCTGGATGATGCCGGACATCTTCGTCGATCTCGCCAAGGGTCTGGAGCGGGCGTGCTTCGACTACATGATCATCGAGGATTCCTCGATGGTGCCCTACACCTACAAGGGCACGCACGACACCTATCTCAAGTACGCCGCGTCCTCGCCCAAGCTCGATCCCGCCGTCCTGGTGCCGCATCTCGCGATGGCGACCCGCCATCTCGGCCTGGTGCCGACGCTGTCGACTTCGGAATACCCGCCGTACCTGCTGGCGCGCCTGGTCAATTCGCTCGACCACGTGACCGAGGGCCGGATCGGCTGGAACTGCGTCACCGGCAGCAACGACGGCGCGGCGCAGAACTACGGCCATGAAGGCCAGCGGCCGCACGACGACCGCTACGAGGTCGCTGACGAGTTCACCGACGTGGTGACGCGCCTGTGGGATGCCTGGGAGCCGGATGCCGTGGTGCTCGACCGCGACAGGCCGATGTTCGCCGACGGCTCGAAGGTCCATCCCATCGACCACGACGGCAAGTACTTCAAGGTGCGCGGGCCGATCAACGCGCCGCGCTCGCCGCAGGGCCGCGTGCCGATCTGCCAGGCCGGCGGCTCGCCGCGCGGCCAGGCTTTCGCCGCTCGCTGGGCCGATACGATCATCACAAACGCCGTCAGCATCGAGGGCATGAAGAGCTTCCGCGAGGAGGTGCGCCGGCTCGCGGCGTCGTTCGGGCGCGATCCGGACAGGATCAAGGTGCTGTTCCTCGCCTATCCGGTGATCGACACGACGATGGAGGCGGCGCGCGAGCGGCGGCGGCTGGAGCAGGAGGATGCCGGCCGGCATATCGATCTCCAGCTCTCGGGGATGTCGCGCCTCACCAACATCGACTTTTCCAAGTTCGATCTCGACGAGCCGCTGCCGCCTCTGACGACGAACGGGCATCAATCCACGCTCGCCAAATGGATCGGCAAGACGCCGCGCTCGCTCGCGTCGGGTCTCACCAGCCGCCAGGGTGTCGACTTCGTCGGCACCGCCGACCACGTCGCCGGACTGATGCAGGAGATCATGCAGGAGGTGGGCGGCGACGGCTTCCTGCTGTTCAACGCCACCTTCGACCGCCGCTACATCATGGAAGTGTGCGACGGGCTGGTGCCCGAACTGCAGCGGCGCGGCCTGGTGCGCCGGCAGTACGCACACAAGCATCTGAGGGACAATCTGCTGGAGTTCTGACATCTCGCCGATGTCATGAGAGGTAGGCTGCGTCGCTGCGTGGCTGCCGGATGCCGCCACGACCTCCCGCGCGCACCTGACCAGCGTCGGCCGGCACCGGCTGCGCGGCGTGCGCGAGCCGGCGGAGATCTTCACCCTGACGCCAGCCCCACCGACCTGAGGGCAAAGGCATAGGCCAGCGCGACCTCCTCGAGCCGGCTGAACCGGCCCGACGAGCCGCCATGACCCGCGCCCATGTTGGTGCGCAACAGGACGGGCCCGCCGCCGGTCATGGTGGCGCGCAGCCGGGCGACCCACTTGGCGGGCTCCCAATAGGTGACTCGCGGGTCGGTCAGGCCGCCCATCGCCAGGATGGCGGGATAGGCCTTGGCCGCGACGTTGTCGTAGGGCGAGTAGGCGAGGATCGTCCGGAAGGCGCCGGCGTCGGCGATCGGGTTTCCCCATTCGGGCCATTCCGGCGGCGTCAGCGGCAGGCTGTCGTCGAGCATGGTGTTCAGCACGTCGACGAACGGCACCTCGGCCACGATGCCGGCGAACAACTCCGGCGCGCGATTGGCGACGGCTCCCATCAGCATGCCGCCGGCGCTGCCGCCATGGGCGACGATGCGGGCCGCACTCGTGTATCTCCGTTCGATCAGCGCGCGCGCCACGACGATGAAGTCGTCGAAGGTGTTGGTCTTCTTCTCGCGCTTGCCGTCGAGGTACCAGCCCCAGCCCTTGTCCGAGCCGCCCCTGATGTGCGCGATGGCGTAGACGAAGCCGCGATCGACCAGGCTGAGGCGATTGGCGGAGAAGGACGCCGGCATCGCCATGCCGTAGGAGCCGTAGCCGTAGAGCAGCAACGGGGCGCTGCCGTCGAGGACCTGACCGCGCCGATGCAGCAGCGACACCGGCACTTCCGCGCCGTCGGCCGCGCGCGCCAGCAGCCGCGTGGTGACATAGCGCGCGGGATCGTGGCCCGAGGGAATCTGCTGGCGCTTGCGCAGGGTGCGCTGCCGGCTCGCCATGTCGTAGTCCCAGGTCTCGGCCGGAGTCGTCATCGACGAATAGGCGAAGCGCAGCGTCGTGGTGTCGAACTCGTAGCCTGCGATCATGTCGAGCGCATAGGCCTGCTCGTCGAAGGCGATCGTGTGCTCCTGGCCGTCGGCCAGGGACCGGATCGCGATGGAGGGCAGCGCATTGCTGCGTTCCAGCCGCGCCAGATGGCCGGCCGTCACGGTCAGGTCGAGGATGTAGGTGCCGGGGCGATGCGGCACGACCGGCCGCCAGTTCGCCCGGCCGGGAGCGGCAAGCGGCGCCACGTCGATGCGAAAATCGATCGCGTCGTCGCGGTTGGTCAGGATGTACAGTTCCTCGCCGCGGTCGGCAACCTCGTAGCGCACGCCCTTCTGGCGCGGTTCGATCAGGCGCGGCACGGCATCCGCGTCGCCGAGATCGAGCAGGCGTTGCTCGGAGGTATCGTGATCGCCGCCGGAGACGACGCAGAAGCGGCCGCTGGCACTGCGGCCGATGGTGACGAACCAGCCGGTGTCCTTCTCTTCGTAGACCAGCCGGTCGTCTTCCTGCCGGGTGCCGAGAAGATGGCGGAAAACTTTCAGCGGCCGGTGATTCTCGTCGCGCTCGACGTAATAGAAGAAGCGGGAGCCGCGACCCCAGACCACGCCGCCGCCGGCGCACTCGACGATGTCGGGCAGATCCTCGCCCGTCGCCCAGTCGCGCACGCGGATCGTGAAGTATTCCGAGCCCTTGAGGTCGGCGCTCCACGCTACCAGGCGATGGTCCGGCGAATGGCGTGTACCGCCGAACTTGAAGTAGCCCGACGCCCTGGCCAGGGCGTCGCCGTCCAGGATCGTCTCGAAGGGGCCACCGTCCCGGGGCTGGCGGCCGATCTGCTCGTATTGGCCGCCCTCGCGGAACTTCCACGAATAGGCGAACGGGCCGTCGGGCATCGGCACGCCCGCATCGTCCTCCTTGATGCGTCCGCGCATTTCGCGGACCAGCGCCTCCTGCAGCGCTTTTGTGGGGGCCAGCAGGGTGTCGGTGTGCCTGTTCTCCGCCTCGAGGTAGGCGCGGATGTCGGGCTTCAGGACATCCGGCTTGCGCAGAACCTCCTGCCAGTTCTCGTCCTTCAGCCAAGCGTAGTCGTCCTCGACCGTCACTCCGTGCAGGGTACGGCGAGTCGGGCGACGTTCAGCCCGGGGAAGAGCGGTTGCGGGAGAGGCGGTCAGTGGCGCACTCAGGTGTAGTTGCCGCGGCCCGCGTCCCGGCCATTGCCTTTGCGCGCCGGCGCCTTGGCCGGGGCGGCTTTCGCCTTGCCGGGCTTGGTGCGCAGCATCTTGCGCATGTCGGCACCCTTGGTGTCCCACCAGTCGGCGAGGATGCGGACATCCCAGCCGATGCAGAAGTGCTGCACGCCCATGTCGAGATACTTCTGCGCCTGGGACGGATCGCGCAGCTCGACCCGCGGGTTCTTGCCCCGCTTGAGCGCGGTCTTGATGACGTGCTGTTCGGCCTCGAGCACCTCGGGATTGCTGTACTGGCCGGTCTTGCCGATGCTCATGGAGAAATCCGAGGCGCCGAACTGCACCATGTCGATGCCGGGCACCTTCAGGATCTCGTCGATATTGTCGACGCAGGACTTCTTCTCGACCATGATCGCGATCACGATCTCGTTCAGCGCATCGACATAGGCGGGCGTTCCGCCTTCGCGCACCGTGCCGACATCGCGGCGCATGCCGACGCCCAGCCGGCCGCGGCCGCGCACGCCCCGGGCCATCGTGGTCTCGGCCCGCACGGCATCGACGCCCAGCCGTGCATCCTCGACCGAGCGGATGTCGGCGAACAACACGCTCTGGAAGCCCGCGCCGATCGCGCGCATTGCCTGGTGGGTGTATTGCGTCTGCTCGATCTTGATCATGCCGGACATGTTCATGAGTTCGAAGGAGCGGCCGAGATTGTCGAGGTCGTGCATGGTGAAGGGCGCGTACTCGGCGGTGAACTCAACGTAGTCGTACTGTTTGGAGTGCCCGATCAGCTCGACCAGGGTCGGCCAGGCCGACAGGATGTGCGTGCCGACGGTCGGCTTGCCAGCATTGAGTTTCTCGCGGAGCAGATTGCGGCGCATGGCAGTTCCCCCTTGGTTGGCGGCGAGTGTAGGCTAGCGGCGTTCGGGCGGGGAGGGCGTTCTTTGAAGCAGATCAAGATCACGGCGATGACGGTCTACATCACCGATATCCCGGTGCGCCTGATGCGGCGCCACGGTTCAGGCGACGTCGCGGGCTCGGTCAAGAACGCCATCCTCAAGCTGGAAACCGATGCCGGGATCATCGGCTGGGGCGACGCCGCCCCCTGGGCCGTGTTCACCGGCACGATCGAGGCCAATGTCGCCGCCTTGAATGTCTATCTGCGGCCGTTGCTGATCGGCGCCGATCCGTCCCGCGTCGAGCAACTGATGGCCGACGCCGATCACGCCGTGGTCGGCCATCCCGAGGCCAAGGCCGCCATGGAAATGGCGCTGTTCGACATCGTCGGCCAGGCGAGCGGACTTCCGGTCGCGGAGCTTCTGGGCGGCCGCTGCCGCGACGAGATTCCGCTCTCCTTCTCGGTCGCCGATCCCGACGTTGACCGCGACATGGAGATGGTGCAGCGGCTCTATGGCGAGGGTCTTAGGCTGTTCAAGATGAAGACCGGCTTCGCGGGCCACGCCGCCGACCTCAAGCGCATGGAGCGCTTCCGCAAGGAACTCCCGGCCGACGCCGAACTGCGCATCGACTACAACCAGGGCATGGCTGCCGCCGACGCGATCCGCCAGCTGCGCGACGTCGAGGCGTTCAGGCCGACCTTCATCGAGCAACCCGTGCCGGGGCACCAGCGTGCCGCCCTGGCCGAGATCACCCGTGCCCTCGACACGCCGGTGCTGGCGGACGAGAGCGTGTTCACGCCGACCGACGCGCTGCATGTCGCGTCCAATCGCGTCGCCGACATGGTCAGCATCAAGATCATGAAGCATGGCGGCATGCTGGCCGGGCGCAAGGTGTCGGCGATCTGCGAGGCCGCCGGCATCCCCTGCTATGGCGGCGACATGTTCGAGACCGGCATCGCCCATCTGGCGGGCACGCACGTGATCGCGGCGACACCCAACATCTCCCTGGGATGCGAGTTCTACCAGGCCAAGTACTTCCTCGAGCGCGACCTGCTCGCCGAGCCGTTCCCGATCGCCAACGGCAAGGTGGTCGTGCCGAGGACGCCGGGCCTGGGCATCAAGGTCGATGAGGGGCGGGTCAGGCACTACGCCGTGGAGACCCTGACCGGGTAAAGCGCGTCTTCCCGAGCGGCTCGAGGGACCGTCGTTCGAGTGTGCCCAAGGCTCGCTCGCTTGCGCGCGGGATGACACCAATGTCCCCAACGACGGCCTCGCGGCGCGTATCTTGCTTCGTCGGGAGGCCAGACCTACAGTCGATCAGGGGATATTGAAGAGGGGGTCGATCATGAATTTCCGTCGTCGTGATATCGCCATCGCCGGCACGATCGCAGGCGCCGCGCTTGCCGCCTCGATTCCGGCGCGCGCTCAGCCGAAGTTGAGCGATTCGACCTGGGAGCTGATCAAGAAGAACGGCGCGGTGCGCATGGGCGTGTTCGAATACCCGCCCTACTTCGTGCGCAACAAGCAGTCGGGTGAGTGGGAAGGCGCCATGGTCGAGATGGGCCGCGACATCGCCAACGAACTCAAGGTGAAGTTCCAGCCGGTCGAGGTCGGCGGCTTCGCCGAGGCGGTGCTGTCGCTGCAGGCCGGCAAGGTCGACATGAATTTCGGCCTCCAGGCGACGCCGATCCGCGCCACCGCGATCGACTTCGCCGGCCCGATCTACTGGATCGAATGGGTCACGGTGAACAGCAAGAACTTCAAGGGCAAGGACTGGGCCGACTACAACAACGAGAAGGTCAAGGTCGCCGTCATGACCGGGACCTCCGACGAGTTGCTGCTGCGCAAGATGGCGCCCAAGGCGACCCGCGTGGAGTTCAAGCTGATCGCTGACGTGGCGCTCGCCGTCTCGTCGGGCCGCGCCGACGCCTTCACCACCACGGTGCTGGCGAGCATGGTGATGAAGTCGAAGAACCCCGACCTCGGCGACTTCATGAACCCCAAGCCGCGCGTGGCGCTGCCGGGCTATATCGGCTTGCGCTACGAGGAAGACCAGCGCTGGCAGAAGTTCCTCGACAAGTGGTCGGAGTGGAACATCCTGCTCGGCCACAACGAGCGGCGCATGCGCGAGGCGCTCGCCAAGGATGGACTGGAAGTGCCGGCGACGGTTTCGTTCTCGCCGAACTGATGTCCAAGTCGTTCACCGTGATAGGCGCCGGCCTGGTCGGCGTCTGTTGCGCGCTTTACCTGCAGCGCGAAGGCTTCAAGGTCCGGCTCGTCGAAAAGGGCGAGCCGGGGCGCGGCGCCTCGTTCGGCAATGCCGGCAGCTTCGGCACCGCCTCGTGCGTGCCGTTTTCGATGCCCGGCATCCTGAAGAAGGTGCCGAAGATGCTGCTCGACCCGGAGTCGCCGCTGAAGCTGCGCTGGGGTCATATGCCGAGCGCGCTGCCGTGGTTCCTGGGCTCGATCTCCAATTCCCGTCGTGAACGGGTCGAGGAGATCGCCGCCGCGCGCAACTCGCTGCTGCTCAAGGTGCACGAAGGTTATGCGCCGCTGATCGAGGGTGCCGGCGCCCAGCAATGGGTGAAGGGCGACGGTCTGCTGATGACCTTCGAGAGCGAGGCGGCCTTCGAGGGGGCCGCCTACGGCCTCGAATTGCGCCGCCGTCACGGTGTCCACATGGACATCCTGGACGGCAACGAGGCGCGCCAGATCGAGCCGGCGCTGGCCCAGAGCGTCGTCAAGGCCGTGTCGCTGCCCGACGTACACCGCACCATCGATCCCTGGCGCCTGTGCGACGCGCTGGCCCGGGACTTCGTGCGCCGCGGCGGCGAGATCGTGAATGCCGAAGCGCGCGGCTTCGAGATCGGCGCGGCAGGCCCGGCGAAAATCGTCACCGACAAGGGCCCGCTCGACGCCGAGGCGGTGGTGATCGCGGCAGGCGTCTGGTCGCGGCCGCTGGCGGCGCAGCTCGGTACGCGCGTGCCGCTCGAAGCCGAGCGCGGCTATCACGTCATGTTCGGCAATCCGGGCTTCGGCCTGCGCCGCGCCATCACGTCGGTCGACCGCAGCATCTCGCTCGCCGACATGCATGAGGGTATCCGTGCCTCGGGCATGGCCGAATTCGCCGCGCCCGACGCCGAGCCCGACATGCGCAACGCCGACATCGTGATGCGCCATGCCAGGGCGCTCCTGCCCGGCCTGAAGGGCGAGCCGGCCTCGCGCTGGATGGGGCCGAGGCCCTCGCATCCGGATTCCAAGCCGGTGATCGGCCGCTCGCCGCGCCACCGCGACGTCTATTTCGCCTTCGGGCACGACCATCTCGGCCTCACCATGGCCGGCATCACCGGCAAGCTGATCGCCGAACTGGCGACCGGCAGGCCGGCATCGGTCGACCTCGCACCGTTCCGGCCGGACCGGTTCTGAGGTCGCCGCCGTGACCGTCGAATTCGTTCTCGCCGCCTACAAGTGGGATTTCAGCCTCGTTCCCAACTACCTGCATCTCTGGATGAAGGGGTTGGGCGTGACGATGGCCTACTCGGTGGGGACGATCTTCGGCGGCATGGTGATCGGCATCGCCTGCGGCATGCTTCTGCTGTCGAAGAGCAAGTGGGTGACCCTGCCGGTCCACTATTACGTGGAAATCTTCCGCTGCACGCCGCTGCTGGTGCAGATCGTCTGGTTCTATTTCGCGCTGCCGATCGTGCTGGACGTCACGATGCCCGACTGGTTTGCCGCGGGCCTCGGGCTCACGCTCTACATGGGCGCCTTCGCGACGGAAATCTTTCGCGGCGGCATCATCTCGATCGACAAGGGCCAGTGGCAGGCTTCGCGTGCGCTCGGCATGACCTGGCTGGAGCTGATGCAGCACATCATCCTGCCGCAGGCGATCAAGCGCATGACGCCGCCGTTCGTGAACCAGTCGATCATCCAGCTCAAGAACACCTCGCTGCTCTATGTCGTGGCCATTCCCGACCTGATGTACACCGGCTCGATCATCGTCTCCGACACTTTCCGGCCGCTCGAGGTCTACTCGGTCGTGGCGATCGCCTATTTCGTCATCCTCTATCCGCTGACGCTCTGGGCGGCACGACTGGAGGCGCGCGTTGACCAGTAGGGGCGCCGCCATGGAGAAAGGCGCCATGGTCAAGGTAGAGGGCCTACGCAAGAACTACGGCACGGTCGAGGCCGTGCGCGGAGTGTCGCTCGAGGTCCAGCGTGGCGAAGTCGTGGTCATCATCGGCCCGTCGGGTTGCGGCAAGTCGACCTTCCTGCGCTGCATCAACCTCCTGGAGGAGCCGTCGGCGGGCTCGCTGCAGGTGCTCGATCGCCGAATCGAGTTCGGGCCGAACAACTCCATTCCGCGCGGCCGCGAGCTCGCGCGCTTCCGCGCCGGCATCGGCATGGTGTTCCAGCAGTTCGATCTCTTCCCGCACAAGACCGTGCTCGACAACGTCATGGCGGGGCCGGTGATCGTCAAGAAGATGGCCAAGACCGAGGCCGAGCCGATCGCGCGCGATCTGCTCGCCAAGGTCGGACTCGCGGGCTTCACGGCGCGCTACCCGCGCGAGCTCTCGGGCGGCCAGCAGCAGAGGGTGGCAATCGCGCGGGCCATGGCGATGCAGCCCGAGATCATGCTGTTCGACGAGGTCACCTCCGCGCTCGATCCCGAGCTGGTGGGCGAGGTGCTCGACGTCATGAAGCAGCTCGCCGCCGACGGCACCACGATGATCGTCGTGACGCACGAGATGTCGTTCGCCCACGACGTGGCCGACCGCATCGTGGTCATGGACGCGGGCCAGGTGGTGGAGCAGGGCGAGGCCGACGAGGTATTGTTGCGTCCGAAGAACGCGCGCACGGCGCAGTTCCTGTCGCGTTTCCACGGCACGCGCGAAGCGAAGTCGAACAAGGATTGATTGGGGGAGTAAGAGGAAATGTTCCCGGCGAAAGACAAAATCACCATCTGCTTCGCGCATGTCGCCTACGCCATGCAGGACCAGTTCGCCAAGCGCGGCACCGGCATCAAGAGCTTCCAGGTGCGCAGCTACGAGGAGTTCGAGAAGCGGGTCGGCGAGGCCGATGTCGTGGTCGCCTCGGGCATGTGGAAGAACGACATCATCCCCAAGGCCACGAACCTCAAGTTCATCCAGTCGATCTCGGCCGGCATGGACCAGTATTCGAAGGAGCAGCTCGGCGCCAAGGGCGTGCGGCTGTGCAGCGCGTCGGGCGTCAATGCCCGCGCCGTCGCCGAACACGCGATTGCCCTGATGCTCGCGATCTCGCGCCGCCTGCCCGAGGCGCGCGACAATCAGCACAAGAAGTTCTGGCGCGGCATGATCGGCGACCTGACGCAGCGCGAGGACGAGATCGGCGGCAAGACCGTGCTGATCGTCGGCACCGGCAAGATCGGCAGCCATCTCGCGGGCCTGTGCAAGGCGTTCGGCATGAATGTGCTGGGCATCCGCCGCGATCCGTCGAAGGGCAAGGACGGCGCCGACTCGATCCACGGCATGGCGGAACTCTTGAAACTGGTGCCGCAAGCCGACTACGTCGTGCTGGCCTGCGCGTTGACGCCCGAGACCACCGGTCTGATGAGCGCTGCGGCGTTCGCGGCAATGAAGCCGACGGCGACGTTCGTGAACGTGGCGCGCGGCAAGGTGGCGGACGAGGCGGCCCTGATCGCCACCTTGAAGGCCGGCAAGATCGCGGCGGCCTCGATCGACGTCACCGCCGAGGAGCCGCTGCCCGGCCCGTCGCCACTGTGGGACCTGCCCAACGTGTTCGTGACGCCGCACACCGCGGGCGAGACGCGGGCCTACGAAGACAACGTGATCGACATCCTGCTCGAGAATCTCGGGCGGCTGTGGAAGGGCGAGAAGGCCCTGCGCAACCAGGTACTCTAGGGAGAACGCAAAATGCCCGTGGCCGATCCGCACAAACTGATCCTGACCGGCGAGAATCCCTTCCTGCGGCTGAGCGAGAAGGACGGCGATCCCAATTCGACCGACGCCAGCTACTGGCGCATCCTGTTCAGCCCGATGGGGCCGGGGCACGTGCTCTATCTCAAGAGCGAGCTGACGCACGGCCGCTGGCACATCTATTCCGACAACATCGCCATGGCGCGCTGGCTGCAGCAGACCGTGCAGGGCATGCTGAACGCCGAGCTCAAGGACACCACCATTCCCGTGAGCGACGCCAGCTTCAGCAAGACCGGCGATCCGCGCTATTTCTGGACCGAGTACGTGCGCGCGCACGAGACCGAGATCGCGCTCACCTGGTACGACATCGGCGATCCGCTGCTGATCCATACCGAACCCAACCAGCCGCCCAACCCGCGCCCCTACGGTGTGTGCACGGTGCTGGTGCCGGCGCTCGGCGGACGGCTGACGCTGAACGGCGTGCAGGCGCGCGGCAAGCCGTGGAAGCGCGAACGCGAGGGACGGCCGTTCTCGACCTGCGCGCTCGCCTTCTCCGAGAGCTGGACGGAACCGCGCTAGTTCGCCGTTCTAGAAGGCCTTGGCGAGTTCGGCGTAGCTCTGGCGCCGGGCTTCCTCGCTGTGGGTCCAGGTGACGACGGCCATCTCGTCGACGCCGACCCGTTCCTTCAACTCGACGATGCGCGCCATCACTTCGGGCCCGGTGCCGGCGAAGCTGTCTCGCCGGATGCGCTCGATGCGCGCCTGATCCTCGGCCTTCAGCGCCTCCGCGGCGTCCTCGACGTTCAGCAGCGGCCCGAGGATTCCGCGGTCGCGCCGGATGCGGCTCAGCACGCGCGAGGTCAGGTGATGCTGAGCCTCTTCCATGGTCGGGGCGGCCAGCGCGAAGACGCAAAGGCCGCAATGCGGCGTGGGATGGCGCGCACTCGGCCGGTAGGTGCGCTTGTAGAGCTCGATCGCGCGCTCGCCGCCCGCGCCGTCGGAAAAGAACCAGGCGTAGCAGTAGGGCAGGCCGAACAGGGCCGCGACCTGCGCGCCGTAGTCGGAGCTGCCCAGGATCCAGACTTCCGGCGCGGTCTCGGTGTGCGGATAGGCCTTCACCGCCGCGAAGGGATGGCCTTGAACCATCGGCTCGTCGTGCAGCCAGGCGATCAGGTCGCGCACGTCGGACGGGAAATGCTCGGGCCGCTCGTTGGCCATGGGATGTAGCGCGAAGGCCGTGCGGCCGTCCGAGCCCGGGGCACGGCCGAGGCCGAGGTCGATGCGGCCGGGGGCCAGGGCATCGAGCACCCGGAACACTTCCGCCACCTTGAAGGCGGAGTAGTGCGGCAGCATGATCCCGGCGCTGCCGATGCGGATGCTCTTGGTCGTGGCGGCGATCGCCGCGATCACGATCTCCGGCGCGGTGCCGACGATGGTCGGGTGGTTGTGGTGCTCCGATACCCAGAAGCGCTCGTAACCCAGCGCCTCGCAATGCTGGGCCAGGGCCACGGTATTGCGGATCGACAGATCCTGCGGGCGACCCGCGACGGCAATCGATTGATCGAGGACGGACAGACGCATATCGCACTCAACTTAGGAGAAGGAGACGGCCATGTCTCGCCCAGTATCACGGCCAGTATCCAAGGTGGTCGGGATTGACCATATATCCATCAGGGTCAGCGACTACGAGAAGTCGAAGGCCTTCTATCACAAGCTCTTCACCTTCCTGGGCTTCGAGATCTCCGACGATTACGGCAGCACCATCGGCTGGACCAATGGCCGCACGCGCTACTGGATCGCCGAGGCCGAGGGCCGCAAGCGCTACCGCATCGGCGATGTCGGGCTGCATCACTATGCCTTCGAACTGCGAAACAGGAAGGATGTCGACGCGCTGCAGGCCTGGCTGGAGAAGGAGAAAGTCAGGATTGTCGATCCCGCCGACGAGTATTACGAGGACTACTACGCCGTGTTCTTCCTCGATCCGGACGGCATCAAGCTCGAGGGCATGAAATACGGCGAACTGACCGCGAAGAAGAAAAAGAGGACCAAGAAATGACCGCCGCCACCCAGACCGTTCACACCCACAGCGTGGCACCCAAGGGCATGCTGATCGACGGCAAGTGGGTCGAGAGCGCGTCGGGCGCGCGCTTCACCGTGGAGAATCCGGCCAACCGCAAGCCGGTCGCCGAGGTGCCGCGCTCGGCGGCGGCCGACGTCGACCGTGCCGTGGCGGCGGCGTCCAAGGCGCTGGTGTCGTGGCGCAAGGTCGTGCCGCGCGAGCGCGGCCGCATCCTGCTGCGGGTCGCCGAGGCGCTGCAGGCGCGCGCCGAGGAGATGGCGCGCACGATCGCGCTGGAGACCGGCAATGCGCTGCGCACCCAGGCGCGCGGCGAGGCCAACCTGACCGCCGACATTTTCCGCTATTTCGGCGGCCTGGCTTCGGAACTGAAGGGCGAGACCGTGCCGCTCGGCGAGCACGTGCTGTCCTATACCCGCCGCGAGCCGCTGGGCGTGGTGGGAGCGATCATTCCGTGGAATGCGCCGGTGATGCTCGGCGCGCTGAAGATCGCGCCCGCACTCTGTGCCGGCAACACGATGGTGATGAAGGCCGCCGAGGACGCGCCGCTCGGCGTGCTGCTGATGGCCGAGATCTGCCAGGAATTCCTGCCGCCCGGCGTGCTGAACCTCCTGACCGGCTTCGGCCAGGAGACGGGCACGCCGCTGCTCGCCCATCCCGGCATCGCCAAGCTTTCCTTCACCGGCTCGACCGAGGTCGGCAAGATCGTGATGCGTGCGGCGGCCGAGCGCATCGTGCCGGTGTCGCTGGAGCTCGGCGGCAAGAGCCCGTCGATCGTCTATCCGGACGCCGACGAGGACTGGGCCGTCGACGGCATTATCGCCGCCATGCGCTTCACGCGGCAGAGCCAGAGCTGCACGGCGGGCTCGCGGCTGTTCCTGCACGAGGACATCTTCGACAGCTTCCTCGGCAAGCTCGAGAAGAAGACGACGGCGCTCAAGATCGGCAATCCGCTCGACGAGGCGACGGACATCGGCACCATCATCAACAACAAGCAGTTCACCAAGGTCTGCAAGTACGTGCAGGACGGGCTCGACCGCGCCGACGCGAAACTGGTGTTCGGCGGGCTGCCGCCCAAGAGCGGGCCGCTGAGCGAAGGCTATTTTGCCGTTCCGACGGTGTTCGCCGACCGCTCCAACGATTGGCGGCTGGCGCGCGAGGAGATCTTCGGGCCGGTGCTGGTGGCGATCCGCTGGAGCGACGAGGCGGAGGTGATCCGCATGGCCAACGACAGCCACTACGGACTCGCGGCCTATGTCTGGACGCACGATATCGGCCGCGGCCTGCGCGCCGCCCACGCCATCGAATCGGGCTGGGTGCAGGTCAACCAGGGCGGCGGCCAGACGCCGGGCATGTCCTATGGCGGCTACAAGCAGAGCGGCATCGGCCGCGAATTCTCGCTGGAGGGGATGCTCGACAGCTTCACCCAGCGCAAGAGCGTGACCGTGAACCTGGCTGTCTGAGGAGATCCGATCGATGACCGTTGCCCAGCTCAACAGCCTCGTCACACTGCTGACGTCGCGCCCGGTGCCCGAGACGCCCGATGTCGCGCAGTCGCGCGCGCGCTACGAGAAGCTCGCTTCCGTGATGGGTGGCGCTCCCGACGCCAGGTGCGAGAAGGTCGATGCCGGTGGCGTGCCGGCCGAGTGGGTGGCGGCGCCGGGCATCGACGGCGATCGTGCCGTGCTCTATCTCCATGGCGGCGGCTACGCGATCGGCTCGCTCAACACGCATCGGCGGCTGGCCTACGACATCTCGGCGGCGGGCGGCGCGAGGGTGCTGGTGATCGACTACCGGCTGGCGCCGGAGCACCCGTTCCCGGCGGCGGTCGAGGATGCGGCCAAGGCGTGGCGCTGGCTGCTGCAGCAGGGGCTTGCGCCCAACCGGCTCGCGATCGCCGGCGACTCGGCGGGAGGCGGCCTCACCATCGCAACCCTGGTGAATCTGCGCGATCAGAAGCTGGCGTTGCCGGCCTGCGCCGTGGCGATCTCGCCATGGGTCGATCTCGACGGCGTCGGCACCAGCATGACCGCGCGCGCCGGCCAGGATCCGATGGTGCAGAAGGCCGGCCTGAAATGGATGGCCGACATGTATCTCGCGGGCAAGGACAGCAAGAGCCCGCTCGCGGCACCATTGCATGCCGACCTCAAGGGCCTGCCGCCGGTGCTGGTCCAGGTCGGAACCGCCGAAACCCTGCTCGACGACGCCACCCGCATCGCCGAGAAGCTGCACACTTCCGGTGTCGACGTCCGGCTCGCGATCTGGCCGAACATGCTGCACGTCTTCCCGTTCTTCGCGCCGATCCTTTCGGAGGGGCGCGACGGCTGCATCGAGATTGGCAACTACATTCGCGCCAAGACGGCCTGAACGGGCGGAGCAGGGTCATGAAATTCGGCGTAACCGTCGTGCCGCGCATCTCCGACTGGAGGCTCTTCGTCGACCTGGAGGCGATGGGCTACGACTGCGCCTGGGCGGCGGATTCCCAGATGCTCTATTCCGACGCCTACGCGACGCTCGCGCTGGCTGCGGCCAACACGTCCAGGATCCGTCTCGGCACGGGTGTCTCGGTCGCAGGCGTGCGGCTCGCGCCGGTGACCGCCCATTCGATCGCCACGATAAATCAACTGGCGCCGGGCCGCGTGTTCCTGGGGATCGGCACCGGCCATACGGCGATGCGCGTCATGGGCAAGGATCCCGTGCGGGCGAAGGGCTTCCGCGAATATCTGCGGGTGCTGCGCGCCCTGCTGCACGGCGAGGAAGTCGACTACGCCCTGACCGAGGACGGCGAGCGTACCGACATCAGGTTCCTGCATCCCGACATGGGCTTCATCGACGTGAAGCATCCGGTGCCGATCTATGTCGCGGCGGACGGGCCGCTGGCGCTGAAGGCCGCGGGAGCCTACGGCGACGGTCGCGTCTGCTCGCACAACCAGACGCGGGCGCGGCTGCAGAAGAGTCTCGAGACGATGCAGCAGGGCGCGTCGGCCGTCGGCCGTGCCTTTCCGAAGGACTTCCATACGGCGGCGCTCGGCTATGCCTGCGTGCTGAAGCCGGGCGAGAAGATGAATTCGGATCGCGTGATCGACGAGATCGGTTCGATGGCCGCGGCGACGCTTCACTACTGGTGGGAGCTCTACGAGAAGGACGGCGACACCAGCACGGTGGCCCAGCGCTGTCGTAACCTGTGGGACGAGTATCTCGCCTTCACCGAGAAGATGGAGACGCCCCGGGCGAAGCGCTACCAACAGGTCCATTATGGGCATTGCGCGTTCCTGCCGCCGGAGGAGCGCCGCTTCATCACCGAGGACCTGATCCGCGCCACCGGCGGCCTGGTCGGCACGCCGGACGAGATCATCGCCATGCTGCGCGAACGCGAGGCGATGGGGCTGGACGAAATCACCCTGCTGCCGGCCATGGATACGGCCCGGCAAAACCTTCGCGACTTCGCCGCGCAGGTGATCGCGCGTTACTGACCTATTTCGGCACGCGTTTGTGATGATCGGTCACGCCCTGGTAGGCATGACCGATGCGGTAGAGCAGGCCTTCCTCGAAGGCGCGGCCGACGAGTTGAAGGCCCATCGGCACGCCATTGCCGTCGAAGCCGCAGGGCAGCGACAGCGCCGGCACCCCCAGCGTGTTGAACGGGCGTGTCAGGCCGGTGAACCGCGCCACCATGGCGAGCGTGGCCGGGCCGCCCGATTTCTCGGTGTCGGTTTCCTCGATGGTCGGCAGCGGGAAGGGAATGGCGGGCAGCAGGACCGCGTCCACTCCCGCCATGGCCGTCTCCATGAACTCGCGCACGAAGTGGGCGCGCAGGCGCAGCGCATCGATGTACTGCGTCGCCGGAATGAAGAAGCCGGCTTCGGTGCGGGTGCGCACCTGGTTGGCGTAGTCCTGCGGCTGCTTCTCGACCCATGGCCGGTGCATGGATGCGGCCTCGGATTTCACGATCACCTCGGCGGCGCGATAGAGCGCGGTGAAGTCGGGAAACTTCGCCGCGGAGATCCTTGCGCCGAGCTTTCCCAGTGCGTCGGCGGCGGCCTGGACGGCGGCGCCCACCTGGGGGTCGACCGGCACCAACGCCTCGGGGAGAGCGAGACCGATCCTCAGGCCGGAAACGCCGCCTTCCATCTCGGCCTCGTAGTCGGGCACGGCCTTGTGGCTGGTCGTCGAATCGTCGGGGTCGTGTCCGGCGACGATCGCCAGCATGCGGGCATTGTCGCGTACCGAGCGCGTCAGCGGTCCGACATGGTCGAGACTCCAGGAGCGTGCGGCGGCGCCATGGCGGCTGACGCGGCCGTAGGTCGCCTTCATGCCGACCACGCCGCAGGCCGAAGCGGGAAGGCGGATCGAGCCACCGGTGTCCGAACCCAGCGAGCCATAGACCATGCGCGCCGCGACCGAAGCGCCCGAGCCGCTCGAACTGCCGCCGGTGACGCGCAGCTCGTCCCACGGATTGCGGCAATGGCCGAAATGCACGTTGTGGCCGGTCGGGCCGGCAGCGAACTCCGCCATGTTGAGGAAGCCCAGCTCCACCGCGCCGGCGGCGTCGAGCCTATCGAGCACGGTGGCCGTGAAAGGCGCGCGCCAATGGCGGCGGATCGCGCTGCCGGCGGTCGAGATCTCGTCCTTGCGGTAGTACAGGTCCTTGTGCGCCATCGGCACGCCGTGCAGCGGGCTGCGCCGCTTGCCGGCGGCAAGTTCGGCATCCATCGCGCGCGCCCGCTTCAGCGCGCCGTCCTTGTCGATGCGCAGGAAGGCATTGGTGCGCGGCTGCCAGGCGTCGATGCGGGCGAGACAGGCTTCGGTCGCCTGCACCGAGGTGAGCTTGCGGGAGGCGATCGCGTCGCCCGCTTCGCTGAGATCGAGCAGGGCGATGTCGGGCGAACTCATTTGCCGCCACGCTCCATCACGCTCGCAAATGCCGCCGGCTCGTCGTCGAAGGCGAGGCGCTGGGCGGACGCCTGACGCACCGCGTCGTTCAACACGGCGAGTTCGGCGGCGATCTCCGACAGGCGTTTTTCATCGTAGCCGAGCCCCTGCAATTGTCCGGCGATGCCGGCTGCCATTCGCGTCCTGTCGTCCATCACGGTCTCCGAAGTCTGTGGATGATTGCGTTCGAGGGCCCCAAAAGCCCCAAAAATCGACATTTTGGGCCTATTCGCCTCTTGCGGGCCTGCGATTCGTGGTTAACCTTGGGCGCGTCAACGCTACCCTGGGGCGTCAGGACAACGTTGGCGAAACGAAAAAATGTAAAGGGACCCCCCACCATGGCAACTCCTACCAAGCCTTCCGTTCCCACCATTCCGCTTTCGAAGGTCGCCGCCGAGCTGGCCGAGAAGACGGGCATGACCAAGAAGGACGCCACCGGCGCCCTCGACGATTTCGTCGGCCTGGTCGTGAAGCACCTCAAGAAGGGCAACAAGGTCCGCATCACGGGCCTCGGCATCCTTCAGGTGCGCAACCGTCCGGCGCGCATGGGCCGCAACCCGGCGACCGGCGAAGCGATCAAGATCAAGGCCTCGAAGAAGGTCGCCTTCCGCGTCGCCAAGGACCTGAAGGAATCGATCTAAGCCGCATTCCGGCGAACAGATCGGGCGGGCTCCGGTTTCCGGGCCCGCCCTTTCTTTTTGTCCATCCGGTTCCCGCCTAATCACGGCCGAAGTGCTTCGCCACGGCGGTCATCGCCGCATCCGTGGCCTGCAGCGCGCGATCGATCTCCGCCTCGCCGTGCGCCGACGACAAGAACATGTTGTGCTGCGGGTGCAGCCACGCGCCGCCGCGCAGCGCCTCCTGCGCGAACAATCTTCCCTTGGCGACCTCGGGGTCGTTCTCGAACAGGATCTGCGGCATCTGCGCCGGTCCGGTCTGGCGCAGCACCATCCCGTGCGACTTCGCCTGCGAGGCGAGCCCGTCGCGGAAGCGCTGGCCGATGCGCGTGATGTGGCCGATCGTGTCGTCGCGCCCGAAGATCTCGAGCGTCTTGAGCGCGGCCGCCATCGACGCCGCGCCGCACCAGAACGAGCCGGTCATGTAGACCGAGGCGGCGGCATCGCGGAACTTGTCGCTGCCGGTGACCGCGGCCAGCGTATAGCCGTTGGCGATCGCCTTGGAATAGGCGGCGAGGTCGGGGCGAACGCCGACCGTCTCCCAGCTGCCGCCGAGCGCCAACCGGAAGCCCGCGCGCACGTCGTCGAGGATCAGCGCCGCGCCCGACGTGTCGCACAGCCGGCGGGCGGCCTGGGCGAAGGCGGGTGTCGGCATCTCCTGGTCCTTGCCGTAGTCGTGCTTGAAGGCGCTGGCGATGATGCCCGCGAGATCGCCCTCGACGGAGCGCGCTGCCGCTTCGAGGCTCGCCACGTCGTTGTAGTCGTAGTGCACGAGATGGACGCGGTCCTCGGCGGTGGCGCCGTTGGGATAGGGTGTGCACCACGGGGCGGAGCCGTGATAGGCGCCGCGCGCGACCAGGATCTTGCGCTTCTTCGTGGCCGCCCGGGCGACGACCACGCAAAGCGTCGTGGCATCAGTACCGTTGCGCTGGAACAGCGCCCAGTCGGCGTGCGCCACCATGCCGACCAGCTTCTCGGCGAGTTCGACCAGCCGCTCGGACGGGCCAGTCAGCACGTCGCCCAGCTCGCGTTGCGCCGCGGCGGCCGCCTCGACCTCGCGATTGCCGTAGCCCAGCACCATCGGCCCGTAGGCGCACATGAAGTCGACGTAGGAGTTGCCGTCGACATCCCACAGGGTGGCACCCTCGGCGCGGGCGAAGAATTGCGGGTAGCCGGCGGGCAGGCGGGCGACGTTGAGGTGGCCGTACATGCCGCCGGGGATCACGCGCGCTGCACGTGTCCGCAGTGCGGCATCGGCGGGAAGCGAATTGGAAAGCATGGGTACTCTTTGCCGTGAGCGTTATCGTCTAGTATAGCCGCCGGCATCCTGTCGGCGGCATGAATACCTTCATCTTCCTGAAATTCCTCGGAACGCTCGCGCTGCCGCCGGCCTCGCTGGTGCCTGGCTTCCTCGTCGCCGGAGTCCTGGCGATCCTGAAGTATCGCCGCGCCGCAATGTTCATTGCCGTCCTCACCGTCGTTCAGTTGCTCGTGCTTTCGACGGCGCCGGTCGCCGACCTGCTGATCTGGCCACTGCAGCGGCAGGCTCTCGCCGAGGCCCGGGCGGCCAAGCCCTGCTGCTACGATGCAATTGTCGTGCTGGGTGGGGCGATCGCGGGGCCGGAGCTGCCCTACAATCCCAATCCGTCGCTGACGCCGTCGTCCGACCGGTTGTGGCAGGCTTCCCGCATGTACAAGCGCGGCGTGGCGCCCAAGATCATCGTCAGCGGCGGCAATTACGACCATGAGGGGCCGACCGAGCAAAGCGAGGCGAGGTACATGCGCGGTTTCCTGGTCGACCTTGGCGTGCCGCCCGAGGCGATCGAGGAGGAGGGCAGTGCCCGCAACACGATCGAGAACATCGTCAACGTGCGCGCCATGGTGAAAGGCGGCTCGGTCGCGCTGGTGACCTCGGCCTACCACATGCCGCGCTCGTTGCGTCTTGCCCGGGAGTACGGCCTCGACGCCTCGGCCTTCCCGACCGAATGGCATTCGGAGTCCGGTGGCGCGCCGTGGTCGGTCTTCCTGCCGTCCGGATCGGCGATGGCGACCTCGGGCCTCGCCTTGTGGGAGTACATGGCGCTGCTGTTCGACGGTCGGAAGGCGAAGAAACCTTGACCGCCTATCGCCTCGACCGCCGCCGCGCCCTCGGCCTCCTCGCCGCCGGCCCCTGGCTGATGCCGCTGGCGCGCGGGGCGCGGGCGCAGAGCCTGGAGAAGCTCTCGTTCCACACCGACTGGCGCGCCCAGGCCGAGCATGGCGGCTACTACCAGGCGATCGCCGCGGGGCTGTACCGCAAGGCCGGAATCGAGTGCGAGCTGCGTCAGGGCGGGCCGAACCTCAATATCGGGCAACTGCTGCTGGCGGGCCGCGTCGACATGATCATGTCGAACAGCTTCGAGGCCTTCACCTTCGTGCGCGAGGGCGCGCCCTTCTTCACCATCGCCGCGATCTTCCAGAAGGACCCCCAGGTCCTGATCGCCCATCCCGGCTCGGGCTTCGACAGCTTCGAGAAGCTCAAGGGCAGGATCCTGCTGATCGGCGCCGGCGGGCGCGTCACCTACTGGCCCTTCCTGCGCAAGAAGTACGGGCTGAAGGACGAGCAGCTGCGTCCCTACAATTTCCAGATGGCGCCGTTCCTCGCCAATCCCAACGCCGTGCAGCAGGGGTTCCTGTCGTCGGAGCCCTACTCGATCGCCCAGGCGCTGGGCCGCGAGCCCGAGGTCATGCTGATCGCCGACGCGGGCTTCAGCGCCTACCAGACGACGATCGCGATCTCACGAAAGCTGGCGCAGGAGAAGAAGGACCTGATCCAGCGCTTCGTCGATGCGACGCTCGAGGGCTGGGCCCAGTATCTCAAGGGCGGACCGGCGACCGACGCCGCCAACGCGATGATCAAGCGCGACAATCCCGACCAGACCGACGATCGTATCGCCTACGCGATCAAGGTGCTGAACCGGCACGGCATCGTGATGTCGGGCGACGCGCTGACGAGCGGCATCGGCGCCATGAGCGACGGGCGCTGGAAGGCATTCTACGCGTCGATGGCCGATGTCGACGTCCTGCCCCGCGGGCTCGACGTGCGACAGGCCTATTCGCTCGATTTCGTGAACAAGGGCATTGGCCGCAACTAGGCGGCGCATACGAGGAGGACGCCATGGACGGCATGTTCAAGGTCACCGAAGAGCATCAGATGCTGCGCGATCTGGTGAAGAAGTTCGTGCGCAACGAACTGATGCCGCTGGAGAAGAACATCCTCGAGCGGTTCGCCGCCGGCCAGCCTGCGGCGCTCTCCGACGAGGAGAACAAGAAGCTCTTCAAGCAGTGCAAGGACCTCGGCCTGTGGGCGCTCGACGTGCCGGAGGAGGCGGGCGGCGCCAACCTGCCGTGGACGGCGCTGGTCGGCGTCAACGAGGAGCTGGGCTACACCTCGGTGCCTTTCACCTTTCCGCCCGACTCGCCCAACCTGCACATGATGCTGGCGACGGTGACGCCGGAGCAGCGCAAGAAGTACCTCGAGCCCTACGCGGCCGGCGAGACGGTGTCGGCGATCGCGATCTCCGAGCCGGGCGCGGGCGGCGATCCGGCCGGCATGAAGACCCGCGCGGTCAAGGACGGCGACCATTGGGTGATCAACGGCCGCAAGATCTGGATCAGCCGCATCGCCAAGGCCGACTTCACGATCGCCATGGCGGTCACCGATCCCGAGCGCGGCGCGCGCGGCGGCATCACCGCCTTCCTGGTCGACAAGGGCACGCCGGGCCTGGTGGTGGCCCGCGCCATCCCGATGCTCGCGGGTCAGCGCACCTACGAGGTCGTGTTCGAGGATTGTCGGGTCCATGAGAGCCAGGTGCTGGGCCGTATCGGCCAGGGCTTCGCGCCAATGCAGCTCCGCCTCACGGTGCGCCGCCTGCAGATGGGCGCCTGGTGCATCGGCATGGCCCAGCGCGCGCTCGACATGATGGTCGAGCACGTGCAGCAGCGCGTGACCTTCGGCGAGAAGCTGGCCGACCGGCAGGCGATACAATGGTGGATCGCCGACGCCGCCACCAAGCTGCACGCCTGCCGCCTGATGGTGATGGATGCCGCGGTCAAGCAGGACGAGGGTCGTGACGTCCGCATGGAAGCCTCGATGATCAAGGTCTACGCCACCGAAATGGCGACCGAGATCATCGACCATGCCCAGCAGTCGTTCGGCGCCATGGGCGTGACCCAGGAGCTGCCGCTCAGCTGGCTCGCCCAGAAGGTGCGCACCATGCGGGTTTACGAGGGCCCGTCGGAGGTGCACCGTATGGTGATCGCGCGCCGCATCCTGGGCGGGCGCTAGGGCACGCATCGGGAGGCTCGCCATGACCTACACGCTCGACGCTTTCGTGAAGGACACGCAGGCCGCGCTCAAGGGCTCGGCCGGACCCGCCGGCCGCGAGAAGGTGCGCGTGCTGCTCGAGAAGCTGCTGGCCAATCCGGCCTTCGTCGACGAGGCGGTCGGTC
Organism: Reyranella sp.; assembly: GCA_044225265.1. Classification (GTDB taxonomy): domain Bacteria; phylum Pseudomonadota; class Alphaproteobacteria; order Reyranellales; family Reyranellaceae; genus Reyranella. The sequence goes on from JBGAIW010000038.1 coordinate 35,918, forward strand.
CCGGCGCGCCGACCGGTACGCGCAAGCTCTACGAGGACAAGGAGCAGGGCTTCGTCGTGCTGGCGCACTGCAATCCCAAGCCGCACAAGAGCCCGCCGCACGATCACGGCAGCTCGTGGGCGGTCTACGGCCAGGCGGTCAAATACACCGACATGAGCGAGTTCAGGCGTCTCGACGGCGGTCAGGGCGCGGGCGAGGCCAAGCTCGAGAAGGTGAGGAGCTATCGACTCGAGCCCGGCCATGCCGGCGTCTACGACGTGGGCGCGATCCACGCCATCGACTATCCCGACGGCAGCCGCTTCGTGCGCGTGACCGGCCGCGATCTCGACTACGTGCAGCGGCTGAAGTTCGACACCGCCGCGGGCCAGGCGATCACCATCGAGAGCGCGACCGCCGGCCGCGCCTAGCGCCCCCAAATCCTAGCGTGCATGGGGCGGAATGGCCCTGAGCTTGTGCGCAAAGAGGCCGTGCGCGCGTGCATCGACCGGCCGGTGCTTCATCTTCGTACCCGGCGGATCCTTGCCGAGATAGTTGTCGTCCTTCCAGTTCTGGGCCGGCCGGATCGGCCGCTGCATGAAGCCGCCGCCGCAATTCGGGCAGACATCGTGCAGTACGTTCTCGACGCAGTCGGCGCAGAAGGTGCACTCGTAGCTGCAGATGCGCGCTTCCAGCGACGCCGGCGGCAGCCGGCGCGCGCAGTTTTCGCAAATCGGCCGAAGTTCGAGCATCGGCCTACTGCATCTTTGCCGCCGCCGCCTGGTTGGCGGCGCGCCGCACGTCGAGCATCGGCGCCAGCCGCTCGCGCAGTTTCTTCACGCGCTCCTCGCCCGCTTTCTCGGGCGAGCCACAGTCGAACGGCGGCTGCGGGTCGTACTCGAAGCTGAGCTGAAGCGTCTTGGCGGCGTCCTCGCCGATCAGCTCGGCGGCAAGCGTCAGGCCGAAATCGATGCCCGCCGTCACGCCGCCGCCGGAAATGCGGTTGCGGTCGCGCACCACGCGCTCGGCAACCGGGATGGCGCCGAAATCGGTGAGCATGTCGCGCCATGCCCAGTGGCAGGCCGAGCGGTAGCCCTTGAGCAGTCCGGCCGCGCCCAGGATCAGCGAGCCGGTGCAGACCGAGGTTACATAACGCGCGCCTGTAGCCTGCTTGCGCAGGAAGGCGAGCGTCTCCTCGTCGGTCATCACCGCCACCTGGCCGAAGCCGCCGGGCACGCAGATCACGTCGAGCGGCGGGCAATCGGCGAAGGTCGTGGTCGGCACGATCGAGAAGCCGGCATCGGTCGGCACCGGGTCGCGGGTCTTCCAGATCATGTGCAGCTTGCCGCCGGGCAGGCGCGCGAGGAACTGCGCCGGACCTGTGGCATCGAGCTGGGTGACGTCGGGATAGAGCAGGATGCCGATGTTGAGCGTGGGCGATTGGGCCATGGGTGTCTCCGGTTTCGACCTCACGATAGGCCGAAGCCGGTTCTGGCAGAAATGTCAAATATGTCGTAAATTCTGCCAATGACCCGACTCCACAGGATCCGAATCCTCGCCTACGAAGGCTGCCAGTTGCTGGACGTGACCGGTCCGGCCGCGGTGTTCGGCGCCGCCAACGAAAGCCTCGGCCGGCCGGTCTACGACCTGAAGATTCTCTCGCCCGACGGTGGGCCGGTGACGACCAACAGCGGCGTGGCGCTGGCCAGTCAGAAGATCGGCGGCCAACCCGATACGCTGCTGGTGGCGGGAGGCTCGAAGGGCTTGAAGCGGGCGATGGAGCGGCCCGACCTGCGGCGCTGGTTGCGCAAGGCCGCGCCCGGCACGAAGCGCCTGGGCTCGGTCTGCACCGGAGCCTTCGTGCTGGCGGCCGCCGGCCTGCTCGACGGCAAACGGGTGGCGACGCACTGGGCGAGCTGCGATCGTCTGGCTCGGGGATTTCCCGCACTGTCGGTCGATCCGGAGTCGCTCTACGTCGTCGACGGCAAGGTCTGGACCTCGGCCGGCGTGACCACCGGCATCGACATGGCGCTGGCCCTGGTCGAGGCCGATCTCGGCGCGGCGACCGCCAACCTGATCGCCCGTCATTTCGTGCTGTATGCCCGACGGCCCGGCTTCCAGTCGCAGTTCAGCCCGTTGCTCGGCGCGCAGGCCGACGCCGACACGCCGTTCGCCGGCCTGATGGAATGGATGCAGGGCAATCTCGAGGCCAGGCTCGACGTGCCGATGCTGGCGCACCGGGCCGGCCTCAGCGAGCGCAGCTTCTACCGAAAGTTCGTCGAGGCGACCGGCAAGACGCCGGCGCATTTCGTCGAAACCATTCGACTCGACGCGGCGCGCACGCTGCTGGCCAAGGGCCTGCCGCTCAAGACCATTGCGTCGAAGGTCGGCCTGCGCTCGGCGGCGCGACTGGGTGCGGCGTTCGAGCGGCGCTTCGGCATGGCGCCTTCACTGTTCCGTCAGATGCATGCCGCTGCATGAATGATGTCGTTGTCGCGGGCGCACACGCCGTTAAGGTTGCGCGGCGTCAACGAGGGCAGGGCATGGTCTACGAACTGTTCAATTTTCCCTATGCTCCCATGTTCGCGACCCTCGTGTGGGCAGCGGGCATCGGTGCCATCGGCTACTTTGCGGTGTTCCGGGTTCCGCTCTTCGATGTCCTGGTCAAGCAACCTTTGGCGGCGCCCTTCATGTCGCTGCCGGCGGTCATGTTCGCGTTCCTCATGGTGTTCATGGCATCGGCGGCCTGGCAGAACATCTCGCTGGCGCGTACCGCCCTCGTGAACGAGCACTCCGCTCTGGTGCGCATGGCAGCGGTTCCCATTCAGCCGGACGCTCCGAGGCAGCGACTGCACGGGGACCTGAAGGCATATCTGACCGCCGTGATCGACAAGGAATGGAAGGCGGACCACAACCAGAAGGCCTCGAGCGACGCCGATGCGGCGCTCGATGCTTTGGGAGTCGATATCTGGGCGGCCGAAACCCAATGCCGGTCCAATTCGGCGGCCGCCGGGAACTGCACCAGCGGCCTGGCGGTCACGGCGTTCCTGAAGGCGCTCGACGATTTGCGTCTGGCGCGCGAGCAACGCCTGTCGCTCGGCTTCACGGGCGGTCTTCGCTTGAAATGGGCGTTGGCGATCTCGCTCGCAATCGTGACGGCCATGTCGGTCGCCGCCGTCCATCGCGCCAATCCGCGCGGGGCAATGATCGCGGTCGGCTTATTCTGTGCCGCCGTCTGGATGGCCTTTTCGGTGGTCACGCTGCACTTCCAGCCCTACCGGGGACCGGATGCGCTCGCGCCCGAGATGCTGGAGGC
>JBGAIW010000172.1:0-5602 GCA_044225265.1 Reyranella sp.
GGCACCCCGACGACAAGGCGCCGCTCGAGCTGCATGCGCGCTACGCATTCGCCGTGATGAGCGATCTCGCCCGCAAGGCGGTGGAGCATCGCCTGCCGTTGAAGCTCGACTTCTAGCGCACATGAAAACGCCCCCTCCGGTGGGAGGGGGCGCCTTCGTCAGACGGCCTTCTGATCTAGTACGTGGCGGGCGGTGTCGCCGGCGGCTCGCTGGTCGGAGCCGACGGGCGGTTGCGCCGCTCGTTCATGAACTGGTCGAATTCCGCGCGATCCTTGGCCGAGCGCAGCCGGTCGAGATAGTCGTGGAACTCGCGCTGCTCCTCGTCGAGCTTGCGCAGCGTCTCCTCGCGATACTCGTCGAAGGCGACGTTGCCCGAGCCCTGGGGGCGGCCCCAGCGGACATTGCGCTTCCACGCCTTCCACTCCTCGCGCGCGGCGCGGCGCGCCTCGCGATAGGAATCGCGTCCGTCGGGAGAAGTCCAGTAACCGTGCCGGCGACCACAGAACATGCGTCCACTCCATTTCAGGTAGATGAGAAGGGCGAGGCCGACCGGCCAGAACACGATGAAGCTCACCACCACCAGGGCGATCCAGGCGGGGCGGGGAAGGTCGTCTAGTCTGTCCATCAGGCCGTACATCGGGGTCTCCCCTATGTAAATGTTAACGACATTTACATTGGTCATTCCAACGGGGGGAGTCAAGGGCCTCCAAGGGCCGGGCTACGCTTTTTGCTGAAAACCCAGTCCCTGCAAGTAAACCAGCATCGCCGACTCGAGCAGTTCGTCGGCCGTCATGGGCAGGGAGCGGCGGCCGGCGTCGCCGCGGCCGAACAGCGAGGCGATGCCGTGCGCCATCGACCAGATGTGCAGGCTCATCATCAGGCCGGGCGGCCGCTTGCCGGCGGGCAGCAACGCGGCCAGCTGATCGGCGGCCACCCGCAGCACGCCGAACGCGCGGTCGCCGGCGGCGCGCAGGTCGGGATTGGCGTCGGGCGGCAGGCCCGATTCGAACATGGCGGCGTAGTAGGCGGGCTCGGCGCGCGCGAAGGCGAGATAGGCGCGGCCGACATTGTGGAACGCCGTGATCGCGTCGGGCTTGCCGCCGGCCCAGCCGGTCGAAAGCATGGCCTCGAAGCGCTGGAAGCCCTCGCGCGCAACGTCCGCAAGAAGGGCCTCGCGGTCGCGAAAGTGGCGATAGGGCGCGGCAGGGCTGACGCCGGCCGAGCGCGCGGCGTCGGCGAAGGTGAAACCCGCCGGACCTTTTTCCGCAATCAACTGGCGCGCGGCCTGGATCAGCGCTTCCTTGAGATTGCCGTGATGGTAGCCGCGCTCCTCGCGGGCTCGCCTTTTCCAGCTCATGTTAAGCCAGTTTACATTAAAGCCGGCGCGCGCAATAGCGAACGTCCGGGACGTGCGTTCGCGCGCGTTGCATCGAAAGAGGCCTTGTGGCCGGATAGAAGCATGTCGCTCGCCTTCGAACTTCGCCCCGCCGCCACGTCCGACCTCGGCTTCTGCTGGCCGATCTATCGCGACGCCATGAAACCCCTGACCGAGGCCGTCACCCAGTGGAACGAGACGGCCCAGCACAAGATCGTCGAGCAGGCGATCGCCGACTCCGGCACTTCGATCCTTCGCAAGGACAAGGCCGACGTGGGCTGGCTGCAGGTCGAGGAGACCCGGCACGTGGTGCAGCTCAAGCAGATCTTCATCCTGCCGGCGGTGCGCAATCGCGGGCTCGGCACCAGCTTCCTCAACTGGATGAAGGAGCGTGCCGAGCGCAAGCGCAAGGATCTCACGCTCGACGTGCTGAACAACAACCCGGCGCGCAAGCTCTACGAGCGGCTGGGCTTCAAGATCGTGACGGCGGCGAACCACACGGTCACGATGCGCTTCTGAACGCAGAGGTCCCCGGCACGCGGGGATCGACGCGGGAGCCGACGCGGGGGCCGATGGACATCTCCTCCGAACGATTGCTCGATTGGCTGCACGGCCGGTTGGGCGCTGCCGTGTCATTTGCGGCCGAGCCAGTCCGGCTGACCGGCGGCTTCGACACCGTGACGATGGCTTTTCGGTTGGCGGACGCGCCGGAGGGGCTGGGCGGCGAGTTGATCCTGCGCGTTCTCCCGCTGGCGGCGCCCCTCGTGCGCCTGCGGCGCGAGGTGGCGACGCACGAGGCGCTGGCCGGGGCTGACTTTCCGGCACCGCGGATCTTCCTGCACGAGGAGAATGCCGAGCCGCTCGGCAGTCCGTTCATCGTCATGGAACGGCTGGCCGGCGAGACCATGTGGGGAGCCGCGATGGGGCCGCAGGGCGACCGGCGGCGCCTGCTCACGCTGCCACGGCGCCTCGCGGCGGCGCATGCTCTGCTGCACGGGATCGACGGCAAGCATCTGGCGGCGAGCGCGCAGAGCCACGGCATCGATCCCGCGCTGCTGACGGTGGTGGGCGAGCTCGGTCGTATCCGCGGGCGCATCGCCAAGACCGGCCTGATCGGATTGCTGCCCGGCATCGACTGGCTGGAGCGCAACCTGCGGCGGCCGCAGGAGGCCGAGGTGATCTGCCACGGCGACTTTCATCCGCTCAACATCATGGTTGCCGGCGACCGGCTGGTCGGGGTGATCGACTGGCCGCAGGCGATCGCAGCCGAGCCGGCCTTCGACGTGGCCTGCACGCTGGTGTTGCTGCGCTTCGCCGATGCCGGCTTCGCCGGGCCGCTGCGCAGCCTGTTCGAGCTGGCGCGCGCGATGCTGGTACGGCGCTATCTCGCCGCCTATCGGGCAGCGCGGCCGTTTCGGGACGCGAACATCGCCTACTACGAGGCGCTGCGCGTCTTGTCGGCGCTCGTCTCTGCCGGTGAATATCCGCCCGGCCCGCGCAATCCGTGGCACAAGCCGCACGTGCTGGCCGCGCTCTACCGTCACTTCGAGGCGGTGAGTGGCGTGAAGGTCGAGGTCTGACGCAACATTGCGCTGGCCGAGAGGAATTGGCCGCGAGGAACTGGCCGGAGGGGGAAGACAATGGAACTGTGGATGACGACGGTGGCCTCCGCGCGTGCGGCGCAACGCATGGCGCAGGAGACCGAGGCTGCCGGCTGGGACGGCATGCTCGTCGTCGATTCGCAGAACCTGTCGGGCGATCCCTATGTCGCGCTGGCGCTGGCGGCCACCGTCACGCAGAGGTTGGGGCTCGGTACCGGCGTCACCAACTCCGCGACCCGCGTGGCGGCGGCGACCGCCAACTCGATCACGTCGGTGCATCGCGTTTCCGGCGGCCGCGCGGTGCTCGGCATCGGCCGTGGCGATTCGGCGCTGGCGCATCTCGGCCGCGCGCCGGCGCGGCTGAAGCAGTTCGAGCGCTATCTCCGCCATCTGCAAATCTACCTTAAGGGCGAAGCGGTGCCGTTCGATGAGGTCGACCTGCCGGTCGAGTGGGCGCCGCCGATGTCGGAGCTGCATCTGCACGACGCGCCGCCCAACAGCCGGATCGGCTGGATCGCCGAGGGCCTGGCCAAGGGCGAGACCAAGGTGCCGGTCGAAGTCGCCGCCAGCGGGCCCAAGGTGATCGCCATGGCCGCCCTGCATGCCGATCGCATCATGTTCACCCTGGGCGCCGATCTCGACCGGCTGCGATGGGGCATCGAACTGGCGCGCAAGACCCGCCGGGAGGCCGGCCTCGATCCCGACGGCGTGGCGTTCGGCTCCTACGTCAACCTGGGCTGCCATACCGATCCCGAGGCGGCGCGCAGCCTGGTGCGCGGCGGATTGACCACCTTCGCGCGCTTCTCGGTGATGCACGGCAAGGCCAACGGGCCGGTGTCGAGCGGCGACCGCGCGGTGCTCGAGGCGCTGCGCAGCAACTACGACATGAAGGCGCACACCCGAGGCGACTCGCGGCAGGCCGGCACGCTGACCGACGATTTCATCGATCGCTTCGCCATCGTCGGCCGGCCGGAGCGCTGCATCGAGCGGCTGAAGTCGCTGGCGGCGCTCGGTCTCGACAAGGTGGCGGTGAGCGGCGCTTCGCGCGGCGCTGCCGAGGCCGACATCGCCGTGGGACGGCGCCTGATGGCCGGGGAAGTACTGCCCGGCCTCAAGGCGGCCTGAGGGTTCAATCGGAGTTCTGGTCGATCCAGTCTTCGAGCAGGGCGGCGAAGGCGGTGCCCAGCACGAAGCCGACGGCCAGCCCGACGCCGCCGAAGGTCGCGGGGAACACGCTGCGCTGGAACAGCCACAGGCCGACCGTGCAGATCGCGACCAGCAGGAGCGACAGCCACCAGAACCGGTTCGGGTCCTTCTCCACGGCCGGGGCTCAGCGCCAGATCTTCCGGCCGCTGCCCGGCAGGCCGAGTTCGCTCCACATCGCGTCGACCCGGTCGATCACGGCCTGGTCCATGCGGATCTGGCGGCCCCATTCGCGATGGGTCTCGCCGGGGAACTTGTCGGTGGCATCGAGGCCGATCTTGGACCCCAAACCTGACACCGGGCTTGCGAAATCGAGATAATCGATCGGCGTGTTTTCGATCACCGTGATGTCGCGCGCCGGGTCCATGCGGGTGCTGAGCGCCCACATCACGTCCTTCCAGCTGCGCGCATCGATGTCGGCGTCCACCACGATGACCCACTTGGTGTACATGAACTGCCGCAGATACGACCACACGCCCATCATCACGCGCTTGGCGTGGCCGGCGTAGGCCTTCTTCATCGACACCACGGCGATGCGGTAGGAGCAGCCCTCGGGCGGCAGCCAGAAATCGACGATCTCGGGGAACTGCTGCTGGAAGAGCGGGATGAACACCTCGTTCAGCGCCTCGCCCAGAACCGACGGCTCGTCGGGCGGCCGGCCGGTGAAGGTCGAGAGGTAGATCGGCTGGCGGCGCATGGTGATCGCCGAGATCGTGAACACCGGAAAGCGCTCGACCGAGTTGTAATAGCCGGTGTGGTCGCCATAGGGACCCTCGTCGCCGTAATCGTCGAGACTGACGTGACCCTCGAGCACGATCTCGGCTTCGGCCGGCACCTTGAGCGGCACGGTCTTGCAGTCGACCAGCTCGACCTTCTTGCCGCGCAGCAGGCCCGCGAACTGATACTCCGACAGCGTGTCCGGCACCGGCGTCACCGCCGCCAGGATCGTGCCGGGATCGGCGCCGATCACGACCGCCGCCGGCAGCGGCTCGCGCTTGCCGGCCTTCTGCCAGCGCTGGTGATGCTGCGCGCCGCCGCGATGCTTCAGCCAGCGCATCAGCGTCGTGTTCCTGCCCGTCACCTGCAGGCGGTAGATGCCGAGATTGAAGCTGTCCTGCTTGTCGCCTTTCGGATCGGGTCCCTGCGTCACGATCAGCGGCCAGGTGATCAGCGGCGCGGGCTCGCCCGGCCAGCAGGTCTGGATCGGCAGTCGGCCGAGATCGATGTCGTCGCCGGTCAGCACGACTTCCTGGCAGGGCGCCGAGCCGACCGTGCGCGGCTTCATCGCCATCACGGTGCGCAGCATCGGCAGCATGTCGAGCGCCTCGCGCCAGCCGCCCGGCGGCTCGGGCTGGCGCAGGAAGGCCAGCGTCTCGCCGACACCGCGCAGCTCGTGCGGCTCGCGGTCCATGCCCCAGGCGAC
>JBGAIW010000173.1:0-5550 GCA_044225265.1 Reyranella sp.
ACCCCCTCCCGCATCCGCCTTCGGCGGCTGGGAAGGGGGTGAGTCCACTTCTGGGCGAATCAATCTCGATGCAGAAAGGAAAATCTCACCCCCTTCCCTTGCGGGAGGGGGTAGGGGGAGGGGCCTTCGTTGCCCCTCGCTCTCCATTCGATCACACCCTATATTCCGCCCATGCGCGCATTCCTCTTCGTCCTTCTCCTGATCGCGATGTTCGGCACGCTGGCGGTGCTGTTCGTCGGGCTGTTCGCCATGGCGCGCGGCGGCGAGTTCAACAAGCGCCACGGCAACAAGCTCATGCGCCTGCGGGTGATGATGCAGGGTCTGGCGATCCTGATCTTCTTCGCCCTGATGATGGCGATGCGGGATTGACGCCAGGGGACGATGGTCAAGCTCACGCGCATCTACACCAAGGGCGGCGACAAGGGCGAGACCTCGCTGGGCTCGGGCGCCCGCGTGCCCAAGCATGACCGGCGCGTCACGGCCTATGGCACGGTCGACGAGGCCAACGCCACGATCGGCCTGGCGCGGCTCCACACCAAGGGCAAGACCGACCAGATGCTGGCGCGGATCCAGAACGACCTGTTCGACCTGGGCGCCGATCTCTGCGTGCCGGAAGAGAAGCGGCCCGGGAAAGGCAAGAGCGGCGCCGGCGCCTTGCGCGTCGACGCGGCCCAGACCCTCCGGCTCGAGCGCGAGATCGACGCCATGAACTCCCATCTGGCGCCGCTCAACTCCTTCATCCTGCCGGGCGGGAGTGCTGCCTCCGCCTATCTCCATCTGGCCCGCACCGTGGTCCGGCGGGCCGAGCGGGACATGACGGCCCTGGCCGAGACCGAACCCGTCAATCCGGAGGCGGTGCGCTATATCAACCGGCTCTCCGACCATCTGTTCGTGCTGGCCCGCTGGCTCAACCGCAAAGGCAAGGCCGACCTCCTCTGGGTTCCCGGCGCCAACCGCTAGGCCGCGCCTAGGGTGCCCAGGGCCCGGGAAAGGCCCGGAAAAGCGGGCTCGGCGGGCCTTTTTGCCGCGCCGGAAAGCGACAGAAAGTTGCGGGCGGGCGCGTTGACAGGCTCATACCCTGTCCTTATTGTGCGCTGCGAAATAAAGCGGGGTCGGCCCTCGCGGGGCAGCTCGGGGGCGCCGCGGCCGGCCTTTTTCAACAGACAAATTCGGAGCCAGATCCAGAGATGAAGGTACTGGTCGCGGTCAAACGCGTGATCGACGCCAATGTGAAGGTGCGGGTGAAAGCCGACGGTACCGGTGTCGAAACGGCCAATGTGAAGATGGCCATGAACCCCTTCTGCGAGATCGCCGTCGAAGAGGCGGTGCGCATGAAGGAAGCCGGCACGGCGACCGAGGTGGTGGCCGTGGCCTGCGGTCCGGCGAGCTCCCAGGAGACGATCCGCACCGCGCTCGCCATGGGCGCCGACCGCGGCATCCATGTGCAGACCGATGTCGAGCTGCAGCCGCTGGCCGTCGCCAAGCTGCTCAAGGCCGTGATCGAGAAGGAGCAGCCGCGGATCGTGATCCTCGGCAAGCAGGCGATCGACGACGATTCCAACCAGACCGGCCAGATGCTGGCGGGCCTCCTGGGCTGGCCGCAGGGCACCTTCGCCTCGAAGCTGACGATCGAGGGCGACAAGCTGCGCGTGAAGCGCGAGGTCGATGGCGGCCTCGAGACCGAGATCGTGAACTTGCCGACGATCGTCACGACCGATCTGCGGCTCAACGAGCCGCGCTACGCCTCGCTGCCCAACATCATGAAGGCGAAGAAGAAGCCGATCGAGGCGCTGACGCCCGACGCGCTGGGCGTCGATCCCTCGCCCCGCCTGAAGGTCCTCAAGGTGGTCGAGCCGGCCAAGAGAAAGTCCGGCGCCAAGGTGAAGTCCGTTGCGGAGCTGGTCGACAAGCTGCGCAACGAGGCCAAGGTCATCTGAGGCGGGGGACAGGACAATGACGATTCTGGTTCTGGCAGAGCATCACGACGGCGCCGTGCGCGACGGTTCGCTCCATGCCATCACCGCCGCGCAGAAGATCGGCGGCGACATCCATGTTCTGATCGCGGGTCAGAATGCGAAGGCGGCGGCGGACGCCGCGGCGAAGATCGCCGGCGTCGGCAAGGTGCTGCTGGCCGACGATGCGGTCTATGCCGCCATGCTGGCCGAGAATGTCGCCAAGCTGATCGTCGGCCTGGCGCCGAACTACAGCCATCTGCTGGCGACCGCCACCAGCGTCGGCAAGAACATCATGCCGCGCGTGGCGGCCCTGCTCGACGTGGCGCAGGTCTCCGAGATCATCTCGGTCGAATCGCCCGACACCTTCGTGCGGCCGATCTATGCCGGCAACGCGCTGGCGACGGTGCAGGCCACCGACAAGATCAAGGTCATCACCGTGCGTGCCACCGGCTTCGACGCGGCCCCGGCCAGCGGCGGCAGCGCCGCGGTCGAGACGGTCGCCTCGGCCGGTGACGCCGGCCTCTCCACCTTCGTCGGCTCCGAGCTCTCCAAGTCCGAGCGCCCCGAGCTCACCTCGGCGCGCGTGATCGTCTCGGGCGGTCGCGGCATGCAGTCGGGCGACAATTTCAAGCTGCTCGAGGCGCTCGCCGACAAGCTCAACGCCGCCGTCGGCGCCAGCCGCGCCGCGGTCGACGCCGGCTATGTGCCCAACGACTACCAGGTCGGCCAGACCGGCAAGATCGTGGCGCCGGAACTCTATATCGCTGTCGGCATTTCGGGCGCGATCCAGCATCTCGCCGGCATGAAGGACAGCAAGGTCATCGTCGCCATCAACAAGGACGAGGACGCGCCGATCTTCCAGGTTGCCGATTACGGCCTGGTCGCCGACCTGTTCCAGGCGGTGCCCGAGCTGGAGCAGGCTCTTTCCAAGTGACAAGGTTCAGATTTATGCCGGACGGTGAAGGTCGTGGAGTTGGGCAACAGGAAAGCAAGGTCGCGATGATCGACAAGATCGGTGTGATCGGCGCGGGCGCGATGGGCAACGGCATCGCCCATGTCTGCGCGCTCGCCAAGCTGGACGTGACGCTGATCGACGTGAACGAGGATCAGCTCAAGAAGGCGATGGAGACCATCCGCCGCAACATGGAGCGCCAGGTCAAGCGCAACCTGATCAGCGCCGCCGACGAGAAGGCCGCCCTCGGCCGCATCAAGACCGGGCTGAAGATCGACGTGCTCGGCGATGCCGACATGGTGATCGAGGCGGCGACCGAGAAGGAGCAGGTCAAGAAGGACATCCTGAAGGCGCTGTGCCCGATCCTGAAGCCGACCGCCCTGCTCGCTTCCAACACCTCCTCGATCTCCATCACCCGCCTCGGCGCGGTGACCGACCGGCCGGCGAAGTTCATCGGCATGCACTTCATGAACCCGGTGCCGGTGATGCAGCTGGTCGAGCTGATCCGCGGCCTCGCCACCGACGACGACACCTTCACCGCCACCAAGACCCTGGCGGAGAAGCTCGGCAAGACCACCGCCACCTCGGAGGACTTCCCGGCCTTCATCGTCAACCGCATCCTGCAGCCGATGATCAACGAGGCGATCTACACGCTGTACGAGGGCGTCGGCACGGTGGACAGCATCGACACCGCCATGCATCTCGGCGCCGCCCACCCGATGGGCCCGCTGCAGCTCGCCGACTTCATCGGCCTCGACGTCTGCCTCGCCGTCATGCAGGTGCTCTACGAGGGCCTGGCCGACAGCAAATACCGCCCCTGCCCGCTGCTGGTGAAATACGTCGAAGCCGGCTGGCTCGGCCGCAAGACCGGCCGCGGCTTCTACGACTACTCGGGCGAGAAGCCGGTCCCGACGCGGTAACAGGCGGCGCCCGCGCGGTGTCGACCGCACGGCCGGCGCCCTGCCGGCCGGGCCGGAATCCGTCCTATGGATTCTCCCTGCCGGGGCACGTAGTCTGCCGGCTGAAGGGGATCCTTCTTGCAACGCAGGCTCGTCGCCATCCTTGCCGCCGACGTGGTCGGCTATGCCCGCCTCATGGGCGAGGACGAGGCTGGCACGCTTGCTCGCCTCAAAGCGCACCGCAAGGAACTGGTTGAGCCGCAGATCGCCGCGCATCGTGGCCGCATCGTCAAGTTGATGGGCGACGGCGTGCTGGTCGAGTTCGACAGCGTGGTAAACGCCGTCGCGTGCGCCGCCGCCATCCAGCGCGAGATGTCGCAGCGCACTGCGGCGGAACCGGCGGCACGGCGCATCGAGCTTCGGATCGGCGTCAACCTTGGCGACGTCATTGTCGAGGGCGAGGACATCTACGGCGACGGCGTCAACATCGCCGCCCGGATCGAGGCTTTTGCCGAGCCTGGCGGCATCTGCGTCACCGCGACGGTCCACCACAACGTCAAGGCGAAGCTCGACCTGGAGTTCGACGACCTCGGCGAGCAGCAATTCAAGAACATCGCGGAGCCGGTTCGCGTCTTTCGCGCGCGCGCGCCGGGCGCCGCGATCCCGCCGTCGCGGGCGGCGGAGCCGTCGCAGCGGCCCGACAAGCCGTCCATTGCCGTACTGCCTTTCACCAACATGTCGGGCGATCCTGACCAGGAGTATTTCTCCGACGGCATCACCGAGGACGTCATCACTGAGCTCAGCCGTTTCCACGAGTTCGCGGTGATCGCCCGCAACTCCTCGTTCCGCTACAAGGGTCAGTCGCCGCGGATCGAGGATGTCGGCCGCGACCTCGGCGCAAAATTCGTGGTCGAAGGCAGCGTGCGCAAGATCGGCAATCGCGTCCGCGTCACCGTGCAGCTGATCGATTCCACGACCGGCGCGCACATCTGGGCGGAGCGCTACGACCGGGGCCTCGAGGATATTTTCTCGATTCAGGACGAAGTGACGGAGGCCGTGGTGGTGCGCGTCGCCGAAGGCATCAAGGGCGCTCACGCGCTGCACGCGCGATCGCGGCCGCAGCATTCGGCAAGCGCCTACGACCTCGTGCTGCAGGCGCGCCCCTACCGGGTGGCCAACACCGCCGCGGCAAGCCAGACGGCCGCCGGGCTGCTTCGGCAGGCGATCGCGCTCGACCCCAGGTTTGCGCTGGCGCACGCCAGCTTGGCGTTCACCCTGGCGGGCCAGATCGAGGACGGCGGGACGGCCGATCCCGACGCGACGCTGGCCGAGGCCCTGGCGGCGGCCAAGCGGGCGGTAGCGCTTGACGAGTCCGACGGCTATGCGCACGCCAGCCTGGCCTACGTGCTGCTGAAGTTCCACGAATTCGACCAGGCCGAGCGCGAGGTCGGCGTCGCGCTCAGCCTCAACCCGAATCACGTCAACATCATCATGACCGCCGCCTGGACGTCTCTCGTCAACGGCGAGCCCGAGCGGGCGATCGACCTGATCAAGCGCGCGCGGCGGCTCAATCCCCTGATGGGCGGCTGGGAGCTGTGGACGCTGGGGGAGGCCTACCTGGTTGGCAGGCGCTACCAGGACGCGCTGGACTCCTTCGCCAAGGTGACCGATCCGGCGGCGTTCCTGTTCCTGGAACGGGCGGTCTGCCATGCCTATCTCGGCCAGGACGAGGACGCGCGGCAGA
>JBGAIW010000174.1:0-6178 GCA_044225265.1 Reyranella sp.
GGCCTCTTTAGCCCGAGGTGGTCGCGCAGGGTCCGGCCCGTGTAGTCGGCCCGGAACAGGCCGCGCTTCTGGAGGATCGGCACGACAGAGTCGGCAAAGGAGTCGAACTGGCCGGGGAAGAAGGGTGGCATGACGTTGAAGCCGTCGGCGGCGCCCGCCTCGAACCAGCGCTGCAGGGTGTCGGCGATCATGACCGGCGTGCCGACCAGCAGCAGGTGTCCGCGCGCGGCCGCGACCCGGTAGTAGAGCTCGCGCAGGGTCAGCTTCTCGCGCCGCGCCATCTCCATCAGCAGCGCCGCCCGGCTCTTGAGATGCTCGGTCTCGGGCGGCGTCGGCACCGGCCCGTCCATCGGGTGGCCCGACATGTCCATGCCGAGCCGCTCGGACAGCACGGTGAAGGCCTGCGCGGTGTCGATGTTGCGGTTGAGCTCGGCGAAGGTCGCCCGGGCCTCGGTCTCCGTCCTCCCGACCACCGGCATGACTCCCGGCATCACCAGCACCTGGTCCGGCGTGCGCCCGAAGCCTGCGACCTGGGCCTTGAGTCCCTTGTAGAAGGCGAGCGCCTCGTCGAGATCGTTTTGCGCCGTGAAGACGACGTCGGCGATCCGCGCCGCCAGCGCCTGGCCCGGGCCCGACGACCCGGCCTGGATCAGCACCGGATGGCCCTGCGGGGCGCGCGGCA
Source organism: Reyranella sp. (assembly GCA_044225265.1). Lineage (GTDB taxonomy): Bacteria > Pseudomonadota > Alphaproteobacteria > Reyranellales > Reyranellaceae > Reyranella. Next base: position 683 of record JBGAIW010000174.1, read on the forward strand.
CGTTCAGCGCACCTTCGACGGTGAAGTACTTGCCCCTGAAATCGGGGATGTGGAGGCTGCCCGGCTTCACGAACCGGCCTGCCTGCTTGTCGCCGATGAAGGCGTCGTCGTCCCAGCTGTCCCACAGCAGCCGGCAGGCCTCGACGAATTCCTCGGCGATGGCGTAGCGCTCGGCGTGCGGCGGGTGCGCGCGGCCGAACACCGCGCTCGACTTTGCATAGGCCGTCGTCACGACGTTCCAGGCCGCGCGGCCGCCGGAGATGTGGTCGAGCGAAGCGAAGGCGCGGGCGAGGTGATAGGGTTCGCCATAGGTCGTGGAGCCGGTGGCGGCGAGCCCGAGCCGCGACGTCGTCATCGCGAGCGCGGCCAGCAGGGTCATCGGCTCGAACTTGCCGATGGTCGAGGGATGCTCGCCGTATCCCGTGGCGAAGCCGTCGCCCAGGAAGAACATGTCGAACTTCGCGCGCTCGGCGGTCGCCGCGATCTGCTGCATCAGGCCGAGATTGGGCCAGCCCGTGGTCACGGCATCGGGATGGCGCCAGCCTCCGACATGATGGCCCGGCGCCTGCACGAACACGCCGAAGCGCATCTGTCGGCCGCCGCTTTCCTCCCGCTTCATGGCGGGAGGGTATCGCAAAAGCTCAGGTCAGCGGGAAGCGCGCCGTTTCGCGGTGGCAGCACCGTCGACCACGCCCTTGGCCGACACCACGACGCCGTATTCCTTCAGGGCCGTTTCGACGGAGATCAGCCCATCCAGCACGTCGGCTGCGACCTTGTCGGGATCGCGTTCCTGCGGATTGCCGTAGCCGCCGCCGGCCGGGCCGTAGCAGACGAAGCGGCCGTCCTTGCCGATCGCCATGTACGGCACCTTCGACGGCAGGGCGCGGCTCTGCGTGCCGGTGACGAGGTCGAGCTTGGCCGGCATGCCTTCCTTGCCGCCGAGGAACCCCCACGGCCGGTAGCGATGGCCCTCGCCTTCGACCGAGGCACCGCCGTCGCTCAGGAAGGTGAACTCGCGCACCGAGCCCAGGCCGCCGCGCCACTTGCCGGCGCCGGCCACGTCCTCGCGCAGTTCGTAGCGCAGCACGCGCAGCGGCAGATGGGTCTCGATGTCCTCGATCGGGTTGTTGCGGGTGTTGGCGTAGAGCGTGTCGACGGCATCCATGCCGTCCTTGCCCAGCCGGCCGCCATAGGAGCCTTCGAAGATCTCCATGTGCACCCAGTGCGTCTCGTTCTTCAGGCCGGAGAAGGCGATGACCTTGAGGTTGCCGATGCCGGCCGAGACGTTGCCCGGCATGGCGGCACTCAGCGCCTTCATCACCGTGTCGGCGAGCTGATTGCCGGGACAGAAGCGCGCGATCGTCGGGGCGGGGAAGGTCGGGTTGGCGAGGCAGCCCTTGGGCGCGACGATGGTGATCGGCCGGATCAGGCCGGCATTCACCGGAATGTGGCCGTGCACCTCGGTGTCGAGCAGCACGGACCGGATGGTCAACCAGATTGCGATGTCGGCGGTGCCTTCGAGCGGCATGTTGATCGGGCGGTCGGGCACCTGCGGCGCGGTGCCGGTGAGATCGACGATAAGGCTGTCGTCTTTCTTGGTGATGGTGACGACGATCGGCAGTTCCTTCTTGGCGGGATCGTCGCTGTCGAGATAGCCGTCGATCGCGGTCTCGGCGCGATAGACGCCGTCGGGCAGTCTGGCGATCGCCTGGCGCATCAGCCGTTCGGCGTGATCCATCAGGGCGTCGCACGCCATGTCGAAGGTCTCGAGCCCGTAGCGCTCGACCAACTCGACCATGCGCTCGGCGCCGATGCGGGCGGCGGCGACCTGCGCATCCATGTCGCCGACCACGAGGTCGGACGCGCGGATGTTGTCGCGCACGATCTGCCAGACCGCCTCATTTTTCACGCCGCGGTCGTAGACCCTGATCGCCTTGAACTGCAGACCCTCGGCATAGGCATCGATCGCCTCGACGATGCCGCACGAGCCGGGCGACAGCGCGCCGATGTCGAGATGGTGCGCGGTGGTCGCGGCGAAGGCGATCAGCTTGCCCTGGACGAACACCGGCACGATGAAGGCAACGTCCGGCCCGTGGCTCGCGCCCGAATAGGCGTCGTTGTGCATGACCACGTCGCCGGGGCGGAACTGGTCGCCGCGTTCCTTGAGGATACGCAGCACGCCGCGCACGTAGCCGGGGATCGGACCCGACTGCAGCGGCGTCGATTGCGCCGACTCGGCCAATCCTCGTCCTTCAGCGTCAACAAGTGCCGCTCCGAAATCCTCCGACTCGCGGATGATCGAGGAGTAGCTCATGCGCATCAGCTTGTAGCCCATCTCGACCGCGATGTTCTCGAGCGCGCCCTGGATCACGCTGGTGGTGATCGGGTCGATGCGGTCCGGCTTGGGGATCGGCTGGCGGGCGGCGGTGGGGCTCATGACGGGTCTCCGTTGAGAGTTCCTCCCCATTCAAATGGGGAGGTGGCGCGGTTACGCGCTTTTCGGGCAGCGCGATCATGCGGCCGCGACGAAGACCATAGGCCCACTCGGCGCGGCCCGCGCCTCCGTCACCGTAAGAAGAGCATCTGAATGGGCTCATTGGCCTCAGGCATCCATCTTCCGGATGATCAGGTTGCCGGCGGTGTCGGCTTCGAAGCTGTGCTGCGGCGGCACGACGGTGGTCGTGTCCATCTGCAGGATGATCGCGGGGCCGGCGACCTTCTCGCCCGCGGGCAGCAGGTCGCGGCGATAGAAGGTGGTCGGATAGTCGGCGAGCCTGGCGTCGACGCGGAAGGTGCAGGTGCCCTGGCGGACCTTCGCGGCTTCCAGTGACTTCGCGGTTCCGGCGGCGGGCCTGGCGATCTTGGCGGCGCTCGCCGCGCCGACCAGGCGCAGATTGACGATCTCGATCCCTGAGTCCGCGAAGTGATGGCCGTACTCGCGCTTGTGCACCTCGTGGAAGGCGTCGAACGCCTTGGCCAGCGCCGCTTCATCGATCGTGCCGGCGGGGAAGGGGACGCGCAGCTCGTAGCCCTGGCCGACATAGCGCAGGTCGCCGCGCCGCTCGAACGTGACCTTGGCGAGATCGATGCCGTCGGCGGTGAAGCGCGCCTCGAGCTCCTTCTGCATCGCCGCGAAGTCGGCGTTGATGCGCGCCAGGTCGGCCGCGCCCGAGACCTGGAACGAGGTGCGGATGGCGTCGTAGCGCAGGTCGGAGATCAGCAGGCCGACCGCCGAGGTGATGCCGGGATGCGGCGGCACGATCACTTCAGGCACGCCCAGCATGTCCGCCACTTCCGCGCCATGCAGCGGACCTGCGCCGCCGAACGCCACCAGCGCATAGTTGCGCGGGTCGATGCCCTTCTGGACGGTGCGCGAGCGGATGGCGTTGGCCATGTTGGCGTTGATCACGGTGACCACGCCTTCGGCCGCCTCGCGGTCGCTCATCTTCAGCTCGCGCGCCAGCTCGCCGATCACCCGGCGCGAGGCCACTTCGTCGAGCGACATCCCGCCGCCCAGGAAGTTCTTCGAATCGAGCCGGCCCAGCACGACATTGGCGTCGGTCACGGTCGCCTTCGTGCCGCCGCGACCGTAGGCCGCCGGCCCGGGCACGGCGCCGGCCGAGCGCGGGCCGACCTTGAAGGCGCCGGCCTGGTCGACATGGGCGATCGAGCCGCCGCCGGCGCCGATCGTGTGGACGTCGATCATCGGCACCATCACCGGGAAGCCCGCGATCCAGGTGTCGCGCGCCGTGGCCTCGCCGAAGCTGCCCTGGGTGACGATGCCGATATCGGCCGAGGTGCCGCCGACATCGAACGTGATCAGGTTGCGCTTGCCCGACAGGCCGCCGGCCCAGTCGCCGCCGATCACGCCGGCCGCCGGGCCCGAGAGCAGGGTGAGGACGGGACGCTCCGCGACCATGGCGGGCGTCGCGACGCCGCCGTTGGAGGCCATGATGCGCAGGTCGGCCCTGAAGCCGCTGGCCTCGATGTCGGTCTCGAGCTTGGTGACGTAGTTGCGCACCTTGGGGCCGACGAAGGCGTTCATCGCCGTGGTGGTGAAGCGCTCGAACTCGCGGAACTGCGGCGACACCGACGACGAGGTCGTGGCGAAGCACTCGGGATATTCCTCGCGCACGATCTCGAGTGCGCGATCTTCATGCCCGGGATCGAGGTAGGAGAACAGGAAGCAGATGGCGATCGCCTGCACGCCCTGTTCCTTGAGCTCGCGCACGGCCTGGCGAACGCCCGCCTCGTCGAGCGGTTCGAGCACCTCGCCCTTGGGCGGCACCAGCCGCTCCGTCACCGTCTTGCGGAAGCGCCGCTTGACCAGCGGCCGGTCCTGCCAGGGGATGTCCTGCATGATCGAGTAGTGCTGCGGCCGCTGGTGGCGGCCGATATGCAGGATGTCGCGATAGCCGCCGGTGGTGATCATGCCGGTCACCGCGCCGTCATGCTCGAGGATGGCGTTGGTCGCGATCGTCGTGCCGTGGAACACCACGTCGATCGTCTCGCGCGGAATCCCGTACTTGTCGCAGAGCGCGGCAAGGCCGGCGACGACGCCGCGCGAGGGATCGTCGGGCGTCGTCGAGATCTTGTGCACGCCGGTCTGGCCGGCCTCGGTGTCGGCATAGACAAGGTCGGTGAAGGTGCCGCCCACATCGACGCCGATCATCCGCATGAATGCCTCCCGATCTCGTGTTCCTCCCCATTCATATGGCGAGGTGGCGCGGTCGTCCGCGACGGAGGGGGCAAGGGCCCCGATCAAGAGCCACGGTACGCACGCTCCTGACCCCTCCGTCAGCGTATGACGCTGACACCTCCCCATGTGAATGGGGAGGACAAGAGTTTGGCAGCAAGACACGGGCCAAGGCCGGTTCGCTATCCCCAGAGTTGCAGACCTATTTTACAGTACTGGCATGGCACTTGCTTCGCACGACCCCATGGCCCTCAAGCCGGACATCGAACTGGTGGCTCTCACCAAGCGCTATGGCGACACGCTCGCCGTGGATTCGATCGCCCTGCGCATTCCGGCCGGTTCCTACTGTTGTCTGCTGGGGCCTTCGGGCTGCGGCAAGACCACGACCTTGCGCATGATCGCGGGCCACGAAGAGGTCAGCGACGGCGACATCCTGCTCGGTTCCGAGAACATCACCCATCTGCCGACCGCCGCGCGCGGCACGGCGATGATGTTCCAGAGCTACGCGCTGTTTCCGCATCTCGATTGCACCGACAACGTCGCGTTCAGCCTGAAGATGCGCGGCGTCGACCGGGACACCCGCCGCGCGCGCGCCCTCGACATGCTGAAGCGCGTCCAGATGGAGCCCTATGCGGCGCGCCTGCCGGCGCAGCTTTCGGGCGGCCAGCAGCAGCGGGTCGCGCTCGCCCGGGCGCTGATCACCGATCCGCGGGTGCTGCTGCTCGACGAGCCGCTGTCGGCGCTCGACCCGTTTCTGCGCATCAGGATGCGCGAGGAACTGAAGAGCCTGCAGACGCGTC
>JBGAIW010000039.1:0-38299 GCA_044225265.1 Reyranella sp.
CGGCCCGGAGTTCTGGGCCCAAAATCTGGATCACGGGCTGGCGTTGGGGAGGCATCGTTGAACCGATTCCTGAGTAAGGACTTTTTGTCCGGGCTGATGTTTATCGCCTTCGGACTGGTGGCGCTTTATTTCGGGCGCAAGCTCGCCATGGGCACTGCCGTCCGCATGGGACCAGGTTACGTCCCGCACATGCTGGCCTACATCATGATGGGTCTGGGCTTCCTCATCACCATCGTGGCTCTCGTCACTGCCAGCGAGCCGGTCGAGGCTCCCAAGTGGAAGCCGATCACGCTGGTCACCATCGGTATCGTGATCTTCGCGCTGCTGTTCGAGCGCGCTGGGCTGTTCCCCGCGCTGGTCGCCCTGATCCTGATTGCGTCGGCGGGCGGCGAGGAATTCAAGTTGAGCGAAGTGCTCGCAAACATTGCCGTGCTCACCGTGCTCTGCGTCATCGTTTTCAAAGTCGGATTGAGCATGAACATCTCGATCATCCGTGGAGTGTGGTGAGATGGATCTGCTTGGCAACCTCGCGCTCGGTCTCTCGGTCGCCCTCACCTTCCAAAATCTCATGTACGCTTTCGTGGGATGCATGGTCGGCACCCTGATCGGCGTCCTTCCCGGCATCGGCCCCGTGGCGACGATCGCCATGCTGCTGCCGATCACCTTCCATCTGCCGCCAACGGCGGCGCTGATCATGCTCGCGGGCATCTACTACGGCGCAGCCTATGGCGGCTCGACCACGTCGATCCTGGTCAACCTGCCGGGCGAAGCCTCGTCGGTCGTGACCTGCCTCGACGGCTACCAGATGGCCCGCAAGGGCCGCGCCGGCGCAGCACTGTCGATCTCGGCGGTCGGCTCGTTCTTCGCAGGTACCGTCGGCACGATCATCATCGTGATCTTCGCCGAGCCGCTCACGCGCATGGCGCAGAAATTCGGCCCCGCAGACTACTGTTCGCTGATGGCACTGGGCCTCGTGGCCGCCGTCGTGCTGGCGAGCGGCTCCGTGCTCAAGGCGATCGCCATGGTGTTCCTCGGCCTGCTGTTCGGACTGGTCGGCACCGACGTCAACACCGGCGCCCAGCGCTTCACCTTCGACATTCCGGAACTGAGCGACGGTATCGACTTTGCGCCGATCGCGATGGGCCTGTTCGGCATCGCCGAGATCGTCACCAACCTCGAACGACGAATGTCGAGGTCCGGCGCGATCAAGGTCACGTCGCTGTGGCCAACACGCGAGGAATTGCGACGCGCGATTCCGGCCGCGATCCGTGGCACGGCACTCGGTTCGGTGCTGGGCGTGCTCCCCGGCGGCGGCCCGACCCTTGGCGCCTTCTCGGCCTACACGCTGGAAAAGAAAATCTCTCGCAATCCGAGCGAATTCGGCAAGGGCGCAGTGGAGGGTGTCGCCTCTCCCGAAGCGGCGAACAACGCTGCCTCGCAGACCTCGTTCATTCCGATGTTGACGCTCGGCATTCCGTCCAACGCCGTCATGGCGCTGATGGTTGGCGCGATGATCATCCAGGGCATCCAGCCTGGCCCCGAGGTCATGACCAAGAAGCCGGACCTGTTCTGGGGCATGATTGCCTCGATGTGGATCGGCAACCTCATGCTGGTCGTCATCAACCTGCCGATGATCGGCATGTGGGTCAAGCTGCTCACCGTGCCGTACCGCTTCCTCGCGCCGGCGATCCTGCTGTTCTGCTGCATCGGTGCCTACAGCTTGCAGAACAGTACGTTCCACGTCATGCAAGTCGCCGCCTTCGGCGTGCTTGGCTACCTATTCTCACGGCTGGGTTGCGAGGGTGCACCGTTCCTGCTCGGCCTGGTGCTGGGTCCGCAGATGGAGGAGTACTTCCGGCGTGCCATGCTGCTGTCGCGCGGCGATCCGGGGGTGTTCATCCAGCGGCCGATCAGCCTCGGCCTGCTGATCGCTACCGCTGTCCTGCTTGTCCTTATGGCCCTGCCGAGCATCAAGAAGGCACGCGAGCAGGCCTTCCAGGAAGAGGACGGCTGATCCTCGCAAGGAGTCATTGATGTCCGACCTGCCCAAGCGCGTGACCATCGACGAGGAAGGCCCTCGTGAGGGCTTCCAGTCGGAAAAGAAGGCGATCCCGGTCTCCGAAAAAGTGCGTCTCATCGAGGCGCTGGCGGAGACCGGCCTCAAACGGATCGCCTGCGTCTCCTACGTGAACCCCAAGCGGGTGCCGACCATGGCCGACGCCGAGCAGGTGGCGGCCGCCATCCGGCAGAAGCCCGGTGTCGAATACGCCGCCCTGTGGCTCAACCAGCAGGGTCTGGAACGGGCGCTGCGCGGACCGATGCACGTCGATGGCGGCGTACGGGTCACCGCCTCCGACACTTTTTCGCGCACGAACATCGGCAAGAGCGTGCCCGACGCCATGGTCGAGCAGCGCATGTCGCTCAAGACCTTCAAGGACCGCGGCATGCCCGTCGAGTGGGGCATCATCCTGGGTGCCTTCGGTTGCAACTACGAAGGCGAGTTGTCGACGGAGTTGATCCTGCAGCGGGTCCAGCTGGCGCTCGACGAGGCCGAGCTGGCAGGCTTCAGGCTCAAGGGCATCAAGCTCACCGACGCCATGGGCTGGGCGACGCCGGCTTCGGTCTATCGCCTGATTGGCGCCATTCGCAACAAGTGGCCGGATCTCGAGGTCTCGCTGCACCTGCACGACACGCGTGGTACCGGCATGGCCGCCGCCTTTGCCGGCCTGCAGCTCGGCGTCACCAAGTTCGATGCCTCGATCGCGGGACTGGGCGGATGCCCGTTCGCCGCTACCGACGGCGCCGTGGGCAATATCTGCACCGAGGACTTCGCCTTCATGTGCGAGGAGATGGGCATCGAGACCGGCCTCGACGTGGACCGCTTGATCGAGGTCGCCCGAATCGCCGAGGAAGTGGTGGGCCGCCCCCTGCCCGGTCATGTCATGCGCGGCGGCACGCTCAAGGCCGCCAAGCTTCGCGGCGCAGCCCTCAGGAGTGCAGCGTGAACGCCGAGACCCTGACGATCCCCGACTCGACCTACGTCGATCCCGACAAAGTTCCCTGGACCAAGCTGCGCTTCGCCGGCGTGGAAGCCAAGGTCCTGATGGAAGACAAGACCACCGGCCTGTCGACCATGCTGATGCGCTGGGCGCCCGGCGCGCGCCTGCCCGACCACGTCCATACCGCGATCGAGCAGACCTACGTGATCTCGGGTTCGTTCTCCGACCGCGACGGCGTCTGCCGGGCTGGCCAGTATGTCTGGCGCCGCAAGGGCAGCCGCCACGACGCCTGGACCGACGAGGGCTGCCTGATGCTGGCCTTCTTCATCCAGCCCAACCAGTTCTTCGATTGAACCTAGCCTCCCGGCCGGGCAACATACGTTGTGCAATTGGCGCCACCCAAAGAGCGCCAAGGCAAGGGAGGGAAAATGTATCGTCGTACAATCGCGATGGGCGCCGCGTTGTCGTTTGCGCTCTCGGCAGGCGTTTCTGCCCAGACTCTGCCCAAGGAAATGTCGTGGACGGCCTATGACACGGGCTCTTCGGGCTTCAACATCGCCGTCGCCATCGGCCAGCAGCTGAAGCAGGCCGCCGGGTCGGACGTTCGCATCCTGCCCTCGGGCAATGACACCGGCCGGCTGGCACCGGTGAAGGCCAATCGCGCCATAATCTCGCAGATGGGGATTGGCACCTACTTCGCCCAGGAAGGCATGTTCGAGTTCGGCACCAAGAGTTGGGGGCCGCAACCGGTGCGTCTGATGATGGCGGCGACCGCCTGTAACGGCCTCGGCCTTGCTGTGGCGAAGGACACTGGGGTCAAGGAGGTCAAGGACCTCAAGGGCAAGCGGCTCGGCATAGTCGTCGGCTCCCCGGCGCTGACCCAGGGTGTGATCGCCCTGATCGCGTTCGCGGGCCTCACCGAAAAGGACATGACCGTCGTCCAGTTCTCGTCGAACAACGCCATGTGGAAGGGCGTGATCAACAACGAGGTCGACGCCGTCCTGTCGTCGACGATCTCCGGCCAGTCGAAGGAGGCCGACTCCTCGCCGCGCGGCATCATCTGGCCGCCGATGCCGGCCGACGACAAGGCAGGCTGGGAACGGGTGCACAAGAAGGCGCCCTACTTCGTGGCCCAGAAAGTGACCTGTGGCTCGGGCGGCCTGTCGCCGCAGACTCCGGTCGTTATGGCGTCCTACGCCTATCCGATCTTCATGACCTATTCGGACCGCCCGGCCGACCAGATCTACGCCTTGACCAAGTCCTTCATCGACACGTTCGACAAATACAAGGACGGAGCCCCGGGCGCCGAGGGCATGGCGCTCTCGCTGCAGAACCTCACATGGGTCGTTCCCTATCACGAGGGCACCATCAAGGCCTTCAAGGAAAAGGGCGTGTGGACCGATGCTGCGCAGAAGCACAATGACGGCCTGATCAAGCGCCAGACCGTCATGATGGATGCCTGGAAGGCCTTCGCCGCCAACGCGCCGTCCGACGACAAGGCCTTCACCGAAGGCTGGGTCAAGGCGCGCGGCGAAGCGCTGAAGAAGGCCGGCATGGACGTCGTCTTCGACTGATCGACGGCGTCCATTCGCTCGAAGGAGCGTGTTTTCATGACTGACCAGACGAAGCGGGTCGTATTCGACGACCCGCATGAGGCGGGACCTGCCGGTCCCGTCGAGGCCGAGACCATGCGCGTGCGCACCCTGCGGGGCGCGTGGCGCTGGGCGTTGATCGTTCTCACCGGCCTGACGATCTTCCTCTGCATCAACCAGCAGTTCGGATTGCGGTTCTTTGTCGGCTTCACGCCGCTCAACACCGAATACTTCTACCTGCTGATCCTCTGCATGCTGCCCTTCACCTTCCTGATCTTTCCGGGAAGCGCGAGGGCCTCGGTGGATCGCATCGCCTGGTACGACGTCGTGCTGTTCGCCGCGACCGCGGCGGCATCGTTCTATCTCATGCTGAACATCCGCACCGCCGCCGAACTCGGCTGGGAGTTCGGCGACCCGCCGCAGCCGATCATCTGGGCGGGCTACGTGATGTGGTTCGTGCTGATGGAGGCGCTGCGCCGTACCGGCGGCTGGAGCCTGGTGCTGAGCGTCTTCCCGTTCACGGTCTATCCGCTGTTCGCCGGTGCGCGCTGGCTCGGACCGCTTAAGGGCAACCAGTCGACGATCGACCAGACCACCGCCTACCACGTCCTCTCGACCGAAAGCCTGCTCGGCATCCCGATCCAGGCGTTCGCCGACGTCGTGATCGGCTTCCTGGTGTTTGGAACGGCGCTGATGATGACCGGCGCCGGCAAGTTCTTCATCAATCTGGCATTCGCGATGTGCGGCACGTTCCGCGGCGGCGCGGCCAAGGTCGGCATCTTCGCTTCCGGCCTGCTCGGCATGATGTCGGGCAGTATCGTCAGCAACGTTCTCACCGCCGGCACCATGACCATTCCGACGATGAAGCGCACCGGCTTTCGCGCTTCCTACGCCGGGGCGATCGAGGCCTGCGCCTCGACGGGGGCGGTGCTTGCGCCGCCGGTGATGGGCGCCACGGCGTTCGTGATGGCCCAGTTCATGGGCACGACGTATGCGGAAGTGGCGTTGGCCGCGATTATTCCGGCGGTACTTTACTATGTCGGACTATTCATGCAGGTCGATTCCTACGCGGCACGCAACGGGCTCAAGGGCCTGCCGCGCGAGGAGCTGCCGAGCGCCTGGCAGACCCTGAAGGACGGCTGGTACTACGCCTTCGTCGTCGTTCTGCTGATCGTCATGCTGCTCTACTTCAAGCGCGAGAGCCACGCGCCGTTCTATGCCACGGCGCTGCTGCTGGTCCTCAACCAGTGGGCGCAGCCCGGCAAGTGGCGGCTGGTCAACACGATCAATCTCGGAGTCGCGCTGGCCGCAACCGCGCTGATGACCATGCGCGGCGAAGCCTATGCCAAGGCGCTCGCTTTCAAGGGCAGCGTGGGACTGGTCGACGCCTGGTTGAATGCCATCCTGCTGCCCGTTCTCGGCGGAACGCTGCTGTTGGTCGTCCTCAACGAACTGTTCGGCGAGAAGCGCTGGGGCCTCGCGAAGTACATCGCCTTCCTCGAGGCGAACGGCCGGACCTTCGTCGAGCTGGTCGGCATCCTGGCCGGCTGCGGCCTTCTGATCGGCGCTTTCTCGCTGACCGGCGTCATCGCCTCGCTGGCCAACGACCTGCTGATGCTGGCCGGCAGCAACGCCCTGCTGCTGCTCGTCATGTGCGCGATCACCAGCCTGATCCTGGGTCTCGGGCTCACCACCACGGCCTGCTACATCTTCCTCGCCATCCTGGTCGGCCCCGCCCTGGAGAAGCTCGGCCTGAACAAGATGGCCGTGCACATGTTCATCTTCTACTGGGGCATGCTGTCATCGATCACGCCGCCTGTGGCGATCGCCTCGTTTGCCGCCGCCGGTATTGCGGGCGCTCCGGCGATGAAGACCGGATGGGAATCGATGTGGGTCGGAAGCATCATTTACTTCCTGCCCTTCTTCTTCGTCGCCAATCCCGCCCTCGTCCTTCAGGCGGTGACGCCCGGCGGACCGGTGCCCTATTTCGAGGCTCTCTACCTCATGGTCACGGCCATCATCGGCATCGTGTTCATCTGTGGCGGCATCCAAGGGTACCAGGCGGGCATCGGCGACCTCCGGCAAACAGGCCCTCTCGAGTGGCCCTTGCGGGTGCTGTTCATCGCTGGCGGGCTCGTCCTGGCCACCCCGGGCGGCGGAATCATGCCGCTCAGCAATACCGAGATGGAGATGCTCGCCCTCGCCCTGCTGGTTCCCACGACCTTGCTTGCTCTGCTATTGGTCCGGCGTCGGCGGCCCTCGGCCGCCTGAGACCAACGGAGGAAACCCGGTCCATGGCTGGCGTGCTCGACGGCATTCGCGTCCTCGATTTCGGCCGCTACATCGCCGGCCCGTTCTGCGGAACGATGCTGGGCGACCTCGGCGCCGAAGTGATCCGCATCGAAAAGCTGGAAGGCAGCGAGGATCGCTGGGTGACGCCGGTCTCGGAGGAAGGCGATGGCGCCATGTTCCTCCAGATGGGCCGCAACAAGCTCGGCATGACGCTCAATCCGGTGAAGCCGGCCGGCCGCGAGGTGGTCAAGAAGCTGATCGCCGTGTCCGACGTGGTGATCGCCAACCTGCCCTACGAAGACCTCAAGAAGATGGGCATCGACTACGAGACCATCTCGAGCATCAACCCACGCATCATCCTGGCGACCAATTCGACCTTCGGCTCGGAAGGTCCCTATGCCACGCGCGTCGGCTTCGACACGATCGGCCAGGCTATGTCGGGCGCCATGCACCTGTCGGGCGACGGCAAGGTGCCGACCCGCGCCAACGCGCCGTACGTCGATTTCGGCTCGGCCCTGCTCAGCACCGTGGGCGTGCTGGCGGCCCTGATGGACCGCGCCAAGACCGGCAAGGGCCAGAAGGTCGAGACCGCGCTCCTGCGGACGGCGATGAACATCACCAACAGCCACCTGATCGAGCAGACCATGCTCAATCTCGATCGCGTGGCGACGCTCAACCGCGGTTTCACCGCCGGCCCGTCCGACACCTTCAAGTGCAAGGATGGCTGGATCTACGCCATGACGATCGGCCAGCCGCTGTTCGTGCGCTGGTGCCGCCTGATGGGCAACGAGGACCTCGCCGCCGATCCGCGCTTCAAGGACGACCTCGCACGCGGCGACAATGGCGAGGCGCTGTCGGAAATCATGCAGAAATGGTGCAGCGGGCGGACCGTCGCCGAGGCGCTGGAGCTGCTCGAGGCCAACCGCATTCCAGCCGGCGCGGTCTACACGCCGCAGCAGGCGCTCGACGATCGCCACGTCAACGAGGCCGGATTCTTCCACAAGATGGAGTTCCCCGGAGTGCCGAAACCCGTGCCGGTGGTGCAGGAACCGGTGAAGCTCTCGCGCACACCGCTCACCATCCGCCGCCGGGCGCCCAAGCTCGGCGAGCACACCGAGCAGATCCTGCAGGAGCTGGGGTACGCGGAGGGCGATATCGCCCAGCTCAAGGCCGACCGCATCGTCTGATCGGTTTGCCGTGATCCGGGCCCCCTCCCGGCGCGTAACAGCGTCAGGATGGTGTTGTTCCGTCGATCTCTTCTGATTGGGGCCGCAGCCTGCATGGCGGGCCCGGCGCGGGCATCGGGCTCCCTGCCCTATGCGCCGTCGCATACCTTCATGGCCTATCGCAATGGCCAGAAGATCGGCACGCACGCCCTGGCTTTCGCAGAGGCCGGCGGCCAGCGCACCGTCACGACGACGATCGACTTCGCGGTGCGTGCACTCGGGTTCGTGGTCTACCGCTACCGCCATAGCTGCACGGAGACCTGGTCGGGCGGTGCCCTCGGGGCGCTCTCGTCCCGGACCGACGATGACGGCACCCCAAGTATCGTCGAGGCACGGGCGGGTGGCGACGGGCTGACGGTTCGTCGGCGCACGGCCAAAGGCGTCGTGAAAGCCGGGAGCAGCATCGACGAAGCGATGCAGCAGGACGACTGGACCAGCGACATGCTGCCCGCTGGCCTGCTCCCCTCGACCCACTGGAACGTCGAACAGGTTCGCCGGAACGCGCTGCTCAACAGCCAGACCGGCACGATCGCCAAAGTGAGCGTGGCGGCTGGCGCCGGCGAGAGCGTCAGGACGGCCACGGGCTCGCTGCAGGCCACCCGGTACGCCTATGCAGGCGACATCCGCATGAACCAGTGGTTCGACGATCGCGGCCGCTGGGTGAAATCCGCGTTCCAGGTCTTCGACGGTTCGACGATCGAGTACATACTGCAGGAATGAGTCCTGCCGATCGTTTTGCGCGCCTGCCCTCCCTTCTTGCCGCCGACCCCGACCTCCTGAGACGCGGCCGCTGGCTCAGCGTCGAGTGCCGGGTCGACATCGGCAGCGAGCCGTTCTTCCTCTCGATCTGCGACGGCGCGCTCGACGCCCTGGAGCGCGGCGCGCGGCTCATGCGCTCGACCGCCTTCACCTTGCGCGGCAGCGACGAAGCCTGGACCAACCATTGGAAGAAAGTGCCCGATCCCGGCTGGCACGACTGGTTCGCGCTGACCAAGCGAGGGGCAGCCTCGATGGACGGCGACCTGCGGCCGTTGCTGCAGAACCTGCAGTATTTCAAGGATCTGCTGGCCCTGCCGCGGCGGGAGGCCTGACCATGGCACCGAAACTCGATCCTATGGTCGGCCGTTATGTGCGGACCGACATCGACGGCGTCGCCCACCGCCTCTACTTCGAGGAAGCGGGAGAAGGCATTCCGCTGGTCTGCCTCCATACCGCCGGCGCGGACAACCGGCAGTTCCGCCACCTGCTGGCCGATCCGGAAGTGACGAAGCGCTATCGCGTACTGGCCTTCGACATGCCCTGGCACGGCAAGTCGACGCCGCCGGACGGCTGGGAGAAAAACGAGTATCGCCTCACGACCCAGAGCTACACCGCCGCGATCCGCGCCTTCTGCCAGGCCATGGAACTCGACAGGCCGGTCGTCATGGGCTGCTCGATCGGCGGCCGCATCGTGCTCAATCTCGCGATCGCGCATGCCGCGGAGTTCCGCGCCCTGATCGCGCTCGAGGCAGCCGACTTCCAGCAGCCCTGGTACGACACGGCCTGGCTGCATCGGCCGGACGTGCATGGTGGCGAGGTTTGCGCCGCACTGATTTCGGGCCTGATCGCGCCGCAGAGCCCATCGGTCAGCCGGCACGAGACGCTGTGGATGTACATGCAAGGCGGGCCCGGCGTGTTCAAAGGCGATCTCTATTTCTATCGCGTCGACGGCGACCTGCGCGAAAAGGTCAGGCGCATCGACACCAAGGTCTGTCCGCTCTACCTGCTGACCGGCGAGTACGACTTTTCCTGCACGGCCGAGGACACGCTGCGCACGGCAGGCCAGATCCCGGGCGTCCATGTCCAGGTCATGAAGGAACTCGGCCACTTCCCGATGAGCGAGAACCCGGCCAGGTTCCGCGAGTACATCCTGCCCGTGCTGGCGAAGATCGCCGGCTGACTAGAGGATCTGGAAGACCTCGTAGACCGGTCCCGTCGGGTCGCGGCGGCCGGTCGCCACGCAGACGATGCGGTTCAGGAACCGGTACTTCTCCGATGCCGTCTCGAAGTAGGGCGTCGAGCGGAAGTAATACTGACTGGGATCGACCTTCTCGCCCTTGTTGAGCGCCTCGATCACCCAAGCGGGCCCATGCCGCATACCGCGATAGCTCATGTAGACGACATGGCCGTCGTCGGTCTTGAGCGTGAGGCGCACGTCGAGCATCAGGATGCCGTCACGGCGCATCAGCAGCCAATCGCCGGCCGGCGTCGGCAGGACCGTCCCCTTGAGTTCCTCGCCCTCGAACTTGCCGCCCTTCACCGTCGCGATGCGGCGGTGCCCGTACGGGGTCTCGCCGACATCGGTGAAGTTCGGATCGACGTCGAGCGTCAGGGTGAACAGGTGGGCGGAGCGGAGCGTTGGTTCTGACATGCGTCCCTCAGAGGGCTTTCTAGATTCGGGCGCTGCGGCCGGCCCAATAGGGCTCGCGCAGTTCGCGTTTCATGATCTTGCCGATGGTACTGCGCGGAAGCGAGTCCCGGAATTCCACCGCGACGATCCGCTGCGTCTTGCTGAGCTGGTCGTTGGCCCAGTCCCGGACCTGATCCTCGGTCACCGAGGCGCCGGCGCGGCGCACGCAGAGCGCCATCGGCGATTCGCCCCACTGCTCGCTCGGAATGCCGATCACCGCCACGTCGATCACGTCCGGGTGCTTCAGCAGCAGCACTTCGATATCGGCGGCGTAAACGTTGAAGCCGCCTGAGATGATCATATCCTTCTTGCGATCGAGCAGGATGACAAAGCCGTCCTCGTCGATCCGCCCCATGTCGCCCGACTTGAAGTACAGACGCCCCTCCTTGTCGTACCAGAAGAGGTCGCGCGTCTTGTCGGACTGCTTGTAGTAGCCCTTCATCATGATCTGGGCGCGGCCCGCCAGTTCGCCGACCTCGCCCTGCGGCAGGACCCTGCCTTGCTCGTCCAGCACCACGATCTCGCTGCCCAGCCCCGGCTTGCCGACGGTATGGAGCTTGTCGGGGAACAGGTTCGCCTCGAGCGTGCACGAACCACCGCCCTCGGTGAGGCCGTAAATCTCGATCAGCCGGCCCGGCCAGCGCTTCAGGCAATCGGCCTTGATGTGGGCGCGCAGCGGCGCGCTGGTCGACAGCTTGCACTTGAACGATGTCAGGTCGTACTTGTCGAAATCGGGGTGCGCCAGGATGCGCTGGTACTGCACCGGCACCAGCATGGCGTGGGTGACGCGCTCGCGCTGCGCGATCTCGAGGAATTTCACGACATCCGACTTGGGCATCAGGATGGTCGTGCCGCCGATCCCGAGCGTCGCCAGCACGGCAACGAGCGTCGTATTCGAGTAAAGCGGCGTCGAGGCGAGCGAAATCGAGTTCGGGCCATAGTCGAATACGGTGAAGCGCACCGCCAGCAGATCGCGCATTACATGGCTGTGCAGGATGCCCTTCGGGAGGCCGGTCGTGCCCGAACTGTAGATGATGTTGAAATCATCTCCTTGCGCCAGCAGCACCTCGAAGGCTGCGTCACTTGCCTTCGACAGCCACGCCTCGTAGTCGCTCCAGCCCGGACGCCTGAAGTCGTAGGCGATGCGGCCACCCGCGATCAGCTTGCCGAGCCGTCCCTCGTACGGCTCGACCAGGGCGCGATACTGGTCCGACAGGAACAGCACCTTGGCGTCGCAGTCGTCGAGCATCTTCTCCAGCGCGTCGGCCGCCGCCATGGTCGAAAGCGGCACGACGCAGGCGCCGGCCCGCAGCCCGCCCATGAAGGTCTCGAGATACTCGACCGAATTGGCCGCGAGGATCGCGATCTTGTCTCCGTGGCCAATCCCCATCCCGGCGAGCGTGCGCGCCACCTTGTTGATGCGCTTGTCGAACTCGGCCCAGGTAAGCGTCCTGCCTTCGCACACGACGGCTCGCTGCCCGGGAATGGTCCGGGCATGGCGGGCAATTCGGATCGGGATCGAGACGAACTCGGGAAAATCGCTTTCCGTCGGCTGCGGCACCAGGGCCGCACCGGCGGGCGCCGTGTCAGGCGGACTCATCGCCGGCCCTTGGAGCTATTTCTTCGGCTCGACTTTTTCGACGGCGCCGCCCGCCTTCTTCCAAGCCGACAGCCCGCCCTCGAGGTGGGCGACCGGCGTCAGGCCCATATCCTGCGCCGTCTTGGTCGCCAGCGCCGAGCGCCAGGCGCCGGCGCAGAAGAACACGAACTTGTTGCCGCTCTGGAAGTAATCCTTGGCATATGGGCTCTGGGGGTCGATCCACATTTCCAGCATGCCCCGCGTGACATTGATCGCACCGGGAATCGTGCCGTCGCGCCACAGCTCGCGCGGGTCGCGAATGTCGATGAAAGTCGTGCCGGGCTTGCCGACGAGCTTCATCGCATCGGCCACCGAGACCGTCTCGATCTGGCTGTTGGCCTCGTCGACCATCTGCTGCACGGTCTTCTTGATCTGAAGCGGCATCGCTCGTCCTCCCTACGCGAGGCGCAACTCTACCGCTCCGGAACGTTCCGCGCGAGTTCGGCGAGCCACACGTCGGGACTGCCGTCGGACGGGGCGCGCCAGTCGCCGCGCGGCGACAGCGAGCCACCAGACGAAATCTTCGGTCCGTTGGGCAGCGCCGAGCGCTTGAACTGGTTGGTGAAGAAGCGGCGCAGGAACAACGCCAGCCAGTGACGGATCTCCTTGAGTGCGAAGGCGCGCTGGCTGCCGGCTGGCAGATTGGCAGGCCAGTCGCCCTTGTCGACATCGTGCCAGGCATTCCAGGCGAGGAACGCGATCTTCGACGGCCGATATCCCAGGCGCGTCAGGTAGTAGAGATTGAAATCCTGCAGCGAGTACGGCCCGACCGACTGCTCGGTCGACTGGATCGCGCCACCCTTTCCGGCGGGAATCAGTTCGGGCGAGATCTCGGTGTCGAGGATGTCGTGCAGGGTCTCAGCGGTCTTCTTGTCGACGTCGCCCGATGCCGCCACGAAGCGGATCAGATGCTGGATCAGCGTCTTGGAGACAGAGCCGTTGGGATTGTAGTGGGACATGTGATCGCCCACGCCGTAGGTGCACCATCCCAGTCCCAGTTCGGAAAGATCGCCGGTACCGACCACCATGCCGCCGTGGTGGTTGGCGAGGCGGAACAGGAAATCGGTGCGCAGCCCCGCCTGCACGTTCTCGAAGGTGACATCGTAGACCTTCTTGCCCTTGGCGAAGGGATGGCCGATCTCCTTCAGCATCGCCATCGCCGACGGCTTGATGTCGACCTCACCCGCGGTGACGCCGAGTTCCTTCATCAGCTTCCAGGCGTTCTTGTAGGTCTTATCCGACGTGCCGAAGCCGGGCATGGTGTAGGCGAGGATGTCCTCGCGCGACTTGCCGAGCTGATCCATCGCGCGGCAGCAGACCAACAGGGCCTGCGTCGAATCGAGGCCGCCCGACACGCCGATCACTGCCTTGCTCACCCGGCTGGTCAGCAGCCGCTGCGCCAGCCCCTGGACCTGGATGTTGTAGGCCTCGTAGCAATTGTCGCGCAGCTTGCTGGGATCCGACGGCACGTAGGGATAGCGCTCGATCGCCCGCTCGAGCCTGACGCTCTGCTTCGGCGCCTCGAGCCGAAAGACGACATGGCGGAAGCGGCCGACCCGGTCGCGCTCCTGCGTGGCGTTTTCGGCCAGGCCACCGTTGCGCAGGCGCTCCTGGCGAACGCGGCCGAGGTCGACGTCAGCCTGCACGATGGTCGAGTCCTTCTCGAACCGCGACGATTCGACGAGTTGGTCGCCGCATTCGTAGATCGCGGCGTGGCCGTCCCAGGCGAGGTCGGTGGTCGATTCGCCCGGACCGGACGCCGAATAAGCATAGACCGCGCTGGCTCGCGCCGATTGGCTGCCGCACAGCAGGCGGCGCAGCTCGGCCTTGCCGATCGTGATGTTGCTGGCCGACAGGTTCAGCAGCAGCTCCGCCCCCGCCAGAGCCGCATGGCTCGACGGCGGAATCGGCATCCAGATGTCCTCGCAGATCTCCACGTGGAACGTCATCGGCACCGAGCCGGTCGAGCGGAACAGCAGGTCGGTGCCGAATGGCACTGTCTGCCCCGCCAGCGCGATCTCGCGGTCGATCACGTTGATGCCCGACACGAAATGCCGCTTCTCGTAGAACTCGCGATAGTTCGGCAGATAGGTCTTGGGCACCACGCCCAGAATGGCGCCACGATGGATGACGATCGCGGTGTTGTAGAGCCGGCCGCTCAGGCGCAGCGGCGCGCCGACGATCAGGACCGGGAAGAGCTTGCGCGAGGCTTCGACGACCTTGGCGATCGAGCGCTCGACCTCGTCGAGCAGCGAATCCTGCAGCAGCAGGTCCTCGATGGCATAGGACGACAGGCCGAGCTCCGGGAAGACCATGACGGCCGTCCGCCTCTTGTCGCCGCGCGCGGCCAGCCGCAGCGTCTCGGCGAGATTGTAGCCGGCGTCGGCGACTCGGGTGCGGGGGACACAGCACGCCACACGAACGAAGTCGTGCGAGTACAGGGAATAGAAATCGGACAAGGTCTTCGTACAGGCGATGGTGGGCGCGACAGGGATTGAACCTGTGACCCCTACCATGTCAAGGTAGTGCTCTCCCGCTGAGCTACGCGCCCATCGCCTGAGAAGGCGGTTCGTCTACATCGTCGCCCCGCGCCTTGGCAAGCGCGGTTTGCGGATGCTGCAGACCGGCCGTGCCACCCTGGTACCGTGCCGTGGGTGACGCCAATGCCCGCAAAGGCTATGGAGTCGGCATGAGTTCGCCGAGTTTTCCGACCGAACACGAGGCCTTGGATTGCCGCCTGCCGGCACACCAATCGGTGCCTTTGGTCGTGGCCTCGCCGCACAGCGGATCGTCCTATCCGGCCCCCTTCCTCGCCCAGGCCGCGGTGCCGCTGGCTGCGCTGCGACGGGCCGAGGATGCTTTCGTCGATGAACTGTTTTCGGCGGCCCCCGGGCTCGGCATGCCGCTCCTGGCGGCGCGCTTTCCGCGCTCCTACGTCGATGCCAACCGCGAGCCCTATGAACTCGATCCCGGCATGTTCGAGGGCCCCCTGCCGCGGCCATTGAATCACCGCACCACCCGGGTCGCCGCAGGCCTGGGCATGATCCCGAGGGTCGCCGCCAGCGGCGAGGCAATCTACCGGGCCCGTGTGCCTGCCGGCGAGATCGAGCGGCGGCTGGAGGCCTGCTGGCGGCCCTACCACGTCACTCTGTCGATGCTGGTCGAGCAGACCTATGCCCTGTTCGGCGGCGTGCTGCTGGTCGATGCCCATTCGATGCCGTCGACCGCCGCGGGCGTAGGGCCGCGCGAACGCGAGCACCGCGTCGACATCGTACTGGGCGACAATCACGGCGAGGCCTGCTTCGCCGAATTGATCGACGCCGCGCAGCGCTTCCTGACGGCACGTGGCCTCAGGGTGCATCGCAACCAGCCCTATGCCGGCGGTTTCACGACCCAGCGCTACGGCCGTCCCTCGGTCGGCCGGCACGCGCTGCAGATCGAGATCAATCGCGCCCTCTACATGGATGAGGCCCGGCACGAAAGAAGCGCCGGCTTCCGGTCCATCCAAGGGCTGATGTCGGAGTTGCTGGTCGACCTCGGTGACCAGGCACAACAAATACTTGGGCCTCGCTCACTGGCTGCCGAATAGGCACGCCACTTCTTCAGGCAGTCCGCTAGGGGCGCGGCCAAAAAAAAGGGGCCGTGACAAGCACGGCCCGAGTTTAGGGAGGAAACGCCCAAGACGGGCATACAACAACCGAAGTTGTTGCCCACTCAGAATGGTGCACCTGCGAAGAGAATGCAAGAGGCAAAAAACCTCCACAAATTCACAGATTTAACTCCAGTTCTGGATGCTGAAATGGTGTTGCCATTTTGCAACGCACAAGAATACGCGGAGCAGCCTTGCAGCCACTGCAACACTTATGCAGCGGCAATTTCTATAGATTGTTCAACGACTTAAGAATCTCGAAGGAGAAAATCAGTGGCGCGGAAGTTCGTAGTCGCAATGATGATGCACGAGACCAACACCTTCTCGCCCCTGCCGACCCCCATCGAATCGTTCGCCCGATCCGGATCCCTGAGCGGTTCTGTCGCAATCAAGGAGTCCGAAGGCACCAACACCTCGCTGGGTGGCTTCATCGAAGTGGCCCGCAAGGCCGGCGCCGAATTCACCGTGCCGATGGCGGCTTCCGCCCATCCTTCCGGCCTGGTGACCAAGGCGGCCTACGAACAGATGACGACGGCGATCGTCGATGAAGTGAAGAAGGGCTGCGACGCCGTCCTGCTCGCCCTGCACGGCGCCATGGTCGCCGAACACTATGACGACGGCGAAGGCGAGTTGCTGAACCGCATCCGCAAGATCGCCCCCGACGTGCCGATCGCGGTCGCCCTCGATTTCCACACCCAGATGACCGACGCCATGATCAAGGGCGCGACGATCATCACCGGCTACCGCACCTACCCGCACATCGACATGGCTGATACTGCGCGCCGCTCCGGCCGCACCTTGATGCGCATGCTGGCGGGCGAGGTCGAACCGAAGATGGTGTGGGGCAACCGGCCGATCATGAGCAGTTCGCTGGTCCACACGCCCTCGCGCGAGCCGATGAAGACGCTGATGGGCATGGCCAACCAGGCCGAGGATACCGGCCAGGTCTTGAATGCTTCTGTGTTCGGTGGCTTCCCGCAGGCCGACATCCCTCACCTCGCGCTTTCGTCCGTCATCGTCTGCGACAAGCGCACCGCCGAAGGCGAACTCCTGCTCAACAAGATCCTCGATACGGCATGGGAAAAGCGTGAAGGCTTTCTGTTCCACCCCGAGCCGTTGTCGGTCCAGGTGGCACGAGCCAAATCTCTCGGCAATGGAGAAAGCGGGGGCGGCCCGGTCGTGATGGCCGATCACGGCGACAACACCGCGTCCGGCGGCACACAGGACGTCATGAGCGTGATCGAGGAAGCCATGAAGCAGGGCCTCGAAGACGCCTGCGCCGGCCCGATCTGCGATCCGGGCTGTGTCGAGCAGATGATCAAGGCCGGCGTCGGCGCCGAAGTGACCCTCGAACTCGGCGGCAAGATCGACATGCCGGCGATGGGTCTGAAGGGCAAGCCGCTGAAGGTGACCGGCAAGGTCAAGGCGATCACCGACGGCAGCTTCGTCGTCACCGGCCCGATGGCGACCGGTACGACGGTGCGCATGGGCCGTACCGCCGTGCTCGACACCGGCAAGATGCAGATCGTGGTCTCCGAGAAGCGTGCCGAGCCTTACGATCTAGGCGTCTTCACGCATTGCGGCATCGATCCGCGGCGCAAGAAATTCGTGCTGATCAAGTCGCGCCAGCATTTCCGCGCCGGTTTCGAACCGATCGCCAAACACATCGTGATGTGTGACGGCGACGGCTGCACGGCATCGGACCTCAAGCTCTTCAAGTACGAGAAGATCAGGCGGCCGCTCTATCCGTTCGATCCCGAGATGCGGCTGGGCCGCAACGAAGCGTAAGGAGCAACATCGTGGCCGCATACGACATCGTCATCCGCAATGGCCAGGTGGCCGACGGAACCGGCAAGAAGCTGTTCGCCGCCGACGTCGCGCTCAAGGGCGACCGTATCGCGGCCGTCGAGGCCCCTGGTTCCCTGAAGGGCGACAACGAAATCGATGCCACGGGCAAGGTCGTAGCGCCCGGCTTCATCGACGTCCACACCCATGACGACACCGCACTGATCGACAACCCGACCATGGCAATGAAGGCCAGCCAGGGAGTGACCACCGTCGTGTGCGGCAATTGCGGCGTGTCGGCTGCGCCTTACACGCGACCCGATGTCGGCCATTGGATGTCGCTGATCGTGAAGAAGAAGGAGAATCTGTCGAAGGACTTTGCCGACTTCGCGGGCAAGGTGAACGCGGCCAAACCCGCCATCAACGGCGCGTTCCTGATCGGCCACGGCACGCTGCGCATCAACATGATGGGCGACGATCTCAACCGGGTCGCGACGCCGGGAGAAACGAAGCAGATGCGCGAACTGCTCGACCAGAGCCTGAGCCAGGGCGCGATCGGCATGTCGAGTGGCCTGTTCTATGCGGTCTCGAGCCACGCCTCGACCGACGAAGTCGCCGAGGTCGCTCAGCCCCTCGGGCGCTGGGGCGGCGTCTATACCGCGCATATGCGCGACGAAGGCGACCACATTCTCAAGGCAATGGACGAAACCTTCGAGATCGGCCGCCGTGCCGGCGCAGAGATCATCGTCTCGCACCACAAGTGTTCGGGCCGCACCAATTTCGGTCGCATGAGGGAGACGCTGCCCAAGTTCACCGAGGCGATGAAGCAGCAGCAGATCGCCTTCGACGTCTACCCCTACGTCGCGGGCTCGACGATCCTGCGCTCCGACATGCTCGATCGCGCCGACAAGGTGCTGATCACCTGGTCCGACAAGGTGGCAGGCATGAGCGGTCGCGACCTCGCCGACATTGCCCGGGAGATGGGCTGCTCGATGCGCGAAGCTGCTGACCGCATCCAGCCGGCTGGCGCGATCTATTTCATGATGGACGAGAAAGACGTGCAGGCGGCGATGAGCCACCCCGGAGCGATGATCGGATCGGACGGCATTCCGTTCGACGCCCATCCGCACCCGCGGCTGTGGGGCACCTTTCCGCGCGTGCTCGGCCACTATTCGCGGGATCTGAAGCTGTTTCCGATCGAGGATGCCGTGCGTCGCATGACCTCGTACTCCGCCCGACGCTTCCACCTCGCCAGGCGCGGTGAAGTCAGGCCCGGCTACTACGCCGACATCTGCGTGTTCGATCCGGCGACGGTGATCGATACCGCCACGTTCGAGAAGCCGATCGCCCCCGCGAAGGGCATCGACACGGTGCTGTGCAATGGCGCCATCGTATGGCGCGACGGCAAGGAAGGTGGCGGCCGCAAGGGCCGCGCACTCAATCTTCAGGAAATGCAGAAGGAAGAGCGGACGTAGGCCCGTTCCGACCGGAAGCCGCCCAAATCAGGCGCCGCCCAGATCAGCCTTCGTCGCGCCGCGTGCGCTCCATGCGCTCGTGGCGCTCCTGGGCTTCGACCGACAAGGTCGCGATAGGACGGGCTTCCAGGCGCTTCAGCGAGATCGGCTCACCGGTTTCCTCGCAGTAGCCATAGTTGCCTTCCTCGATCGACTTAAGCGCCGAGTCGATCTTGGAAATCAGCTTGCGGAAGCGGTCGCGGGTCCGCAGTTCGAGGGAGCGGTCGGTCTCGGCAGTCGCAACGATCCGCCAGATCGGGTTGCGCGAGGCCTCCTCCTGCATGTTCTGCAACGTCTGGTTTGATTCCTCGATAAGCTCGCCCTTCCATTTCAGCAGCTTCTGCCGAAAGTATTCCTGCTGCATCGCATTCATGAAGGGTTCGCGTTCCGTCGGCCGGTAATTCTGCGGCAACGTGATCGACATCGTCGGGCAACTCCACTCGCAGCGACTACACTGAGCAGCGCCCGGTCACTGGCCGGGCAAAGCTGCTCCGAATTTCGGACAATCCAGAGCTTGCCCCCGCCCAACTGACTCCAGTTGGGCGGGACGTGCTCTGTCCACCGAACTCAGCGGACTTCAAAGGCGCGCGGAGTATAGGGACGGCCCTTTCGCCCGCAAGGACGTTGATGCTTTGCAGCGGCGTCTTGTCGTGCGCTGCAACAAACGGGAATGCCCAATTTGGTGGGCTTTAGAACCTCTAATGCTGCGTCGCAGCAATCGCACTCATCCCCAGCAATTGCGCAAAGCAGGTGGATAAATCGAAGCCCGAGTCCGCCGCGATTGCGGCCTGGGCCGCCTGTTCCAGAGTTCCTGCGCCTTCCAGCTTCGCGAGAAAGACCGCCTCGCCCGGTCTCAGCGTCACGAAGCCCGCACCTTGAACCAGCAGGGCCGTTCCTCCCAGAGCGAGGTCGACCTTCTCGTCCAGTGCATCTGCTTGCGAGGCTCGCCAGATGCGATCGAGCGGGAAGGCCGACCGGATCAGCGTCGCCCCCCGGACCAGACGCAAGCGCAATGACGGCAACTGCTCGGGCGGAACGGCGGCGAGCGCCGCGGCGTCCAGGGCCAGGCCGGGCTCGGCGTGGAAGGCAAGGTTCATCGCCCAATCGAGCCGCGCCATATCGGCCAGATAGGGCAGACCGCGGGCCGGTTCGAAGTCGGCAATGAAACCGGCAACGCCTGCGCCATACTCCGACAGGACCGGCTGCTCCGGCATATTGGCCTCGATAAAGCTGCGCGCCATGCCGGCAAAGAACGACTCGCCAACCAACGCCTGTACGGTGGGAAACGTCGCTGCAAGTGCCGTCGTCAGACTGTGCCGCACGTGATGGCGATAGATGCGCAGGCGCGCCTCGGCACCGATCGAGTCGCCTGCGACCATGGCGGCCATCGACTCGACCCTGCCTCCCGCAAGGAAGGACGCGAATTCCGTTTGCAGGTCAGGCAGCGCGGGCATCGTCGCTCTCGCTTCCTTGCCGCGTCAGAACGGAACGCGCCAGTGCGGCCTCCTCGAGCAGGATCGGCAGCGGCGGCACGTCTGTGTCCCATTCGATCAAGGTCGGCCGAGCCCCAAAGCGGCGCACGACTTCGCCGAACAGCCGCCACACCGGATCGCTCACCCGGCTGCCGTGATCGTCGATCAGGATCGGCTCGCCGTCGGCATCGTTCACGGCGTGGCCCGCGAGGTGGTATTGCGTGATCGCCTCGCCGGGCAAACCGCTGAGCCACGCCATCGGATCGAGCCGCAGGTTGTGCGCCGTCACGTGGATGTTGTTGGCGTCCAGCAGCAGGCCGCACCCGGTCCGCCGCACCAGCGCGGCCAGGAACTCCGGCTCCGACATCGTGGAATGCGCAAAGGCAAGATAGCAGGACGGATTTTCGATCGAGATCGAGCGGCCGAGGGCTTGCTGCACGCAATCGATGTTGCGCGAAACGACCGCCAATGCCTCCTCGGTATACGGCAGCGGCAGCAGGTCGTTGTAGTAACGGCCGCCGGTAACGCCCCATGACACATGCTCAGAGACGTAGGTGGGCTGCAGTCGCCCGATCAACGCCGCGACGCGCGTGAGATGCCGGCGGTCGACGCCCTCGGCGGAACCGAGCGAGAGACCGACCGCATGGACCGAGAGATCGTAGTGGGCACGCAGCCGCTCCACCGCGGCGACGGCGCCCGAGCCGGTCAGATAGTTTTCGGCATGGATCTCCAGGAACCCGGCAGCCGGGCGGTGGCGCTCGATCTCGGCGAGATGGATCGAACGCAGGCCAATGCCGGCGACCGGCGCGACGCCCGGCCCAACGGCCGGCATGAGCTCAGCCCGCCTTCAGGCTGCCGCCGACGATCTTGTCGCAGGTGCCCTTGGGCACCGCGATCCACGCGTCGACCTGAGCGTCCTTCTTGGACGTGCCCGCACATGATGACTTGTCGGTCTGACAGTCGTTCTTGCCGGCCTTGGCAACACCGTAGCACTTCTCCGTCATGCCCTGCGCCTGCGGCATGGCGAGCGGCAAGGCGATCGCCGTGGCGAGGGCGGCGGCGATTGCGATGCGGGGCGCGATCTGGTGTTTGGTCATGGAAGCTCCTGACGTTGACTGATGGATATATAGGCCAGGTCCGATCAACTATTCTTCACACTGTGGCTATCGATTCGATAGCTTTTCCTCGGCTTCCGCCAGCTCCTCGGGCGTATTGACGTTGAGGAAGGCCGATTTGCCGGCCGGCCAGCGGAGTTCGGCGTAATTGTGGCGGCGGGCGAATTCCATCACCCGGCGAACACGCTCCCTCAGCAGCGCCTGGCGCAGGTCGCGTGCGAGCTTCACCGACCAGACCGCGAGCGCATGTTCTCCGCGAATCGCCAGCACGTCCGGTTCGGGCACGTGCATGTGGCCGCACAGGTACACCGTGAGATCGTGCGGCAGGAACGGCAGGTCGGCCGGTGCCGTCAGGATCCAGCCCGCGTGTGGATGATGCTTTTGCGCCCATTCCATCCCCGCCAGGATTCCCGCAAGCGGACCCAGCCGCCGTCCCTCGCGCCGGCCCGCGGCCTGGATGTCGGGCGGATCGGCAATCACCGGCGCAAGTCGGCGCAGAGCGGCATCCGACTCGTTGGCCACGATCACCAGGTCCATGACCTGCGGCCTCAGTCGCTCCACGACATGCGCCACCATCGGCCGGCCGCCGAGCCGGCGCAGCGGCTTCGGCACCCCCGGTCCCATGCGCCGCCCCTCGCCGCCCGCGAGGACGACGCCGACCAGGGCGCCCGATCGGACAGGTCCGATCTTCCGACTCAATTCCCGCTTCGCCTTGTCCGCCATGAGCGGCACTATGCGGGCCGTCCAAGAGCAAAGCCAAGGGGAGGAAGAGATGGCGTTCAGCGTTGCCAAGGCGGCCAAATGGTACGCGCAGGTCGACAAGGCGGGCGCGGTGGTCGCCTTTCCGCCGCCGCACGTCATGCCGGGCGACGAGCGCACCGCCTACAAGGTGCAGGACGCCTTCCTCAAGACTCTCGTGCCCAGGCAGGGTCCGGTCGTGGGTTACAAGATCGCGCTGACCGGCGCGGTGGTAGCCTTTCCGCCGCCGCACGTCATGCCGGGCGACGAACGCACCGCCTACAAGGTCCAGGACGCATTCCTCAAGACCCTCGTACCCAGGCAGGGGCCGGTCGTGGGCTACAAGATCGCGCTGACGTCGCCGCAGATCCTGGCGCAGACCGGCCTCAAGGGACCGGTCTACGGTCCGATCCGCAGGAAGCGCGTGTTCCACGAGAAGGCCAGGATCCGGGTCGGCACCTGGACACGGCTCGGCGCCGAACTCGAGGTCATCTTCATCATGGGCAGCGACGTGCCGGCACCACTGAGCAAAAAAGGCGGGGCCAAGCCCTACGACCGCGACTCGATTGCCAAGTACGTCGGCGACGTGCGTGCCGGCTTCGAACTGATCGAGGATCGCGGCGCCGACTACACGCGTCTGTCCGAGAACGGCCTGATCATGGATGTCGGCTGGAACGGCGGCTCGTTGATCGCCAAGCACAACAAGAACTGGCGCAATCTCGATCTCGGCGCCCTGAACGGCACGATCTTCTTCGACGGCAAGGAAGTGCGCGCCGGGCACTCGGGCGATGTGCTGGGCCATCCGCTGAACGCCCTGGCATGGCTCGCCAACAAGCTTGGCGAGCACGGCAAGACACTCAAGAAGGGCATGATCGTCTCGAGCGGCAGCATGGTCGCCTGCCAGTTCGTGCCGCCGGGCAGCACCGCTGTCGGCAAGATCGAGGGACTGGGCGACGTCAGCCTGAAGTACGAATTTCCAAAGTAGCCCTACCGTCTTCCGCGCGCCCAGCCGATATCGGTCAGCGACGGATCGGGCCGCAATTGTCGCCATGACAGGCGGCGTACCGATTCTTTGCCGACGACCAGTGCCTCGTAGTCGTCGGGAAAGAGTTGGGCGATTGCCGGATCGAGCGCATTCAGGCCGCCGGCATAGGCGCCGAACGCCGGCAGGATCAACCTGTGGCCGTCGGTCAGGAAGCAGCGCCGCCGCAGGCCTCGACCGCGTACCGTGAGCGCAGCCACCGGATGAAAGTGCCCTGATACCTCGCCCTTCGCCGGGCCGAATCGCGCTTCGTGACGGAAGGTCAGCGGCCCCAGTGCGAGTTCCTCCGACACATCTCCCCAGCCGGCCGGTGGCGGCGCGGGATCATGATTGCCTGCGATCCACACGAAGCGAGCGCATGCCGTCAGGCGCCCGATTTCGGCGCGCTCGGCATCCGGCAGGCGCGCAACGGCATCGCGGTCGTGGAAGGAATCGCCGAGACAGACCACGGTCGCAGGCTTCAGCCGGCCGATCAGGTCGGCAAGCACCGCGAGTGTCTGACGCGTGTCGTGCCGCGGCAGGAGCTTCAGCGCGTTGACGGCGTAGGACGAACCCTTCTCGAGATGCAGGTCGGCCACCGCCAGCAGGCGCTCGGCCGGCCAGTACAAGGCGCCCGACGGCAATGCCTGCAGGCTCATCCCCGCACACTCGAACTCGAAGGGGATCATGGCCGAATCACGACCCGCGCGCCGGTGGGCAGTCTCGACCAGATCTCGCGCATCTCGGAGTCGCCGACGGCGATGCACCCGGTCGTCCAGTCCCGGCGCAGATGACCGACGAGATACTTGCGCCATCCATTGGGCTTGCCGTGGATATAGATGTCGCCGCCCGGCGAGACGCCGAGCCTGGCCGCGCGTTCCCTGTCGTCGGCGGCCGGATAGGACACGCGCAGGGACAGATGGAACCGGCTCCTGGGATTGCGCGCATCGATCGAGTAGTTGCCCTCGGGCGTACGCCCGTCGCCCTCGCGTTCCTTGTGTCCGACCGGCGCAAAGCCCAGCGCCACGCGATAGGCCGCGAGCAAATTCGCGCCGCGCCACATTTCCAGCCGCCGTGCCGACTTGAAGACCTCGACCCGGTCGGCCTGCTCGGACTCCAGCGCCATGGGTGGCGGCGGCTTGCGCGGCAAGAAGGACATGGCGCGCACGATTGACCGGGCCGGCCGGCCTGCGCAAGGTGGCGGCATGGCGCATCGGGACGGCGGTCCAGGATCTTTCGCGAGACTGTGCCGGCTGGCACCTCAAGCGCGACATCACCACCGAGATCGCTCTCACCTCGGCCTGGAAGATTTCCGTCGCCTCCAGGCTCGACGCCCAGGAAACCCTGCGCGGCTCGGCGTTACGCTACCGCACCCTGCAGATTCAGAACGGCGCGGAGCGCGAGACGCGCGGCAGGGTCGAACGCTCGGGCCAAGAGACCCGCGCCGAGATCGTCTATCCCAGCGGCCCTGCCCAATTCATCTTGCCTTCGCCCACCCTGATGCCCGTGGCGGCGATCGACTACCTGATCGACCGGCTGCGCGCCGGAGCCGCGGCCTTTCCTGCCCTCACCTTCGACGCCGAGGTGATCGGCGATGCGTTCCTGGTCGATGTGAGTGAAGGCGGCCGCATCCAGTCGCGCACCGACGACAATCCAAGCGCCGGGCCGAAGGGCAAGTCCTGGCCCGTGTTCATGACTTTCACTCGCGGCCGGCAACAGGACCAGCGGCCGCTTTTCACCGTCAACGCGCTGGTTTTCGAAACCGGCGTGCTCGATCGGCTGTCTGTGGATACCGGGCTGGTCACTGTACAGGCAGACCTGAAATCGCTGGAAATGCGGCCTTCCCCGACCTGTCCGCGGTCCTGAGGGCTCGTCTGACAACACCTTGTGATTGGTTCATCCGGAACGCCGGTGCCCGCGTATTTCTGACGTGACTGTCGCTCTCGTCTGGTTTCGCAACGACCTTCGGCTCGCCGACCACCCCGCACTGCTCGCCGGCCTCGGCTCGGGCCGGCCTGTCATTCCTGTTTATGTTCTCGATGATGAGAGCGAGGGCATCCGACCGGCGGGAGCGGCCTCGCGCTGGTGGCTGCATCATAGCCTGCAGGCGCTCGACGCCTCCCTGCATGCCCTGGGCTCGCGGCTGATCCTGCGCCGTGGCCCGGCGCAGAAGGTGCTCGAGAAACTCGCGGCCGAGTGCGACGCCTCGGCGATCTACTGGAATCGTTCCTATGATCAGGGCGCGCGGGAGCGCGATGGGCGGCTGAAGCAGGCGTTCGAACGGCGTGGCCTGGTTGCGGAAGGTCTGAAGGGCAATCTGCTGTTCGAGCCGTGGGAAGTGCGAACCGCGGCGAATGGCGACTTCAAGGTCTTCACCGCCTTCTGGCGTGCCTGCCGTACCCTGCCCTCGCCCAGTGCCCCCTTGCCGTCGCCCAAGAACCTGCGCTCGCCGCAGACCTGGCCGGCAAGCGACAAGCTCGCGAACTGGAAGCTCCTGCCCGCCGCGCCGGACTGGGCTGGCGGACTCCGCGCCACCTGGACGCCGGGAGAAGAGACCGCCCGGCAGCGCCTGGAGCATTTCCTCGACCAGACCTTGCAACACTATCGCGAGGCGCGGGACCTGCCGGCCCAGCAAGGCACTTCGCGACTGTCGCCGCATCTTGCCTTCGGCGAGATCAGTCCGCGCCAGATCTGGCGCGCCGCCACGCTGCGCGGCCATTCCGCCGCGACCGAGAAATTCCTGAGCGAGATCGGCTGGCGTGAGTTCTCCTACAGCCTGCTGTTCCATCACGGCGATCTCGCCGAGCGCAACTTCCGGCCGGAGTTCGATGCCTTCCCGTGGGCCGACGAAGAGCCGGTGATCGAGGCCTGGCGTCGCGGCCGCACCGGCTATCCGATCGTCGACGCAGGTCTGCGCGAACTGTGGACCACCGGCTGGATGCACAATCGCGTGCGCATGATCGTGGCGTCCTTCCTGACCAAGGACCTGCTGATCGACTGGCGGTCCGGCGAGCGCTGGTTCTGGGATACGCTGGTCGACGCCGACCCGGCCAACAACGCCATGGGCTGGCAGTGGGTCGCCGGCTGCGGCGCAGATGCGGCACCCTATTTCCGCATCTTCAATCCGGTCCTGCAGGGAAAGAAGTTCGATCCCGAGGGCGACTATGTCCGCCGCTGGGTCCCGGAGCTCGGCGGCCTGACGGCCGATGAGATACATCAGCCCTGGACCGCCGAGCAGGAACTTCCGACGGACATCTATCCCACCCGCATCGTCGACCATGCGACGGCGCGCGATCGGGCGTTGCGGGCCTTCCGCTCGCTCAAGCAATCGGCCTAGACCGACCTGGAGATTCTCAATGAAAGTTGCAGTGATTGGCGCCGGCGTGGCGGGATTGGGCGCGGCCTGGCTGCTCAGCCGCCCTTCATCCGGGCCCCGGCACGAAGTCGTGGTGTTCGAGCGCGAGCAGCGCTTCGGTGGCCACTCGTGCACCGTCGACGTCGAGACGCCCAACGGTTCGGTGCCCGTCGACATGGGCTTCATCGTCTTCAACCGGCGCAACTACCCCAACCTGGTCGCGCTGCTGGACCACCTCGGCGTGGCGACCGAGGACTCGAACATGTCCTTTGCCGTCAGCCTCGACGGCGGTCGCTTCGAGTACGCCAGTTCCTATTCGGGCTTCCTTGCCCAGCGCAGCAACATGGTCCGTCCGGCCTTCCTGCGCATGACCAGCGACATCCTGCGCTTCAACCGGCTGGCGCCGCGGCTGCTCGAGCGCTGCGAGGATCTCGACTTCACCATCGGCCACTTCATCGCCGAAGCCGGCCTGGGCGAGGCCTTCCGTGACCGCTACCTGCTGCCGATGGCATCGTGCATCTGGTCGACGCCGCTCTGCCGCATGCTCGACTATCCGGCACAGACAATGGCGCGCTTCTTCAGCAATCACGGCCTGCTCACCGTCGGGCCGCAGCTTCAGTGGCGGACGGTGAGCGGCGGCAGCCGATCCTATGTCGAGCGGATCGTGGCGCCGCTGCGCCAGTCGGCGCGTCTTGCGACGCCCGCGACCCGTGTCCGCCGCGGCCACGATCATGTCGACGTGCGCGACAGCGAAGGCCACTGGCAGCGCTTCGATCGGGTCGTAATGGCCTGCCATGCCGACCAGGCGCTCGGCCTGCTCGACGACGCCGACACGCGCGAACGGGAGATTCTCGGGCGCTTCGCCTATTCGACCAACGAGGTCTGGCTGCACGGCGATGCCAGCCTGATGCCGCACCGGCAGAAGGTGTGGTCGAGCTGGAACTACGTTGCGAACAGCGCTGCCCCGAAAGCTGATGGTGAGCAGTCCAATGTCAGCGTGACCTACTGGATGAACCGCCTGCAAAACCTGCCGGGCGCTCAGCAGCTCTTCGTGTCGGTCAATCCCGATCGCGCACCCGATCCTGCGACGGTCCATTGCCGTCACACGTTCGAGCATCCGATGTTCGACGCCGCCGCGATCCGTGCCCAGCGCGAACTGGCCCGCATCCAGGGCCTGCAAGGTACCTATTTCTGCGGCAGCTACTGCGGCTACGGCTTCCACGAGGACGCACTCGCCGCCGGCCTCGATGTCGCCGAACAGATGGGCGTCGAACGGCCCTGGCAGCGCCCGGTCGAACATCGCCATATTGGCATGGCGCCGCGACCGGCTGCCGAGCAGGCCGGCGGCGGCACTCTGCTGCCGCCGCTTTCCGTACCGGCGACCTCATGAATCGCGCTTTTCACTCGATCGTCGACGCCGTCGTGGTGCACCGGCGCCTGAGGCCGCGCGCCAACGCCTTCCGCTACCGGGTCGCCTATCTCAGCCTCGGCCTGCACGAGCTGACCAGCGCCGCCGGACGCTGGCTGAAAGTGGATCGGCCGGGGCTGATTGCCTTCCATCGCGCCGATCATGGAGCGCGCGACGGATCGGACCTGCAACTCTGGCTGCGCGCCCTTCTCGACGAGCACGGCCTCACGGAAGCCTGCGATGGACGGGTCGAGCTCATGACCCTGCCACGCATGCTTGGCTACGTGTTCAATCCGGTGAGCTTCTGGTTCTGTCGCGATCGAGCCGGCGCCCTGCGCGCCGTGCTGTGCGAGGTCAACAACACCTTCGGCGAGAGCCACTGCTATCTCGTGCATCACGCCGATCGGCGCCCGCTCCAGCCCGATGAATGGCTGGATGGTCGCAAGGTGTTCCACGTCTCGCCCTTCCTGCCGGTCGAGGGTGCCTATCGCTTTCGATTCCGCAGCGAGGCCGAACGGGTTCACGTCGACGTGAATTACCACGACGCCGAAGGGCTGATGCTGGCGACTTCGGTCGGCGGCCGCCGCGAGGCCTTGGCCGATCGGACCGTGCTGCGGCGCTTCCTCGGCAACCCCATGATGACCTTCGGGGTCGTTGCCCGAATCCACTGGCAGGCCTTGCAACTCTGGCGCAAGCGGGTGAAATTTCACGCCAAGCCCGATCCGCCGGCCCAATTCGTGTCACGCTGACCGCCCAGAAGCCTACCGCCTTTCCCTCTATGCCTCTTGCCGCCCGCTTCGTCCTGAAAGCACTCACCCGTTTGTCGGTCGGTTGCCTGACGATGCGGATGCCGGACGGCGCCGAGCACGTCTTCGGCCGACCGGGAACCGAGCCGCAGGCCCGGCTGGACGTCACGGACCGCCGCTTCTTCCGAAAGGTGCTGATCGACGGCGACATCGGGTTCGCCGAGGCCTACATGGATGGCTACTGCGATTCGCCCGACCTGGCCGGGCTGATCGCCCTGCTCGCCGAGAACGAGAAGGCGCTGGGCTCGGTGGCTCACGCAAACTCGCTGCACAACCTGGCGCTCAGGCTGCTGCACCGCTGGCGCGACAATTCCCGCTCGGGCTCGAAGCGCAACATCCACGCCCATTACGATCTCGGGAACAAGTTTTACGGGCTGTGGCTCGACCGCACGATGACCTACTCCTCCGCCCTGTTCGGCCCGGAGAAGTCCAAGCCGCTCGAATCGGCGCAGACCGACAAGTACGAGCGCATCCTCGAACAGATCGGCGCGCGACAGGGCGACCGCATCCTGGAGATCGGCTGCGGCTGGGGTGGCTTTGCCGAAACCGCCGCCCGCCGCGGCATGCGGGTGACCGCCGTCACGATCTCGAAGGAGCAGCTCGAATTCGCCCGCGTCCGCCTGGAGCGCGCCGGCCTCGCCGACCGGGTCGACCTGCAGTTCCGCGACTATCGCGACATCGAAGGCCAATATGACCATATCGTGTCGATCGAGATGGTCGAGGCAGTGGGCGAACGCTACTGGCCCGACTACTTCGCCACCCTGAAGAAACACGTTGCCCCGGGCGGTTCGGCGCTGGTCCAGGCGATCGTCATCGCCGACGACTTCTACGAGTCCTATCGTCGCCGGCCC
The DNA here is from genome assembly GCA_044225265.1 of Reyranella sp. Taxonomy (GTDB): domain Bacteria; phylum Pseudomonadota; class Alphaproteobacteria; order Reyranellales; family Reyranellaceae; genus Reyranella. Next base: position 29,912 of record JBGAIW010000039.1, read on the forward strand.
GACTTCATTCAGACCTACATCTTTCCCGGCGGCATGCTGCTGACCCGTCAGCGCATCGCCGAGCAGTGCCGCAAGGCGGGCCTGAAAATCGCCGAGCTCTACAGTTTCGGCCTGGATTACGCCCATACGCTGGAAACCTGGCTCGGCCGGTTCGACGGCGTCGCCCGCGAGGTCGGCGAATTGGGCTTCGACGAACGGTTCCGCCGCATGTGGCGCTACTACCTGGCCTATTGTGCCGCAGGCTTCTCAACCCGCCGCACGGACGTTTTGCAGGCTCACTTCCGGCATATATAACCGTCGGCAACGACAGCCGTCGAACAAGGCGGACCGCACAGGAAGGCTCTCAGGGTGAACGCAGGAACCAACGGACACGGCGGCACCGCGTCCACGAAAGTGAGTTTTGGCCGCCTGGTCGCCTATTCGACCTTGCAGCTTCCCCTGGCGATGGCCGCATTGCCGGTCGTACTGAACGTCAGCCACTTCTACGGCGGCATCCTGAAACTCTCGCTCGAGATCATGGGGCCGATCTTCATCATCGCCCGCATCGTCGATGCGATCCAGGATCCGGTGATTGGCCTGCTGAGCGACCGCTTCACCCGTCGCGGCAGTCGCGGCCGCCTGCTGTTCGTCGGCCTGATGACGCCGCTGCTGGCTGCCGGCTTCTACATGATCTTCGATCCGCCCGATGCCTGGATCGGCAATCAGACGCTGATGGCGGCCTGGCTGATGGCGGCCCTTTTGCTCGTGCACCTCGGCTACTCCGGCGTCTCGATCAGCTATCACGCCCACGGCGCGGAACTGACCGACGACTATAACGAGCGCACCAAGGTCACGGTCGGCCGCGAGGTCTTCGGCATGCTGGGCTTCGCCGTGGCAGTCGTGCTTCCCACCGTGCTGACCTCGCGCCAGCTGTTCGGCGACATCCAGGGCTATGCCGTCCTCGGCCTGCTGTTCCTGCCGATGATCGTCGCGTTCAGCGCACCGACCCTGTTCTTTGCCGGTCCCTCGGTGCATCCGCCGGTGGTGCACAAGGGCAATCCGCTGCTCGCCTTCTTCGCGCCGCTGAAGAACTGGCTGTTCCGCCGCCTGCTGCTGGTTTTCGTGGTCAATGGCGCGGCGCTTGGTGTGGCCGTCACGGTGATGCTGTTCTACGTCGAGCACGTGCTGGCCGGCACCAAGACCCAGGCCGGGCTGATCCTGCTGACCTACTTTTTTGCCGGTGCCGCCAGCGTGCCGATGTGGCTGCTGCTCTCTCGCAGGCTCGGCAAGGCCGCCGCGTGGTTCGTCGGCATGGTCCTGACAGTGGTCGCCATGGCGGCCGCCCTCATGGTGGGGCCGGGCGACTTTCCGCTCTTCCTCGCCATTTCGGTGCTCACCGGTATCGGTCTCGGCGCCGACTACGGCCTGCCGCCGTCGATCCTGGCCGATGTGATCAACTCGAAGGAAGGCGGCGACACTCAGGGCAAGACCGGAACCTATTTCGGTCTGTGGGCGCTCTCCACCAAGCTCGCCACCGCGATCGGTGCGGCGCTCTCGCTGCCCGTCGTCGCCTGGCTCGGCTTCAATCCCGAGAAGAGTCAGTACAGCACGACGGCCCTGATCATCGTCTATATCGGCCTGCCGGTGGCCATCAAGATCGTCGCCGCGCTGCTGATCTGGTTCGTTCGCATCGAGGCAAGCCGCGGCGCCGTGCGCGAGGCGTTCGGGAGATAAAGAGGCTTCTTCCCCTTGGCGGAGCCCGCCAAGGGGACGTGTCGCGCTTTGAGCGCGACACCTCCCCCCAGCGGGGGGGAGGAAACTTTCAGGTCAGGAACCCCAGCGTCTGCCGGTCGCGCTGGCCGAAGTCGCGGCGCACGCCCCAGCAGCTCTGCGCCAGCGTGCTGTAGACGTTGCGGAAGTCGACCGTGTGACGGAGATCGCCGTCAGCGAGGTCGGTGAGCGACGGATAGACGCCGTGCAGGCCGCCCCTCACCCTGCCGCCCATCACGAAATGCGGCGCCGAGCTGCCGTGATCGGTGCCGCCCGAGGCGTTCTGCTTGGCCCGGCGGCCGAACTCGGAATAGGTCATGACCACGACCTCGTTCCACAGATCGGCCGCGATCAGGTTCCTGCGCAGGATCGCGAGGTTGGTCGCCAGCGCCGCCAGCAGACGCTCGTGCACCGGCACCTGGCCGGCATGGGTGTCGAAGCCGCCCAGCGCCACCTTGATGGTCACGACCGGCACCCTGGCCATCAGCAACCGGGTCGCCAGGTCGAGCTGGCGACCGAATCCGAACTCGGCGGGATAGGCGGTGGCCGGTGCCGGACCGTCGCGCAGCCTGTCGCGCAGGCCGATCGCGGCGCCGTTGATCTCGTGGCGGACGTTCATCAGGTGCTTCAGCGCCGGGTTGCCGCCCCCGCTTCCATCGCCGCCCATCGCCTGCTTCAGGCCCTGCGCCTGGCGCAGGAAATTCTCGGCATCCTGCATCACGATGGTCCGCAGGTCCGGACCGGTCACCGGCAAGGCATTGGTGTCGGTGACGATCGCGTCGACGCCGGAGCCTTTCGGCAGCTTCGTGTCCTCCAGGGCGCGGGCGATCCAGCCTTCACTCAGAGTCTGGTTGGACGACGAGGCGGTGTCCCAGATCTCGATCGAGCGGAAATGCGAGCGGTTCGGCAGCGGGTAGCCGACACCCTGGAGGATGGCGAGGTCCTTCGCCTTCCAGGAGTCCATCAGCGGCTCGAGCTTGTCGTTCAGCCCGACCCGCTCGTCGAGCGGCAGCACGCGCTCGCGTGCCACGCCGATTCCGGAGCGCAACTGGCGATAGGCGGGATCGGCAAACGGCACGAGCGTGTTCAGCCCGTCGTTGCCGCCCTTCAATTCGACCAGCAACAGCACCTTGCGCGACGACGCCTGGGCGAACGCCGATCCGGGGAAGGCCAGGCGCGGCGCCACCACTGCCGAAAGGGCGCCGGCACCGAGGAGAAATCCGCGACGGTTCATGCGGCCCTCCTCACTTCAACTGGTAGGCGGGATCGAGCAGCGATGCCGCCACCACCACGCCGGGCGACTCGCCGGCCGTGACGGGATCGATCGGCGCGCGCGGCAGCAGGGCGCGGCGCAAGCTGTCTGCATCGAGGCCAGCCAGCGTCGGGCCAAGCCGCGCCTCGCCCGCCGCGTTGCGCAGGCTTCGGCCCTCGACCGGCAGTTGCTCGCGGCGCTCCATCGCCCGGCCCTGGCCTCGCCCTCCGGCCTGAGGTGCCGGTTGCATCATCATGCCGCCGCCGTCCATCGCCGAGACGGTCGTCGCCTCGACGATGCGGCGCACGAACTGCTGGCGCAGGAGCATGGTGTTGGTCGTGATCCAGCTCTCGCCGCCCGGCCAGCCCTTGACGTTCGGTGGATTGAAGACGATCTGCCCGAGGCCGCCCATCATGCGCACGAGCTGGGTCTTCTCCTGCACCGGCAGGCCGAGCACACGCACCGTGCCGACGATCAGGTCGACCGGCGACTTGATCAGCCCGGCCCGGTTGGCAGGATCGCGGAACGCCGCGGATAGAAGCATCGCGCGCATCAGCGGCTTCATCTCGTAGCCGCCGTTGCGGAACGTGGCCGCCGTTGCGGAACGTGGCAGCCAGCCGCTTGACCTCGGACGGGTCGGGCTTCAGCGACACGAACTCGCGCCACAGCTTCTCGACGATCGTCTCGGCCGTGCGGGGCTGGCTCAGCAAAATCCGGACGATGTCGTCGCCGGAGAAGCGGCCGGTCTGGCCGAGGAAAGTCTTCTCGCCGTCGTCGTGGAACTGCGCGTTGATATGGAAGCGTCCGGTCTCGCGATCGATCGTCCAGCCGGTGAAGGCGCGCGCGGCATTCTTGATGTCGGACTCGCTGTAGTGACCCTCGCCCAGCGTGAACAGCTCGAGCAGCTCGCGGGCGAAATTCTCGTTGGGCTGCCGCGCCACCGAGCGCACGCCGTCGAGATAGATCAGCATAGCGGGATCGCGCGTCACCTCGCGCAGCAGCGTCGCGAAATTGCCCAGCGCCTCGCGGCGGAACAGAGCGTTCTGCCAGTACATCGCCGGCACATAGCGCACCTTCTGGACCGACGAGGTGAAGTGGTTGTGCCAGAACAGCGTCATGCGCTCGACCAGCGGCTGGTCGGTGGCGAGCATCTCCTCGACCCACCAGGTGCGCAGCTCGCGGCCGTACTCCTGGACGATCTTCTGGGCGACCTGCACCGGCTTGCCGTCGACCGTGTCCTTGGCCGCCTGCGCCTGGGCCCTCGCCCGGATCGCATTGGGCGGCTCGGACACCCATCCCGGCCCCGGCGTTTGCGCCTGGGTGCGGACCTTGCCGAGCAGCCGGTCGATCGCCGCAGAATAGTCGAGCGTCTCCGTCGCGCGGATCTCGGCCGGAGTTGGTCCCATGCCGGTGCGCATCAACAGGTGCCGTGCCTCGTCGAAACCCATCGACGAGGCGGCCTGGCTCGCGCGCGTGGCGAACAATATCGAAGAGAACGCTGCCGCCCCGCTCAGCACATGACGTCGACCGAGACGATCAACCATGACGCCCTTCCTACTGCGAGGGGCGACCCGGACCGGGACCACCCGGGCCCGACCCCATTCCCGGTCCTGATCCCGGCGGACGCGGCTGCCCGCTCCAGCGCGGCGGGTTGATGTAACGTTCGGCCAGCACGGCATGCAGCTTGTCGCGCTGCTGTGGCGTGAGCTGGGATTCGAGATCGAGGATGGCGCGCAGATTTTCCTTCTGCGCCTCGCCGCGCAGCCTGGCGACCTGCTCGATCAGGCCGTCGACCTTGGACCAGTCGACGGCGCTCTTGCGCAGCTCGCCGCCGGTCTGCTCGCGCAGTCCCTGGATCTCCTGCAGCCGCTTGCGGCGGTCGGCCTGATTGCGGTCGAACACGTCGCGCAACGCCTTGCGCTGCGCCTCGTCGAGATTGAGGTCGTGGGCGATCTGCTCCAGCGGCCCGCCACCGGTCGGCGGTGGAGGCGGCGGCATGTGATGCCCGAACGGCGGCGCGACCCAGCTGCGATAGACGAAGCCCGCCAGCACGAAGGCGTTCAGCAGCAGCGACAGCGCGAGCAGAAGCTGGACCAGACGACCGCCCATCCTAGATTCCATCCGAACCGAAGAACGCCGTCAGCTCGTTGCTGCGCGAGATGCTGCCCGTGTAGCTACCAGTGTAGCCAGTCGTCGTGGTCTGGTTGCTGGCGACGACATACTTTTGCTGCGCATAGCTTTCGCCCAATCCGCCGCCCAGCAGGAAACCGGCAACGGCGACGCCCAGGGCCAGTGTCGCCATCGCTGCGCGCGGCACCCCGAACACGGCACCCGACGTGAACAGGCGGCTGAAGAAGCCACCCCGCAGCGAGACCCGCTCGGCCTCGAAGCCAACCAGCGCCTGCGCGCGAACCGCCAGTCGCGGCGACGGCGCGGGCACCGGCTTGCCGAGAATGTCGGCCAGATCCAGCGCGCCGCGGCGCAGAACCGGATCAACGCCGAGCGCTGCTTCGATGCGCGCCGCCTCGCTCTCCGGCAGCCGCCCGTCCAGCCAGGCTGCCAAGTCCATGTCGGAAACCTTGACGTCGGAGTCGGCAACCGGCGCGACCGCAGGCGCGGCGATGCGCTGCCACAGCTCCTTGTCGCTCAATGGGTTACGGTCCGTACTCATGTCTGAACTCCTGCCTAGCTTACGCCATCGTGAAGGGTTTCATCCCCGCCGATCGGCGGCCCCCCGAAGCGGCCCTTGGACCGATTCGGGCTCGACCTCCCGGAAATGCTCCCGCAGCCGCAAAATCGCCTTGTGATGGGTACTTCGCACCGTTTGGGCATCGATTTTCAGCATTTGTGCAATCTCGGCCACGTCGCGTTCCTCGTCATATAGGCATTTCAGGATCAGGGTCTGCCGCTCCGTGAGCAGGCCGGGGGGTATTTTCAGCTTCTCGACATGGCGATCCTCGACCGCCAGGGCGGTTTCGGGCACCTCGTCGATCGGCGACGTGGCTTGCCGCCGGCGCCGGGCATAATCCACAGCCGTCGAGCGTGACACGACCGCCAGCCAGGTCGAGAGCCCGGCCCGTGCCGGATCGTAGGTTTTCAGCAGCCGGAACTGGTTGGCGCAAAGGCGCACATAGACGTCCTGGGCGGCATCGACGATGTCCTCGTCGCTCAGCCGCCACGTGGCCAAGGTTCGCCGCACCACGGCATTGATCAAAGGTGCGCTCGCCACGACAAAGGCGTCCCATGCCCGCTTGCTGCCGCCACCTCCCCGGTCAGAGACAAGCGCGGCCAGGTCGATCTGGCTCAGGTCGGTCACGCCGGCGTTCCGCTCGCTTTCCGGGTCATCTCACGTCCGCCCTGCAGTTTAACAGGGTTTGTGGCCAAATGAGGCCCCGCTACAGTCGCCCTGCTTTGATCACGGCGTGAGTGCGGGGAGTATCGATGAGCGAGTCGCTGACACGGCAACTGAAAATCACCAAGCAGGCGGTGCGCGGCAAAGGCGTCGTCGTCGCGCAGAACTGCGCCGCCGCCGAAGTCGGGGCAGCGATCCTGCGCAAAGGCGGCAACGCGATCGATGCGGCAGTCGCCACCGGCCTCGCCATCGGCACGGTCGAGCCGTGGATGAGCGGCATCGGCGGCGTCGGCTTCATGACGATCTGGAGCGCCAAGGAAAAGCGCGCGTGGACGGTCGACTACGGTCCGATCTCCGCGAAGAAGCTCGACGTTGCGAACTACAAGATCGTCGGCCCGGGTCCGGCCAATCCCTTCGCCTGGCCCGACATCCTCAACAGCAACAACGAGGTCGGCTACCACTCGATCGCCGTCCCCGGCATGGTCTCGGGCCTGGGCAAGGCGCTCGAGCGCTTCGGCACGATGAAGTGGAAGGACGTGCTGGCGCCCGGCATCGAACTCGCCGAGCGCGGCATGGAACTCGACTGGTACATGCAGGTGATGATCGCCAACGGCGCCAAGAACCTGGCGAAGTTCCCGGCCTCGCGCGCCGCCTACCTCGACGATGGCTTCGTGCCGACCAACGACTGGCAGGGCACCAAGCGCTACCTGAAGCTCGGCAATCTCGCCGACACGATGAAGCGCCTGGCCGCAGGCGGTCCGCGCGAATTCTACGAAGGCAGCCTGGCGCGCGACATCGCGGCCGACCTCCAGGCCGGCGGCTCCGCGATCTCGTACGACGACCTGAAGGCCTACGAGGCGCGCATCGTCGACCCGCTCTCGTTCGAACATCACGGTGTCACCGTCAATGTCGCGGGTGGCCTCACCGCGGGTCCGACGCTGAAGCGCACGCTGGAACTGGCGGGAGCGCGCACCCAGGGTCAGGGCGCGCCGGGCGCCGACTTCTTCGTGGCGATCTCCGAGGGCATGCACACCGCCTACCAGGAGCGGCTGAAGACGCTGGGCGACAAGCCGGCGAACACCTGCACCACGCACTTCTGTGCCGCCGACTCGGAAGGCAACATGGTGGCGCTTACCCAGACGCTGATGTCGCTGTTCGGCTCGTGCGTCATGCTGCCCAAGACCGGCATCACCATGAACAACGGCATGCTGTGGTTCGATCCGGAAGCCGGCCGGCCGAACTCGATCGCCGCTGGCAAGCGTCCGTTGTGCAACATCTGCCCCGTCGTCGTGGTGAAGGACGGCAAGCCGTGGTTCTGCATCGGTGCGTCGGGCGGCCGGCGCATCGTGCCGGCGGTGTCGCAGCTCTCGCTGATGATGATCGACCGAGGCCTCGACGTGGAGGCGGCGTTCCACCAGCCGCGCGTCGATATCTCCGGCGTCGGACCGATCCGGGTCAATCGCGACCTGCCCGATACGGTGAAGAAGGCGATCGCGCAGAAACTGCCGACGACGGAAGTCGCCAATCAGGTCTCGCCGCTGGGCTTCGCCAATCCGAGCTGCATCGTTCGCGATCCCAAGACCGGCGAGCTCACCGGCATGAACGAAGTCATGTCGCCGTGGGCGGGCGGAGCCGCGCAGTAGCCGCGACCGCGACCTGCCTCTCGCGCATGCCGGGCCGTGATATCGGTGGCCCGGCATGACAGCGACGACGCCCCAGACCGATCCTGTCGACGACTTCACCAAGCGGCTGCTGCCGTGGATGGTCGCGGTTGCGTTCTTCATGCAATCGCTCGACACGACGATCCTGAACACCGCTGTACCGGCGATCGCCCAGGCGATGGACGTCACACCGCTCAACATGAAGTCGGTGCTCGCGAGCTACACGCTGAGCCTCGCGGTCTTCATCCCGATCAGCGGCTGGATGGCCGACCGTTTCGGCACGCGCCGGGTCTTCGGCGGCGCCATCGCGGTGTTCTCGCTAGGCTCCCTGCTCTGCGGCATCACGACCAACATCACGATGCTGGTCGCCTGCC
>JBGAIW010000175.1:0-5340 GCA_044225265.1 Reyranella sp.
CACCCTGCTGGGAGCGCGGCACCGTGTGCGAAGCTGGCTTCGCCAGAGTGCCGCTCATGCCTGCCGCAGAAGCGAAGAAAGAGCGCCACGGAGTGGCGCGCTCCCAGCGCCTCGCCGTCTCGGAGGCGCGCAGCCAGGACCAATCCGCCTTTCTCCTCATAGGGTTAGAAGCGTCCACAATGCCCCTTGTCTGCAACGGGACGAGTCCTGATATAAGGCACTCGAGGGGCCGGTGTGGGCGGAGCAGTCGCCAACCCGGTCAGATCCGGAAGGAAGCAGCCGTAACGAATTCGCTTCGGGTCATGCCGGTCCCTCACCCGAACCTTCGCGCGCGCCGTCGCGGAGACGGGCCAGCCGGGCGCGACGACCGCCAGGCTCGAGGGGGCCACGGCGCCTCAGGTCGGGACTGTGCGCCATGCCGGAAGCCGCAAAGCCAAAAGCAGGCGACTCGCTTCCCTATCGGGTTCTCGCCCGCAAGTACCGGCCCGTCGATTTCACCACCCTTGTCGGCCAGGAAGCGATGGTGCGTACCCTGCGCAACGCCATCGCGTCGGGCCGCATCGCGCATGCCTTCATGCTCACCGGCGTGCGCGGCGTCGGCAAGACCACGACCGCCCGCATCATCGCGCGCGCGCTGAACTGCATCGGGCCCGACGGCAAGGGCGGCCCGACCGTCGATCCCTGCGGCGTCTGCGACAATTGCAAGGCGATCACCGAGGACCGGCACGTCGACGTGATCGAGATGGACGCGGCCTCGCGCACCGGCATCGACGACGTGCGCGAGCTGATCGAGGGCGTGCGCTACCGCCCGGTCTCGGCGCGCTACAAGGTCTACATCATCGACGAAGTGCACATGCTGTCGGAGAAGGCGTTCAACGCCCTGCTCAAGACGCTGGAAGAGCCGCCGCCGCACGTCAAATTCCTGTTCGCCACCACCGAGATCCGCAAGGTGCCGGTGACGGTGCTGAGCCGCTGCCAGCGCTTCGACCTCAAGCGCGTGCCGCACGACGTGCTGGTCGAATGGTTCGGCAAGATCGCCGTGCAGGAGAAGGTCGAGATCTCGCCCGAGGCGCTGGCGCTGCTGGCGCGCGCCGCCGACGGGTCGGTGCGCGACGGGCTGTCGATGCTCGACCAGGCGATCGCGCACGGCGGCGGCGTGGTCGATGCCGCGCAGGTCCGCGACATGCTCGGCCTCGCCGACCGCAGCCGCGTGATCGATCTGTTCGAGCAGGTGATGAAGGGCGACATGCGGGCGGTGGTGTCGTCGCTGGGCGAGATGCACGATTCGGGCGCCGACCCGGTGGTGATCCTGCAGGACCTGCTCGAGCTCACGCACTGGGTGACGCGCCTCAAGGTGGCGCCGGAGGCGGCGGCATCGTCGGCCGACAGCGAGCGCAAGCACGGCCTCGCCATGGCCGAGAAGCTCTCGATGGCCTCGCTGACGCGGGCCTGGACGTTCCTGCTCAAGGGCCTGAAGGAGACGCTGGAAGCGCCCTCGCCGCTGCGCGCCGCCGAGATGGCGCTGATCCGCCTTTGCTACAGCGGCGAACTGCCGACGCCGGGCGATGCGATCAAGGCGCTGCAGAACGGTGCCGCTCCCGCCGTGACCGCCGGTGCCCCGGCGCCGCGTGGTGGCGGTGGCGGTGGCGGCGCGGCGGCCCGTCTCGCCGCCCAGCCCGTTGCCGCGACCGCGCCTGCCCCCGCCCAGGCGGCCCCTCCGGCGCCGCGGAATTTCACCGAGGTGGTGGCGCTGTTCGAGACCCGGCGCGAGGCCCGCCTGGTGCATCACCTGATGCATCACGTGCACGAGGTGCGTTGCGAGGCCGGCCTGATCGAGTTCCGGCCCGAGCCCAAGGCGCCACCCGATCTCGCGGCCAAGCTCAGTGAATTCCTGAGCCAGTGGACCGGCCGGCGCTGGGTCGCCTCGATCTCGTCGGATGCCGGCAAGCCGACGCTCGCCGAGCAGAAGGCGGCGCGCGGCGACGCGCTGCGTAACGAGGCCGAGAACAACGCCACGGTGATGGCGATCCTGAAGACATTCCCCGGCGCCCGGCTCGATGCCGTCCGGCGCAAGGGCGACGCGGCGTCGCTGGTCGCCGGCCTCGAAGGGCCGATGGGCGACGGGCGGGCGGACGACGGCGCGCCGCTGCCCGAGGACTACCCCGCCGACGACGACATTCCCGAAAGCGATTACTGATGTTCGACAAGCTCAAGGATCTCGGCGGCCTGATGCAGCAGGCCCAGGCGATGCAACAGAAGGTCCAGGAACTTCAGGCCCAGCTCGAGCGCCTGGAGATCGTCGGCTCGTCCGGCGCGGGCCTGGTGAAGGTCACGGTCAACGGCAAGAACGAGATGCGCCGCCTCGAGATCGACGCCTCGCTGTTCAAGCCGGAAGACAAGGGCGTGGTCGAGGACCTGATCGTCGCCGCCGCCAACGATGCGCGCGCCAAGGTCGAGACGACCGTGCAGGAGCAGATGCGCTCGATCACCGGCGGCCTGCCGCTGCCGCCGGGCTTCAAGCTGTGATCGCTGGAGGGCTTTCCTCCCTCTTCATTCTCCTCCCCATTCAAATGGGGAGGTGTCGGCGTCATACGCCGACGGAGGGGTCAGGCTCTTTGCCGGGGGCGCGGCACTCCGTGCCGCTCTTGCTCTTCGGTCGTCGCGATTCCATGAGCGCCACGGAGTGGCGCGCTCCCAGCATGACCCCTCCGCCCGCGAAGACGCGGGCACCTCCCCATTTGAATGGGGAGGACATTAGATGGCCGTCCCCATCTCCATCCGCGGCGTCAGCCGCCGCTTCGGCGAGACCTGGGCGCTGCAGGCGGTCGATCTCGAGATCGCCGCCGGCGAGTTCATCGCCCTGGTCGGTCCTTCGGGCTGCGGCAAGACCACGCTCCTGCGCATCGTCGCCGACCTGGTCGAACCCTCGAGCGGCGAGGTCCGGATCGGCGACGTTTCGGCCGCCGAGGCGCGGCGGCGGCGCATGCTGGGCCTGGTCTCGCAGCGGCCGGCGGTGCTGCCGTGGAAGCGCGCCATCGACGACGTGCGCTTCACCCAGAAGATCGCCGGCAAGGTCGGACTCGATGCGTCCAGGGTGCTGCGCGAGTTCGGCCTCGCCGGCCACGAGACCAAGCGCGCCCGCCAGCTTTCCGGCGGCATGCTGCAGCGCGTGAACATCGCCTCGGCGATCGCCCACGATCCCTCGGTGCTGCTGATGGACGAGCCGTTCGCCGCCCTCGACGAGATGAAGCGCGAGGAGATCGGCGAGTGGTTCGACCGCGAGCTGGCGTCGCGGCCCAAGACCGTGCTGTTCGTCACCCATCACATCGACGAGGCGGTGATGCTGGCCGACCGGCTGCTGGTCTTCTCGCCGTCGCCCGGCCGGGTGATGGAGGTCGTTTCGGTGCCGGTGCCGCGGCCGCGCGATCCGTCGTTCCGCCAGGACCCGCGCTTCGTGCAGATCGCAGGCCACGTGCGCGGCCTGCTGATGCACCGCTCCGAGGCCGCCTGACCATGGCCGACGCAGCCCTTCCGGGAACGGCCGCCGCGCCGGCGCCGAGGCGTTCGTGGCTGCCGCTGGCCGGCCTGGTCGTCCTGAGGATCGCCACGCCGATCGCCTCGGTGATGCTGCTCTGGTACCTCGCGATCTGGTTCTCCGGCCTGCCGGCCTTCGTGATCCCGCGTCCCGAGCGCGTGCTCGAGGTGCTGTGGGTCGACCACGCCTTCATCTTCGAGCACCTGATGGCGACGCTGCAGGTCGCGGCCATCGGCTTCCTGTGGGCCAACGTCGCGGGCATCGGCCTCGCGGTCCTGTTCGACCTGCTGCCGCCGACCCGCCACATGCTGATGCCGGCGGCGATCACCTTGCGCAACGTGCCCTACATCGCGCTGATCTCGGTGCTGATGCTGGCCTTCGGCGATTCGATCCTGAGCAAGACCGCGATCGTGGCCCTGGCCGGCTTCTTCCCGGTGCTGGTCAACACGCTCCAGGGCCTGCGCTCGGCCGACGAGGTCCAGCTCGACCGCATGCGCATCCTCAACGCCAGCTGGTGGCAGACCTTCAGCCAGGTCCGGCTGCCCTATGCCCTGCCGTCGATCGTGGCGGCGCAGGAGATCACCGGCTCGGGCTCGATCATCGTGGCGGTGGCGGCGGAGTGGATGATTTCCTCCACCGGGCTGGGCTACGTCATCAATAACGCAATGCAGAACTACCGTGGCGACAAGGTCTACGCCGTGGCGCTGCTCGCGACGGCCCTCTCTTTCCTGATATATTCCTTCGTCCATTGGCTCGGACGGCGGCTCGACTGGCGGGCCGGCGATCCGCGGCGCTAGACGGCTTCTCCAACGGAGGCGGACATGGCAGCAGGTCTTTCGGCACCCCAGGATCGGGTTCAGGCCCCACCCCAGGCTTCGGCGAAGTCGGCCAACATCCCGGTCATCGATCTGTCGGGCCTCTACAGCGACGATCCGGCGGCCAAGAAGGCGGTCGCGGAGAAGATCGGCGCGGCCTGCGACGAGATCGGCTTCTTCTACGCCACCGGCCACAACGTGCCGGTCGAGACGATCGACCGCGCCGTCGCCATCGCCGACAAGTTCTTCCATCTGCCCGAGGCCGAGCGGCTGAAGGTCAAGTGCGACCGCAACAACCGCGGCTACCGCCCGGTCGGCGACACGATCCACGCCAACGGCAAGGCGAGCGCGCGCGACAGCTACGATCTCGGCTTCCCGGTCACCGAGGACGATCCCGAGGTCAAGGCCGGCACGCCGCTCTATGCGCCCAACCAGTGGCCCGAGCTGCCGGGCTTCAAGGAGGCGTTCGAGGCCTACTACGGCGAGACCTACAAGCTCGGCATGAAGATCCTCGAAGGCTTCGCGCTCAATCTCGGCAGGCCGGAGGACTTCTTCACGAAGCACTTCACCAAGCCGGTCGCCGACATGGTGATCAACCACTATCTCGGCGCCGCCGGCCTGCACATCTCCGACCAGGCCTCCGGCCCGCACACCGACCACGGCATCGTCACCATCCTGTGGCAGGACAGCCTGGGCGGCCTCGAGGTGCTGAAGGACGGCGAATGGCTGCCGGTCACGCCGATCCGCGGCAGCTACATCATCAATATCGGCGAGCTGATGAAGCGCTGGACCAACGGCCGCTACAAGGCGACCGTCCACCGCGTCGTGCACCTGCAGAACAAGTCGCGCTATTCCATGCCGCTGTTCTGCAACCCCAATTTCCGCACCAAGGTCGACCCGCGCGACCTCGGCATCAGCGATGCCGACGCCAAGTTCGAGCCCGTGATGTCCGGCGACTTCCTGATGGGCCGCTTCAAGGCCACCCGCAAG
>JBGAIW010000176.1:0-5340 GCA_044225265.1 Reyranella sp.
GCTCGAGCACATGGTCGACACGGTGCTCTATTTCGAGGGCGAGCGCGGCCACCAGTTCCGCATCCTGCGCACCGTGAAGAACCGCTTCGGGCCGACGGACGAAATCGGCGTCTTCGAGATGAGCGACCGGGGCCTCAGCGACGTCGCCAATCCCTCGGCGCTTTTTCTCGCCGAGCGCCGCGGCCAGGTCTCGGGCGCCTGCGTCTTCGCCGGCATCGAGGGTACGCGGCCGGTGCTGGTCGAGATCCAGGCACTGGTCAGCCCCTCCTCGCTTGCCACGCCGCGCCGCGCCGTGGTCGGTTGGGATTCGAACCGCCTCGCCATGGTGATGGCGGTGCTGGAGGCGCGCTGCGGCGTGTCGATCGGCGCCAACGACGTCTATCTCAACGTCGCAGGCGGCCTGCGCATCGGCGAACCGGCGGCCGACCTGGCCGTCGCCGCCGCCGTCGTTTCCTCGCTGGCCGACGAGCCGGTGCCGCCCGACATGGTGGTGTTCGGCGAGGTCGGATTGGGCGGAGAGGTCCGCCCCGTAGGCCAGCGCGACGCACGTTTGCGCGAGGCGGCCAAGCTGGGGTTCCGGACCGCGCTGGTGCCGCGCGTGCGGGCTGGCACAGGCTCTGCTTCGCGTTCCGCCGAGGGCATCCTGGTTGACGAAATCGAGCATCTGTCCGACCTTGTGGCGCGCTTCCAATCGGCCGATCGGCCCCTCAAGCGATCCCGCAGGGAAGGCGGGCGCGAGGGTGCCCCGGATCGCGGACGCGACTAGGACGGACGGGCCTCGGACTGACGAACCTTGGACGAACGTGACCGGACCGACCGGGACCGGGATGAGCATGGGTAAGGCGTAGGACGCTATGGATCAGCTTGGCATCACCGTATTCGACGTCGCCGTCATTGCGATCGCCGTATTCGGCGCGCTGATGGGCATGTCTGCAGGGTTCGCGCACGCCGTGCTGTTCATTGCCTCGTGGATCGGCGCCGGCTGGGTGTCGTGGCGCTACGCCAAGCTGGTGCAGCCGGAGATCGAGCAACTGGTCGGCGGCAGCAGCGAGCTCGCCTATTTCCTCTCCCTCCTGGTGGTCTTCGTCGGCGCGCTGATCGTGATGGTCATGGTCGCCAATGCCTTCTCGCGCTCAGTGCGGGCCAGTCCCCTCGCCAAGCCCGATCGTATCCTGGGCGCCGGCTTCGGTGTGCTCTGCACCTGGGTGGCGCTGGGCACGGCGTTCCTGTTTTACAGCTATCTGGGACCCAAGAGCCTGCCGGCCCCCGTCGAGGGTGGCGCGACTTTTCCGATGATCAAGGAAATGGCCAATTTCGTGGAACCGTGGCTGCCGCCAGGCTTCAGAACCCGCCTGCAGCGCCCCGGAACGCTCGATCCCGCCAATATATCGGTGCCCTCGCCTGCCGATGCGGCCAAGGCGCTGCAGAACGTCAAACCGCCGCAGTAAGTTATCCTTGATGACGCGGGGGACCCCTCCCAGATATAACCCCGCCGTGCCAAAACCCTTGCGCCCCCCCTCCGAGCAAGAGGGCGACCTCGACGACAAGTTTCGCGAGGAATGTGCGCTGTTCGGCATCTACGGAACCAGCGATGCCGCCGCCCACACCGCGCTGGGGCTACACGCCCTCCAACACCGCGGCCAGGAAGCTTCCGGTATCGTCACCTTCGACGGTGCGCACTTCCACAATCATCGCGCCGCCGGCCTGGTCGGCGACATCTTCGGCGAGCAATCGGTCATCGAGACGCTGAAAGGCTATGCCGCGGTCGGCCACAATCGGTACGCGACGACCGGTGGATCGTCGGATCGCAACATCCAGCCTATTTTCGCCGACTTCGACTTCGGCGGCCTGGCGCTGGCCCACAACGGCAACCTGACCAACGCCTACCTGCTGCGCAAGGAACTGGTGCGCATGGGCTGCCTGTTCCAGTCGACCACCGACACCGAGGTGATCAACCACCTGATCGCCCGTTCCAACTATTCGACCGTTGTCGACCGGGTGATCGATGCGCTGGGCAAGGTCAAGGGCGCCTATTCGCTGCTGATGCTGACCAACGAGGCATTGCTCGGCGTGCGCGATCCGATGGGCATCCGGCCGCTCTGCATCGGCCGCCTCGAGGATGCCTGGATCGTGACCTCCGAGAGCGTGGCGCTCGACATTCTCGGCGCCCGGTTCGTGCGCGACGTCGAGCCCGGCGAAATCGTGATCGTCGACGGCAGCGGTCTGCGCTCGATCAAGCCGTGGGCCAGGCAGGCGCGTCGCTTCTGCGTCTTCGAGCACATCTACTTCGCCCGCCCGGACAGCAAGATCGAGGGCGTCGGCGTCTACGAGGCGCGCAAGAAGATCGGTGCGGAGCTCGCCAAGGAAAGCCCGGTGGCCGCCGACGTCGTGGTGCCGGTGCCCGATTCCGGGGTGCCGGCGGCGATCGGCTACGCCCAGCAATCGGGCCTGCCGTTCGAGCTGGGCATCATCCGCAACCACTATGTCGGCCGCACCTTCATCGAACCGGCTGATCACATCCGCCACCTCGGCGTGCGGCTGAAGCACAATGCCAACCGCGCGCTGATCGAAGGCAAGCGCGTGATCCTGGTCGACGATTCGATCGTGCGCGGCACGACCTCGATGAAGATCGTCGAGATGGTACGCCAGGCCGGCGCGCGCGAGGTGCACATGCGCATCGCCGCCCCGCCGACCACCGATCCCTGCTTCTACGGCATCGACACGCCGGACAAGGACAAGCTCCTCGCCTCGCACTACGACGTCGCCGGCATGGGCAAGTTCATCAAGGTCGATTCGCTCGCCTTCATCTCGATCGACGGCCTGTATAGGGCCATGGGCCTGTCCGGCCGCGACGCGAGGGCGCCGGGCTTCTGCGACGCCTGCTTCACCGGCGACTACCCCGTCTCGCTCGACGACCAGATGGGCCTGGAAGACCGCCAGCTCTCCTTCCTCGCCGAACCCGCCTGATGTCTTCGCTGGGGGCGCGCCACTCCAGTGGCGCGATCATGCACATGACCGCGAGAAGACGCGTCACGGGAGTGACGCGCCCCAAGCCATGCGCCTGAAAGACCGCATCGCGCTGATCACCGGCGCGTCGCGCGGACTGGGAGCTGCTGCCGCTCTCGCCTACGCGCGCGAGGGCGCACATTGCGTGCTGGTGGCGCGCACCGTGGGCGGCCTCGAGGCGATCGACGACCAGATAAAGGCGGCCGGCGGAACGGCGACGCTGGTTCCCCTCGACGTCACCGATGGCCCCGGTATCGACCGCCTGGGTGCCGCGCTGTACGAGCGCTTCGGCCGGCTGGATGTGCTGCTCGGCAATGCCGGGCTGCTGGGCATGCTGGCGCCGATCGGCCATATCGAGCCGGCGATCTTCGAGAAGGTGATGGCGGTCAATGTGACGGCAAACTGGCGCCTGATCCGCTCGATGGATCCGTTGCTGCGCCGCTCCGACGCCGGCCGTGCCATATTCGTGACGTCCGGCGTGACCCGCCGGGTCATTCCCTACTGGGGTGCCTACGCTGCCAGCAAGGCGGCACTGGAAATGCTGGCCGGCATCTACGCCGCCGAAGTCGATCACACCACGATCCGGGTCAACCTCTACAACCCTGGCGCCACCCGCACCGGCATGCGCAAGGAAGCCTTCCCGGGCGAGAACCCGGAAACGCTGCCGGCGCCCGAGGCGCACGGCGAGGGACTGATCCAGCTCGCACTGCCGTCCTGCACGATGAACGGACAGTGGATTGCCGGCGACGCGGCAATCGCCAAGGGCGGGGAACGAACGAACTGAGCGGCCGGCTGCCGCATCATTCACGCCAATGACAAACGCGCCAGATGGCGATGCGCGCCCTTGGCGGGCCGGCTGTGGACCAGCACCACCTCGCGTACCGTCCACTCGATCGGCCTGACGGAATGTTCGTCGACATGCTCGCGATCGCGCAGCAGCGTGATGTGCGGCGAGAACGGACGCGCCGCGGCCGGCCGGCCGTCGAAGGCATCGCTCAGGCGCTGGTGCAGGACTTCCAGCCCCATCATGCCGTCGTCGCCGCGCAGCACGAACGCGCCGTTGCGGAAGCTGCCGGCACGATCGAAGGCCACTTTGAAGGAGGGCATCACGACGCTCGCCGCGCGCGCCTTTACCTGTTCGACGAGGTCGTTACCGAACCCCGCCTGTTCGGGTACGTGAAACAGCGTCACCTGCAAATGCTCGGGACGCAGCACCCTGCCCCTCAGCCCATGCCCGATCTTCAACCGGCCAGCGAGGTCGGCAATGCGCGCGGCCGTCGCCGCGTCGGGAAGTGCGGCCAGAAACAGGCGCCCTGAGGGGCGACCGTCGCAGAGATGCGTCTCGAAACGGCGCAGGCGGCGCGAATGAAGAAGCGACGGTGCCCGTGCCTGAAGGAATGACGGCGCGGACTGGAAAGACGGAGCGAACAATGCGTTCAAGGCAAATCCCCTTAAATCGAATGTTCGCTATATGTTCTTTTCAGTGGATAAAGTCAATCACCTCCTGAAAAGGCTGTAAACTCAGCAGCTTACCTGATCGTAACCTCGGTGCCGCCCAACCCGACAAACTCGGTGCGCGCCACGCCCTTGCCCGGCAGGAAGGCCGGCGGATGGACCGAGCCGGTGAGCACGAGATCGCCGGTACGCAGCGCATTGCCATGCTCGATCAGCTTGTTGGCGAGCCAGGCGAGCGAGATCGGCATGGCGCCCATCACGGCGCTGCCGGGACCGCTGGCGAGCTCCTTGCCGTCGAGCAGCGAGCGGCCCTTCAGGTTGGGGAAGTCGAGCTTCTGCCAGTCCTTCACTTCCGTGCCGATGACCAGCGCCGCCTGCAGCACGTTGTCGGCGATGCGGGCGGGCCCGCTCATCTTGGTGACGTCGGCATAGCGGTTGTCGACCAGCTCCATGCCGCAGAAGACCTGGCCGATATGGCCGCGGATCGACTCGGCCGTGTAGGTCGTGCCGCGCGGCGCGTCCTTGCCGCTCCGGACGACCAGCTCGGGCTCGATGCCGGGCTTGATCGGATGGCCGTCCTCGAACACCGAGCCGCTGAGCCGCACCCCGCTCTTGTAGATCGAGGCGAAGACGGGACCGGAGAGCTTCAGCGGCTCGTACTGGCTGGGAAGCGTCAGCGCAACCTTCCAGCCGACCACGGGATCGCCCGCCGCGGCCATGCGGTTGTTCACCGCGAACTGCACATGATAGGCGTCGGCTTCCGACAGGTTGGCGAGCGCGCCCGCCACGTCCATCGGCTTGCCGCTGCGACGACCCGCGATCAGCGTGTCGGCGAGCGCGAACAGTTCATTTTCCGGCAACATCCATTGAATTCCTCCC
>JBGAIW010000177.1:0-5294 GCA_044225265.1 Reyranella sp.
CGGCAGGGTGGCTAGGCGCCCTGCGTCCATCTGCGCAGGGGTCTTGCGCTCGCCTGTTGGAACGACGGGGTGCCGCAGGCTTGCGGCGCCTACGCTCCCGCCGCGCGGCGCGCTACAAATCCTCGGGTCCCGCGAGCCGGGACAGGGGAGTCCAGATGAACAGTCCTGCCGCGACGGCGTCGAAGAGCGCGGTCGAGCGCGCCAAGAGCCTGCAGCCATTGATCGACCGGCACGGCCCCGAGATCGATCGCCGCCGCGAGGTCACGCCGGAGGTGGTCGAGGCGCTGGTCGGCAACGACATGCTGCGCCTGCTGCTGCCGAAAAGCCTCGGCGGGCAGGAGATCGATCTGCTGGAATTCTGCCGGGTGAATGAGACCGTGGCGTGGGCCGACGCCTCGGTCGGCTGGTTCGTCAACCAGTCGAACGTGTCGTCCGGCACGTCGGCTGCGTCGATGCCGCACGACGCGGCGCTCGCGATGTTCAACGGGCCGCGCGAAGGGCTGGCCTGGGGCGCCAAGCACGGCAACAGCCGCGCCATCCGGGTCGAGGGCGGCTACCGGCTGACCGGCACCTGGAGCTTCGCCAGCGGCGGCCGCCACACGCGGCTGCTGGGCGCCCACAGCAACGTGCAGAACCCCGACGGCACGCCGCACATGCGCCATGGCCGGCCCGACGACCGCTCGTTCCTCTTCCTGCGCGCGCAGGCGAAGATCACGGACGATTGGTACGTGCTCGGCCTGCGCGGCACCGGCAGCGACACCTACACGGTCGAGGATCTCTTCGTTCCCGACGCGCATGCGCCGGCCCGCGACGTGACCGAGGAGCGGCGCGAGAACGGGCCGCTCTACGTCATCGGCTCGACGCTGCTCTACGCCAGCGGCTTCTGCAGCGTGACGCTGGGCGTCGCGCGCCGCCTGCTCGAGACCTACATCGAGCTCGCACGCGGCCGTCAGAGCCGGGCCGCGACCACGATCATGGCCAGGAACAACGCCATCCAGCGCGAGGTCGCCTGCATGGAGGCCAAGCTCTCGGCGGCACGGGCGTTCCTGCACGAGGCGGCCGCCGACGTCTACACGGCGGCCGGCAACGGCACGCTCGACGTCGACAAGCGCATGCGGCTCCGGCTCGCGACGACCTGGGGAATGAACGAGGCGACCGACGTGTCGATCGCCTGCTACCGCGGCGCCGGCACCGGCGCGATCCTCGACAAGGGGCCCTTCGAGCGCCGCTTCCGCGACGCCATGAGCGCCAGCCAGCACCTGCAGGCGATGTGGCCCCATGCCGAGATGGTCGGTCGCCACCTGATCGGCACCGAGAACACCGTGGCGTTCGTCTGACTGCGCAGAGCATGGACGACGAGAGCCTGCAGCAGCGGATCTCGCGGCTGCCGTGCTGGCAGAAGGACATATCGCTCGTTCCGCTGAAGGGCGGGCTGACCAACATCTCCTACGTCGCGACCGACGGGGCGGAAAAGTTCGTCGTGCGCTGCGGCGAGGACATTGCGGTCCATCACGTCTTCCGCGACCGCGAACGCGCGGCTTCGCGGGCGGCCCACGCCACCGGCCTGTCGCCGGAAGTGGTTTACGTCGAGCCCGGCATCATGGTGCTGCGTTTCATCGAGGGCCGCACCTTCGAGGAGAAGGACCTCGGCGCCAACGTCGAGCGGATCGTGCCGTTGCTGAAGACCTGCCATCGCGAAGTCGGCCGTCACCTGCAGGGACCGGCCAATGCCTTCTGGGTGTTCCATGTCATCCGCGACTACGTCCGCCTGATCGGCGCCGATCCGAAGTACCTGGCGCTGGCCGACCGGCTCGAAGCCATGCAAGTGCCGCTGCCGGTGGTGTTCGGTCATCACGATCTGCTGCCGGGCAACCTGATGGACGACGGCTCGCGGCTGTGGCTGATCGACTGGGAGTATGGCGCGTTCGGCACGCCGCTGTTCGATCTGGCCAACCTGTCGTCGAACGGCGGCTTCGACGAGGCACAGGATCGCGCGCTGCTCGCTGCCTATTTCGACGGCCCGGTCCCGGCCGAGTTGCGCGCGGCGTTCGACGCCATGAAGGCGGCGAGCCTGCTGCGCGAAGCGCTGTGGGCACTGGTCTCCGACCGGCATCTCAAGACCGAAGGCGTCGACTATCGGGCCCACGCGAAGGAGTATCTCGGTCGCCTTTCCTCGATGCTGGCGAAGCTCTAGGGAGCGGCTTTGGATTCAGCGGCAGGCGAGACTGCCGAGCAGGGGCCGCCTGATTCGCGTCGCGTCGCGTGTACGTAAAGGGAGTCGGCGGCCACGGCCAAGCCGGGAAATCGACGGAGGGCCTCCGACAGGCGAACGATTGCCCGATGATGCGGCAAGAAGCTGTCGGCGTTGGCAGCCTGCAGACCCAGGCCGAAAAAGCCGTCGATCGACAGCGTCGCGGTGCCGATGGACATCTCGAAGGCATCGATCATTTCCCGCATCGACCAATACCGAACGTCACTGGCCTCGACCTTGCGCAGCGCCAGCCGGGCCTGGTGATACAGGCTTCGAACGCCCAGCCGGTGCGCCATCTGGACGAATGCCGTGCCTGCGGGGGCCAGCACGCGCCCAGCTTCTCCGACGATGCGGCGACCATCCGGCTTGCTGAAGTGCTGGACAACCGAATAGCTGAAGACCACGTCGAAGCTTGCGCGCCGGAAGGGCAGTCGACGGACGTCGCAGCACACGAACTCGGCGGACACCCCCAACTGCCGGCAGGCGCGCTGCGCGAGGACCAGGCGGGAGAAGTTGTGATCGATCCCGGTCACCCGGTAGCCCTTGCGCGCCGCCGCGATTGACCAGCGGCCCCAGCCGCAGCCGAGATCGAGCAGGCGGGCACCGGAGTCGCTTCCGGGCAGGCGCAGGTCCGGAATGGGATAGGAGTCGAAGTGGTTGCGCGCGGCATGGAACATCGTGCCACCGGTGGCCCCCTGAATTTCGCGAACTTCAGGATGGATTTCTGTGGCGGGCGGCGTTCGGCCGTCGTCGAGTTCCAGGTCGGCCGTACGCTCCAAAGGATCGAGCGCACGAATTGCGGAAATGTGGTGTGCCGTTTCGCCGACGGGGAAGATGACGGGGATGCCGCCGGAGACAGGAAAGGAATGGCCGCGCTCGCACTCGAAACGGTCTTATCCTCGATGGAGCGGTGACCCGTCGTTGGGGCAGGCCAATAGCTCTTCGATGCTGCCGGTCATCGCTCTCGTGCTTCGGTCCATCGGATCGTTCGACTATATGCCCGAATTCGATCGCCACAATGACCGTCGGCCCGGTCCTTGCATGACTCCGAGCAACACGGAGTCCCGCCATGAAGTCCCGTTTCGCTTCGTTCGTTCTCGCTTCGCTGATGGCCGCCTCGCCGGCGCTCGCCCAGGAGAAGGTCCTGCGCATCGCCATGACCGCGTCCGACGTGCCCACGACATCGGGCATGCCCAACAACGGCTTCGAGGGCATGCGGTTCCTCGGATTTCCGGTCTTCCAGGGCCTGATCCTGTTCGACCTGACCACCACGGGTCCGGTCAAGCTGCTGCCCGGCCTCGCCGAGAAGTGGGAGCAGGCGGCCGACGACAAGAAGACCTGGATCTTTCACCTGCGCAAAGGCGTGAAATTCCATGACGGCACCGACTTCAACGCCGACGCGGTGATCTGGAACTTCGATCGTTTCTTCAACAAGGATTCCCCGCAATTCGAGCCGCCCGCCGCCGGCATCAGCCGCGCCCGCATGCCGCTGCTCGCGAGCTACAAGAAGATCGACGACTCGACCGTGGCACTCACCACCACCGTGGTCGCCTCGTTCTTTCAGTGGATGGTGCCCTACGTTCTGTTCACCTCGCCGGCCTCGTTCGAGAAGGGTGGCAAGGACTGGGCGAAGGTGGCCTTGCTGCCGCCGGCCGGCACCGGACCGTTCAAGATCACCGGCGTCGTGCCGCGCCAGTCGGTGACGCTCGCGAAGAACGACGACTACTGGGACAGCGCGAAGAAGGCCAAGGTCGACAAGGTTCTTCTGCTGCCGCTGCCCGAAGCCAACACCCGCCTTGCCGCGCTGCGCTCGGGCCAGGTCGACTGGATCGAGGTGCCGCCACCCGACGGCATCCCGTCGCTCAAGCAGGCCGGCTTCGTGATCTCGACAGGGTCCTATCCGCATGTCTGGCCGTGGCTGCTCAACATGGCGGCAAAGGACAGTCCGCTGAAGGACGTGCGCGTGCGCCAGGCACTGAACTACTGCATCGACCGTAGTGCCATTGTGGCCCTGCTCAACGGCACCGCCGAGCCGTCGGTCGGCTGGCTGAAACCCTCCGATCCCGCGTTCGGCAATCCCGAGAACAGGTACACATTCGACGCCGCCAAGGGGAAGAAGCTGCTGGCCGAGGCCGGCTACGACGCAAAAAAGCCGCTCTCGTTCAAGGTCATGATCTCGACCTCGGGTTCGGGCCAGATGCTGCCGCTGCCGATGAACGAGGCACTGCAGGAGAACCTCAAGCAGGCCTGCAACGTCGACGTGAAGGTCGAGGCGGTCGAATGGCAGACCCTGCTCAACGTACTGCGCTCGACGCCCGACGCGCCGGCCCTGAACGGCGCCATGGCGCTCAATGTCAGCTCGCCCTCGAGCGACCCCGGCGCGATGTTCCGTTACTTCGCCAAGATCAATTTCACGCCCAACGGCTTCAACTTCGAGCAGTGGGTCGACGACAAGTTCGAGGACGCCTTCGGCAAGCTTTCGGAGTCGACCGATCCGGCGGTGATCGACAAGAACTATGCCCTCGCCCACGAGCGCCTGGTCGACAATCCGCCCTGGCTCTACATCGTCCACGACCTCAATCCGCGCGCCTTCAGCAAGAAGGTGAAGGGCTTCGTGTCGCCGCAGAGCTGGTTCGTCGATCTGACGCTGGTCGATCTGCAGTAGGGAGTTTCTTCCCCATTCAAATGGGGAAGTGCCCCGTCATACGGGGCGATAGGGTCATGGTCCGCGCTGTGGACTCATGACCCCTCCGGCCCTTCGGGCCACCTCCCCATGTGAATGGGGACGTTACACTTCCCATACCCAAGCGCATCCTATGGTGCGGTCCAGTCCCAGTCTGGGGGCCCTGAATGAAGCCTCTCGACAACCGGGAAAAGGCGTCGCTCAGCTATGCCAACGATCCGGTCCACCACTTTCACGATGTGGTGGAGCACAGACGACGCCCCGAGCCATGGCACGCGCTCAACGCCAGCGAGTCGTACTTG
The DNA here is from genome assembly GCA_044225265.1 of Reyranella sp. Taxonomy (GTDB): domain Bacteria; phylum Pseudomonadota; class Alphaproteobacteria; order Reyranellales; family Reyranellaceae; genus Reyranella. The sequence continues at coordinate 5,237 of JBGAIW010000177.1, forward strand.
AATGGTCAGACTTACATTCGTCTTCTTGTTCGCGAACAAGGGATCAGTCGGCGAGAGG
>JBGAIW010000040.1:0-36490 GCA_044225265.1 Reyranella sp.
TCGCCGCCGTGACGCGGTGGCCTCAGCGGTTCTCCAGCCAGTCGTGCTCGAGCACGCGCATGCGGCCGGTGACCGAAATCAGGAAAGCGGTCGACCAGCCGAACAGCAGAAGGCCGTTGGCACCCTCGATCGCGCCGACCGGCGCAACGAGCGCAGCGACGATCGACAGCGCCGGTATCAGCCATCGCCTCATCGCGGGTGTTCGTTCACGGTGAAGGCGGATTCTTCATCTGCCAGTCGACGCGTCAGGGCGAACAACAGCGGCATGCGCGCGGCCGTGTCGATCTTCAGCCCGCTGCGCGCGAATCGTTCGGCAATCACGGCCGCGACATCGGCGTGAGTCAGGCGGTCACGCAGCAGGAAGCGCTGACCGTTCTCGAGATCCGCCTCAACATACGCCAGCGACTGCTCGATCTGCAGAACGCAATCGTCGATCCAGGGCTGGTGCACCTTCTCGGCCGGGCGATGGTTGCGCTCGTAGGCTGCCTGCAGTCCCTTGTCGCAGACGCCCATGAGAATGGCGGTGAGGCGCAGCATCGCGCGGCGATCGACGCCGCCGGCCGGCACCAGCGCGCCGTCCGGTCCGCATTCGGCGCGCCGGCGCTCGTCGAGATGGTCGATGATCGCGCCGCTGTCCAGAAGCAGCTCGCCATCGTCCAGCACCAGCGCCGGTATGCGGCCGAGCGGGTTGAACGCGCGCACTTTCGAGCGATCGTCGAAGCCCGAGAGCGGTTGCTGTTCGTACGCCATGCCGTAGGCATTGAGCACGATCGCAACGCGGCGCGTGTAGGGTGAGCGGTTGGGTCCGATCAGGAGCATCCGCCGGCCTTCATCCGCCGAGGAAGTCCTTCGTCCACCTGATGTAGTCGGCCTCGCGCGTGACTCGCTTCATCAACTCTACGTCGGCGATGCCGGTGAGCTTGCCCGGCGGTATGCCCTCGCGCAGCGCCTTCAGCGTGTCGTGCACGGCCTTCACTGCGGCGGCGAAGGGCTGGTGGCCCTGCAGCGCAATGCGCACCCTGCGGCCGGCGAGGTAGGCGCGATCGGTGAGTTCCGGCGTGGCACCGCCCAGGATCAGCGGCAGCCTGGTCGCCGCCGAGATTGCGTCGAGCTCTGCTCGCGTCTTTACGCCGACGAAGAACAGCGCATCGACGCCGGCCGCTTCGTAGGCACGGCCGCGCGCGATCGCGTCGTCGATGCTGCTGATCGCAGGCGCGCTGGTGCGGCCGGCAATGCAGAGCAAGGGGTCCTGGCGGCCGGCCAATGCCGCCTTCATCTTGCCGACGCCCTCCTCGACCGAGAGCATGCGCGGCTTGGTCGTACCGAACGGCGTCGGCAGGTCGGTGTCCTCGATGCTCATGCCTGCGACGCCGGCGCTTTCGCACTCCTCGACCGTGCGCTTGACGTTCAGCGCGTTTCCGTAGCCGTGGTCGGCATCGACCATCAGCGGCAGGTTGCCCGCGCGGTTGATGCGGTAGCACTGGGCCGCGAACTCGCTGAGGGTCAGCACGATCAGGTCGGGGGCGCCCAGCACGGTGAGCGACGCGGTCGAGCCCGCGAACATGCCCGTCTCGAAACCGAGATCCTCGGCGATACGCGCCGAGATCGGATCGTAGACCGAGCCCGGGTGCACGCACTGATCGCCAGCGAGGATCGCGCGGAAGCGCTTGCGACGGTCGGTCCAGTTCATGTCGTTTCTCCCTCGCTTTCGAACTCAACGCCCGGGTCAGTTTCGACGGGCAAACCGAGCACTTGCCGCCGGCCCCGGCACAGTCGTAGCGTTCTTAGCATCGGGAACAGGACCCACGAAGAGGCCGCCTTGGATACGCTCATTCCGACCGCCGCCGAGCTTGCCGGCGACCCGGCCATCGTCTCTCGTGCGGAGGCGTTGCGGCCGCTGGTTGAGGCGGCGTCCAACGACGTCGAGGACGGTCGCCGCCTGCCACCCGCGCTGCTTGATCGTCTGCACGAGGCAAAGCTCTTCCGCCTGCTGCTGCCGCGCAGCAACGGCGGGATCGAGACCGATCCGGTGACCTTCTTTCATGTCATCGAAACCATCAGCCGCGGCGACGCCTCGACGGCCTGGTGCCTGAGTCAGGCCGGCGGCTGCGCCATGACCGCGGCCTATCTCGAGCCCGCGGTGGCGCAGGACATTTTCGGCAAAGACCCACGCGCAGTTTTGGCCTGGGGTCCGGGACCGCGCGTCAAGGCCATCGAGTGCGAGGGCGGCCATAAAGTCACCGGCACCTGGGCCTTCGCCTCGGGTGGCCGCCACGCCACCTGGCTCGGCGCCCACTGCCCAATCTTCAACCCCGACGGCTCGCCGAAGCTCGGCTCGAGTGGCCGACCGCTCGAGCGCACCTTCCTTGTCCCCGCCAAGGACGTGACCTGGACCGACATCTGGCACGTCGTCGGCCTGCGCGGCACGGGTTCCGACCAGTTCGCGCTCACCGACCATTTCGTGCCGGCCGGCTATTCCTTCTTGCGCGACTATTCCCGCCCGGGCCACGAACGGCGCGAGGACGGACCGCTCTACCGCATGTCGGCAATGACCTGCTACGAGGTCGGCTTCGCCGGCGTGGCACTGGGTATCGCCCGGGGCGCGCTGGACAATTTCATCGAGACCGCGCGCACCAAAATTCCGCGCGGCGCCAAGAGTCCGATCCGCGACAGCGCCGTGGTGCAGACCAACCTTGCCCAGGCGGAAGTGGCGATACGCTCGGCCCGCGCCTTCCTGGTGCAGGAACTGGCCACGATCTGGAAGGAAATCTGCGGCGGCGGCACGCTCACCGTCGACCATCGCATCATCCTGCGCATGGCCTCGACCAACGCCATTCATCGCGCCCGTGAGGCGGTCGATTTCGCCTACAATGCCGCCGGCGCCACCGCGATCTTCGAAAGCCATCCGCTGGAGCGCCGCTTCCGCGACATCCACACCGTTACCCAGCAGCTGCAGGGCCGTCTCTCGCATTTCGAGACGGTCGGCGCCTGGATGATGGGTGTCGATACCGATCTCAGTTGGATCTGAACGTCCGATTACAGGGAGAACACGATGCCGTTGGGCGTATTGCAGCACTACACGATCGAGCCTTCGAACCTCGAGCGCACCAAGAAGTTCTATTGCGAGGTGCTGGGCCTCAAGAACGGCGATCGTCCGCCACTCGGCTTCCCCGGCTATTGGCTCTACTCCGGCGGCGTGCCGACCGTGCATCTGCTGGGCAAGCGCAAGCCGCGCGAGGGCATCGTGGTGCGCGGCACCAAGAAGAAGTTCAAGGACACCGGCCGCTTCGATCACATCGCCTTCGCCGCCACCAACATTTCGGGCGTGCGCAGGAAGCTCAAGTCCAAGAAGGTCAGGTTTCGCGAGCAGGTGATCCCGCGCACCGGCGGCCAGCAGATCTTCCTCTATGATCCCGACGGCGTCGGCGTGGAACTGAATTTCCCGCCGCCTGGCATGAAGTAGGACCCGCCGCCCCGATGATCGTCTCGATCGAGATCAAGAGCGTCGAACCGCTGGCCGAGGGCGCTGCCTTCGGCCCGGTCGGCGCCTATGAGAAGGTGATCGGCGTCGCCCACGGCGAGGTCGATCCCGGGGCCGCAGCCAACAAGGGAATCGCCTTGATCGACAAGGTGCCCGTGAATGCGCGCGGACGGGTCGAGTACGTCACCGACTTCTACATCCTGCGGCCCAAGGATCCGGCGAAGGGCAAAGGCCGCATCCTCTACGAAGTGAACAACCGCGGGCGCAAGATGTTATTCGGCAACATCGCCGACGGCCCGCAGGGCATCAACGATCCGCAGAAAGTCGCCGACCTCGGCAACGGCTTTCCGCTGCGCCAGGGCTTCACCATCGTCTGGTCGGGCTGGGACCCGGACGCGCCGCGCGCCAATCTCGGCCTTGGGCTCACCGCGCCGGTCGCCACGGATGGCGGCCAGCCGATTGTGCAGACCGTGCGTGACGAGTTCGTCTCGGGCACGCGCGGCGGCGCCCTGGAAGCCTTCAAGCTTTCTTATGAAATGGCGAGCGCCGACGGTGCGAAGCTCACCGTACGGGAACGCCAGTCCGATGCGCCGCAGGACGTCGCCTTCGTGACGGTCGACGCCAGGACGATCAGGCTCGCCGCCGATGGCTCGGAAGGCGGCAAGCCGAAGCCTGGTTTCCTCTACGAATTCACCTACCAGGGCACCAAGCCCAAGGTGCAGGGGCTGGGCTTCGCCGCCACCCGCGATTTCGTGAGCTTCCTGCGCCACGACGGCCGCGCGCTGGCCGCGACCGGCGGACCCGTAAGCCACGCGCTGGCGATCGGCTTCAGCCAGGCCGGACGCTATCTGCGCCACCATATATCCGAGGGCTTCAACCGCGCCGAGGACGGCCGGCGCGTGTTCGACGGCATCCTGAGCCATATCGCCGGTGCCGGGCGGCTGTTCTTCAACGTGCCGTTCTCCCAACCGGCGCGCACCAACACCCAGCACGAGGACAATCGCGCACCCGAGGCGTGGTTCCCCTTCAGCACGGCAACGCTCGAGGATCCCTTCAGCAAGCAGAAGGGATCCCTGCTCCGCGGCGACGGCAGCGACCCCATGCTGATCGAGACCAATACCTCGACCGAGTACTGGCAGAAGGGCGCTTCGCTGCTGACCACCGATCCGCTGGGCACGAAGGACGTGACGCTCCCCGACAACTGCCGCGCCTACATGATCGCCGGCACCCAGCATGGCGGCCGCGCCGGCGCCACGACCGACGCCGGCCCCAACATGAACCCGCGCAACCCGCACAATCCGATGCCGGCGGTGCGGGCGCTGCTGGTCGCGCTCGACGACTGGGTGACGAAGGGCGTCGCGCCGCCGCCCAGTCGCGTGCCGACGCTTGCGGCAGGCACCCTGGTCGAGCCGGACAAGACCGGCTTCCCGGCGATTCCCGGTGCCGCCGTCGTGCGCGTCACCAACAAGGTGACGGCGGGCGGCGGGACCTACCGCACGCTGGTCAGCAAGGTCGACGCCGACGGCAACGAAGTAGCGGGTATCCGGCTTCCCGACATCGCCGTGCCGCTCGCGACCTACACCGGATGGAACGAATACAAGCCACCCTATCCGAGGGGTGAACTGGCCGACCGCGACGGCTCCTACCTCGTGTTTCCGGCCGACAAGGTCGCCGCGCGCTACAAGGGCCACGGCGACTATCTCGGCAAGGTCGAGGCTGCGGTCGCGCAATTGCTCAAGGACCGGTTGATCCTGCAGGAGGATGCGGATCGTTACCTCGAGAAGGCGCGCGGCGAGACCCGCGTGGCGGCATAGATGGCCAAGCTCGATCGCAACGGCGTGAAGATCCACTACGAGGTCCATGGCAGCGGGCCCACCATCCTCCTGAGCCACGGCTACAGTTCGACGTCGCGCATGTGGGACGGCCAAGTGGCGGCGCTCAAGGACCGCTACCAGGTGATCGTCTGGGACTTTCGCGGTCATGGCGAGAGCGACTATCCGGCCGACCGGAACCAGTATTCAGAAGCGCTGACGGTCGGCGACATGAAGGCGCTGCTCGACCATGCCGGCGCGAAGAAGGCGATCGTCGCCGGCCTGTCGCTGGGCGGATACATGTCGCTCGCCTTCCATGCGACCCACCCGGAAATGGTCCGCGCCCTGATGCTGTTCGACACCGGTCCCGGCTTCAAGAAGGACGAGGCGCGCGCCAAGTGGAACGAGACCGCGCACGCGCGAGCGGCGAAGTTCGACGCCGAAGGGCTGAAGGCACTGAACCAGAGTGACGAGGTCAAGCTCACCCGCCATCGCGATGCGACCGGCCTCGCCGGTGCCGCCCGAGGCATGCTGGCGCAACAGAATGACCGCGTGATCCAGTCGCTCGAAAGCATCAAGGTACCGACCTTGGTGCTGGTCGGCGCCGACGACACCAACTTCCTTGCCGCCACCGACTACATGACGGCCAAGATCGCGGGATCGACCAAAGCGGTGATCCCCAACGCGGGCCATGCAGCAAACCTGCACCAGCCCGCTCTGTTCAATCAGGCAGTCGAGGCGTTCCTCGCCAAGCTGCCGGCGTAGGAGAAAATCATGGCAAAGAAGCGAATCGCGGTCGTCGGCGTCGGCGCGCTGGGCGGGTATGTCGGCGGCTGGCTCGCCCATACCGGCGAAGACGTCACCCTGATCGATTTCTGGCCCGAGAACATCGAGGCCATTCGCAGCCGCGGGCTCGAACTCGACGGCGTCACGCCGGAAGAGAAGATCACGGTCAAGAACGCCAAGACCATGCATCTCACCGAGATGGAGTCGCTGTCGCGGCAAAAGCCGATCGACATCGCCTTCGTGTCGATGAAGTCCTACGATACCGAATGGGCGACGGCACTGATCAAGCAGTACCTGGCGCCGGACGGATTCGTGGTGTCGCTGCAGAACTGCCTCAACGAGGAGCGCATCGCCAATCAGGTCGGCTGGGGCAAGACTGTCGGCATGGTGGCGTCGCTGATCTCGGTCGACATGTTCGAGGCCGCCCGTATCCGACGCACGGTCGCCAAGGGCGGCGACAAGCATACCGTGTTCCGCGTCGGCGAGGTCCATGGCCGCATCACCAAGCGCGTCGAGGAACTGCGCGACATGGTGGGCCGCATCGATTCGGCCAAGACGACCACCAATCTGTGGGGCGAGCGCTGGTCCAAGCTCTGCCAGAACGGCATGAAGAACGGCGTCTCGGCGGCGACCGGCCTGACCGGCGCCGATTGCGACCGCAACGACGCGATCCGACGCTTCTCGATCAAGCTCGGCGGCGAGGCCGTGCGCGTCGGCCAGGCGCTGGGCTACCACATCGAGAAGATCGGCAAGATGGAGCCCGAGACGCTGGCCAAGGCGAGCGAAGGCGACAAGGCGGCCCTCGACGAAATCGAGGCGATCCTGCGGCCGGGTTCCAATACCAACCCCAACCCGCGCGCCGACATCCAGCGGCCGTCGATGGCCCAGGACATCCGCAAGGGCCGCCGTACCGAGATCGAGTTCATGAACGGCTACGTCGCCGAGCGCGGCAACTTCATCGGCGTGCCGGCGCCGACCCACAGCAAGCTGACCGAGATCGTCAAGAAGGTGGAGCGCAAGGAAGTCCAGGCCAGCCCGGCCCTGCTGGGCGGATAGGCGGAACAGCCCCTCACGCGGCTTCTTCCTCCGGCGGGGTGAGGCAAAGCGAGGGGTTGCGGGCGACCTGTGTTCCGCGCCAAGTTGGGCCGATGACCACGAAGATTTCGATCAAGCGGCTGGGCTTTTTCACGCGTCTGCTCGACGAGACCAGCGCCGCGGAGCGTTACCAGCTGGCGATCGAGCAGATCCAGCAGGCCGAGCGCTGCGGCTTCCAGTCGGCCTGGATCGCCCAACATCATTTCCACGAGGCTGAGGGCGGCCTGCCTTCGCCGTTCGTGTTCCTGGCGCAGGCCGCGGCGCGCACCCGTCGCATCCGGCTGGGCACCGGCATCGTCACGCTGCCCCTCGAAATGGGCATCCGGGTCGCGGAGGATGCCGCCGTCCTCGACCTGATGTGCGACCAACGACTGGAAGTCGGCGTCGGACCGGGCGGCAATCTGACTGCCTTCGCCGCCTTCGGCCTCGACAGCAACGCCCGTCACAAGCTGATGGGCGACAATCTCGAAACCATGCGCCGTGCCTGGACCGGCGACGCTCTGGACGGCGGCGACCGGCTTTACCCGACCAGTCCCGGCCTCGCCGACCGCATCTGGCAGGCGACCTTCTCCGTCGAGGGCGCGCGCCGCGCCGGCCTCGCGGGTGATGGCTTGATGCTGTCGCGCACCCAGCCGCGGCCTGCCGACAGGCCGGACGCGACCCTGGCGGACATCCAGAATCCGATGATCGATGCCTATCTCGAGGCGCTGCCCAAAGGTCGTACCCCGCGCATTCTCGCCTCGCGCACCGTGTTCGTGGCCGACGACCATGGCGAGGCGGTGAAACTCGCCGAAGCGGGCGCCAAGCGCCAGCGCGCGCGGCTGGCCGCGGCCGGCAGCTTCACGTCAGGCAACCTGGTCGGCGACTTGGTCGCACGCTTCGACATCCATATGGGCACGCCCGACGAAGTCGCGGCCTCGCTGCTGGCCGACGATACCCTGAAGCGCGCCACCGACATGACGATCCAGAGCCATTCGATCGATCCGCCGCACCCCTATATCCTGCGGTCGATCGAGCTCATGGCCGAGAAGGTGGCGCCGGCACTGGGCTGGGCACCGGAACACGACAGCGGGGAAAGGCGGGTGGCCTGATGAGCCTCGACATCATCAACCAGCTGGCGGGTATCGTGGCCGGCAGCGCGCTCGACAAGGCGCGCGACAACCGCGCCGAGGCCAAGAAGCAGGCCCAGGCGAGCTACGATTCGCTGTTCGCACCTAAGAACTTTGGCGGTTTCTCCGCCCTGGAGCGCAGCGCAGTGGCGGCCTTCGTCGCGGCGCTGCACGGAAGACCCGAGACCGTCGACTTCTACCGCGCCCTGCTGATCGAGGCTGGCGGTGGCCCCGAGCTGCAGGTCGCGATCGCGAGCGAGGCGACCACTGCGCATGCGCACGGCCCGTACGGCCACTATCCGGCCGGCCCGCTCAGCCGCGAGAACAGCGAAGGGCTGAAATACGCCGTGACCATCAGCGCCCGCCATGTGCTGGGCCCGCGCCTGTCGTCGGCCTTCGAGCACGTGCATATGCTGGTGTACCACCCGCGCGACGCCCGGCCGGCCACGCTCGAGGCGATGCTCGACGCCGGCTGGTCGACGACCGACGTCGTGACACTGTCGCAGCTCGTCTCGTTCCTTGCCTTCCAGATCCGGGTGGTGGCCGGTCTCGCGGCGATGCGCATATCTGCAGGGGGGAAGAGCCAATGAGCGAGAAGACCCTGATTCCGGCCGGCCATACCGAGCCGGCCGTCTTCACCCGCGACATGCTGGACTGGCTGCCCTGGCTCGAGCCCGTCGCCGAGATGGCGCTGACCGAGCGGCAGAAGGAAAGCCTGGTCGATGCCGCGCGCTCGAAGTCGGACTATTTCCGCCTGCTGGCGCGCGATCCCGACATCCTCGAGGCGCGCACCCGCACCGACAAGGACATCTTCTACAATCCCCAGGCCGGCGCGCCGCGCGCCGACCGGGAACTCGCCGCCGCCGCGACGTCGCGGCTGAACGGCTGCATCTACTGCGCCTCGGTGCATGCCCGCCACGCCGCCGTCTACGGCAAGCGCGAGGCCGATGTCGACCGCCTGCTGGAAAAGGGCGTCGGCGCCGATCTCGGCGACGAGCGCTGGAATGCCGTGGTCGCCGTCTCGGTGGCGCTGACGGCCATTCCGATCGATTTCGGGCCAGAGCATGTCGAGCGCCTGCGCAAGGCCGGCTACGACGAACTCGCCATCCTCGACATCATCAATGCCGCCTCGTTCTTCAACTGGGCGAACCGCCTGATGCTGTCGCTCGGCGAGCCCGCGGTTCAGAAGAAGTAGATCTCTCCACCGCGAGCCCGGCGCTAGCAGAGACGATCGGCCAGCGCCGCCACGTCGAAATCGCCCGAGTCATCGCAGACCAGCCAGCCGTCCTGGGGCGGGTAGTAGGGGTCGGCGATCACGATACCCTCGCTCAGCACTCCCGCCGCGTAGGAGAAGCTGCCGCGACTGAGGATCGCGATATCGGCATCGATCAGGTCGGCCAGGCTCTTCATCGGGTCGATGTCGAGGAACAGCGTCACGCCCGGCCGCGCGAAGGCGGAGAATTCCTCCGCTGCGCCCTGCGAATGCAACCGCACCTCGCAAGCCCGGCCGGCCGACTTCAACACGCCCTCCACCGCCTCGAGCGTACGCGCCATGCGGACCGCGTCCATGGCGTAGGGGTGATCGGCATCGCCCTCGATGTGGCGGCGGACATGCACCCCGACCACCAGCCGCGCCGTGTCGCGCGCCGGCAACGGAGGCTTGTTCGCGCGGTACTTGCGGCGGAATTCGTTGCGCACCGCCGGATCGAACAACGGGATCAGCGAATTGTCCGGCAGGATCTTGCCGCGCAGACCGACGAACAAACTGAGCAGATGGAAAGACGTTGCGGGGCCGAAATTCAGCACCTCGTCCGGGCCTTGCAACGCCGGAAGCTCGCCATCGCCGAGATTGAAGAATGCCTCCCATGCTTCCGTCAGCCGCACGACTTCCGCGCCGCCATGATCGACCGGCACGAACGGCGTGTGGCGCCAGGCGAGCCCCAGCACCCGCGCAAAATTGAGCGCCGCCATCGTCAACGAGGCCTGCGAGCCGGCCCCCTCGCGATGGGCGAATTCGGCCATGTCGCAGGTGATCTGCACCTTAGGTCCACCCAGAAGCTGATGGAGATAGCGCCGGAAGAGGATGTCCTGGGACGCGAACCAGACCGGCCGGCCGAGCGGCAAGCCGAGGACATTCTTCAGCGCGCGCCATGCCCAACCCGCGCCGCCGCGCACCAGGAAGCGCGCGAGGTCGCGCCGCACGACATAGGCCTGCGACACCTTCCGTCCAGCCGCGGGCTGCGCTGTCTGCAATATCCCCCCTGCTCCGACTTCTGGACGATTGATTGCCATGGCCCGGACCCGGGCAACAGGGACATGAACTGTGCACAGATGCAGACCATACGGTCCGCGGGCTCACGTGCGGATGCCCCTCTTAAGGTCGCCGTAATTTTCCCAGCCTAGCTTCGCGCCGTGGTCCATCATCGCTCTTCAAAGTCCGGCCGGACACGCACCAAGACCGAGGCGGCACCAGTCGTCAGCCCGGCGATGCTGATGGCGGGCGCACAGGTGTTGGCCAGGGCCGAGGCGCAATCGCCGTATGAACTGGTCGGCGAGATCTATCGCGCCATGGAGCGGCTCGCGCCGCAGCGCCCTGGCGGCGGCTCGCCGACGCCGACCATGCTCCAGGCGCTGGCCATGCTCGGCACGCACCTCAAGGAGTCGTGATCTGACGACGGCGCGCGGAGCGTTCTGCCGCAGGAAGTGACGCCCACGCCAGGTTTCCGTGCGTGAAGATGCGGCCGGAATGGATTATCATCAGACATGGCCGTGCGCTGGACGATCGACCATTCTGCGAGGCGCGTCGAAATCTCTCTCGAGGGCGAAACCGGACCCGACGAGGCCGCGCGTTTCTTCGACGCCCTCGAGGCGGCCCAGGCCATCCCCTACAGCAAGCTGCTCGATGCGACGCTGGCTGTGGTCAAGATCGACAATCGCGTCTTGGCGATCGTCGGCCAGCGCATCGCGGGTTACGTCAATCCAGGCCCCATCGCGGTGGTGCTGCCGGCACGCGGGTTGGAAGGCCACGCCAAGCTGTTTGCCATGGCGGTCGACGCCGAAAGCCGCACCCGGATGTTCCGGACGTCGATCGAAGCGCGGGAATGGCTCGACTCGATCAAGTTGCCGAAGACCGCCTGACAGCATCGTTTCGCGAGAGGGCCAGTCTTAAGCCCGCGCTTCGCATGACGACACGCTCTGCCGGCCGCACGCGGCATTCACTTGCCTTGCCGCACACGAGCCGCCACGGTTCGGCCCCTGACCATAGCGAGTGCAGGAGAGCAGCGTCATGAACATCGACTTCACCGGCAAGAAGGCCATCGTATGCGGCGGCAGCCGCGGCATCGGCCGCGCGATCGCATTGGGCTTCGCGCAATGCGGCGGCGACGTCTCGATTTGCGCGCGCGACCCCAAGGCGCTTGAGGAGACGCGGGCGGAGATTGCGAAGCTCGGCCACAAGGCCCACGCGATGAGCGCCGATCTCTCGAAGGGCGACGCGGTGCGCGGCTACGTGAAGGCGGCTGCAGCTGCGCTGGGCGGCGTGGATTTCCTGGTCAACAACGCCTCCGGATTCGGCTCGTCGGACGACGACAAGGGCTGGGGCGTCAACTTCACCGTCGACATGATGGCGATCGTGCACGCCACACAGGAGGTGCTGCCGGCGCTGAAGGCCTCCAAGGGCAGCGTGGTCAACATCTCCTCGATCGCCGCGCACCACCCCTCGGCGCGCCAGCCGCCCTACGGCGCCATGAAGGCGGCAGTGATCCACTACACCACGACGCAGGCGGCGATGTATGCCCGCGACAAGGTGCGGGTGAACTGCATTGCGCCCGGCTCGATCGATTTCCCGGGCGGAGTCTGGGATCGCCGCAAGACCGACAACCCGGCGCTGTACAACGGCACCCTGCAGTCGATCCCGTTCGGCCGCATGGGTACGCCGGAGGAGATCGCCAACGTGGCACTGTTCCTCGCCTCGCCGCTCGCCTCATGGGTGACCGGCCAGACGATCGCGGTCGCCGGCGGACAAGGACTTTGATCGCAGAGCGATAAAAGTCCGGCGGCGTATAGCGCCGCAGCGCAGCGAAGCGCGGGCGCCGCGCGGCTCAAAAGGGACAAGGCTGGCGCTACACGCCTCGGGCGCTGGGAACGCAATGCCTACTTCTTCACGATCGCCGCGAAGACGTGCTCGACCAGGGACACGGTGAGCTTGTCGCCCGGCTTCACCTTCGGCAGCTGCGAGCGGCCTTCGGGCGTTTCGACGTCGAAGCTCTCGACCCGGCCACCGGCGGGATCGACCATCGAGATCGTGCTGCGGCCGGTATCGACGGCGGTGACGATCCAGGTCGCGGTCGCCGTGGTCGCCATCGCCCCCGCCGGAGGTGCGCCGCCGCCGCTGGCGACGACGTCGCGCGATTGCATCCGGTCGGCAGGCGTCTTGGCGTTGGGCCCGAGCAGGACGAAGGTCAGGGTCTGCCGGAAGGCCGCCTCGATGCGGTCGCCGACCTTGACGTCGCCGAGGCCGCCCACGGCCTCGCTCACCTTGCCGCGCACGGTTCGGCCGTCGCTCGTCTGCACGGTCACCATGCGGTTGGCCGCGTCGATGGCGGTGATGGCGCCGTCGGCGGTGCTGCGCGTGGTCACGGAAATGCCGGTGATCGGCTGGTTGGGCGACGCCGTCTGCGCGTGCGCCGGCATCCTGGCCGCCAAAGGCGCGAGCGCCAGCAGGCCAGCCACCGTCCAGGCCGCAAGTTTCAAGTCCATCGTCTTTGTCTCCCCGAAGATCGTGCGAGCAAAATTGTTGTGCCCGGACTTGTCAAGGCGACGACGGTTGTCGGGCGCCACGTGGCGAAGGATACTCCGCGCGCCATCCAACCCCGCCCGAGGCCATGCAGAAGTTCATCCACATCACCGACCCGCATTTCGTGCCGCCGGGCACCTTGCTGTACGACCTCAATCCGCTCGATCGCCTGGCGCTCTGTGTCGGCGACGTGAACAAGCATCATCCAGACGCCAGCTTCGCGATCCTGACGGGCGATCTCGCGCACAAGGGACAGCCTGAGGCCTATGAGGCGCTGAAGCGCGAACTCGACAAGCTCGCAATGCCCTACCACCTGCTGGTTGGCAATCACGACGATCGCGCCAACTTCCGCGCGACCTTCCCGCAAGCCAGGACCGACGCCAACGGCTTCGTGCAGTACACGTTCGAAATGGGCGCAGGCGTGCTCGGCATCTGCCTCGACACCAACGAGCCCGGCAAGCCGTGGGGCAGCTTCTGCGCCACCCGCGCGGCCTGGCTGAAGGAGGCGCTCGACCGGGCCGGCGAGCGCCCGGTGATCGTGTTCATGCATCATCCGCCCTTCAAGGTGCGGCTGAAGCGCATGGACGACATCTCGCTGCTCGAGCCCGGGCATTTCGTCGAGGCGGTGGCCGGGCGGCGCAACATCCGTCATCTCTTCTTCGGCCATCTGCACCGCCCGGTGGCGGGAAGCTGGCGCGGCATCCCGATTTCGACTTTGCGCGCGACCAGCCACCAGGTGGCGCTCGACTTCGTGATCGAGGGCCGCATCCCGGGCAGCCACGAACCGCCGGCCTACGGCGTGGTTCTGCTCGAGGAAGACCAGATGATCGTGCACATGCACGACTACCTCGACCGCACCAACACGTTCTTGCTGTAGAGCTCAGCTCCTTTTCGTCAGCGTGCGATAGACCGCCTCGGCGATCGGCAGCAGTTCGTCGCGCCGCGCAGCGCCGGTGACGGCGAAGCCAAACCCCTGGTCGATCCAGGCAAAGGTCGCGGCATCGCCGTCCTGGTGAAAGCGAAACGCCGTCTCGGCGCCGCGCTCGTCGGCGCGCACATAGAGCGTGAGCCGCCGGCCGCCGTGATCCTCGTACATGAACTGTGCCGCCGCGCCGCTGCCCGCCGGCAGCAGCCGGCCGCCGACCAGCCGGTAGCCGAAGGCGTCGAGGTCGGGCGCCGTGAGCGGCCGGCCGAGCCGCTTGGACAACCACTGCACGAGATGCGCCTCCTGCGCGGCCCCGACTTCCACCGGATGCGCGACCTCGACGACGTAGGTGCGGTAGGCGGCGGTCGCCCATTGGGTGACGGCGGCGGTCGGCGGTGCGGATGCGATCCGCGTTTCCTCCGGTGCCGTCTGCAGGCGATGGACGAACCAGCCGCCGACACCGCCCAGCAGGAAGATCGCCACCGCCGCCGCGAGTGCGCGGCCGCGCAAGCCCCAGCGCGCGCGCCGAGCCGCCTGGATGTTGGCGACGCGCAGGCGCGCGGGAATCGGTTCGTGGAATCGCGCGTCGAGGCGGCGACGCAGCGCGTCACGCTGCCGGCGTTCCTCGGCGACGCGTTCGGCGAGTTCCGGGTGCAGGGCAAGATAGGCCGAGACGCGCTCGCGCCGCTCGCCGTCGAGCCGGTCATCGACGAAGGCCTGCAGGTCGTCCTCGCCGATCGGAAGATCCTTGCCCATCCCTGCGCCACCCGTCATTTGACTCTCCGCAGCAGCGTCGCGCGGCCACCGTCGAGTGCCGCACGAAGCCTTTGCCGCGCCCGCGACAGGCGCGACATCACCGTTCCGATCGGCACGCCGAGCAGGCGCGCCGCTTCGTCGTAGGAAAAGTCCTCGACTCCGACCAGCAACAGGAGCGACTTCTGCTCTTCCGGCAACCGGTCGAGGGCGGCGAGCACGTCCTGTGTCTCGAGGCCCGACTCCTGCATCGCTGCGGCAGCCGGTTCGTCGCGCTCTTCGAGCGCCACCTGCACGCCCCGCCGCTGCTTCTGCCGCCACGCACTGACATGAAGGTTGCGCAGAATCGCGAACAGCCATGCGCGCAGGTCGCCCTCGGCATGCCGCAAGTGCCAGCGCGACAGCGCACGCTCCAGCGTATCCTGCACCAGATCGTCCGCAGCTTCGGGATCGCGAACCAGCGCATAGGCATAGCGCCGCAGCGCAGGGATCAGCGGTTCGAGAAGGGAGGCGGCGTCGGCCATCTTGAAGTGAACTCTCGGTGCACTCTATCGCGGTCGCGCCGGCGCCGCCCTGTCCCCTGGATCGATTCTGACGGATTCGCCGCTATGGCTTCGCGACGTGCCAGGCGCCGTTCAGGAAGCCGTCGCCGGTCTTGTCGCCCGGCTTCTGGTCCTTGACCCAGGTGTAGAGGGGCTTGCCCTTGTAGGCCCACTGCTTAAGGCCGTCGTCGCGCATCACGATCGTCCAGTCGCCCATCGGCCGGGCGTTGTCGCCGACCGCGAGCGGCGGCCAGTTCACGGCGCAAGGGCCATTGCACACCGACTTGCCGGGCTGGTCCTTGTCGAAGATGTAGATCGTCATGCCCGCCGAGTTGACGAACATGCCGTCCTTGGCCGTCGGCGGGCCGCCGGCCGGTTCGGCCGCGAAGGCGGTACCGGCCGCCAGGGCGACAGCCAGCGTGAGAGAAAGCGACTTCAGCATGAAACCTCCTGTGCAGCGATTGGTCTGCAGGAGGAAGACGCCACCCGTGGCGGTTTATTCCCGTCTTTTTTCTTTCCCCATGGTCGATGGGGAGAGGCCGATGTCACCCGTACTTCTTCCGCAGCAGCCGGGCGGCCTCGGCTTCGGCCTTGAGCTTGAGATAGACCTCGTCGGTATCGACCTTGGCCGCGGAACCCGGCGCGAAGCCGCAGTCGGGGTTGAGGGTGATGCGGGCCTTGTCGATGCGCGACAGCGCCCGTTCGACCCGCTGGGCGATCATCGGCGCGGTCTGCGGCTCACCGGGCGTGACGTCGACAACGCCCAGGCCGAGTTCGAAATCGGGGCGCAGCCGCGACAGGCTCTCGAGATCGTCGGCACCTGCCGCGGTGAATTCCATCGTGAGATGATGGACCTTGAGGCGGTTGAGCTGCGCCAGGATCGGCCCGTAGGTGCCGGCATGATGCTTCTCGCCGCGCACGCGCGCACCGGCGCGGCGACAGAGATGGACCGCGAACTTGATGCCGCCGAATCCCGCGACGGTCTGGTTGATCATGTCGACCGCGAAATCGGCGGCGCCATCGGGGTCGTCATATCGTGCACGCACATCGGGGTCGACGAACAGGCAGAGATGCGGATCGTCGATCTGCACGATCTCGACCCCCAGCCCCTGCAGCAACGCTATCTCGGCCCTGAGCGGCGCCACGCAATCGCGCACGAACGCATTGCGCGTCGGATAGGCCTTGCTCGAACGTCCGGCGTCCCACAGCCGCTCGCCGAGCAGCGCCGGGGCCGGCAGCGTGATCTTGGTGGCGACCGTCGCCACCTCCTTCACGAACCTGGCCTCGGCCGCGATGAAGCCCGGCGGCTTGGGCGTGAGCTTCTCGGTGACCACGGTCCAGGGCCGGCCGTCCGCAGGATTCGTCTCCAGGGTGAAGCCGTGCGCCAATTCGGCGATGACTCCGATGTACGAGCGCCGGCGCCACTCGCCATCGTTCACGACGTCGAGGCCGGCGCGTTCCTGCAGCGCCACGACGAAGCGGCAAGCCGCATCCATGGTGGCACGGTCGGTCGCGTCCCATTCCGGCTTCTCGATCAGCTCGCGCACCACCAGCGGGCGGGGGATCGACCCCACGATCGAGGCCGGAAACAGCGGTAGCGCCTTCATGGCCGCCACAATGTCTGCGCCAGGTTCATGTCTTCCTGCGTGTCGATTTCGCGGTAGTTGCCCGGCGTGTCGGCGTGGCCGAACGGAATGCCCTGCTCGATCATGTCCTGGAACATGTGGATCAGGTACGCCTTCTGGAACGACGCCGCCTCGCGGTAGGGCTTGCCCCAGAATTCCGCCTTGCGCCGGTGATAAAACTCCCGGAAGCGGCGCGCGCCCCCCGATCCGAACTTGGCCACGCCGATGAATTCGCCGGTGGCGTCGTCGTAGGGAATGCCGCGATGGACCTTCTGAACCTTGCCGCTCGAAGTGATCGCCTTCTCGGCATCGTGCGGCGGATGCTGGGTGCGCGGCCGATAGTGCTCGCGCCAATCGGTGTCGATGCCGAGTGCCAGCTCGTCGGGACAGTCGATCAGGCCGCGCACGATCTCGGGCGTGAACAGGATGTCGGAGTAGGCGGTCACGAACGGACGATCCATCAGGTCTTCCGCACACATCAGCGACACCAGGATGTTGTTATTCGGCCAATCCGCATTCTCGCGGAACTGAAATTGTGGGTAGTCGCGCTGCACGGTTTCGATGCGATAGCCGCCGATGAAGCAGATCTCGCTGCAGCCGCCGCCCTGCAACGCCTCGACCGTCCAGTCGAGGATGCGCTTGCCCCGGATCTCGGCGTAGCACTTGGGTGCGTTCTCGGTCGTGGGCATCAACCGGCTGCCTCGGCCGGCCCCGATGATGATGGCGCGCATCAGAAGCGCTTGGCCGCGATGATGCGGGCGCTGAGCTCGAGCCTGGAGATCGAGCGGCGGGCATCGCCGAGCGCGCAGCACGACACCAACGTGTCGATCAGCGCGAGCTGCGCGACGCGGCTGCTCATCGCCTCGGGGCGGTAGCGCGTCTCGTTGGCGACGGTGTGCAGGACGATGTCGCAGTAGCGCGCCAGCGGAGACTTGCCCATGCGGGTGATGCCGATGGTGCGGGCGCCGGCCTCGCGGGCGAGCCGCGTCGCCAGCACGGTCTCGCGCGTGCTGCCGGAATGCGAGATCGTGACCACGGCCGTCGACGAATCCGTCATGGCGGCACTCACCGCCTGAATGTGCGAATCGCTCACGACCTTGGCATCGCGGCCGAGCTGCAGCAGGCGATAGGCCAGATCCTGGGCGATCGGGCCGGAACTGCCGATGCCGTACACCTCGATGCGGCGGGCGGCGCGCAGGATCTCCACCGCGCGGGTCAGCGCGGGCGTGGCGAGCAGCCGGCGCGTCTCCTGCAGCGAGGCAATATGGGCGGCGAACACGTGCTCGGCGACGTCGGTCACCGAATCGCTCTCGTGCAGGTCCTCCTGGATCATCCGCACCGGATCGACGAGGTCGCGCGCCAGCAGGATCTTCAATTCCTGGAAGCCGTCGACACCCAGCCGCCGACAAAGGCCGACGACGCTGCCCTCGCTCGCTTCCGCCTGCTCGGCGAGCTCGGTGATCGACATGCGGATTACGTCCTGGGCATGGCGCTCAATATGGGTCGCGATCCGGCGCGCGGTCGGTGGCAGGCCGGGCGCGGCATGGCGGATCACCGTCAGGATCGAGGTCCTGTCCTCTACCGGCTCGGTGCGCTTCACGACTGCCAATCGGGGCGACTTCATCCTGTCACATACAAGAGCGATGATTGAGACAAGCTCAATCCTTCAATGAATGAAAAATGAAGTCTTTTCAACCTTCGGGGCGGTGGTTATCCTTTTTGCTTCCGCTTGGGGCGGACCACGGCGCGCCAGACGCCGGCAGGGCCAGGGAGGACGGGCTGTTGCAGCGAACCGGTTGCGCGCGCGCCAGGCGATGCTCGACGCGAGCTTCCTCGCGATGCTCGACGCGAGCTCCCTCGCGATGCTCGTCGTGAGTCCGAAATCGGCCGGTCTTGCGTCCGCCACGGCGAGCGGCGCCATCAAGCTTGCCGGCATTGCCAAGTCGTTCGGCGAGACGCGCGTGCTGCGCGGCATCGACCTCGACATCCGCGCCGGCGAATTCATCACCATCCTGGGACCGTCCGGCTGCGGCAAGTCCACCCTGCTGCGCATCATCGCCGGCCTCGAACGGCAGAGCGGCGGTACGGTTGCGATCGACGGCAAGAGCGTCGATGTCCTGCCTCCGGACCGGCGCGACATCGCCATGGTGTTCCAGTCCTACGCGCTCTACCCGCACCTCACGGTCGCGGAGAACATCGCCGTGCCGCTGCGCATGCGTCGCCTGACGCGCCTGCAGCGCCTGCCCGGCGCTGGCCTCGTCCCGGGCGTACGCCGCACCGCGGGCGAGATCACCGGCGCCGTGCGCGCGGTGGCCGAGACGCTGCGCATCGAAAGCCTGCTGCAGCGCAAGCCGGCGCAACTCTCCGGCGGCCAGAAGCAGAGAGTGGCGCTGGCCCGCGCGATGGTGCGCAAGCCGCGCGCCTTCCTGATGGACGAGCCGCTCAGCAACCTCGATGCCGAACTGCGCGTGCACATGCGCGCCGAGATCGGCCAGCTCCACCGCCAGCTCGGCGCGACCTTCGTCTATGTGACGCACGACCAGGCCGAGGCGATGACCATGTCCGACCGGGTCGCCGTCATCCTGGCCGGCGAATTGCGCCAAATCGCTTCGCCCGACGTGCTCTATCGCAATCCCGACGATCTCGGCGTCGCACAGTTCGTCGGCACGCCGCGGATCAACGTGCTGCCGGCCGTGGCGACCGCACACGGCCTCGACCTGCCGGGGCTCGCCTTGCCCGTGGCAACGGGCCTGCCCGCCGGAACGAAGCTGCAGGTCGCCATCCGCCCGGAGCGGCTGGCCCTCGCCGCCTCGGGCCTCGCAGGCCGCCTGGCCTATCGCGAGAATCTCGGCGCCGATCTCTTCCTGCACATCGCGCTGGAAGGCATGCCGCAACCGGTCATCCTGCGCGCCGATCCCGCGCTTGCCGGCACGCTGGCGCTCGGCGATCCGGTGACGGTCGGCCTCGCCGCCGAGCATGTGCTGCTGTTCGATGTCGAGGGGCGGCGGCTTCGACCCCTCACGACCCAGCCATGAGGAGCCGCTTCTCTCTGGTGCTGCTGACCTGGCCCGCGATCTTCCTGATGGCGGTGTTCCTGATCGGACCGCTGCTCGCCGTGATGGCGCTCTCCTTCACCGACTACCAGCTCGGCGCGCCGTCGCTGTCCTTCGCCGGCCTCGCCAACTACGCCGAGATGACCGACGACGACACGGTCCGGATCTCGCTCGCCAACACGCTGCTCTACGTCGCGATCGTCGTGCCGGCCTCGGTGGTCCTTGGACTGGGCGCGGCGCTGCTGATCGAGGCCGCGCCAGGCCTGCGCGGGTTCTACCGCGCCGCCTACTTCCTGCCGGTGATGGCGACCCTGATCGCCATGGCGATCGTCTGGGGCTTCATGCTCGACCCGCGTATCGGCGCGGTGAACTTCCTGCTGAAGGCGCTGGGCTTCAAGGCGCAGAACTTCCTGAACGACCGTCACCTCGTGCTGTTCACGCTGTGCGCGATCGGCGTCTGGCAGAGCGTCGGCTTCAACATGGTTCTGTTCATGGCGGGCCTCACCGCCATCCCGCCGGAGCTCTATGAGGCAGCCTCGGTCGACGGCGCGCGCGACGGAGCGGCGCGCTTCCGACTGGTCACCTGGCCGATGCTGGCGCCGGTCACGCTCTTCACCGTGGTGATCACCGCGATCCGCGCCTTCCAGGTGTTCGATACGGTCAAGGTGCTGACCGAGGGCGGGCCGAACAAGGCCTCCGAGGTGCTGCTGCACACGATTTATGCCGAAGCATTCGGCTATTTCCGTGCGGGCTACGCCTCGGCGCTGGTGGTGGTGTTTCTGGTGTTTATCCTGGCGCTGTCGGCGGTGCGCGTGTTCGTGCTCGGCCGGCAGAAGGCAGCGGCATGAGCGGCCGGCCGCCTCTATCGCCGATGCTGCGCGCAGTGCGGCACGCCGTGCTGCTGGCCGGGACCGCGATCATGCTGGCGCCGTTCGCCTTGATGATCGCCACCTCCTTCAAGCCGAAGGAGGAGATCTTCCTGCCCGAGTTCCATCTCCTGCCGCAACGCTGGGCGGGCCTCGACAACTACCGCGAGGCGTTCACCCAGGTGCCCTTGCCGCACTTCCTCCTGAACGGTGCGATCGTCACGATCGCGATCTTCGCGCTCCAGGTGCTGGTCAATGTGCCGGCGGCCTATGCGCTGGCCAAGCTGCGCTTCCGCGGCCGGACCACGCTGTTCGGCGCGGTGCTGGTCTGCCTGCTGATCCCCTACCAGGCGACGGCGCTGCCGATCTACCTGCTGTTCTACCTGCTCGGCCTTCTCGACACCTACGCCGCCCTGGTGCTGCCCTTCACCATCTCGGTGTTCGGCATCTTCCTGATGCGCCAGTTCTTCCTCGGCGTGCCCGACGACCTGGTCGACGCCGCCCGCATCGACGGCATGAGCGAGTACGGCATCGTCTGGTCGGTGATGGCGCCGGCGGCGATCCCCGCCCTGGTGGCGTTCGGCATCTTCTCGGTGGTGGCGCACTGGAACGACTATTTCTGGCCGCTGATCGCGGTCGGCAACCAGGGTCTCTATACGCCGCCGCTCGGCATCGCCCATCTCAAGCTCAACGGCGAGGGCACGGCCTACGGGCCGCTGATGGCCGCCGCCACGATCGTCATCGCGCCGCTGGTGCTGGCCTTCCTGGTCGCGCAGCGCCGCTTCGTCGAGGGCATCACGTTCACCGGACTCAAGGGCTGATCAAACCAAGAAGGGAGACACGACATGAAGAGAAGGTTGCTGATGAAGGCCGCCGGCGCGGCCGCAGCGTACGGCGCACTGGCTTCCGGCCAGGCCGGGGCGCAGGGAAAGATGACGCTCAACGTCCAGTATCCGCTGGGCTTCATCTTCGACAAGGTCTTTGCCGAGCTGAAGACCGAGTTCGAGAAGGCCAATCCCGACCTGCAGGTCAACTACCTGCCGGCCTACAAGGAATACGAGGATGCGGCCCAGACCGGCCTGCGCCAGGCGATCACCAAGCAGCTGCCCGATGTCGGCCTGCAGGCGATCAACCTCCAGCGCCTGTTCGTCGATCGCAAGATCGCCGTCGACATCTCGCCGTTCATCGCCAAGGAAAAGGACTGGCAGGGCCAGGGCTTCTCGCCCTCGATGATGGCCCTCAGCACCTACGGCGGAAAGCCGTACGGCCTCGCCTTCGCCGCCTCGACGCCGATCATCTACATCAACGACGACCTCGTGACGAAGGCCGGCGGCGATCCGGCGAAGTTCCCGATCACCTGGGACGGCATCTTCGACATCGCCAAGAAGGTCAATGCGCTGGGTAACGACAATATCGGCCTGTTCCATTCCTGGGCGATCACCGGCAACTGGATGTGGCAGGCGCTTGTGTTCTCGCACGGTGGCACGATGATGACCGCCGACGAAAAGGCGATCGCCTTCGACCAGGCCCCGGGCAAGAAGTCGATCGAACTGCTCGGCCGCATGGTGAACGACGCCGGCATGCCCAACCTGACCCCCGAGGCGAGCCGCGCGGCCTTCTTCGGCGGCAAGCTCGCGATCTGGACCGAATCGACGTCCCTGCTGCGCGTCGCCGACGAGGGCGTCGCCGGCAAGTTCAAGTGGCGGACCGTGCGCTTCCCGGTGCCCGGCCCCGATCCCAAGCTGCCGACCGGCGGCGCTGCGGCGATGATGTTCGCCACCGACCCGGCGCGTCAGGCAGCGGCGTGGCGCTACATGAAGTTCATCACCGGACCGGTCGGCGCCACCATCATGGTCAAGGGCACCGGCTACATGCCGCCCAACTCGGTGCCGGCGAACGACCCCACCATGTTGAAGCCGTTCTATGCCGAGAAGCCCAACCACCTGACATCGCTCAGCCAGCAGCCCTATATGACGGCGTGGTACGCCTTCCCGGGCGACAACAACCTCAAGATCATCCAGGCGATCAAGGACCGCCTGCAGACCGTGGTCGACAAGTCGGCCAAGCCCGACGCGGCACTGGCGGGCATGACCGCCGACGTCGCCAAGCTGCTGCCGAAGTAAGGCGAATTGCTCGGGTCGGGGCGGCGGCATCGCGCCGTCGCCCCGACTTGTTGCCGCTTCGCCGTCGGACGATCGGCTGATACCGTCCGCGCCCTGACGATGCGCATTCTTTCCAATCGACTGCTCGCGCCTGTCCTGCTGGCTCTGACGCTTTGCTGCGCCGGCCTCGCCGCATCGGCCAAGCCCGAGGACTTCCGCCAGCATGTGCTGTGGTTCTTTCCGCCGGGCGTCCAGAACGCGCCGCTGGTCATCCTGATCGAAGGCAGCAGCGGCACTGGCGCAAATGCCAAGAGCCCCTGGGTCGACTGGCTCAGGGCGAAGGGAATTGCCGTGGCGCAGGTGCGCAGCGCCGCCGCCCGCGGCAAGCGCGACTGGAGCGGCACCGGCTGTACCCTGCAGTACAATAACGACGCGCGCGACGTGCTCGACCTCGCGCGCGCCGAACAACCCCGCATCGACACGGCGCGCTTCGCGATCATGGGCTTCTCGCGCGGCGGCACCGAGGTGCTGAACTCGGCGAAAAGCTTCCGCGGCGCCCCGTCACAGCCGGCCGCCGTGTTCGCGCTCTATCCGGGATGCGACGGCTGGTGCCAGACCGACTACGCCAAGGATGGCCCGACGCCGGTCCACATCCTCTACGGCGACGCCGACGAATGGGGCAAGCAGCGCGACACGTTCGGTCTTTGCCGCAAGCTGGCCGGCGGCAGGATCGCCTTCCATCCGCTGCCCGGCGCCCATCACGGCTTCGACGGCACCTCGACCGGCACCTTCCGCGCGTCAGGATCGGTGTTCCGCTACGAGCCCAATGCCGCTGCCCTGGAGATGGCGCGTAGCATCGTCGCGCGCCAGCTCGGTAGCGCCTGGAACCTGCCCAACTAGGACAGCTGGGCCGCCGCGTCCTCGCGGATCATCGCCGCGCCCTTCTCGCCGATCATGATGGAGGGGGCATTGGTGTTGCCGGTGGTGAGCGTCGGCATGATCGACGCATCGATCACCCGAAGCCCTCGAATGCCGTGCACGCGCAGGCGTGAATCGACGACGGCGCGCGGATCTTCGCCCATCTTGCAGGTGCCGACTGGGTGATAGAGCGTGGCGCCGGTGCGTCGCGCGTAATCCAGGAACTGCTCGTCGCTGTCGATCGCGCCTCCCGGCAGCTTCTCGCCCGTGCTGTAGGGCGCAAGCGACGGCTGCGAGAAGATGCGGCGCACCTGACGGGCACCCGACAGCATCGCCAGTTCGTCGGTGCGCGTCGTGAGGTAGTTCGGCTTGATCGCCGGCCGCGCGAACGGATCGGCGCTCGCCGCCATGATCGTGCCGCGGCTGTCGGGCTTCACGACACAGACCACGCAGCTCATGCCGGGATGGCTGTCGAGATGGCCGGGCTTCATCGGGTCAGTGCTGGCCGGCTGGAACAGCAGCTGCAGGTCGGGCGACGCCAGGCCCTCGCGGCTGTCGCAGAAGACCTGCGCCGTGGTGACGCCCCAGGTCAGCGCGCCCTTGCCGGTCAGGAAGAACTTGGCGATCTCCGGCACCACTCTCGGGAAGCGCGCGACTTCGTTGACCGTCGGCGTGCCCTGCACGCGATGCACGACGCGAATCACGAAATGGTCGATCAGGTTGGCGCCGACGCCCGGCAAGTCGTGTACGACGGGAATGCCCAGGCCTTGCAGATGCGCCGCCGGGCCGATGCCCGAAACCTGCAGGATATGCGGCGAGTTGATCGCACCGCCGCAGACGATGACCTCGCGGTTGGCCGTCACCTTGGTGACGTTGCCGCCGCGCTGGAACTCGACACCGGTGCAGCGCTTTCCCTCGAAGGTCAGGCGTCCGCCCTGCGCGTCGGTCTCGATGCGGAGGTTCGGACGGCCGCGGGCTTCGCGCAGGAAGGTCTGCGCCGTCGAGCCGCGCCAGCGGCCGCGCCGCGTCATCTGCGAATATCCGACGCCGGATCGCTGCTTGCCATTGAGATCGGGATTGAACGGAAAGCCCGCCTCCTGCGCCGCCTTCACGAACTGGTGCGTCATCGGCAGGATGGTGCGGTAGTCCTCGACCTTCAGCGGCCCGCCCTGGCCGCGCATCTCGGGATCGCCACCCTGCACGTAATGCTCGCTCTTCTTGAAGTAGGGCAGGACCTCGTCCCAGCTCCAGCCGCGCGCGCCCATCTGCGCCCAACCGTCGAAGTCGGCCGGCGCGCCGCGCACATAGAGCATGCCGTTGATCGACGACGAGCCGCCGAGCGTACGCCCGCGCGGCCATTCCATGCGGCGGTCGTGCGTGCCCTTCTCGGGTTCGGTCGTGTAGTTCCAGTTGACCAGCGGATTGCGGATCAGCGCGCGCATGCCGGCCGGGATATGGATCATCGGATGCCAGTCATTCGGCCCGGCCTCGAGCAGGATCACCGAGCTTCCGGTTTCCGACAGACGAGACGCCACCACGCAGCCGGCCGAACCGGCGCCAACAACCACGTAATCCGCCCTCATATCCATTGGCATGCGTTTCCCCCTCGATCCCCTCCCCATTCAGATGGGGAGGTGCCGGCCTCTCAGGCCGGCGGAGGGGTCATGACCCCTTCGCCCGCGAAAGACGCGGGCACTTCCCCATATGAATGGGGAAGAAGCCTTACTAAGGTCCTTCGTCTCGCCGTGGCGGGCAACAAATTTGAGGGAGTCTGCGAAATGCGCGGCCGGCAAGTGTTCTTTGAAACGTTGATCAACCACGGTGTCGACCGCATCTTCGGCAATCCGGGCACCACCGAGAGCCCCCTGCTCGACTCCCTGCTCGACTACCCGCAGATCCAGTACATCGTGCACCTTCACGAGGGCGTGGCGACCGGGGCCGCCAATTTCTACGCCCAGGCCTCGGGCAAGACCGCTTTCGTGAACCTGCACGTGGCCCCCGGTCTCGGCAACGCGATCGGCGCGATCTACAGCGCCTGGAAGAACAACTCGCCCATGGTGGTGACGGCCGGCCAGCAGGACACCCGCATGCGGCTGCGCGACCCCGTGCTCGGCCACGACCTCGCGGCGATCGCCAGGCCGGTCACCAAGTGGAGCGTGCAGGTGGAGAGCGCCGACGAACTCGGCCCGATCCTGCAGCGCGCGTTCAAGATCGCCAACGAGGCGCCGGCCGGTCCGGTGTTCGTGGCGCTGCCGATCAACGTCATGGAGCAGGAGACCGGCATCCCCGCCGGCCGGCCCGCCACGCTGTTCGAGAAGAGCCGGCCCGATCCCGCCGGGGTCTCCGCCATGGCCAAATTGATCGCGGCGGCGAAGAGCCCGGCCATCGTGGCCGGCGACGACGTCGCGCGCGCGGCAGCCGTCACCACCTTGGTGAAGCTCGCCGAGAAGGCCGGCGCCGCGGTCTGGTTCGAGGGCCTGCGCGGGCGGAACTCCTTTCCGACCGATCACCCGGCCTATCGCGGCACGCTCGCCTTCGACGCGCCGGGTGTGGCCAGGCAGTTCGCGGACAATGATCTCGTGCTGATGGTCGGCGGACCTTTCTTCGAGGAAGTCTGGTACGCGCCCGGCTCGCCCTTCCCGACGGGGGCCAAGGTACTGCAGATCGAGTCCGGCCAATCGCGACTCGCCTACAACTTCGCTGTCGATGCCGGCGTGCTGGCCGACGTCGCCCTTCCCGACGGGGGCCAAGGTGCTGCAGATCGAGTCCGGCCAATCGCGTCTCGCCTACAACTTCGCTGTCGATGCCGGCGTGCTGGCCGACGTTCACTGGTCTCTCGACGCGCTGCTCGCGGCGCTGCCGAAGGTCGATGCTGCCGAACGACGCAACGAGGCGCTGAAGGCGCAGCGCCAGGCCGACGATGCCGCGCAGAAGGCGCGCGTCGAAAAGGCCTGGTCGCGTACCCCGACCTCGATGGCGCGCTGCATGGCCGAACTGAAGGCCGGCGCGCCCGCGAACGCGATCATGGTCGACGAGACCATCACGGCGAACCTCGACCTGTTCAAGACCTTCACCTTCAAGGGCGCTGACGATTATTTCTCCGGCCGTGGCGGCGGCATCGGCCAGGGCCTGTCCGGCGCGATCGGCGTGTCGGTTGCCAAACCGGGCAAACCGATCCTGTGCATGTCCGGCGACGGATCGTCGATGTATTCCATCCAGGCGCTATGGACGGCCGCGCATCACGGCCTGCCGATCGTGTTCGTGATCCTGGCCAACCGCGAGTACCGCGTGCTCAAGCACAATATCGACGCCTACCGAGCGCGCTTCGACGTGAAGAGCAACAAGCCCTATATGCACATGGACCTGAGCGGCCCGACCATGGGCTTCGTCGACATGGCCAAAGGCATGGGCGTCGCCGGCACGCACGTCACCAACGCCGACGACATCAAGGCGGCAGTCACCGCAGCCTTCAGGACCGGCAAGCCGCACCTGATCGAGATCGAGATCGAAGGCAAGAGATAGTCCTCTTCCCCATTCATATGGGGAAGTGCCCGCGCGCATCGCGCGGGCGATGGGGTCATGCCTCGAGCGGCAAGCATGACCCCTCCGTCGGCGTACGACGCCGACACCTCCCCATTTGAATGGGGAGGAGAGTCTTCACTTCTTCTTGCCGCGCACCTTCACCATCGAGCGCACCTTGACCTGGTGCGCACGGGCAGCGCCGGTGAGCATCGGCAGGTCGTTGCCGGACAGCAGCATCTTCATGCCTTTGCCGATATAGAGCGACAGCAGTTCCTCGCTGTAGGCGCCCCCCATGCCGGGGAACTTCTTGTGCTTCCTGCAGGCGGCAACGACCTTGTCGACGGCCGCCTGGATTTTCTCGTGGCCGTTCTCGCCGGGGATGCCGAGCTCGACCGAGAGGTCGCTCGAGCCGACCAGCAACGCGTCGATGCCGGGCACGGCCGCGATCGCCTCGGCGTTCTTTACCGCCTTGGGCGTCTCGATCATCACCGTGATCAGCACGTTGTCGTTGGCCTTCTTGATGAAGTCGCCCATCTTCATCGGTGCATAGTCGAACTGTGCCTGGCCGCCGCCCACCGAGCGGTGACCGATCGGCGGATAGCGCAGCTTGTCGGCGATCTCCTTGGCCTCTTCCGCGGTGTCGACATGCGGGATGACGATGCCCAAGGCGCCGCCGTCGAGAAGCCGGGTCGCCATCGCGAGCTCGCCGTAGGGCACGCGCACGATCGGCGCGATGCCGGAATCCTGGGCGGCGACGCAGATCTCGGCTGCGGTCTCGATCGACATCACGCCGTGCTCGAGGTCGAGGAACAGCCAATCGTAGCCGGCGGCCTTCATCACCTTGATGATGTCGACGTTGCGCACCAGGCGGATGCCGATGCCGACGGCGAGCTGGTTTTTCTTCAGCCGCGCCTTGGCGGCGTTCACTGCAGTGGCCATGTTTCCCCCCTCAGGAAAGGAGTAGGCTAATCTCCATGTCTTTCCATGTCGAACGGATCGACCATGTCGTGCTGCGGGTGCGAAATCTCGACGGCATGGTACGCTTTTACGAGCAGGCGCTGGGCTTCAAGGTCGAGCGCACGATCGACCGCCTCAAGCTGGTGCAGATGCGGGCCGGCGCCTCGATGCTCGACCTGGTCGAGCATGACCGTCCCCCCGGTCTTCCGAATGACGCCGGCGGAAACATGGATCATCTCGCCTTCCGGGTGGAGCCGTTCGACCGCGACGCGATCGCGGCGAGGTTGCTGCCGCTCGGCGCCACTGTCGGCGAGGCGGTCCAGCGTTACGGCGCGGAAGGTACCGGTCCTTCGGTCTATTTCCACGATCCGGAGGGAAACCAGATCGAGCTCAAGGGGCCGTCTTCGTAAGGATTCCTCCCCATTCATATGGGGAGGTGGCGCGGTCATACCGCGACGGAGGGGTCATGCCCCCATCGCCCGCTCGTGGCGCTTCCCCATATGAATGAGGAAGAGACGCGAAACCGGGCTTCGCATCGTGGCCGGCGCTACCCTTTTGGGCTTGGCCGTTGCACTTGATGTGTTAGCCTCGCCGCACGGGGAAGCAAACCAAGCGTAGAGCTCAGCGTCTGGGAGGAAATAGAGATGCGTATTCGTGTGGCATTCCTTGCCGTGAGTTCGGCTGCCCTCGTGCTGGGCGCCGTCCCCGCCTTCGCCCAGAAGCAGGGCGGCACCCTCCGGATTTCCCATCGCGACAATCCGCCGTCGGCCTCGATCCACGAGGAGTCGACGATCTCCGTGAACCAGCCCTTCATGGGCGTATTCAACAATCTCGTCTTCTTCGATCCGAAGGAGAAGGTGAACAGCCCCGACCACATCGTGCCCGAACTGGCCGAGAGCTGGTCCTACAATCCCGACCAGACCCAGCTCACCTTCAAGCTGCGCCAGGGCGTGAAGTGGCATGACGGCAAGCCGTTCACCTCGGCAGACGTCAAGTGCACCTGGGACTCGCTCGCCGGCCATGCGCCGGACGACAAGGCGGTCATCCGCAAGAACCCGCGCAAGCTCTGGTACTCCAACCTCAAGGAAGTGAAGACCAACGGCGACTTCGAGGTCACCTTCGTGCTCGGCCGCCCGCAGCCGTCGTTCCTGACCATGCTCGCCGGCGGCTACTCGCCGGTCTATGCCTGCCACGTGCCCGACCGCGTGATGCGCTCCAAGCCGATCGGCACCGGTCCGTTCAAGGTCGTCGACTTCAAGCGCAACGAATCGATCAAGCTGGTGCGCAATCCCGACTATTGGAAGAAGGGCCGCCCCTACCTCGACGCGATCGACTGGAAGATCGTGCCCAACCGCAGCACGCGCCTGTTGGGCTTCCAGTCGGGCGAGTTCGACATGACCTTCGACAGCGACGTCACCTTCCCGCTGCTCAAGGACGTCAAGTCCTCCAAGCCCGACGCCGTCTGCGAGGCGCGACCGACCAACGTCAGCTCCAATCTCCTGGTCAACCGCGACAAGGAGCCGTTCAACAATCCCGATATCCGCAAGGCGATGGTGCTGTCGCTCGACCTCAAGGCCTTCAACGACATCCTGTTCCAGGGCAATGCCCTCGAAGGCGCCACCATGCTGCCGCCGCCGGCCGGTTTCTGGGGCATGCCGAAGGAGATGCTGCCGGCCCTGCTCGGCCATTCGCCCGACCGAAAGAAAAGCCTGGCCGAGGCGCAGGAGCTGATGAAGAAGGCGGGCTACGGTCCCGACAAGACACTCAAGATCAAGGTTGCGACGCGCAACATCGCGATCTATCGCGATCCGGCGGTGATCCTGATCGACCAGCTCAAGCAGATCTACATCGAAGGCGAACTCGAGCCGATCGACACGACCGTGTGGTACACCAAGCTGGCGCGCGGCGACTACCAGGTCGGCATGAACCTGACCGGCGTCGGCATCGACGATCCGGACGTGAATTTCTACGAGAACTACTACTCGACCTCGGATCGCAACTACAGCCGCTACAAGAACCCGGAGGTCGACAAGCTGATCGACCAGCAGTCGGCCGAGGTGGATCGCGAGAAGCGCAAGAAGCTGGTCTGGCAGATCGAAAAGGCCCTTGCCGACGACGTCGCGCGGCCGATCACCGACTACAACGTCGCCAACACCTGCTGGGACCCCAAGGTGAAGGGCGTCCTGCTGCAGGTGAACAGCATCTACAACGGCTGGCGCTTCGAAGACGTCTGGCTGGACAAGTGACGGAACAGAGCCCACCGCCATTGCCCTCTTCCCCATTCATATGGGGAAGTGCCCGCGTATTGCGCGGGCGATGGGGTCATGACCCCTCCGTCACGCTGCGCGCGCCACCTCCCCATATGAATGGGGAGGACAAGGAGTAGATCATGGGCTCCTACCTCGTCCGTCGCTTCCTGCTGATGGCGCTCACCCTGTTCGGCATGTCGGTGCTGATCTTCGTCATGCTGCGCCTGGTGCCGGGCAACATCGCTGACATCCTCGTCGATGCCGCGGGCATCGCCGATCCAAAGGAAAAGGCCAAGATCGCCCACGAGCTCGGCCTCGACCGGCCGATCATCGAGCAGTACGGCCAGTGGATCGGCGGCATGGTGCGCGGCGACCTGGGCTTTGCCTACGTCTCGGAGCGGCCGACCATCGAGGAGATCGGCCCGCGCATCCCGATCAGTGCCAAGCTCGCCGGCATGGCGCTGTTCTTCGCCGTGCTGATCGGCGTGCCGTTCGGCGTGATCAGCGCGGTGCGCCAGAACACGCTGTTCGACTATGTGCTGAGGGTGGTCAGTCTCAGCGGATTGTCCCTGCCCTCGTTCTGGCTCGGCTTGCTGGTGCTGATGGCGGGCGTGCAGTGGTTCGGCGCGATCCCGATCTACGATTCCGGCAAAACGGGCTTCTGGAACGACCTCACCATGCTCGGCCTGCCCGCGCTCGTCGTCGGCTTCCGAAGTTCGGCGCTGGTCATGCGATTGACGCGCTCCTCGATGCTCGAAGTGCTGCGCCAGGACTACATCCGGACGGCGCGCTCCAAAGGCGCCTCCAACATGTCCGTCAATTACGACCACGCGCTGCGCAACGCACTGTTGCCGGTGGTCACCGTGATCGGCATCGAGGCGGCGTTCCTGGTCGGCGGCCTGATCGTCACCGAAACCGTGTTCAACATCCCGGGCGTCGCGCGCTTCCTCGTAGAGGCCATCCTGTGGCGCGACTATCCGATCGTGCAGAATCTCGTGATGCTGATCGCCTTCGTGGTGGTCATGGTCAATTTCCTGGTCGACATGGCCTACATGGTCCTCGACCCGCGCATCAAGTTCGCCGACTGAGCCCGGAACGGGGAACGGGGGAGCCGCGATGGCCGTCATCAACCACGAAGCCGAACTCGCCCGCGCCGGCGCCAACGTCAGCGGGCACTGGAGCCAGGCGATGTTCCTGGCGCGGCGCTATCCGCTCGGCGCCGTGGGTTTCGTCATCGTCGCGCTGTTCGTCTTCACGGCGGCCTTTGCGAATTTCCTGGCGCCGGTCGACCCGACCGCGACCAACGCCAAGTTCTCGCTTGCCCGGCCCAGCGCGATGTTCTGGCTGGGCTGCGACTTCATGGGCCGCGACATGTACAGCCGCATCGTCCACGGCGCGCGCATCTCGCTCGCCGTCGGCGCGGGCGCCATGGGCCTGGGGGCCCTGATCGGCATCTCGGTCGGCCTGGCCAGCGGCTATCTCGGCGGCTGGTTCGATCTCGTGGTCCAGCGCCTGCTCGACATCATGCAGGCGCTGCCGCTGCTGGTCATGGCGATCGTCATGGCGGCCTCGCTCGGCCCATCGATCCGCAACACCATCATCGCGATCGCGATCCCGCTGGTGCCGACCGTGGCACGCGTCGTGCGCTCCTCGACCCTGTCGTTGCGCGAGCAGCCCTTCGTCGAGGCCGCCCGCGCCGTCGGCATGGGCGAGATGCGCATCGCCGTCCGCCATGTCCTGCCCAACACGCTCGCGCCGCTGATCGTGCTGGCGACCGCGCAGCTGGGGTCGGCCATCCTGGTCGAGGCCTCGCTCTCCTTCCTCGGCCTCGGCGTGCCCGAGCCTTACCCCTCCTGGGGCCGCATGCTGTCGGAGTCGGCGGCCGAATACGTGCGCACCGCGCCGTGGCTGGTGATCTTCCCGGGTGTCGCGATCAGCATGACCGTGTTCGGCACCAACCTGCTGGGTGACGCCCTGCGCGACATCCTCGATCCCCGTCAACGGACCTGACCCGCGTGGCCGATCTTCTCGAAGTCTCCGATCTCGGCACCTGGTTCTACACGCGCCAAGGCATCGTCAAGGCGGTCGATGGCGTCGATTTCTCCGTCGCCGCCGGCGAGACGCTGGCCATCGTTGGCGAGTCCGGCTGCGGCAAGAGCATGACGGCGCTCAGCCTGATGCGCCTGATCCCCGACCCGCCGGGCCGCATCGTCTCGGGCTCGATCAAGCTGGGTGGCAAGGACCTGCTGAAGCTCAGCGAGCAGGAAATGCGTGGCGTGCGCGGCAACGAGATCTCGATGATCTTTCAGGAGCCGATGACGTCGCTCAACCCGGTGATGACGATCGGCCGGCAGATCAGCGAGGCGCTGATCCTTCACCGCAACATGGACAAGAAGGCGGCGCTCAAGCGCGCCGTCGAGATGCTCGACCTGGTGCGCATCCCCGAACCCGCCCAGCGCGCCAAGGAATATCCGCACCAGCTCTCCGGCGGCATGCGCCAGCGCGCCATGATCGCCATGGCGCTGGCCTGCAACCCCAAGGTGCTCATTGCGGATGAGCCGACCACCGCGCTGGACGTCACCATCCAGGCGCAGATCCTGGAGCTGATCGTCGAGCTGCAGCGCGAGTTCGGTGCCGCCGTGATCCTGATCACGCACGATCTCGGCGTCGTCGCCGAGACGGCGCGGCGCGTGATCGTGATGTATGCCGGCCGCAAGGTCGAGGAAGCCGACGTCGGCGAGCTGTTCGCCAGGCCGCTGCATCCCTACACCGTCGGCCTGATGGCCTCGATCCCGCGCCTCGACCTGCTGCGCGGCGAGAACAGGAACCACGTCGACCGTCTGCAGGAGATCCCGGGCATCGTGCCGCCGCTCTTCGCCCTGCCGCAGGGCTGCGCCTTCGCGCCGCGCTGTCCGAAGGCCGACGACAAGTGCCGCACGACGCGGCCCGACTATGAACAGAAGAAGCCCGGCCACTGGGCCGCGTGCTGGCACTCCGATGTGTAGCTCCCGAGACCACGGAAGTGTTCTTCCCCGTTCACATGGGGAAGTGCCGCCGTCTTACGGCGGCGAAGGGGTCATGAGTCGCGCACTGAGGCATTTGACCCCTCCGTCGCGGTATGACCGCGACACCTCCCCATCCGAATGGGGAGGAATTCTGAAATGACCGCGCCGACTCCCGTCCTCGAGGTGAAGGACCTCAAGAAGCATTTCCCGATCAAGAAGGGACTGCTGCGCCGCACCGTCGGCCACGTCTATGCCGTCGACGGCGTGAGCTTCACCATCAACGAAGGCGAGACGCTGGGCCTGGTGGGCGAGTCGGGCTGCGGCAAGACCACGGCAGGCCGCGCCGTGCTGCGCCTGATCGAGCCCAGCTCCGGCTCGGTCAAGGTCGAGGGCCGCGAGATCACCGGCCTCTCCAAGGCCGAGATGCGGCCCTACCGCCGGCAGATGCAGATCGTCTTCCAGGACCCCTTCTCCTCGCTCAACCCGCGCATGACGGCGGGCGACATCGTGGGCGAGCCGCTGCTGGTCCACGGCGTCGCCGCCCGGCGCGAGCGCGCCGAGCAGGTCGCGGCGCTGTTCGAGCGGGTCGGCCTGCGCGCGGCGCAGATGGCCAACTACCCGCACCAGTTCTCGGGCGGCCAGCGCCAGAGGATCGGCATCGCCCGCGCGCTGGCGCTCGGGCCGCGGCTGATCGTCGGCGACGAGCCGGTATCGGCGCTCGACGTGTCGATCCAGGCGCAGGTCATCAACCTGCTGCAGGACCTCCAGCGCGAGCGCAAGCTCAGCTACCTGTTCATCAGCCACAATCTCGCGGTGGTCGAGCACATCAGCCACCGCATCGCCGTGATGTATCTCGGCCGCATCGTCGAATACGCCGACACGCGCTCGATCTTCACCCGGCCGCAGCACCCCTATACCGAGGCACTGATGTCGGCGGTGCCGGTGCCCGATCCGGCGGTGAAGCGGCAGAAGAAGGTCGTGCAGGGCGACGTGCCGAGCCCGGTCAATCCGCCGGCCGGCTGCCATTTCCACACGCGCTGCCCCTACGCCGAGCCGCGCTGCAAGATCGAGGTTCCTCTGCTGCGCGAAATTGCGCCGGGGCATCACGTTTCCTGCCATTTGAGATAGAGTCTCCCTCCCCCCGTTGGGGGGAGGTGTCCGCGAAGCGGACGGAGGGGGAGTGACGCACGATTCGCGTTGCCCTCCCCTTCCGGCGCTGCGCGCCACCTCCCCCGGGACGGGGGAGGAAAAATTGATCGGGAGGAAAAAGCGTCATGGCCGATTGGGATTACATCATCGTGGGCGGCGGCTCGGCAGGCTGCGTGCTGGCCAACCGTCTGAGCGAAGATCCCACGACCCGGGTGCTGCTGCTCGAGGCCGGCCCTGCCGACAAGTCGATGTGGATCGACATCCCGGCCGGCTTCACCAAGCTGCTGAACCACGACAAGTTCAACTGGAACTTCGAGATGGAAGCGGAGGACGGCATGGCCGGCCGCCGCATCCCCTGCCCGCGCGGCCGCACGCTCGGCGGCTCGTCGTCGATCAACGGCATGCTCTATGTCCGCGGCCAGCCACTCGACTACGACACGTGGTCCCAGCTCGGCAATCGCGGCTGGAGCTACGAGAGCGTCCTGCCCTACTTCAAGAAAAGCGAGCACCGCGAGGGCGATGCCGACGACAGCCGCGGCAAGGGCGGCCTGCTGAACGTCGCCGACATGACCGAGTCCCATCCGTTGTGCGACGCCTTCATCGACGCCGCCGAGGGCTCGGGCTTCCGCCGCAACAAGGACTACAACAACGGCGACCAGGAAGGGTTCGGCTACTATCAGGTCACGATGAAGAACGGCAAGCGCTGGTCGACGGCGCGCGCCTTCCTCGACCCGGCGCGCAGCCGCCCCAATCTCGGCATCGAGACCGACGCGCTGGTCCAGAACGTGATCCTCGAGGGCAAGCGGGCCGTCGGCGTCGCCTACACCGTGCACGGCCAGAGGCGCGAGGCGCGCTGCGGCCGCGAAGTCATCGTGTCGTGCGGCTCGGTGATGTCGCCCGGCGTGCTCGAGCATTCCGGCATCGGCCAGCCCGACCTGCTGCGCCGGTACGGCATCGAGGTGAAGCACGAGCTGAAAGGCGTCGGCGAAAACTACGGCGACCACTTCGCACCGCGCATGAACTGGCGCTGCAAGCCTGAAGTCTCGACGCTCAACCAGGAGACGCGCGGCCTCGCCCTCGTGAAGGAGGTTCTGAAGTACTATGCCACCGGCAAGGGCGCGCTGAGCCTGACCGCGGGCGTCGTCTACGGCTTCGTGCGCACGCGGCCGGGCCTCGAAAGCCCGGACATGCAATTCCACATGGCCCACGCCTCCTACGACAGCGCCCAGAAACGCCTGCTCGAGAAGGAACCGGGCATGACGGTGGTGATCGGCCAGTGCCGGCCGGATTCAAGAGGCTCGATCCACATCAAGTCGAACACGCCGGGCGCCGAGCCCGCCATCCGCCCGAACTTCCTGTCGGCCCAGACCGACCGCGACTGCACGGTCGCGGGCATGCAGATCGCCCGCAAGATCATGCAGCACCCGGCGATCGCCAAGTACGTCGCCTTCGAGAACAACCCCGGCGACAAGGTGCAGAGCTACGACGAGTGGCTCGACTTCGCCCGCCGCACCGGCCAGACGACCTATCACGTCATCGGCACCTGCAAGATGGGCAGCGACCCGATGGCCGTGGTCGACGACCGGCTGCGCGTGCGCGGCATCGCCGGCCTGCGCGTGATCGACGCGTCGATCATGCCGACCGTGACCTCCGGCAACACCAACGCGCCCACCATCATGATCGCCGAAAAGGGAGCAGACATGATTAAGCAGGACGCGAAAGCCGGCGCAAAACTGGCGGCATGAGG
>JBGAIW010000041.1:0-36459 GCA_044225265.1 Reyranella sp.
CCGTGACGCCGGTCGGGGCGCGCGACCTGCCGCTGCAGATCCGCTCGACCTCGCTTCCGCTCAGACTCGACGACAGGCAAGCCGACCAGATCGGCAGGCTCAGGTGGCGCGGCGGCATCGCCATGACCGCCAACTCGCGCAATTTCGGCGGCTGGTCAGACCTGCAGGTCAGCCCTGACGGCCGCAGGCTGACGGCGATCTCCGACGAGGGGGGGTGGCTCACCGCCGCCGTCGACTACGACGGGAGCGGCAACCTCGCGGGCCTGTCGGACGGCAGGATCGGCTCCCTGCGCGACCTCGACGGCCAGCCGATCCAGGACAAGGTCATGGGAGACGCCGAAGGACTCTCGGCCATGCCGGACGGCTCGTGGCTGGTTTCTTTCGAACGCGAGCATCGCCTCTGGCGCTACCCGACGCTCGACGGCGTCCCCACGGCGCTGAACCCACCCGAAGACTTTGGCCGCCAGCCCAAGAACGGGGGCGTCGAGGCGCTGTTGGTACTCGGCGACGGCCGCATCGTGGCGATCAGCGAAGACATGATGGCGGGCCCCGCCGCGCGGGTCGGCTGGATCGGCCAGCCGGCTGGCGGCGGGCAGTACCACTGGAGCCGCTTCGACTATGTCTCGGAGCCCGACTTCGCGCCGACCGCCATCCGCCAACTGCCCGACGGATCCTTCGTCACCCTCGAGCGCGCTTTCGACGTCGTGCGCGGCGTACGTTGCCGGGTGATGCGCATCGAGGCCGGACAATTCAGGCCCGGCGGCACGGCGAAGCCCGAGGAGTTGGCGCGGCTTGCATCGCCCTATGCCGTCGACAATCTCGAGGGCCTATCGGTCACGCGCGGCAGTCGCGGCGAGACGTTGCTGTGGCTGATGTCGGACGACAATTTCAATCCGATGCAGCGCAACATCCTGCTGCTGTTCGAACTGCTGCCCTGATCGGCGAGGAACCGGGCAGCAAAAAGCCCCCGGCCTGCGGCCGAGGGCTGAATGCAGATGGCGACGGCGGGACTTAGGCCGCCTTCTTCGCGTCCTTCTTGGCCTTGGCCGAGGTCACGCGGCGCTTCAGCGTCAGCATCTCGGGGCTGAGCTTGCTGTCGTTGGTGCCGAGCAGGTAGGCGTCGATACCGCCATTGTGCTCGATGGTCTTGATGCCGCGCGGCGTGAGGCGCAGGCGCACCGAATGGCCGAGCGCATCCGACAGGACCGAGGCGACCTGCAGGTTCGACATGAACCGGCGCTTCGACTTGTTGTTCGCGTGGCTCACATTGTGGCCGTACAGGACGGACTTGCCCGACAGGGCGCAACGACGAGGCATGGCGGCTTCCGCTAAAAAACGAACCCGCCGAACGGCGGGAAGGCGGGCTTTGTAAGGGCCGGGCGATGGCCCGTCAAGCCGTCGCAACGGCCTGAATCGTCGGGCGATTCCAGGGACTTAACGCAAGACCTTGGGGGCCTCAGGCGAACCAGTCCACCACCCGTTCGGTGATGTCCTCTACCTGGTCTTCGGGAACCACCCGTCCGCGGGCCGAGATTCCGGCCTGATGGACGGTCTCGGGGTCCCCGGAGA
The DNA here is from genome assembly GCA_044225265.1 of Reyranella sp. GTDB lineage: Bacteria > Pseudomonadota > Alphaproteobacteria > Reyranellales > Reyranellaceae > Reyranella. The sequence goes on from JBGAIW010000041.1 coordinate 1,570, forward strand.
TCAGCGGATGCCACCAGAAGAGGTCCTGACCGAAATGGACCAGCCGGTAGCCGCAGGTCTTGGGCAGCCAGTCCATCTTGGCGACCACGGCGGGCGTGAGCTGAATGCAATCCGGTACGATCTTCTTGCGGTTCTTGTAGTCGCGGCAGCGCGCGGTCTTGGGGTCGAGCAGCTTGCAGCAGGTGTCGGTCTGCGCGAGCTCGCCGGTGCCTTCATATTCCAGCTTGTTGACGCAGCACATGCCGCAGCCGTCGCACAGCGATTCCCACTCCTGCTTGGTCATCTGGGCGAGCGTCTTGCGCTTCCAGAACGGCAGGCGCGACCTGGCCTCCGCCTGGGCAGCGGCGCGGCGGGCGCGACGGACGAACGACTTAGCGGCCATAAAAGGCTTGTAGCATACGCCGGGCTGCCGCGGCGGGTGTCGAGCGGCCGGTCTCCACCTCGCGCTCCAGGCCGGACACCAGCCGCCTTACCTCGGGATGCTTGCGCAGCTCGGAAAGCAAAGTCTCCCCGACCTCGTTCCACATCCAGGCGCGCGCCTGCTCGGCCCGGCGGCGGGCGATGCCCCGTTCGCCGACGGCGGCACGAAAGCGGCCGACCACGTCCCACACCTCGGCCACGCCCTCGCCGCTCAAGGCAGAGCTGGTCGTGACCTCCGGCGTCCAGCCCTCGGTCGGCGAGCGCAGCATGCGCAGCGCATGCTGGTAGTCGGCAGCCGAGCGCCGGGCCGTGGCCTTCAGGTCGCCGTCGGCCTTGTTGACCACGATCAGGTCGGCGAGCTCGATCACGCCGCGCTTGATGCCCTGCAGGTCGTCGCCGCCCGCAGGCAGGAGCAGCACGATGAACATGTCGACCATGTCGGCGACCGCCGTCTCGGACTGGCCGACGCCGACGGTCTCGACGATCACCGTGTCGAAGCCCGCCGCCTCGACCAGCAGCATCGCCTCACGGGTGCGCCGCGCCACGCCACCCAGGGTGGCGCCGGCCGGCGATGGCCGAATGAACGCCGCCTGATGGCGCGACAGCTCCTCCATACGGGTCTTGTCGCCGAGGATCGAACCGCCACCGCGCTTGGACGACGGATCGATCGCCAACACCGCGAGCGAACGGCCTTTGTCGATCAAGTTGAGGCCGAAGCGCTCGATGAAGGTCGACTTGCCGACCCCCGGCACACCGGTGATGCCGAGCCGCACCGACTTGCCGGTGTGCGGCAACAGCTCGGCGAGCAGAGCATCGGCGCGCTCGCGATGGTCGGCGCGGGTCGATTCGATAAGGGTGATGGCGCGGGCCAGGGCGCGGCGGTCGCCTGCCAGCAGCGGCTTGACCAGGGGATCGCTCACTCTCTCGCTTCCTCTGTCGGCAGACTTATCAGCCGGGACGGCGCATGGCCAGCAAGGCCGCCAGCGCTGCCGCGGCATAGAATCCTGCGAGCGTCCAACCAAGCCCCGGTTCGCCGAAAACGTCCATCGCAGCGCCGGTCAGCGGCCGGCCGACCAGGCCGCCCACGATGTAGAGCATGCTGTAGGCCGTGTTGCCGCGGGCGATGTCGCCGCCGCGGAGATGCTGTCCCATCAGCGCCAGGCCCACCGGGTAGATCGCGAACGAGATGCCGCCCCACAGCAGGATCACGACGACCACGCCGTGCGACTGCGCCGGTACGAACGGCAGCAGGACCATCAGCGCCGCGCTCGCCACGGTGCAGCCGGCAAGCACGGCACGACGATCGAAGTGGTCGGCCATCCAGCCGATCGGCCACTGCAGGACGACGTTGCCCATCACGAAGGTCGACAGCCAGAGCGCACCGAGTTCGGGCGGCACGCCGGCGCCGACCGCATAGACCGGCAGAAAGCTGAACGCGACCTGTTCGCCGAGGCCGCAGGAGAAGCCCGCGAACATGGCGAGCGGCGCCACGGCGATCACGGCCATGTAGCCGCTGTCGCGCTCGTGCGTGATCCGGGGCGCGCTGCTCCAGTACGGCAGAAGGGGAACGGCGACCAGCAGCGCCAGCGCGGCGCAGGCGACGAAAGGCATCGGTCCGTAGACACCGACGACCTGCAGCACCAGCGGACCCAGCGCCATGCCCAGCGCCACCATCATGGCGTAGATCGCCATGACCCGCCCGCGGCGCTTCTCCTCGACGACCACGTTCATCCAGATTTCGCTCACCACCCACGGGATGCCGCCAAAAACGCCGTGCAGGAACGAGAGAATTCCCCACGCAAGCGGCCCAGACGTCACGGTGTAGGCGAGCGTGATGGCCGAGCCGATGACGACGGCGAGGATGATCGCGCGGGCCGCACCCAGGCGCGCGGCGAGCGCGGGAATGCGCGTCCCGAAGGCCAGCATGCCGACGGCCCAGGCCGCCGACACCACGCCGATGGTGAACTTGTCGGCACCCTCGCGCTCCAGCGCCAGCGGCACCAGCGGCATCGCCACCCCCGCCTGCAGGCCGATCGCGGCACAGGCGGCAAAAACCGGGACCAGCGTGCGCCAGGAACCTGCCGACGCCGCCGCGCTACTCGGCGACACGGAGATGACCCTCGGCGCGGAAACCGGGCGGCTCCTCGACGGTGCGTTCCGCCGCGGCGGCGGCCTCCTGCTGGCGCCGCCACATGTCGGCATAAAGCCCGTTGCGGGCCAGCAGTTCGCCGTGCCGGCCACGCTCGGCGACCCGCCCACGATCGAGCACCACGATCTCGTCGGCGTTGATGATCGTGCTCAGTCGATGGGCGATCACGAGGGTGGTGCGGCCGCGGCTCACCTCTTCCAGCGAGCGCTGGATCTCCTGCTCGGTGCGTGTGTCCAGCGCACTGGTCGCCTCGTCGAACAGCAGGATATGCGGATCTTTCAGGATGGTGCGGGCGATCGCCACTCGCTGCTTCTCGCCGCCCGACAGTTTCAGGCCGCGCTCGCCGACGGTCGAGTCGTAGCCCTGCGGCAGGGCCATGATGAAGTCGTGGATGCGGGCCAGGCGGGCGGCGCGCTCGACGTCCTCGCGGCTGGCGCCGGGGCGGCCATAGGCGATGTTGTAGTAGATCGTGTCGTTGAACAGCACGGTGTCCTGCGGCACCACGCCGATCGCGGCACGCAGGCTGGCCTGCGTCACGTCCCGGATGTCCTGGCCGTCGATGCGGACGCTGCCCGAGGCCACGTCATAGAAGCGGTAGAGGATGCGCGACACCGTCGACTTGCCGGCGCCGCTCGAGCCCACGATGGCGACGGTATTGCCCGGCGCCACGCGGAAGCTGACCTCGTGCAGGATCGGCCGCGACTTCTCGTAGTGGAAGTCGACCTTGTCGAACACGATCTCGCCGCCGGCGACCGTGAGCGCCGGGGCCCCCGGCTTGTCGGCGATCTCGGCGCGAACGTCGAGCAGGCCGAACATGCGCTCCATGCTGACCAGCGCGTTCCTGATCTCGCGGTACGCAAAGCCCAGCATGTTCAGCGGCTGGTAGAGTTGCAGCAGGAAGGCGTTGACCGCGACGAAGTCGCCGATCGTCATCGTGCCGTCGACGACTCCGTAGCCCGCCATCACCATGACGGCGGCGAGGCCGACGGCGATGATCGCACCCTGGCCGACGTTGAGCAGCGACAGGGTACGGCTGGAGCGGATCGCCGCCTCCTCGTAGCGCCGGCGGCCCACGTCGTAGCGGGCGGCCTCATGCGCTTCGTTGCCGAAATACTTCACTGTCTCGTAGTTGAGCAGGCTGTCGATCGCCTTGGCGTTGGCTTCGGTGTCGGCGTCGTTCATGCGGCGCACGAAGGCGATGCGCCATTCCGACAGCACGATCGAGAACACGATGTAGCTGCCGACGGCCGCGAGCGTCACGGCCGTGAAGCGCCAGTCGTACAGGTTCCAGAGGATGATCCCGACCAGACCGATCTCGAACAGCGTGGGCAGGATGTTGAAGGTCATGAAGCGGATCAGGAACTCCATGCCTTGGGTGCCGCGCTCGATGACCCGGCTGAGGCCGCCGGTCTGACGCTCGAGGTGGAAGCGCAGGCTCAATGCATGCAGGTGCCCGAAGACTTCCAGGGCAAGATTGCGAATCGCTCGCTGCGAGACGGGCGCGAAGATGGCGTCGCGCACTTCGCCGAAAGCCTGGGCGAGCACACGGGCCATGCCATAGGCCAGGATGAGGGCCACCGGCACCGCAACGGCCTGGATCTTCGGGTCGCCGAAAGCATCGACCGCGTGCTTGTAGAGGATCGGCACGTAGACGTTGGTGATCTTCGCCAGCACAAGCAGCAGGAGTGCTGCGACAACCCGGCCGCGCAGTCCCCACTCACCCTTTGGCCACAAATGGCGGCCAAGAATGGCCAGCACTTCCCGCGACCGCCGGGGATCGAGGGCGGGCGGACGATTGTTGGAAGGAGGCGACATTGCGAACGGGCGTCAGGGCGCGCAGGTTGGGAGTCGTTGCGCTGGCAGCGCTACGGGAGGGGGCCTTCTATCGTGCCGGCTTGATCGACGATAGTCCCCGTGAAAAGCTATTTCATGAGTTTTCGTAGGGCCTTGGCGGCCATTGCCTTGTGTGCAGTTGCACCCGCCGTGGTGCACGCGCAAGACGCACGCAAGGTCGAGATTGGCTACGAGATCACCTTCGCGGGCTTTGCCGGCTTTCGCATCGACTTCGACGTGCGCTTCAACGGCTCGACCTATGCCGCCGAAAGCCGGACGTTCAAGGAAGGCCTGCTGCGGGCGGTCACCATGCACTACGAGGGCCGCAATCGCGCCTGGGGCGGCTTCGGCCCGCAGGGCGCCCAGCCCTCCGCCGGCTCGCTGTCGATCGTGGTCGGCGACAAGACCCGCACCTGGCTGGCCGAGTACGACAAGGACGGCATGGCGCGGCAGACCCACAGTCCGGACTGGAAGCCGCAGCCGCAGCAGGCAATCCCGGAAGACAAGCAGAAGGCCTCGCTCGATCCGCTGTCGGCGGCGCTCAGCGTCGGCCTGATGGGCGATTCCGCCTGCGAGCAGACCGCCCCGTCCAACGACGGCAAGCGCCGCATCGACGTGCTGCTGAAGAAGGTCGGCACCGAGACGCCGGCCCAGGCCGGGATACCGCAGGCCAAGGGCGACCTGCTGGTGTGCGAGGTCTATACCAAGCGCGTCGCCGGCGAGTTCTACGACGCGCCGGAGGAGGCCGAGAGCAAGCGCGAAGCGCCGATGAAGCTCTGGCTGGCGCGCCTCGACGATACGCCGTTCCGCTATCCCGTGCGGCTCGAAGCCAAGACCGGCTTCGGCACCATTCGCGGCAAGATGCTGTTCTTCCGCGAACGGCCGCTGACGGATCAGGAAAAGGCGGCGGGACGCTGACCCCGCCGCGCGGTCAGGCCGCGCGCTTCTGGTCGCGCTTGCGCAGGAAGGAGAGGATCTCGGCCGCCGCGGCGGGGATGTTGGTGCCCGGCCCGTAGATCGCCGCGACACCTGCCTTCTTCAGGAAATCGTAGTCCTGCGCCGGGATGACGCCGCCGACGACGACCATCACCTCGCCGCCCTGCTTCTTCAGCTCGTCGATGAGCTGGGGCACCAGGGTCTTGTGGCCCGCAGCCTGGCTCGAGACGCCGATCACGTGGACGTCGTTCTCGATCGCCGCGCGCGCGGCCTCGGCCGGCGTCTGGAAAAGCGGGCCGATATCGACGTCGAAGCCGAGATCGGCGAAAGCCGTGGCGATCACCTTGGCGCCGCGGTCGTGGCCGTCCTGGCCCATCTTCACGACCATCAGACGTGGCCGGCGGCCTTCTTCCTCGGCGAAGGTCGAGATGTCGGTGCGGATGCGGGCCAGACCCTCGTCGCCCTCCCATTCGCCGGCATAGACGCCGGAGATCGAGCGGATGGTAGCCTGGTAGCGCCCATAGACGCCTTCCAGCGCGGACGAAATCTCGCCCACCGTGGCACGCGCCCGGGTCGCCTCGATCGAGAGTGCCAGCAGATTGCCGGTGCCGTTGCGCGCGGCCTCGCCCAGGGCCTTCAACGCAGCGACGCACTTCGCTTCGTCGCGGGTCTTGCGGATCCTGGTGAGACGCGTGACCTGAGATTCGCGCACCATATCGTTGTCGACGTCGAGGATCTCGATCGGCGCTTCTTCCTTGAGCTGGAATTTGTTGACGCCGACCACGATTTCCTCGCCGCGGTCGATGCGCGCCTGCCGTCGGGCCGACGCCTCCTCGATGCGCATCTTGGGCATGCCGGCCTCGACCGCCTTGGTCATGCCACCCAGCGCCTCGACCTCCTGGATCAGCTTGCGCGCCTCGGCGATCAGGCTCGCAGTCAGCGATTCGACGTAGTAGCTGCCGGCCAGCGGATCGATCACCTTGGTGACGCCGGTCTCGTGCTGGAGGATGAGCTGGGTGTTGCGCGCGATGCGCGCGGAAGTCGGCGTCGGCAGCGCGATCGCCTCGTCGAAGCTGTTGGTGTGCAGCGACTGGGTGCCGCCCAGCACCGCTGCCATCGCCTCGTAGGCGGTGCGGATCACGTTGTTGTACGGATCCTTCTCGGTGAGCGAGACGCCCGAGGTCTGGCAGTGCGTGCGCAGCGACAGCGAATCGGCCTTCTTCGGATCGAACGGCTTGATCAGCTCGGCCCACAGGAAGCGCGCGGCGCGCAGCTTCGCCACTTCCATAAAGAAGTTCATGCCGATGCAGAAGAAGAACGAAAGCCGCGGCGCGAAGGCGTCGATGTCGAGCCCCTTGGCCTTGGCGGCCCGCACGTATTCGAGGCCGTCGGCGAGCGTGAAGGCGAGTTCCTGGACCAGCGTCGCGCCGGCCTCCTGCATGTGATAGCCGGAGATCGAGATCGAATTGAACTTCGGCATGAACTTGGCCGTGTGCTCGATGATGTCGGCCACGATGCGCATGCTGGGTCCGGGCGGATAGATATAGGTGTTCCGGACCATGAACTCCTTGAGGATGTCGTTCTGGATGGTGCCGCCCAGCTTGTCCTGCGGCACACCCTGCTCCTCGGCGGCCACGATGTAGCCCGCCAGCACCGGCAGCACCGCGCCGTTCATGGTCATCGACACGGTCATCTTGTCGAGCGGGATGCCGTCGAACAGGATCTTCATGTCCTCGACCGAGTCGATTGCCACGCCGGCCTTGCCGACGTCGCCGACCACCCGCGGGTGGTCGCTGTCGTAGCCACGATGGGTCGCGAGATCGAATGCCACCGACAGGCCCATCTGGCCGGCTGCGAGATTGGCACGATAGAACTTGTTGCTCTCCTCGGCGGTCGAGAAGCCGGCATACTGGCGTACCGTCCAGGGGCGGCCGGCATACATCGTGGCCTTCGGGCCGCGCAGGAACGGCGCGAAGCCGGGCAGTGCGCCCGCCGTCTCGAGGTTCTCGAGGTCGGCTGCCGTATAGAGCGGCTTGACCACGATGCCCTCGGGAGTGGTCCAGTTCAGGGACTCGAGCGGCTTGTCGCGCAGCTCCTTCGCTGCGAGCTTTTCCCAGTCGGCGAGGGTCTTGTTCGGAAAGTCGGCCATGACCCTCAATGTACTGCGGATTTCTGGCCTGAAAAGACCCCCCGCTCTTCGCTGGCGCTATTCGTTCGCAAGTATCGTATTTCGCACCAAGGGGTAGATCTGGCCGGCCCAGCGGCGACCGGCAAAGACGCCATAGTGGCCGACGCCGGCCTGCATATAGTGCTTCTTGCGGTAAGGACGCAGGCTCGGGCACAGATCGTGTGCCGCCACGGTCTGGCCGATGGCGCAGATGTCGTCGCGCTCGCCCTCGACCGTGAACAGGGCGGTGCGGCGGATGGCCTTGGGATCGACCTTGCGGCCCTTCCACTCGAGTTCGCCCTTGGCCAGCAGGAACTGCTGAAACACCCGCTCGACCGTCTCGAGGTAGAACTCGGCGGTCATGTCGAGCACGGCAAAGTATTCGTCATAGAAAGTCTTGATCGTGCCGGCCTGGGCCTGGTCGCCCTTGGCCAGCGCGCGATAGAGGTCGACCTGCGCCTTGATGTGGCGCTCGGCATTCATGCTCATGAAGGCCGTGAGCTGCAGGAAGCCCGGATAGACCCGGCGCATGGCGCCAGCGAAGCGCAGGGGCACGCGGCTGATCAGGTTGTTCTCGAACCAGGCGATCGGCCGGCCGGTGGCGAGCTTGTTCACGGTGGTCGGATTGATGCGGCAATCGATCGGGCCCGCCATCAGGGTGAGGCTGCGCGGCTGGGCGGGATTGTCGTCTTCCGCCATCAATGCCGCCGCCGCCAGCGCCTGCACGCAGGGCTGACAGACCGCCACCATGTGCGCCCCCGGCCCCATCTTCTCGAGGAAGCGCATCAGGTGCTCGACATATTCGTCGAAGCCGAAGCGGCCGTTCCAGACACCGACGTCGCGGGCGTTGGCCCAGTCGGTGATGTGCACGTCGTGATCGGGCAGCAGCACCTTCACCGTGTCGCGCAGCAGGGTGGCGAAGTGGCCGGACAGCGGGGCCACCAACAGCACCTTCGGCTGAGGCGCAGCCCCCTTCTTGGCGAAGCGCAGCAAGGTGCCGAACGGCGTCGCCAGCACCTCCTCTTCCGTCACCGGCACGAAATCGTTGCCGTACTTGCTCTCGTCGATGCCGAAGGATGGCCGCCGGTGACTGAGCGCGGCCCTGCTCATCATCTCGCAAAGCGCGCTGGCCGCCCGCCAACGCTCCGCACTCGCCTCACCGCCCAGCGAAAATCCCGGTCCGGTCGTGGCCGCCCCAATGGCTGCCCACGTGCGCATCGGCAGCATCCAGTCGGCGGCGGTCTGGTAGAAGGCGTACAACATTTACGTCGACCGGCTCGGAAATTGCATCCCCGGCGGGCATGCCCGAGGCTTCACTCACCGTCAGTAGCAAGAACTATTCCTCTTGGTCGTTGCGCGGCTGGCTGCTGTGCAAGATGGCCGGACTGGACTTCGACGAGAAAGTCGCGCCGCTGGACGATCCGGCGACCCGTGCCGAACTGCTTCTTCTGTCGCCCTCCTTCCTGGTGCCCTGCCTGGAGCACGGACCGGTCAAGGTATGGGACACCTTGGCCATCGCAGAGTACCTGAACGAACTGAAGCCCGACGCGGGCCTGTGGCCGGTCGACCCGGTGGCGCGTGCCCATTGCCGCGCCATTTGCGGAGAGATGCATTCGGGCTTCGCCAATCTGCGGTCCGCCCTGCCGATGAACCTCAAGGCGCGTCACGAAGGCTTCAAGGTGTGGGCCGGCGCCCAGGCCGACATCGACCGGGTCACGGCGATCTGGCGCGATTGCCTGCAGCGCTATGGCGGGCCCTATCTCTTCGGCAAGGCGGCGACGGTTGCCGACGCCATGTACGCACCGGTCTGCACGCGCTTTGCCACCTACGACGTGAAGCTCGATCCTGCATCCGCCGCCTATCGCGACCTGATGCTGAAGTTCCCGGCGATGGCCGAATGGACCGCGGCCGCCAAATCCGAGCCCGAAGAGGTCGAGGAACTCGACGTCGAGTTCTAGGCGCGGCAGACTCCGGTCAACAAAGACCGGAGGAAACCCATGTCGTTCAGCCGCCGCGCCGCGATCGCGGGCATGGCCGCCCTGCCGTTCGGCACGGCGCACGCCCAGCAGCCGTTTCCGAGCAAGCCGCTCACCCTGATCATCCCCTTCCCCGCCGGCGGGCCGTCCGACGTGTTTGGCCGGCACCTCGCACAGGGCATGACGGCCCGCCTGGGCCAGCAGGTCGTGGTCGAGAACAAGAGCGGCGCCGCAGGCGTCACCGGCGTCGATTTCGTCGCCAAGGCAGGCAGCGATGCCCATGTCATCGGCATGATGAGCGCCTCGGCCGGCGCCATCATGCAGCACCTGATGCCCAGGATGCCCTACAACCCGGCGCGCGACATCGCTCCCGTCACCCTGATGGTGCGGGTGCAGGAAATCCTGGTCGTGAACAGCAAACTCGGCATCAACGACTTCAAGAGCTTCGTCGACGCCGCGAAGGCGAAGCCGGGCAAGATCACCTGTGGATCGGCCGGCACCGGCGGAATCACCCACCTGGCCATCGAGCTGCTGAAGCACGAGGCCAAGATCGACATCCTGCACGTGCCCTATCGCGGCGCCGCACCCGCGACCAACGATCTGGTCGCCGGCACGATCGATTCGACCCTGCTCGACGTCACGGTCTCGATCGCGCACATCCGGTCGGGGGCGTTGAAGCCGCTGGCCGTGACGTCCGACACGCGCTCGCCACTGTTCCCCGACGTGCCGACCATGCGCGAGCTGGGCCTGCCCAAGGTGAACTCCGACAACTGGTACGCCCTGATCGCGCCGGGCGAGGCACCGCTCGCCGCGCGCCAGAAGATCTACGAGGCCGCGATCGCTACCCTGAAGAGCAAGGAAGTGGTCGACGCCTATGCCGCCGTCGGCGGTGTCGCCGTCGGCAGCACGACCGAGGATCTCGCGAAATTCCTGATCGCCGAAGGCGCCAAATGGGGCGAGGTCGTGAAGTTCGCCAACGTGAAACTCGAGTAGCAATGTCCCTTCCCATCGAGCGTGGCCTGGCGAAGACCTTCGCCGGGCACATCCACTGGCGTGCCTGCGGGCCGCTCTCGGCGCCAGCCGTGATGATCAGCCACATCAATCAGCAGAGTTCGGCCGTGATGGTCGAGCTGCTGCAGGCGCTCGGGCCGCACTTCCGTGCCGTGGCGATCGACTATCCGAGTCACGGTCATTCCGACCACGTGGACTGGCAGCCCGCGATCGAGGACTACGCCCGCTCGGTGATCGAAGTCATGGACGCGCTCGGCATCGCACGGGCGTTCGCGCTGGGTGAGGCGGTGGGCGCCGCAACCAGCATCGCGCTCGGCGCCAACTGGCCCGACCGCATTCCCCGGATCGTGTCGGTCAACACGCCCTATTTCGGCGACGACGCCAGCGCCACACGCGACATTGCCGACATCGCCAAGGTACGGCCGAGCGATTCCACCGGCTTTCCCGCACCGCGCACCATCGACTATCTGCTTGCCAACGATCCCGAGCATGCACCGATGCGGCCCAGCCAGTCGTGGATGGACCGCATCAACACCGCACAGTTCGAAATCGGCCGCGACCGCTGGCAGTCGATGGAGGCGCTGAAGCGCTTCGACGTGCTGGCGACGCTGTCCCGGGTGAGATGTCCCGCACTGTTCCTCTATGGCGAGCACTTCATTTACGGCCGCCATCGCGCACTGATGCAGGCGAAGTGTCCGCATGCCCGGATCGAGATCGTCCCCGGCGGCCGCTTCTGCATGAGCTGGGAGCGCGCCACCGACGTCGCCGCGCACGCCCGAAGCTTCTTGCGGTGAGCGCTCTCGCCGCGCTCCTGGCTCGCCACCGACGCCTGGGCCTCGCCCATCTGCCGACGCCGCTCGAGCCGATGAAGCGGCTGAGCGCGTTCCTCGGCGGACCGAGGCTTTGGGTCAAGCGCGAGGACTGCACGGGCCTGGGAATGGGCGGCAACAAGCTGCGCAAACTCGACTACGTGCTGGTCAAGGCACTGGCCGACGGTGCCGACACGCTGGTCTCGGGCGGCGTCGTGCAGTCGAATAGCCAACGCCAAGTGGCGGCCGCGGCAGCCAGGCTCGGGCTCGAATGCCATCTTGCCGTCTATCACGGCAGGCTGGCGCCGCCCTCACCGGAATACGGCACGACAGGCAATGCGCTGCTCAACCGCCTGTTCGGCGCCACCTTGCACGACGTACCGTGGAACGGCGACCGCAACGGCGCCATCCGCGATCTCGCCCAGGTGCTGCGCGAAAAGGGGCGCCGGCCCTACGTCGTGCCCTACGGGGTCTCGGACTCGATGGGCGCCGTCGCCTATGCGTCGACCGTGATGGAAATCGCCGCGCAGAGCCGGGCGGAGGGCATGAATCCGCACTCGATCGTCCACTGCACCGGCAGCGGCGCAACCCAGGCCGGTCTCGTGGTCGGTGCGCGTCTCGAGATGCCGGACACGCGAATCGTCGGCATCGACATCGATGCCGAGCCGGAGCGCGTGACGGCCGACGTGGTGCGCTATGCAGCGGGAGCGGCCGACCTGCTGGGCCAGCCGTTCGACGCCGCCGAGGTGGAAGTGGTCGCGGGCCATGCCGGGCCGGCCTACGGCGTGCCGCACGAGGCGACGGTCGAGGCGATCCGGCTCGGCGCGAACCTGGAAGGGCTGGTGCTCGACCCAGTCTATTCCGCCAAGGGCCTGGCCGGCCTGATCGCCCTGATCCGCGCCGGACGCTGGACGGCGGGCCAGGATGTGGTCTTTATCCATACCGGCGGGGCCCCAGCCCTGTTCGCCTACCGCCACCTGTTTTCGTGAGACTGGAGACCATCGAGATGCTCGACGCCGAAGCCCGCTTCCTGCTCGATCTGATGGAGCAGGCCGTCAAGAACGGCAGGCCGCAGCTGACGAGCCTGCCGCACGCCGTGGGCCGGGTCGCCGTCGACAAGATGAGCGAAGACAGCGAGGCCGATCCGCCGGAAGTCGCCGCCACGATCGACGGCACGATCGCGGGGCCCGGCGGCGCGATCCGCTATCGCCGCTACCGCCCGCTCGGCGTCGCCGACGGCGCACTGCCGACCCTGATCTACTATCACGGCGGCGGCTTCGTGATCGGCAACATCGAAACGCACGATTCGACCTGCCGCCGGCTCGCCAACCGCAGCCGCTGCCAAGTGATCTCGATCGACTATCGCCTGGCGCCCGAGCATCCCTTCCCCGCTTCGACCGACGACGGCATCGCCACCTTCCGCCTCATCCGCGACAACGCCGCCACATTCGGCGTCGACGCCGCGCGCATCGCGGTCGGCGGCGATTCGGCGGGCGGCATGATCGCCGCCGTGATCTGCCAGACCTGCCGGGATTCCGGCGAAGCCACCCCCGCCTTCCAGATGCTGATCTATCCCGCGACCGATTCCAGCCGCGACTCCGGCTCGCGCAGGTCGTTCGCCGAAGGATATTTCCTGACCAAGGACCTGATGGACTGGTTCTGGAAGGCCTATACGCCGGCCGGCACCGACCAGGCCGATCTTCGCCTGTCGCCATTGCTCGCCAGGGACTTCAAGGGCCTGCCGCCCGCCTTCGTTCTGACCGCCGGGTTCGATCCGCTGCGCGACGAGGGCCGTGCCTATGCCGACCGGCTGATCGAGGCCGGCATCAAGACGACCTACGTGAACTACCCCGGCACGATCCACGGCTTCTTCTCGCTGACCCGCTTCCTGAAGCAGGGAATCCGGGCCAACGACGAGGCGGCCGGCGTGCTGGCCGCTCACTTCGGCACCTGACGCCTTCTTGTCTAGGGCAGGACTCTGACGAAGCCGATCGGCGTGGCGAAGCCCTTCAGGGCAACGCTCTCCTCTCGATTGGGAATCCCGGCGAGTAGCGGCCTGACCGCCGGGTCGTCGGCGACGGCACGCGAGATCACAATGTCGCCGCCCTCGCTCTGGCCCTGCAGGCGCGCCGCCATGTTCACGGTCGAGCCGAAATAGTCGAGCCGGTCGTTCAGGTTCACGACCACGCTCGGTCCGACGTGAATGCCGAGCTTGATCACCAATTCCTCGCCGGCCGCGGTGCCCTGGCTCCTGTTGAACTCGGCGATGCGCGCCTGCATCGCCAGGGCCGCCTTCACCGCGTGGGCCGGATCGCCGAACGAGGCCATCACCGCGTCGCCGATCGTCTTCACGACCGCGCCGTCATGGTCACGGATGATCGAGGCCAGGAATGCGAAATGCTCGCGCACGATGTTGAAGGCCTGCCCGTCGCCGACCCGCTCGTAGAGAGCCGTCGAGCCGCGCAGATCGGAGAACAGCAGCGCCACCTGGCTGACGCCCGCCTCGTCGCCGGGCCTGAGCGTCGCCGCCGAGAACAGATCGCGGAATGCCTGGAGCGAGATCACCTCCGGGGCCGTCAGCGCCTCGCGCGTCCAGGTACGGTCTTCGATCAGGACTGCGAGCTCGAAATCCGCGTCGTTCACGAACACGACCTTGCCGGCCGCCGAGGGTGGCAAGGCTTCCACACCCGTGCCCGTGGCGCGCAGGCCCGGGAAGGCGCCGCCGCGATGGTCGATGTCGGCGTGCCCGCCCGGATGGAGCGTGCGCAGGCGATAGGCGCCGGGCAGAAGGTCGAGCGCGACCTCGCGACGCTCGCCCGGGGCCAGCAGTTGCTGGACCAGAACGTGCGGCGTCGCCATCGGCCCGGACAGGCAGAAGCCGCCTTCGGCGATCGGCCGGACGGCCGGCGCCGGGGCGTAGGAGAGCTCGATGTTGCGCTCGAAGTCGCGATCGTAGTCGATGTTGCACGACGGGCAATGAGCGCCTTTCGGCAGCTCCGACAGCGCGCCCACGCTCATCTTGGGGCCGCGGCAGTTGGTGCAAAGCAGGTCCCACTTCATCGTGAGCAGGCCCGCACGAACGCCCGCGAGACAGGCTTCGACCGCCGGCCGCTCGGCCACGCCGAGCTGGCGTGCCAGCACCTTGGGTTTCAACCGCGCGACGTCGGTCGCCATGCCGGTCAGCACGATATCGGAGAGCTTGCGGCCGAGACCGTTGCCGTAGGGACTGCGGTCGATCAGCTCGGCAAGCGATGCCGCACGCTCGCGCGCGCCCTCCGGAAGCCCGGGTGGCGCGATGTCGAAGTAGGTCCCACGCTCGCCTTTGACGAAGGCCACCGCTTCCAGGATTCGCTTTTCGACGACGGCACCGGCCTGCGACGCCAGCCTTTTCCCGAACAGCCGCCCAGTGAGGGTGAGCGGCTCCCATTCGAGCGCGTAGCTCACCCGGCTGCCACCACCCTCGGGCTCGATGTCGAACACCGGACCGAAGCGCCGGAACGGGCCCCTGGTGAAGACACGTGCCTGGCGAAAGTGCCGGCCGTGGATCCACTCGTAGGGCTTCTCCTCCCACTCCAGGGTAAAGCCCGCCGCCTTGCCCCGGCCGCGCCGCAGGATCGTGCCGTTGGGCTGCGGGATCTCCTCGAGTTGATAGGGCGGCAAGCCCATCGCCTCGTTGAAGCGATTGGTGTCGGCCAGCACCGGCCACAGCCGCTCGGGCGGCAGGTCGAAATGCCAGGTCCAGGTGGAACGAGACGTCTGCCGCATGGTGTGTCGGATACTGTCGCGGCGGGTCGCCGGATTGCCGAGGGCGGATCACACTCCGGTGAGCGCCGCCGGCCGCGGCCCTACTCGACGATCACGCCGCAGGCGATGCGATCGCCGGCATTGCCGGTCGGGTCGCTCTTGTAGTCGTCGACGCCGGCATGGATCACGATCGCCGATCCGTCTGCGTCGAACACCGAGTTGGGCTTGCCCTTGGCCAGCGTCACGCCACCGTTGAGGATCTCGACCATCAGCTCGCCGCTTGCCGGTATGTGCAAGTTGGGCATGTCGCCGGCATGGGCACCCTCGGCCACCGCGAGGCCGTGCTTTTTGCCGGCAGGATTGAAATGGCCACCCGCGCTGGTGAATGGCGGCTCGCACTTGCCGACGGCGTGGACGTGGAAGGCATGCTCGCCGGGCACCGCGCCCTTGAGGGCAAGCTTCAACAGAACACCATGAGGGGTTTCAACGAGTTGCACGCTGCCGACATCCTTGCCGGCCTGGTCCTTCAGCGCGACCTTGGCCGTCTGGGCTTGTGCCGTCTGAACTTGCGCCGAAAGCGACGCGGCGACACCGACTGCGAGCACAGTGAGAAGACGGCCAATCCGCATGATTTCCTCCCTCGATGGGAAGGACAGTCTATTCCAGCACCCTGGGTGGCCGATAGAGCGGAAAGCCGTTGAACGGCTTCGACTTGTCGTGGTCGGGCACGGCGTAGAACGACGACCGCGCGTTGTTGTGCAAGCCGCCATCGACGCGCAGCGCGATGCCCGTGACGTAGGCCGCCGCGTCGCTCAGCAGATAGACGATGGCCGCAGCAATTTCCGATTCGGTGCCGTGGCGCTTCAACGGCACCCGTCCCTTGACGCTGCGCAGGACGTCGTGGGCGCGCTCGGGATAGCGATCGAGGCCTTCAGACGCGATGAACCCCGGGATCACCGAATTCACGCGCACTCCCGAGTGGGCCCATTCGACCGACGCGGTGTAGGTGAAGTTGGTCTGGCCGGCGCGGGCGGCGCCGTTGTGGCCCATGCCGGGCATGCCGAGCTCGAAATCGGCGCCGACATTGACGATGGTGCCGCCGTTGGCCTCCATCCAGCGCAGGTAGACCTCTTTCGACATCAAGAAAGTCGCCGTCATGTTGTTGTTCACGACGGCATTCCAGCCGTTGAGCGAGATGTCCTTGAGTGCCGCCGGGAACTGGCCTCCGGCATTGTTGACCAGCCCGTCGATGCGGCCCGCCCATTTCAGCACGCCGTCGACCGCGGCTTTCACACCGGCTTCCTCGCGCAGATCGGCGGAGAAGGTAAAGGTGTCGGGATCGCCGAGCTCCTGCTTCACGCGCGCGAGCTTGTCGGTCGAGCGTCCGATCAGCGCGAGTCGAGCGCCGAGCGACTTCAGCTCGTGCGCCGTACAGCGGCCCAACCCGGAACCGCCGCCGGTGACGATGATGATGCGGCCGGCGAACAGGCCGGGCCGGAAGACCGAGTCGTATGTCATGGCGATTGTCCGGTCATTCGATCCTGATGTTGGCGGTCTTCACGACCTCGGCCCACTTGGCCATCTCCGCACGCAGGAAGGCGGCGAGTTCAGCCGGCGTCGAGCCGACCGACGCGGCGCCCAGGTCGGCAAACTTG
Organism: Reyranella sp.; assembly: GCA_044225265.1. Taxonomy (GTDB): domain Bacteria; phylum Pseudomonadota; class Alphaproteobacteria; order Reyranellales; family Reyranellaceae; genus Reyranella. The sequence continues at coordinate 18,270 of JBGAIW010000041.1, forward strand.
GCCTTCATCTCGTCGGACCGCATGATCTTGGCCACCTCGACATGGAGTCGCTCGACCACCACGGCGGGTGTCCCGGCCGGTGCCAGCAGGCCGTTCCATTCGGAGATCTCGCAACCCTGAACGCCCGCTTCGGCGATGGTCGGCACATCCGGCGCGGCCGGCGAGCGCCCGGCGCTGGTGACGGCGAGCGCACGCACGCGTCCCGCCCGCGCCTGGGGCAGCGCGGCGCTCATGTTGCCGAAATAGAACGGCACGTGACCGGCGGCGACGTCGGCGACGGCCAGGCCGCCGCCCTTGTAAGGCACATGGCCGATGTCGATGCCGGCCCGCAGACGGAACAGCTCCGCCGCCAGGTGCTGGGCGCTGCCGTTGCCCGACGAGGCATAGAGCAGCTTGCCGGGCTGGGCCTTGGCCATCGCCACCAGCTCCATCACCGTCTTCGCCGGATGCGACGGCGTGATCACCAGCAACTCGGGCACCGTTACGAGCAGCGAGATCGGCGCAAAATCGTCCGGTGTCCTGAACGGCATCTTGGGCTGCAGCGACGGATTGACCGCGTGCGCGAAGGCGCCAATCAGCAGCGTGTGTCCGTCCGGTGCCGCCTTGGCCACCGCATCGTCGCCGATGATGCCTCCGGCGCCCGGACGATTGTCGATCACGACGGACTCGCCCAGCGCTTCCTGCAGCTTGGGCGCCAGCAGGCGCGCCGTGGTGTCGGCACCGCCGCCCGGCGAATAGGGCACGACGATGCGGATCTGGCGGCTCGGAAAGGTCTGGCTCGAGGCTGGGCCCGCCAGAATGGCGGCACCGGTCCCCAGCAGAGCGGTTCTTCGTGTGGTCTTCATCTTGCCTGTTCCTGTCGTCGCATCATGACCTTGCTGAGCCAGCCCTGCAGGGCGCGGATCAGGTAGAATGCCGCCTGAAGCGGTATGCCGAACAGCGCGATGCCGAAAGCGAACAGCAGAAGCTTGTCTTCCAGACCGGGCAGCTGTTCGGCCTGGCGCAGAATGACGGCGATGCCTTCGGTCACGCCGATCGCCGCACCTGCGCCCGACGACATCACCAGCACGAAGAAGGCACGCGTGAGGTTGGGCAGGAAGAGCAGCGCACCGAGGTGCGAGCCGGCCCGCCATTGCGCCAGCGCCCCGACCGCGTTGTCGGCAACGTAGGCCGCGGAGTACGGCACCAGCGAGATCGCCACCGCCATCGCGCCGGTCAGGTTGAGCTTGACGCCGAACAGCGAGGCGTCGCGCGGGATCGCGTTCAGCAGGAAGAACATCACGACGAAGGTCGGCGCAGCGCGCATCAGGCCGATGATCGTCGCAGCCGGCAGACCGAGCACTCCGCGCCCGAGGCGCAGAAAAGCCAGCATCAGTCCAAGAGCCAGGCCGACAACGATGGCGATCAGGGCGATCTCGAAATTTACCGCCATGCCGGCCAACAGGCGCGGCAGGAAGTCGGGCGCGATCTGGTCGGGCAGGAGACTCATGCCAGACTCCGCGCCAGCCAGGCCTGCAGGCGATTGCAGAGCCAGACCACGATCATCACCACCACGATGTAGAAGATCAGCAACAGCCAGTAGGTCGTCACCCGGCCGGCCGAGAACGAGGTGATGTCGGTGAGCGAGCTCAGCAATTCGGGCGCGCCGATGAAGGCCGCGATCGGCGTACCCTTGGCGGCGTTGACCAGGAACGACACGAGCTGCGCCGACGACCGGCCGAGCGAATGCTTGAAGAGTTCGGCCGAACCCTGGCCCAGCCGCTCGTGTTCGGCGCGCAAGGTCGACATCGCCTCGGAGATCGCCTGGCCGGCGTTGCTGCCGTTGGTCAGGCCAAGGGCCACGATGGCGGCGCCGATCGCCACCGCATCGGAGTAGGCGAAAAGCGCCTGCGAGAGTGCCGCGGCGATCACGAGGGTGAGGACGATGGGCGAGGATTGCAGCACCACGGTGAGCGCCCGGGCGGGCCACCGCAGCACCGCGAGGCGCGAGCCCTGCAGCGCGCCCATCAGCACGGCGAACAGGAATGTCGCGGCCAGGGCGCCCGCGATCAGGATCAGCGAGTTGAGCACGCCCGCCTGGAACAGGGTCCAGGCCGGGGCGGTCTTGAACATCGGCAGCAGGAAGTTCGACCAGCCGGTCTTCGCCGTGACCCACGATTCGAACGAGGACACTTCGCGGGCGAACGGCGTCGGCTGCAGATCGGCGTCGAGCGCGGGCAGAATGCAGGCCGGATTGGTAGAACCGGTCGCGTTGTCGCAATCGAGGCGCTTCCAAACCCCGTTTTGCTCGCGCAGGAAGGCGGTGCCGATCCGGTTCTTCTCCGCCAGCTTCAGGAACACGCCGTCGCGATGGAAGATCTGGCTGATCAGGTCGAGGGCGCGGGCCAGCCGGTCGCTGCCGGTGCGCGCCACCGCCATGCCCCACGGCACCTGCGCGAAACCGAACTTCTGGGCGAAGTTCGCGGAAAAGACGGGGTCGATGAAATAGTAGGCGAAGAAGCTGTCGTCCTGCGCCGCGAGTTGACAGGTGCCGTCCTTCAGCCGTTCGGGCAGCACGCCCGCCTCGTCGAACAGCATCAGGCGCGCGTCGTGCGAGACCAGCTCGGCATTGGAACCGTTGCCGATCGTGGCGCATACCGTGCGCCCCGGGATGTCCAGCCAGCTCGCCACCACGGCGGCACGGGGTCCGACCACGGTCGTTTCGGACTGGTAGTAATGAGGTCGGATGAAGCGCACCTGGCTGTCGCGCTGCGTGTTGTGGCCCATCGTGGCGATAACGAAGTCGACGCGATCCTCGGCGAGCAGGGGAATGCGCGTGGCCGCGTTGACCCTGATGATCTCCTCGTCGACGCCCAGCTTGTCGGCGATCGCGTCGGCGACATCGACCTCGTAGCCCTCGCGCCTGTCGCCACTGCGCAGCGAGAACAACGGGTAGAAATCGCGCGCGCCGACACGAACCTTGCCGCTGCAGACGATGCGGACCAAGCGATCGACCTCAGGTGTGGCGCACTGCGCCCTGGCTTCGGCCAGCAGCCGGGCAAGGGCGGCATCGGGCGAATTGGCATCCTGTGCCGCCGCCGGCGATGCCAGCGCCAGAAGCACGGCCAACACGCCGAGGAACACCCTCATCGGCGCCATGTCAGGCGAGGGCTCCCGGCGCCCCGATCTCCACAATGTGCATTTCGGCGAAGGTATAGGGGCCGTACCGATGAATCGAGCGGCCATCCTCGGCCAGCAGGACACTGTCGGTCATCAGATCGAGCTTCTCGTCGGCGATGTAGATCAATTCGGTCTTGGCCACTTTCAGCGCCAGGCCGGCGCGCGCCACGATTTCGCGCGTGCGCTCGACGCCGACGAAACCATTGTGGGTGATTATCGCCTTGCCCTTCGACGCTAGATGCTGCGGCAGGCCCGCCAGGAAGCGATCGAGCAGCAACCGTCCATCGGGACCGCCTGCACTCCATGTCGGCAGGCGACCGGCAACCTCCGCCGCCGGCATGGGAAAGTGCGGCAGGTTTGCCGCCACCAGGTCGAAGCGGCGCCCGCCGACCGGCTGCCACATGTCACCGTGCAACAGTTCGGACCGGCCGCCGTGTCCCAGTTCGCGCAACAGGCGCTCACTGATGTCCACCGCAGCCTGCTCGATGTCGACGCCGCACAGGCTTCCGGCGCCCATCTCGGCCATGGCCGCCAGCACGATGCCGCTGCCCGAACCGACATCGAGCACACGGGCGCCCCTGATGAATTCCCTGTTGGCCTGCAGGACCTGGATCAGGGCAGCCGTGTACTCGCTCGGTCGCAGGGCCGGTACCGGCGCGTGCTCGAGCTTCATGCCGCACCAAGCCGCTTCAGCATCCCTGTTGCGACGGTGTCCACGGGGAACACCTTCAACACGTCGCGATAGCGCTCGGCGGCGAGCTTGTGATCGCCCGCGACCATTGCCTCGTAGGCCAGACGCGTCAGCTTGCAGAGTTGCAGCGTTTCCGGTGATGGCTCGAATTGCGGCTCGCTTCCGTAGGCGCCCATCAACTCATAGATCGGAATGCTCGACCGACGGCCCTTGACCGTCACTTCCTCGATCGGGCGCACGCACAGCCGCTCCCCGGTTTCCTTGTAGACGCTGTGGCTGATGCAGATCTGCGTGCCGTAGTCCTTGTTCACGCCCTCGAGCCGCGACGCCACGTTCACGCCGTCGCCCATGACCGTGTAGCTCATGCGTTCGAGCGAACCGATATTGCCGACCAGCACGGCATCGGAATGGATGCCCATGCGGACACGCAGCGGCTTGTGCCCTTCCTCGCGCCAGCGCGCGTTGAGCCCCTCCATACCGTGGTGGATGCGCAGCGCCGCGATACAGGAGCGCCAGGCGTGGTCTTCCAGCAGCGCAGGCGCACCCCAGAACGCCATCACGCCGTCGCCGATGAACTTGTCGATCGTGCCCTGCTCGGAGTCGACCACCTTGGTCACCAGCTCGAGATAGGCCGACACTCGCAGCACCAGATCCTGAGATGGCACCTGCTCCGACAAGGTCGAGAAGGCCTCCAAGTCGGAAAAGAAGATCGTCAGAAAGCGGCTGTGGCCACCCAGCTCGAGCTTCTGCTCGCTCTCCAGCAGCTGGCGCACCAATCCTACCGGCACGAATGCCGAGAAGGACTTCACCGCATTGTCGAGCATGTCGATGGCGCGAGAGAGGCTCGAGATCTCGCGGATCGAGGATGAGATGCTGGCATGGCTCTGCGCATCGAGTTCGCGGATGTGATCGACATTTCCGGCAAGTCGCTCCAGCGGCCGCGAAATTATGCTCGAAAGAAAGTAGATGATGACGACCTGCAGCACGATGGCGGCGACACCGATCAGCAGCAGCCGCTGATTGTTGCGATTGAAGGCGCCGGTGAAATCGTCGACCGGCGACACGACGAAGAACTGCCAGCGTTTGCCCAGGTCCGAGGGCATGTCCGTCAGGCTGACGAGATATTCCTTGCCGCCATGGTGGTACGTGTACAGCAGGGCCGAGTGATCGCCCTCGCGCGGCCGCGAGCTGAAGGCAGCCGATGGCAGCTCCTTGTCGAGTGACGAAATGTGGCGCAATTCGACGCGCCCCTCATCGTTGGCATAGTTCTTCGTGCGATCGGACGACGCCACGACACGGCCCTCGGCGTCGAGGATGAAGGTGAGCGATCCCGGACTGACCTTGCGCTGCGCCAGGTAGCGGGAAAAGCTGTCCAGCGTGATGTCGATCGCGACCACGCCGCGCACGCCGCTCTTGTCGGAGAACGGCTGGGCGACGGTGAAGCCGATCAGACCGAGCGCCGCAAAAACGTCGGGATCGGTAATGCGCAGTCCGCCCAGGCGGACCGTGTTGCGGTACCAGCCGCGGGTGCGCGGATCGTAGAAGGTGGGCGCCGATGCCGTCCCCAGTTCCTTTCCCTGCGCGTCGAGATAGGTGTAGGTGTCGATCAACCGGCCTTGGCTGTCCGGCAGGACGTGGCGCGCGGCGAAAGCCGTACCCTTGGGTGGAAACTCGTTGAACACCCGCTGATCGGTGTCCATGCGCCGGCTCTGGCGGAACGAACCATCGCTCAGGCCGACATAGGCACTGACGATCGTGTCGCTGTGCAGCACCATGCTCTGGAAATACGGAATCGCGACATCGCTGTTATAGAAGTCCGGCGCCTGATCGCCCAGAGTCGCCGCCGATCGAACCAGCGACTTGATCGGGTTGATGTCGTCCTGGATGTTTTCGATGGCATCGGCGCGGAACCGCTCGATCAAACGGGCCGCGCTTTCGCGGGCGATGCGGTCATTGGAGAAGTAGGTGACGGTGATGATGGTCACGAAGACCGGCACCGTCAGCACGATGAACGCCGCCAGGATGCTCGGCCGAAGCCGTGGCTTGTTCCTGAAAAACAGCGTCATCCCCCAGCCACGTCAGAAAAAAACATCGTACTCGAAAGGCGATTCGGCGTCCATGAATCCGGCTGCAGAGCTACACCGGCGGCCGCTTGAGATGCCAGTCTGTCGCCTGCTGAAAGGCATGGCCGGCCGAAAGGATTCGTGCCTCGGTGAAGGCGCCGCCGACGATCTGGAAACCGACCGGCACGCCGTCCCGGTTGAAGCCGCCCGGCAAGGTCAGGGTCGGGTGACCGCTGAGGTCGAGCGGCGCCGTGTAACGCAACCGGGACGCGACCATCTCGGGATCGCGGCCGGCTGCGGCCAGGGTCTCGACCTTCCAGGTCGCGTTGGGCATCACCGGCAGGATCAGCAGGTCGATCCCCGCCAGCAAGGAGTTCAAGGCGCCGGTCAGCGCGGCACGACGCACCTGCAAGCGGGCATAATCGACAGCAGACATCTTGCGGCCGGCCTCGATGAGGCTCGCCAGGACCGGCCCGTACTCGGCTGCGCGGGCCGGGTAGGTATCGGCATGCGCGAGCGCGGTCTCCACGGCGCACTGCGCCACCCAATCGCGGCTGCCGGTCTCGAAACTCGCCGGCAGGTCGATCTTGCCCACCCTGGCGCCGAGCCGGGCAAACACTTCTTCCGCATGCGCCAGAACGCGGAGGACATCGTCGTCGGCGCCGGCAACCTGGCCCACCACGCCGATGTTTAGGCCCTTTACGCCCGCCCCGACGCCGCCTGCGTAGTCGCCAACCGCGACAGGCGACGCCGTCGGGTCGTCGCTGTCGGCACCCGCGATCACGCCCAGTACGATCGCGGAGTCGAGCGCGCTGCGGCACATCGGCCCGACATGGTCGAGGGAGTCGGCAAGCGGGAAGACGCCGGCGCGACTGACCCGGCCCCAGGTCGGCTTCAACCCACTGAGGCCGTTCATGGTCGAGGGAAATCGGATCGAGCCGCCGGTATCGGACCCGAGCGAGGCGAAGCAGAGGCCGGCAGCAGTCGCGACGCCGGAGCCGGAAGAAGAAACTCCAGTCCAGTAGGCGGCATGCCAGGGATTGACCGGCGGATCGATCGACGGGTGGTGCGAGCCGAACGCACCCTCGGTCATCTGCAGCTTGCCCAGGATTACGGCGCCGGCATCCTTCAGGCGGCGCACGACGGTCGCATCCCGGGCGGGCATGTTGGCGCGATGGATCGCCATTCCGGCCGCGGTCGCCACGCCTTCAGTGTTGCACAGATCCTTCACCGCGATCGGCACGCCATGCAGCGGACCGCGCGATTTGCCGGCGGCAGTCTCGGCATCGAGACGTGCGGCGTCCTTCAGGGCCCGCTCGGCCGTGACGGTCGCATAGGATTTCAGTTTTGGGTCGAGCGCAGTGATACGATCGAGCGTCGCCTCAGTCGCCTCGACGGACGTGAGCTTGCGCGCCTTGAGGCGCCGCGCGACTTCGTCGAGCGACAGGTAGTGCAAATCGGCCGGCATCGGGATCCCCCTCCGAGGTCAACCCTAGCACGACCGCAAAAAAAGAGCGGCGATGCCCATCGGGCATCGCCGCTCTGCGTTTACGCTGGAACTACTCAGCGGCCTTGAGGTTTACCGCCGCCGAACGACCACGCTCGGTCGCGACTTCGTAGCTGATCTTCTGGCCTTCGTTCAGGCCATTCAGACCCGAACGCTCGACGGCGCTGATATGGACGAACACGTCCTTGCCGCCGTCACTCGGCTGGATAAAGCCGAAACCCTTGGTGGCGTTGAACCACTTCACAGTACCGGTAGCCATCTCTCACTTCTCCTCGCAGTTATCGAGCATCCAAACGCGCAGACCACGCGCTCGCTGCAGCGGTCCGCGACAACTCAAGGAATTTGGTAGAAAGCTCGCGGTGGTTGTCCAGCGATTCGCGGACGAGAAGCCACCAAGGCAAGGCCAAGTTCGTAAGTCGTGCGCCGCATATGGGCACCAATAGTGCCCAAGTCAAGTTAGTTGGCAGAGTGTGGTCACATTGTGGCGCCGATCTTCCAAGGCTCGAATTCATCATCGCCGATGCCAAGAGTTTCAGACTTCGTCTTCTGGCCCGAAGCTGTTTTCATGATGAGTTCAAATATCTTCTGGCCACTCTGCTGGATGGTTTCTTCGCCGTCGACGATCGAGCCGCAGTTGATGTCCATATCGTCGGTCATGCGCCGATAGAGCGCGCTGTTCGTCGCCAGCTTCAGCGATGGTGTGGGCTTGCAACCGAATACCGAGCCACGTCCCGTCGTGAAGCACAGCACGTTCGCGCCGCCCGCGACCTGCCCCGTCGCAGAGACCGGATCGTACCCGGGCGAGTCCATGTAGACGAAGCCCTTCGCCGTGATCGGCTGGGCATATTCGTAGACATCGACCAGGTTGGTCGTACCGCCCTTCGCGACGGCCCCCAGTGATTTCTCGAGGATCGTCGTGAGGCCACCCGCCTTGTTGCCCGGCGACGGATTGTTGTTCATCTCACCACCGGTGCGGGCGCAGTGGTCTTCCCACCACTTGATGCGCTTGACGATCTTCTCGCCGACTTCGCGGCTGACCGCGCGACGCGTCAGGAGGTGCTCGGCACCATAGATCTCCGGCGTCTCCGACAGCACCGCCGAGCCGCCGTGCCGCACCAGCAGATCGACCGCAGCGCCCAGCGCCGGGTTGGCGGAAATGCCGGAATAGCCGTCCGAACCGCCGCACTGCAGCGCCAGGATCAGCTCGCTGGCCGGGATCGGCTCGCGCTTCACGTTGTCGATCTCGGGCAGCAGCTCCTTCAGAAAGCCGACGGCACGCATCACTGTCTTGGAGACGCCGCCCTCGTCCTGGATCGCCATCGGGATCAGCTTCGGTCCTTCCTTGAGACCTTCGGCATTCATCAGGCCGGAGATCTGGTTGGTCTCGCAGCCCAGACCGAGCACCACGACCGCCGCCATGTTCGGATGGCGCGTGTAACCCGCCAGCGTGCGGCGCAACACGTCCATCTCGAGACCGGACGCGGCCATTCCGCAGCCGCCGCCGTGCGTGAGCGGCACGACGCCGTCGATATTGGGATACTCGGCCAACAGCGGCTCGAGCCTGGCGGCGATCATGCGGCTGGTCGCCGCCGAGCAGTTCACCGTGGTCACGATGCCGATGTAGTTGCGCGTCGCGCTGCGGCCGTCGGCACGGCGATAGCCCATGAAGGTCGCACGCTGGTGCTCGGGCACGTAGTCGGTCGGATGGGCGTCGGCGCAGAAGGCGTAGTCGCGCTCGAAATCGCCCATGACGCAATTGTGCGTGTGGATGTGCGTGCCCGGCGGCAGATCGTCGGTCGCAAAGCCGATGATCTGATTGTACTTGCGCAGCGGTTCGCCCTTCTTCACCTCGCGAGTCAGGATCTTGTGGCCGGGCGGCACACGCGTTGCCGCCGCTACGTCACCCTCCACCTTGGTGCCGGGCAGGATGTCCATGCGCGCCACGACGACGTTGTCGTTGGGATGCAGGCGGATGGCGATGGGTGCGGACATGACGTTCCTCCTTACGCGGCGCGCTTGGCGCGGATGACATCGACGGCGGCGAACAATTCCAGGCACTCGGTCTGGCTCAACGAACGCAGCGGCGCGCGCATGCGGCTCCACGCCGCCGGATCGTTGCGACGATGGCCGACGAGTGCCTTGACCGCGGCGGTAACGGCGTATGGCAGCAGCAGCTCGATGATCGCCGCAATCCGTGGCTCCTCGATGCCGTTGACCGGAGCCTGCATGAGGTCGGGCGCGATGTTCGCCAGACCGCAGATCGTGCCCGAGGCACCGAGGTTCATCGCCCGGGCGAGCAGCCGCTCGTCGCCGACCAGGATGTGCAGGTCGGCATGCGCCTTGAGCAGCGCCTCGGTGTTGCTCCAGTCTCCCGACGAGTCCTTCACGCCCTTGACCTGTCCTGGGAAGGCCTTCTTCAGCCGCCCGATCAGCTCGACCGACAGGCCGACCGAGGTGACCTGCGGGATATGATAGAGAATGACGTTGGTCGCCTTCGGGCCCAGCCCCGTCAGGACGGCGGCGAACCAGTCGAACAGCCCCTCCTCGCCCGGGCTCTTGAAGTAGAACGGCGGCGCCAGCAGGAAGCTCGGACAGCCCAGCATCAGGCCGGCACGGCCCTGCGCAATCGCATCCTCGACCGACGCGGCGGCGATACCGACCACGAGCTGCGTGTGCGGATCGACGCCGGCGCCGACCAGCGCGCCCAGTGCGCGGTTGCGTTCGTTGAGGCCGAGCGAGGCGCCTTCGCCCGTGGTGCCGAACACCGTGAGGCTCCTGCAGCCGTCGGCCAGCGACTCGCGGCCGTGTGCCACTAGGCGCGGCAGATCGATCGAACGGTCCTCGTTGAACGGCGTGCTGAGGGCAACGGAGAGCCCGAAGCGATCGGCGCGAAGCGGCACTGAGGTTTCCTTCCCGAGAGTTCCGGGAAGCTTCTTCCCGGCCATTGGCAGGAAGATAGCAAAAAGAAAGCGGGGTGCCGAAGCACCCCGCTCTCCGTCCCGTGTCCCCGGTCAGCGGCGATAGGGATTGTCGGGATGACGGTCGACCGCATTGGGCACACCGTCATGATCGCGGTCGCCCCAGGACCTGGCCTGCTGGCGATCCCAGTAGCCTGCCTCGTGGCGCCAGCCGTTGCCGACATGGTTCCAATGGTCGGGCACCCAGCGATAGCCCGGTCGCTCGGCCATCCAGCGGCCCGGCGCCCAGACATGACGGCTGCCTTCCCAGCGCCAGAAGCCCGGTGCCCAGACGTAGCCCGCGCGCGGCGCCGGCACGACCTCGTAGCGCGGCGGCGGCGGCGGCGTGCCGATGGTGATGCTGAGATCGACCTGCGCTGCGGCCGGCGTAACCATCGCCGGTGCAAACAGGGCCGGCGTGGAAATCGCGGCGGCGGCAAGGGTGCTGAACAGATGACGCTTCATCATGACTTGCCTCCTTTGTTCGGCGCGATACTGGAGGGCATCACGCCATGTCAGGAGAGATACGGTGCGGACGGCGGGCCTGTGCCCCCTCAATCAAGGTATTTGCGTCCGGCCCGCGCCAAGATCTCGTCACGATTGCCCGGTCACGAATTTGTCTTCAGCTGCGATTACCCACCAGCAGGAGGATCACGCCGGCAACGCTGGTGCAGATGCCGAGCAAGCCGACGATGTGCAGGCGCTCCTCGCGCAGAAACAGATAGCTAAGCACCACGGCCATCAGCGGGAACATCGCGACCAGCGGCGCCACCACCGTGATCGAACCGAGCCCAAGCGCCGCATAAAGAAGAAACGTCGCCATTCCGTTGCTCATGCCGACGCCAAAGAACCACAGTCGACCGATCCGGTCAGCCGGTCCGGCGGCGAGCGCGCGCCGGCCGACCAGGGACAGGATCACCACCGAGGAAAGCGTGTAGCCGATAGCGGCAGCGGCGAGCGGCTCGTGCCACAGCACAAGGCCGGCCTTGATCACCGGCTGGATCGAGCCGCGCACGAGGGCCGCGAGCAATGGCAGGCCGAGCACCCATACCGACCATTTGCGCCTGCCGGTACCGCCGCGCAGCGCCATCAGCGCCACGCCGCCCACGACCATCGCGAGCCCCACTCCCTGCAGCCAGGAGAGCGTCTCGCCTAGAAAAAGTACGGCGGCCAATACCGCGAACAAGGGCGTGACGTTGCCCGCCGCGCCGGACACGGCGGGCCCGAGTTTCTCGTTGGAGCGCACCGCCAGGATCGAAACGGCGACCGGGAAGACGCAGCCGACACCTGCGAAGATCGCCGCGGCACGCCAGTCAAAGGCCCGAAAATCAACGAAAACTGCCGCCGCGATCCAGGCCACCACAGTGCAGCTACCGATCGTGTAGAGCGGCGAGCGCCACGACGGGACGGTGCGCAAACCGTACTGCGTCAGGATCAGCGCGATCGCGAAACAGAGCGCCGCGGCCAACGCCAGGAGGGCTGCCCCGCTCATGGGAATCTGCTATTTCCGCCGCCTTCAGCGCCTGAGGACGAGATCAAGATGGATACGCTCACCTACTGGAATGGCACCTGGCACGAAGGCAACCCCGCGATCCTGGGTCCGCGCGACCACGCCTTCTGGCTGGGCTCCATCGTATTCGACGGCGGCCGCGCCTTCGAGGGCTGCGGCCCCGACCTCGACCTCCATGCGGAACGTGTCGTGCGTTCGGCCAAGGCGCTCGGGCTGAAGGCGATCAAGTCGCCAAAGGAGATCCTCGAGCTGATGCACGAGAGCGTGCGCCGCTTCGGCCCCAAGGCCGAGCTCTATGTGCGGCCGATGTTCTGGGCGATGAAGGGCGGCTCGGGCCCGATCTCGGTCGACGGCGACTCGACGCAGTTCCTGCTCTGCACCTATGTCTCGCCGATGCGCGCCGGCACGCCACTGTCGCTCGGCCTGTGCCGCTCGATCCGCCGCTCGACGCCCGAGAGCGCGCCGACCGACGCCAAGGCCTCGTGCCACTATCCCAACTCCTCGCGCGGCGTCGCCGAGATGCAGCAGCGCGGCTTCACCAACGGCGTCGTGCTCGACATGCTGGGCAACGTCGCGGAGACCTGCAGCTCGAACGTCTTCCTCGCCAAGAACGGCGTGGTCGCGACGCCCGTGCCCAACGGCACCTTCCTCGCCGGCATCACGCGCTATCGCACCATCGAGCTGCTGCGCAATGCCGGCATCAAGGTCGAGGAGCGCCGCGTACGTCCCGACGAACTCGACGATGCCGACGAGATCTTCACCACCGGCAACGCCGGCAAGGTTCAGCCGGTCAACCGCTACGAAAGCCGCGACCTGCAGCCCGGTCCGATCGCCGCCCACGCGCACGATCTCTACATGGCTTACGCGCGCACCCAGCGCGTGATCTGACGAAACAGGCGGCCGCTGGCCGCCCCGACCACAGTTTCGTCACAGGGGCACCGCCCTTTTCTGCCGTATTTGGACACGTAATTACTCCCCGAGGCCGAATGCCTCGCCAAGACGATGGGAGCAGTCATGTCCAAGTACCTTGTCCTCACCGCGATCCTGCTGGGCGTCACCGCCTGCGGCGACACCTGGGGCCAACGGGCCGTTACCGGCGGCGCGATCGGTGCGGGTTCAGGCGCCGTGATCGGCGCCGTCACGCCGATCGGCGTGGTGCCAGGCGCCCTGATCGGCGGCGCCGTGGGCGCCGGCACCGGTGCCGCGACCACGCCGCGCCGCTAACCCCTTCGACGATGGAGGCCAACATGAGCAAGTATCTGGTTCTCGCAGCGATCCTGCTGGGCGTCACCGCCTGCGGCGACACCTGGGGCCAGCGCGCCGTCACTGGCGGCGGAATCGGCGCTGGCTCGGGCGCCCTGATCGGCGCAGTCACGCCGCTCGGCGTACTGCCGGGCGCACTGATCGGTGGCGCGGTCGGCGCGGGTGTCGGCGCGGCCACCACGCCACAGCGCTAAAACACTTCGACGAGACGTCGGTAAGGGCGCGGGCGAAAGCCCGCGCCCTTACCACGACTCCTTCCAGGGCCTGAGATCCATCTCGAAGGTCCAGGCGCTGCGCGGCTGGCAGTGCAGCTGCCAGTAGGCCTCGGCGATGTGATCCGGGTTGAGGATTGCGTCGGGTCCCGCGTTGTAGCGATCGGGGAAGTTGGCCTTGATCCATTCCGTGTCGATCGCCCCGTCGATCACGACATGGGCGACATGGATGTTCTGCGGCATCAGCTCGCGCGCCACCGACTGCGCCAGCGCCCGCACCGCATGCTTGCCGCCGGCGAAGGCCGAGAAGCCGCGGCCGCCGCGCAGGCTGGCCGTCGCGCCGGTGAACAGCATGGTGCCCCGCCCGCGTGGCACCATCGCCTTGGCCGCCTCGCGCGCCGTCAGAAACCCCGCAAAGGCCGTCATCTCCCAGACCTTGCGATAGACACGGGCCGTCGTGTCGCGAATGTCGAAGCGTACGTTGCCGCCGATATTGAAGACGAAGACTTCCACGTCGCCGATCTCGGTTTCGATCTCGCGGAACAGCTTCACGACCTGATCCTCGTCGCGGGCGTCGGACCCAAACGGATGGACCTTGCCGCCGGCCGAGGTGATCTCGGCCACCAGATGATTGAGCTTGTCTAGATGGCGGCGGGTCACCACCGAGGTATAGCCCTCGCGCGCAAAGCGGCGGGCGATTGCCCCGCCCGTCGCGTCTCCCGCGCCGATCACGACGCAAACCTTGTCTCTCGCCATCGAAACTCTCCTTCGCCGCCAATCTGTCGGGGCGGCGAAGGCGCCTCAAGGAAGATTAAGTCATGGCGGCGTGAGTCTTGCGGATTTCGGCCGTGGTCAGGCCCTGCCCGTCCGGGCGCCAGCCCGGCGGCGCGAACAGGTAACGCCAAGCCTCACCGAGCGAACGGGCACCGGCCACGTCCTTGATCAGGCCGACCCACGGCATGAAATTAATGGCGATCGGATTGTGCGTCTTCACCGGCGTCACTAGCCCGTACTCGCACGGCACATCTTCCTTCTCCTCGATGTAGGTACCGAACAGGCGATCGAACACGATCAGCACGCCGCCGTAGTTGGCGTCGAGGTATTCGGGATTGCGCGCGTGATGCACGCGATGCGCCGACGGCGTGTTGAGCACGTACTCCAGCCAGCCGAGCTTGGGGATCCACGCGGCGTGGATCCAGAACTGGTAGAGCAGGTTGAGCGACAGTGCGGTCAGCACGACCTGCGGTTCGAAGCCCAGGAACACCATCGGCGTGAAGAAGATCATGTTGCCACCGATCTTGCCCAGCCAGCCCAGGCGATAAGCGGCCGACAGTACCAACTGGTTGGGCGAATGGTGCACCGAGTGGTTCATCCAGAACCAGCGGATCGTGTGCGCCGAGCGGTGGTACCAGTAGTAGAAGAACTCCAAGCTGAAGAAGAGCAGCACATAGGTTGCCAGCCCGGTCGGCGCGATATCGAACAGCCGGTGATTGTAGGCGAAGGCGAGCAGCGGACTGCCCAGCACATAGACCACGCCCAGCATGACGTAGCGGCCGCCGAGGTCTCCCAGCGAGCATGCCCACGATTTCCAGTCGAAGCTGCCGGGTTGGCGCCATGACATTACGATGCCCTCCGCCAGGGCGAAGAAGAGCACGAACGGCAGCAGGTAGAACAGAATGCTCGAATCGAAGGTCATTGCGGGACTCCCGGAGGGTCACTGAGGGGTCGATTGCCTGCCGCGAATATATGAGCAATGCTCAGGTTCTATTACTCGCCTTTACCGATCGACTGCCGCTATGGCCAAGACCCGCCAACCCGTTGAAGCGACACGCAGAATTCCCCGCCAGCAGCGCGCGGCGGAAACCGTTGCGGCGATCCTCGAGGGGGCGGCTCAGATTCTGGAGGCGGGCGGGCTCGCCGCCTTCACCACCAACGCGGTCGCCGAGCGGGCCGGCGTCAGCATCGGCACGCTCTACCAGTACTTCGCCGACAAGGATGCGCTGATGCAGGCGATCGCCGAGCGCGAACTGAGGACGACCTTCGCGCGCATCGCCGCGATGCTCAGCGACGAGAGCACCGCCACGCAGGAGGAGCGCGTGCGCGGCGTGGTGCGCGCCGTGATCAACGCCTTCGGCGGCCGGACGCGCGCGCGCAAGGCCGTGGTGCAGACGGTCCTGAGTCGCGGCGGTGGCGCGCTGTTTCATGCCGCGGTCGCCGATTTCCTGGCACGCAACAGCCTCGACATCATGACCGACGAGCAGAGCTTCGTGGTGTCGCGCGCGGTGATGGGCGCCATCCGCGCCGCGGTGCTGGAAGAGCGGCCCTTCCTGAAGAGCCGCGGCTTTGAGGACGAACTGGTGCGGCTGGTCCTTGCCTATCTCGCGGCCGTCGACGCCAGGGCCTGACCGCGCGCCGCATTGATCGCCTGCCAGACACGTTCGGGACAGGCCGGCATGTCGATATGGGTGACGCCGAACTCGGCCAGCGCATCGACCACGGCATTCATGATCACACCCAGCGCCGGGGTGATGCCGCCCTCGCCGCCGCCGCGGAAGCCCAGCGGATGGTTGGTCGAGGGCACCTCACTGAGCGACGTGACGAACATCGGAAACTGATCGGCGCGCGGCATGGCATAGTCCATGAACGAGCCCGACAGGAGCTGGCCCGCCTCGTCGTAGCGGCAATGTTCCATCAGCGCCTGGCCCGCCCCCTGGACGATGCCGCCATGGGCCTGGCCGTGCAGGATCAGCGGGTTCACGGCGCGACCGACATCGTCGACCGTGGTGTAGCGCTCGATCCTCACCACCCCGGTCTCGGGGTCGATCTCGACCTCGCAGACATGCCAACCGTAGGGATAGGAGCCGACCCGGACGTTGGCGTCGCCGGCATCGGCAAGCGCGCCATGCCGGGCCGCAAGCTCGACCAGGCCAACCGAGCGGTCGGTGCCCTTCACCGTGAAACGGCCGACGGCGAAGGCGATGTCGGCTTCGCTCGCTTCGAGGTCCTGCGCCGCCAGCTTCAGTGCCTTGGCGACGATGCCCTGCGACGCCTTGTGAATGGTGATACCGGCCATGCGCATCGAACGGCCCGAGTGCGAGCCGCCGCCGGCCCCCGGCCCCAGCAAGTCGGTGTCGTGGCTGACGATCGACACCCTGTCGACCGGAATACCCAGCCATTCGTGGACCAGCTGGGCGAACGAAGTGGCGTGCCCCATGCCCGCCGACAGGGTGCCGATCACGACTTCCGCGGTGCCGTCGCCGCGCACGGTCACCTCGGCACGCTCGTTCGGCGCGCCGCTCTGCGACTCGATGTAGCCGCCCAGCCCGATGCCGCGCCTCAGGCCGCGCGTGCCGGAAGCCTGCTGCCGCTCAGGGTAGCCCGTCCAGTCGGCGAGTTTCAGCACCTGTTCGAGCGCGCCGGCATAGTCTCCGCTGTCATAAACGATACCGAAGACGTTGCGATGCGGCAGCGTCCTGATCAGGTTCCTGCGGCGCAGCTCGATGCGATCGAAACCATGTTGGCGCGCGGCCATGTCGATCAGCCGCTCGATCACGAACATGGTCTCGGGCCGGCCCGCGCTGCGGTAGGGCGCCGTGCACTGGCTGTTGCTCAGCACACCCCTTGCCCGCGCCACCGCCGGCAGGTCGTACAGGCTGGTCATCAGCTGCGTGCCCTTGGTCAGCGGGATGAACGAGGCGGTGTAGGCGCCGAGATTGCTGGTGGCGCTGGCGTGCAGGCCGAGGAACTTCCCATCTTCGGCGAGTGCCAGTTCCGATTCCACCCGCAGGTCGCGGCCGGCATAGTCGCTGAGAAACGCCTCGCTTCTGTCGCAGGTCCACTTAACCGGCCGGCCGACCTTCTTCGACGCCCAAGCGACCAGGACGAACTCGGGATAGAGGAGGTTGCGGGTGCCGAAATTGCCGCCGACATCGTGGGCGATGACCCGCACCTGCTCGGGTTCGAGGCCGAGGATGATCGCGATATCCTTCTTGGGGCGCACGATCCCGCCACCGCCGGCATGCACGGTGTGGCGGCCGGTCGCCTGATCGTAGTGGCCGAGTGCCGCGCGCGGCTCCATCGGCACGCCGGTGACGCGCTGGATGTCGGTCTCGATCCGCACGACAAAGGGCGCCTCGGCGAAGCCCGCCCGTGTGGCGCGCGGATTGCCGACCCGCGCATCGACCGCGATGTCGCCGATCGGCTTCAGGGTCTCGTAGACGGTGACGATCGCCTCAGCGGCGTCGCGGGCCTGCGCCAGCGTCTCGGCGACGACGAAGGCCACCGCCTCGCCCACGAAGCGCACGGTGTCGACGGCAAGGATGTGCGGACGCTCAAGCAGGTGCGGAGAGCCGTCAAGGTTGTCGAGCGGGATGTCCGGCGGGCTCATCGCCTGCGGGATATGCGGCACTTCCTTCAGGCCCTCGGCGACCACGTCCTTGCCGGTCAGGACCAGCAGCACGCCCGGCATCGCGAGGGCCGGCGCGGTGTCGATCGACACGATGCGCGCTTGCGCGTGCGGTGAGCGCAGCACATGGCTCCTGACCTGGTCGGGCGCGGAGTGATCGTCGCTGTACAGGCCGCGCCCGGTTAGCAGCCGCGCGTCTTCCAGGCGCGGCAGCGCGGCGCCGATCGTCATCCGCTAGAGCGACACCGGCAGCGGCACGGCGAGCATCACGCCGAGCTCCGACTTCAGGTCGCAGCTCACCCGCCCGTGCACCTTGCCCTGCTTGTCGAAGTAACGGCCGCTCGGCGCGGTCGGGAACGGGCCCTCGTGCCAGACGTCGGGATGGAGATAGATGCCGAAGGTGCCGTCGGACCAGAAGGCCAC
>JBGAIW010000042.1:0-35828 GCA_044225265.1 Reyranella sp.
GTGATGACGTTCCGGGCGCCGCTCCGAGCGATGCTCGGACGACCGCTCGGGGCGGCGTTCGCCACGGGATTCGCGCTGCTCCGGCCGGCGCTCACGCGGCGGACGATCGGCACGGGGCTCGCGCGGCGCCCTCGGCTCGCGCGGGGCACGGGCCTCGGGCTGCGACTCGGGAGACGCAGCGGAAGCCTGAGCCTCGATCGGCGCGCTCTCCACCGGCTGCTCGCCACGGGGCTCGCGATTCTCGCGCGGCTCGCGGCGCGGGCCGCGACCACGTTCCGGTGCGCCACCGCTGCTGCGGCCGCCACGGCGACCGCCGCGGCCACGACGGCGCCCGTCACCGGCCTCCAGCGCGGCAGCATCCATGCCCGGCACTTCGACCTTGGGGATCTCCGTGTTGATCAGCTTCTGGATGGCGTCGATCAGATCGCCTTCGCTGGGCGTCGCCAGCGTGAAAGAGTGGCCGGTCTTGCCGGCGCGGCCGGTGCGGCCGATGCGATGGACGTAGTCCTCGGGCGAGAACGGCACGTCGAAATTGAACACGTGGCTCATGTCGGCGATGTCGAGGCCGCGCGCGGCGACGTCGGAGGCCACCAGGATCTGGATCTCGCCCTGCTTGAACTTGTCGAGCGTCTCCATGCGCGCGGGCTGGCTCATGTCGCCGTGCAGCGCGCCGGCATTGAAGCCGTGCTTCTTGAGCGAGCCCTGCAGGATCGCGACGTCCTTCTTGCGGTTGCAGAAGACGATGGCGTTCTTGATCTCCTGGCTCTTGATCAGCCGGCGCAGCGCCTCGCGCTTTTCCTCCTCGGCGACCACGACCAGGCCCTGGACGATGTTCTTGCTGGCCGAAGCCGGCGGCGAGACCGTGACTTCCTTCGGATTCTGCAGGAAGCGGTCGGCCAGCCGCTTGATCTCGGGCGGCATGGTGGCGGAGAAGAACAGCGTCTGGCGCAGCTTCGGCAGGTAGCCGACGATGCGCTCGACGTCGGGGATGAAGCCCATGTCGAGCATGCGGTCGGCTTCGTCGATCACCAGCACCTTGACGTCGTTCAGCAGCACCTTGCCGCGCTCGAAATGGTCGAGCAGGCGGCCCGGCGTGGCGATCAGCACGTCGACGCCCTTCTCGAGGGCGCGTTCCTGGTCGTCGAAGCTCACGCCGCCGATCAGCAGCGCCATGCTGAGCTTGTTGTACTTGCCGTACATGTCGAAGTTCTCGGCCACCTGGGCGGCCAGTTCGCGCGTCGGCTCCAGGATCAGCGAGCGCGGCATGCGCATCTTGCCCCGGCTTCCGGCCAGGATGTCGATCATCGGGAGGACGAAGGAAGCGGTCTTGCCGGTGCCCGTCTGGGCGCATCCGAGGACATCGCGGCCCATCAGGACGATCGGGATGGCCTTTTCCTGGATCGGCGTGGGCTGGGTATAGCCCTTCTCTGTTACTGCCTGCAGCACCGGGGCGCTCAGCCCCAAACTCTCAAAACTCATTTAGTTTCCGTAACTTAGCTCATATCCTATGAGCCGCGGGGGCGGTCGCCTGAGAGGCGCCGAGGATCGGGCCGGACCGCTAGCCGGTTTGATATGAGGCTTGCCGCTTCCTTAGTCAATGCAGCCCCCCTGCGCGCTGGGCGCGCAGCAGGGGGCACATTTTGAGGCATTTCCGATGGTCGGAGGCCTTCAGGGCCTGGCCTTCATCTCGATTTCGACGAACACGAACTCGAAGGGATTGGGGTTGATGACGTCGTGCTCGACCCCGGTCATGCGGGCGTAGGACACGCCGGCCCGGAGCGGCGCCGGCACCGTGGCCTTGCCATCATATATATGCAGCTCGCCGGTGGTGATCGGCACCACGACGTAATCGTGCATGTGCTTGTGCCAGCCGGTGTGGCTCCCGGGAGGGAAGCGCCACTCGGTGACGATGACGCGTTCATTTTCCACCTGGACGGTGGGTTTCGCGAGCGGGCGGTCTTTGTCGGCTGGGTTTCCGGTCATGCGCAAAAGCTAATGCGACACGGCGCGAATGTCAGGTGACAGGACGGCGCGGCCGTCTACCTTGGTATCGTGCATATGCACCTATCTGGAGAAGCCTCGTGTCGCAGCCCGCGTCCCATCCCCTGCTCACCGCGCCGATCGGCCGGAGCCTGCTGAAGCTCGCCGGCCCGACCACCGCGGTCATGGTCGTGCAGACCCTGGTGGCGATCGTCGAGACCTTCATCTTCGGCAGGCTCGGCACCGACGCTCTGGCGGGCTTCGCGCTGGTGTTCCCGCTGATGATGATGATGACCATGATGGCCGCGGGCGGCATGGGCGGCGGCGTGACCGCGGCGATGGCGCGCGCCGTGGGCGGCCGCAGGCTCGACGACGCCCGGGCGCTGGTCCTGCATTCGATGCTGCTCGCCGTCGCGATGTCGCTCCTCTTCACCTTGTTCGCCTGGACCGTGGCGCCGTCCCTGTTCCGCCTGCTCGGCGGCTCGGGTGCGGCGCTCGCCAATGCCGAGACCTACGCCCACGTGCTGTTCACGGGCTCACTCGCGATCTGGCTGAACTTCTTTCTCTCGTCCTTGCTGCGCGGCGGCGGCGATGCCGCCACACCCGGCCGCTACATGCTGGTCAATTCGCTGATCCAGATGCCGCTCTCGGCCCTGCTGGCGCTCGGCATCGGCGACTGGCCGGGCCTCGGCATGGCCGGCCCCGCGATCTCGATGCTGGCGACGTCGCTGGTCTCGGCGCTGCTGCAGGCCCGCGCGCTGTGGAGCGGCAAACTCGGCTTCACGCCGGCGCTCGGCGGCATCCGCCTGCAGCGCCGATTGTTCTGGGACATCCTGCGGGTCGGCCTGATCGCCTCGTTCTCGGCCTTCACCGCCAACCTCACCGCCATGATGGTGACCGGTCTGGTCGGCAATTTCGGCGTGGCGGCGCTGGCGGGCTACGGCATCGGCGTGCGCATGGAGTTCATGCTGGTTCCTCTCGCCTTCGGCATCGGCTCGGCGCTCACGACCATCGTCGGCGTGGCGGCCGGCGCCGGCGACTGGAAGCGCGCGGTGCATGCCGCCTGGTACGGCAGCCTGATCTCGGGCGGCGCGATCGGCGTACTGGGCTGGATCGTGGCGCTGGTGCCCGAGGGCTGGGCGCGGCTGTTCACCGGCGAGACACCGGTGGTCGCCGCCACCGTCGGCTACATCACGCATGTCGCGCCATTTTACGTGCTGTTCGGCATCGGCATGACGCTGTCCTTCGCCAGCCAGGGCGCGGGCCGCATGAAGGCACCGTTCTTCGCCGGCATCAGCCGCCTCGCGGTGGCGACCGGCGGCGGCTGGCTCGCCGTCACACACCTGCAATGGGGGCTGAACGGCGTCTTCATCGCGATCGCCGCCGGCATGATCACCTTCGGCGCCATCATCTCGCTGCCGCTGCTCGTCAAACCGTGGGGACCCAAACGTGCTAAGCTTCCGAAAACCGGAGGAAGCGATGAGCCGTCCCTCGACGATCGCAACCTGGAACCGCAACCCCGCTGAAGAAGAGGCGATGGGGGCGGCGCACGCCCCCATCTGGCGGCGGATGATCGATGTCGGCGTGACGCAGGACCTGCACGCCTCGTCCGTGCTCGACTACGGCTGCAACCAGGGCGGATTCCTGCGCCTGCTGTACGACCGCCACCCCTACAAGAGCGCCGTCGGCATCGACATCGCCCGCGAGTCGGTGGCGCGCGCCGAACTGCTGAAGGGCCAGCGCCCGGTCGAATACAAGGTGGCCGACAATGCCACCGGCCTCGGACGGGTCTTCGACTTCGCCTTCAGTCACGAGGTGATCTACCTGCTGCCCGACATCGCCGCCCACGCCCGCGACATCCGTGCGGCGCTGCGGCCAGGCGGCGCCTATATCGCCGCGATCGGCTGCCACATCGATTCGTCGGTGTGGCCGCACTGGCGCCGCGTGATTGCCGAGTCCTCGTCGATCCCGATCTACGACCATTCGCTGGAGGACGTGGCGCGGGCCTTTTCGACCGCGGGCTTCAGCGTCGCCGTGCGGCCGCTGGCGCTCGACGCCTTCATGCCGGTGACGCTGGGCAGCGCCTACTTTCCGAAGATCACCGACCAGCTGCGCTATTACAGCGAAGACAAGGTGCTGTTCCGCTTCGTGCGGATGACCTGACAGTACACCCTCCTCCCCATTCATATGGGGAGGTGTCGCGGTCTTACCGCGACGGAGGGGTCAAGATCCCAACGCCCACGCCAACCTCGGGAACTACTCCAATTAAATGAAGTAGAGGCTTCAGGTTAATGCGCCAGACCTACCGAACAAACACTAGATCGGCTTCTCGAAGACCGGATAACCCTTGGCGTCGGTCTCACGGCCAACATAGTTCGTAACGCGCTCGGCGCTGGCATGGATGCCGAGCAACCGCATCGGCTTGTCCCCAACAACCCGGAACGTGTGTAGCGTCTCGGGCGGCACCGCAACACAATCGCCAGCCTTCAGGCGATGCGGCCTCTCCTCTTCTCCCTGCACCCACACATCCGCCTCGCCCTCGATGATGAACAGCAGCTCCGTATAGGGATGCCAGTGCATCGTTGCCTGATAGCCGGGCGCGGCAGTCTGGATACCAGTACGGACCGGCGTATCGCCGTCGGCGACCAGTGGGTGATAGAAGGACAGCGGCCCGAACTCGATCCGCGCGGCGTCCGACAGCTTGGCGACCTTGAGAGGATGGATCATGGGCGCGAGCCTACGCCCGCGCCCCGATCTTGCGCAACGAGCGGTCGATCCAGAGGGCGGCGATCTTTTCCTGGGCGCCGTTCTGGCGCAGCCGCTGGCGCAGACAGGCGAAATCGACCCGGTCGAGCTCCTGGTCCTGGTTGAAGCAGGAGAACACGACGCTCTCCTTGCCGGTCACCGGGTCCTTGTGCAGCTGCAGGCACTGCGCGCAGATCTCCTTCATCATGCATTGCATGGGAGAGTTGATCGACCCCAGCGCCACGTGATCGGGCTTCATCCAGGGCTTCAGCACGCCATGCCGCGCCAGGCGCACCGCGTTCATCATGCCGTCCGAGCCGATGGCGATGATGCGGTCGGCATCCTTGAAGGCGATCGGCTGCTCGCCGAGCTCGCCCGCGGCGTACTTGCGCATCGTCTCGACGATATTGTCGACCGTGGTCTTGTCCTGGGCGCGCGAGGGCTTGAAGCCCGGCGCCTCGTCGCAGCACCACACGACGACGTCGGCCGCGGCCTCGATCTCCTCGACCTTGTAGCGGTCGATC
This sequence comes from Reyranella sp., assembly GCA_044225265.1. Taxonomy (GTDB): domain Bacteria; phylum Pseudomonadota; class Alphaproteobacteria; order Reyranellales; family Reyranellaceae; genus Reyranella. The sequence continues at coordinate 5,250 of JBGAIW010000042.1, forward strand.
ACGCGCTTGTAGCCCGCGAAATATAGGACCTTGCTGCCCGCCCGGCGGAAAGCCTGGCCGATCGAGAACAGCACTGCATTGCCGAGGCCACCGCCGGCCAGCACCACCGTCTCGCCGGGCTCGATCTCGGTCGGCGTGCCGGTCGGGCCCATCACGATTACCGGTTCGCCGGGCTCGAGCAGCGTGCAGAGGTCGGACGAGCCGCCCATCTCGAGCGTGATCAGCGACAGCAGGCCCTTGTCCTTGTCGACCCATGCGCCGGTCAGCGCCAAGCCTTCCATGGTCAGCAGGGTGCCGTCGACCTTCTTGGAACGCGCCTCGTAGTTCTGCAGGCGGTAGAACTGGCCGGGCTCGAAATTGCGCGCCGCGGCGGGCGCCTCGACCACCACTTCGACGATGGTCGGCGTCAGGCGATCGACCCGCACCACCTTCGCCCGCCAGGCCTTGTTGGCGGCGGCCAGGATGTCCTGCGCCTTGTGCATCGGGGCGGCCAGTTTCGCCATGCTGCGGGTCAGCACCGGATAGCCCTGCTTGGCGCCGCCCATCGCCTTCACGACGTTGCCGGCGAACGACGGATGCAGATCGCCGAAGAACGACATCGCCCGGCCGTCAGCATGGCGATACATCAGCACGCGCACCTCGCCGGGCTTGCACACGCGCTCGGGCGTCGCGGGATTGCCCTCCTCGTCCAGCGCGCGGAAATACTTGCCGTCGATGAAGGCGTGCGTCGCATCCTCGCGCGCCAGCACCGTGTTGGGCTGCGTGCCGGCCGCCACCAGGATGGTGCGCGCCGGAAGCGTCGCCTCGACCTTCTGGCCACCTTGTTCTCCCGCCACCTTGAGGGCGCAGGCATGGCCGTTGGCATCGACCTCGACCGCGACGGGCGACAGCCCCTCGGCGAAGCGGATGTCTTCCTCCAGCGCCTTGAACACTTCCTCGTGGTTCAGGGTGTAGGACGGCGAATCGATCAGCCGGCGGCGGTAGGCGATGGTGACGCCGCCCCAGCCGTTGACGAGCCCGGCGATGTCGGGCGTGCGGTTCTCGCGCGCGGCCTTCGCCCGCTCTTCGCGGATCGCCCTGGCATGGGCGATGAACTCGTCGGCGATCTGCCGCTCCTCGTCGTTCATGGCGGCGCGCACCGAAGCCTCGCCACGCTCCTGGACCAGGGTCTCGTGCCGGGCCAGGAACTTCTCGACCTGGAGCGGATAGTAGGCGAGCGACTCGGTCGCGGTGTCGATCGCGGTCAGGCCGCCGCCGATCACCACCACCGGCAGGCGGATCTGAAGGTTGGCGATGGAATCCTTCTTGGCCGCGCCGGTGAGTTGCAGCGCCATCAGGAAATCCGACGCCGCGCGCACGCCGCGCGCCAGTCCGTTGGGCAGGTCGAGCACGGTCGGCTTGCCCGCGCCGGCGCACAGCGCCACGTGGTCGAAGCCCATGGCGAAGGCGTCCTCGACCGTGACGGTGCCGCCGAAGCGCACGCCGCCGAACATCGAGAACTGGTTTCGCCGCTCGAGCAGCAGGCGCACCAGCTTCAGGTAGTTCTTGTCCCAGCGCACGGTGATGCCGTATTCGGCGACGCCGCCGAAGCCCGCCATGGCACGTTCGCCGAGATCCTCGCGCAGGCTGTCGATGTTCTGCACGGCCTCGAACGGCACGCGGGCGCCGTCGGCCTTCACGCCGGACTGGGTCTGCGGCAGCGGCTCGATCTTGAGGCCGTCGATCCCGACCACGGTGTGGCCGTCGTTCATCAGGTGATGGGCAAGATTGAAGCCCGCGGGCCCCAGCCCGACGACCAGCACGGAACGGCCGGTGGCGGGACGCGGGATCGGACGGCGCAGGTTGAGCGGGTTCCAGCGCGTCAGCAGCGAATAGATCTCGAAGCCCCAGGGCAGGCCGAGCACGTCCTTGAGGGTACGCGTCTCGATCTGGGGAATGTCGACCGGCTCCTGCTTCTGGTAGATGCAGGCCTTCATGCAGTCGTTGCAGATGCGGTGACCGGTCGCCGCGAGCAGCGGGTTGTCGACTGCCGCGATCGCCAGCGCGCCGACGGAGAAGCCCTCGCTCTTGAGGAGATTCATCTCCGAGATCTTTTCCTCGAGCGGGCAGCCGGCCAGCGTGACGCCGAACGGCGACTTCTGGAAGGCGCCGGTCTTGCGGTCCTTGAGGCCCTTGGAACAGCTGTCCTTGCCCTGGTTGTGGCACCAGATGCAGTAATTGGCGTGGTCGAGTGCGCGAGCGGCATCGAAGCCCTCGTCGGTCAGCGCGAAGCCCTCGCGGTGGCGCAGCAGCGGCCGCGGCAGCTTCATGCGCGTGATGCCGTCGACCATCTCGGTCTCGATCGGCACCAGATGCTCGAAATCGAGCTTGTGCGGCACCTTGAACAGCGGCCCGTCGCGGTGCCGCCTCTTGCCGTCGGGACTGTGCAGCGCCCAGGCGGCATACTTCGCCAGCGCCTCGACCTCGGGAGTCGGCTTGTCGACCTTGAACTCTGCGCCGACCAGGCCACGCACCTTGACGGCGAAGGCGAGTTCCCACGCCTCGACACCATCGGCCAGATTGGCGCCGACATCGACCGCGGGCTCGGCGCCCACCGCATCGGGCTTGATCGCGCGCGTGACGTAACGCTGCACGAACAGACGCTTGCAGTCGTAGAGCGGCGCGAACTTCGAATCGCGGCCGCGCAGGTCGGCGACGTCGCCCGAGATGCCGAACAGTTCGCCGACGAAATCCTCGAGCGGCCGCGCCGCCTCGATCAGCAGGTTGGATTCGTCCTTGGCCGCGAGCGACTCCGGCGCGGTGCGCGCCGCCATCAGACGGGCGTGCACGTCGGCATTCGCCGCCTTCAGCCAGACGGCGAACGCCGCGTCGAGACGGCTGAGGCCCTCGCGGTCATAGAGGTCGTTGAAACTCAGCCCGAAGGAGAGCGTGGGCGCGGTCATTCTTGGAATATCCGGATGCGGCGAGGGGAGATTGTTCGTGCACGAACCGATTAAAGGGGCCCGCCGCGCAGCACAAGGCCAGAGCATCCCCGGGCTTCGCGACATTTATGCCTGATGACGGGACCCCCGCCGTCACGCATGGTCCGGCACTCATGCAAGCTGGAACCGCCGTGCGCAACTGGCTGGTCATCGTGGCCGCCATGATTTTTTTCATGATCGTGCTCGGCGCGCTGACGCGGCTTACCGAGTCGGGTCTGTCGATGGTCGAGTGGCGGCCGGTCACCGGCTGGCTGCCGCCGCTCTCCGACGCGGCGTGGCAGGCGGAGCTGCAGAAATACCTGTCGTCGCCGCAGGGCCGCCTGGTGAATCGTGGTTTCACGATCGGCGAATTCCAGCAGATCTTTTGGCTCGAGTACCTGCATCGACTGTGGGGCCGCCTGATCGGCGTCGCGTTCGCCCTGCCGCTCGCCTGGTTCTGGCTGCGCGGGCAGCTCACGCCCCGGCTCAAGCCGCGCCTCGTCGCGCTGCTGGTCCTGGGCGGCCTGCAGGGCGCGCTGGGCTGGGCGATGGTCGCGTCGGGCCTGGTCGACCGGCCGTCGGTCAGCCACTACCGGCTGGCCGCCCACCTGCTGCTGGCGGTGGCGCTCTATTCCTACACCGTGTGGCTGATCCTCGAACTGGGGCCCGCGTCGGCGCGCACCGGAGAAAGGGGGCCGCGCGATCCGAAGACGGCGCGCAAGAGCGGCGCGCTGATCGCCTTCGTGTTCGTGGTGATGACCTTCGGCGCCTTCATGGCTGGCCTGCGCGCCGGCGCCTCGCACTCCACCTTCCCCACCATGTCGGGCTACTGGATTCCGCCCGGCCTGTTCGACCTCACGCCGTGGTGGATCAACGTCTTCGAGAACGGCACGACCATCCAGTTCATCCATCGCTGGCTCGCCAAGCTGCTGGTGCTGGGCGTCCTGGCGCTGCTGATCCGCGCCCGCCGGCCGGAAATCTGGCTCGCCGCCGCGGTGGCCATGGCGCAGCTCGGCCTCGGAATCGCCACGATCCTGAGCGGAGTGGACATCGCGCTCGCGACGATGCATCAGGCCGGCGCAGTTCTTCTGCTGACCGTCCTGATCGTGGTTCGCCACCGGTCACTTGGCTGAACGCAAACGCTTCTTGCGGAGAGATACCCCGGCTATGGTCGCCTGATGGCGGGCCCGCGAATCCTGGCAGCTACCACCCTCCTCGCCGTCGGCGCGGCGGCGGCGCTCGCCTTCGTGACCATTCATCCGCCACCGCTCAAGACCAAGGTGCGCGGCCCGAAGGTCGGCATGACCGTCGCCGCCCCGCCGCCGCAGACGCCGCCGACCGCCTCCGTGCCCGCCGCGCCGACGACGATGTCGACGCCGACGCCCGCAGCGACACCCGCAGCGACTCCGGCCGCCAGCGAGGCGCCCAAGGAACCCGACTTCAATGCCGAGGCTCTGCGCGCGCGCGCCGAGGCCAAGGACATCCCCGCCATGGAGGAGCTCGGGCGGCGGCTGATCCAGGGCCAGGGACTCGTGAAGGACCCGTTGGCCGGCGCCGGCTGGCTGCTGCGCGCCGCCGAGGCGGGCTCGGCGCAGTCGGCCTTCAACATCGCCGTCATGTACGAACGCGGCTTCGTCGTCGAGCGCGACTCGACCAAGGCCGCGCAATGGTACCGCAAGGCCGCCGACGCCGGCCTCGCCACCGCCAAGCACAACCTCGCGCTGTTGCTGCGCGACGGCAAAGGCGTGGCGCGTGACGGCAAGGCCGCGGTCGACCTGCTGATGTCGGCGGCGCGCCAGGGCATGGCGGCGTCGATGTTCATCCTGGGCGACATCTTCGAGCGCGGCGATGCAGCCCCGCGCGACCCGACGGCGGCACTGGCCTGGTTCGCCATCACCGGAGAATTCGAGCGCCAGTCCGGCCGCGGCGACGATTCCGCGCTCGCCAAGTCGGCCGCCCAGCGCTCCGCCACCCTGCAGCGCACGCTGACGCCCGAAGAACTGAAGCAGGCGCAGGATCTCGCGCAGGCCGAGTTCAAGCGCATCGTCGATGCGCTGACGCCGCCCAAGTTCGAGCCGAACAAGTCCGAGCCGAAGGAGCCCGATCCGTCCGTCGCCGCAGCACCGCCGCCGTCCGCCCTCGCGCCCGCACCAAAGCCGCCGGCTGGAGGCGACGCGATCGCACCGTGGCCCGTCGGCACCGTCGACCAGGTGCGCGCCACGCAGCAGGCGCTGCTCGACCTCGATTTGCTGCGGGACAAGCCCGACGGAAACCTCGGGCCCATGACGCGCGCCGCGATCCGCGCCTTCCAGAAGCGGTCCGGACTGCGCGAGACCGGCGAGCCGAGCAAGGACCTCTATCTCGCGCTCCGGTCGGCGGTCGCGCAGCGCGACGTCGTTGCCCGGTCGCCGCTCCCGACGCCGCCCAAGGACGTCCCGGCACCGCCGCCGCCGGACACCAGCCGGGCCGAGGCCGCGAAGGGCGCGGCGGCGAAAGCCGAGGCGCCGAAGGCCGATCCTCCCAAGCCCGAACCGGTCGCGGTCGAGACCGCCAAGCCAGCGGCGCGAATCGTGCTGCCACCCGCCGATCTGCCGCCGCCGCCCGGCCTCGGCGATTTCGCGCGCGCGGCCCGGCCAGCACCGGCCGCCGCGAGCACGCCGCCGCCCGTAAACCAGGCCGCCGCTCCGCCGGCCAGTGCGGGGGCCAGTCCGGGGGCAACGCCCCCTGCCAGGGCGTCCAGCGCTGCGAGTACGCCGGCGAGTCCGCCTGCCGCGACACCGGGCGATCCGCCAAGGCCGGCAGCCCCCGCAATCGACACCGCCAAGCCGCAGTCCGCAAAGGTCGAAACGGCTCCGCCACCCGTGCAGATCACGCCGCCGCAGGCCGTACCGAAGATCGATCTCGGCCGTCCCGAACCGCCCCCGCCACCGCCCACCACGGCCGATATCCAGCGCGCGGCGGCGAAGGCCGATCCAGATGCCTGGCCGGCCTCGCGGGTCGATCAGGTCAAGGCGGTGCAGCGCCTTCTTCAGGAGCTCAAATTCTACTCGGGCGCCATCGACGGCCTGCCGGCCGGCAACACGCGCAACGCGATCCGCGAATACGAGCGCCTGGCCGGCATCGCGCCGACCGGCGAGCCGACCCAGGCGCTGTTCGACTCCCTGAAAGAGATGCGCAAGCTGATGGCGCGCTGAGGGCTCAGGCCTGGAGCAGGGTGAGTTCAGGTGGAACCACGTGCGGTTCCACCTGATTGCATTCCGCTCCACGTCCTCGTTCGATCGCGTGATTCGGACCTCCGGCGATTCCGCCTCCGGTCATCACGCTCTAGGCGAGCCGCCCGGCATGACGCCACCACGATGCCGGCAAGGTCTGCGCCGCCACCTGCGCCTGCACGCCATCGTCGAACAAGGCAAAGCACGTGGCGCCGCTGCCGCTCATGGCGCGATAGCGCACGGCGGGCGCGCGTCCGAGGGTCGCCAGCACCTCGCCCACCACCGGCTGCAACGACACCGCGGCGTCGGTGAGATCGTTGCCGCGCGCAGCCAGCGCCGCGGCGAAGTCATCCAGCGAGGGCCAGACCTGCTCGACCGGCAGGGGCTGCGAGAACCCGCCCTGCCGGCGCACGAAGACATCCTTTGTCGCAAGCGCCACGCCGGGATTGACGAGCAGCAGCCCGCACGGCGGCAAGGCCGGTGCCGGGGCGAGCCTGTCGCCGATCCCGGATGCGATCGCCGTGCGACCGGCGAGGCACATCGGCACGTCGGCGCCCAGCGTGCCGGCGAGATCGAACAATTCCTCGACCGGCAACGCCACCCGCCACAACTCGATCAGCGCGCGCAGCGCCGCCGCGGCATCGGCAGAACCGCCGCCCAGTCCGGCCGCCACCGGGATGTTCTTTGTCAGATGAAGGGCCGCGCGCGGCGCCACGCCCGCCCTGGCGGCAAGCGCCCGAGCTGCCTTCAGGACCAGATTGTCGGGCTCCGCGGCAAGGCTGCCGGCCTGCGGTCCGTCGACCGTCAGCGACAGCGTGTCGGAAGGCACGGCTTCAAGCGTGTCGGCAAGATCGGCGAAAGCGACCAGCGAATCGAGCAGGTGATAGCCGTCGGTCCGCTTGCCGACGACTTTCAGCCAGAGATTGATCTTGGCGGGCGCGCGCGTCACCGGACGCTATTTCTTGTCGGCCGCCTTCTCATAGACGGTCGGCTTGTCGTTGGAGGCATTCAGCCCGTTCGCCAGCTTGTCGTTGAGGATCGGAATGCGGTCCTTGTCCGGCTTCTGGTTGAGCGCGCGGTTCCATTCGAAGCGCGCCTCGCGCTTGCGGCCGACATGCCAGTAGGCGTCGCCGAGATGCTCGACGATGGTGGCGTCGTCGCCCTTCTGCTCGCTCGCCTTCTCGAGCCATTCGACCGCCTTATCGAACTGGCCGAGCCGGTAATACGCCCAGCCGACCGAGTCGGTGATCGCGCCGTCGTCGGGCCGCAGTTCGTTGGCCCGGTTCAGCATCTTCATGCCCTCGTCGAGGTGCATGCCCTGGTCGATCCAGCTGTAACCGAGATAGTTCAGCAGGTAGGGCTGTTCGGGCGACAGCTCGAGCGCCTTCTTCATGTCGGCCTCGGCGCGCGGCCACTGCTTGGTACGCTCGAGCGCGATGGCACGGCCGAAATAGACGACCCAGTGGCGCTCGTCGGGCTTGCCGATGCGTGCGATCGCGGTGTTGTAGGCGGCGACCGCGTCGGCGAAGCGCTCCTTGGTACGCAACAGGTCGGCGAGCGTCAGCGCGGCATCGATGCGGTCGGGCTTCTCCGCCACCAGGGCGCGCAGCTTGGTGACCGCCTGATCGAGGCGGTCTTCCTGGGCGTCGAGCGCGGCCACCCGCAGGCGGGCCTGCCAGTAGAGAGGCGAGGTCTGGCCGATCTTGCCCAGCGCCTGTACCGCCTTGGGAATGACGCCCCATTGCTCGTAGATGCCGGCGATGGTCAGCCAGGCGAAATCGGAGTCGGGCTTCAGCTCGACCGCGAGCTGCAGGAAAATCAGCGCCAGGTCGGCGCGCTGGTTGCGCGGATCGGAGCTCAGGATGCTGCCGATGTCGAACAGGATGTCGGACACACCCGATGCGGCGCTCGGCGGCTTGGGCGCCGGCGCGTTGGCCGCGAGCAGGCCGTCCATCACCACGCTGTCGCTGAACTTGTCGCCGAAGCTCTTGAGCAGGGCGCGGGCATCGTCGGTCTTGCCCAGGCGGCGCAGGCCGTCGGCGACCGCCAGCGCCACCCGAAGGCCGCCGGGATCGAGCTGGGCGGCGCGGCGGTACTTGGCCTCCGCCGCCGCCTTGTCGCCCGCCATCTCGTCGAACTGCGCCTGGATCACCAGCGACGGTGCCTCGCCGCGTTCGCCCGAGGGCGTGCGCATCTTGCCGAGCATCGTGCGCGCGGCGGCGAAATCCTTGTCGCCGGCCCTGAGCCATGCCGTGACGTAGTCGCGCAGCGGCCCGAGCTGGTTCTCGGCGCCGATCTTGGCGAGCTGCTGCTCTGCGCCGCGATAATCGCCGCGCTTGATCTGCTGCACCGTCATCACGAGGTTGGCGAAGCCGTCGCCCGGCTTGACCGCCAGCACGCCGGGCGCGAGCTGCAATGCACCCTCGAAGCGGCCGGCATAGAGCCGCAGCCGGAACGCGTCGTAGATCAGCGCCGGGTCGCCCGGCGCCAGCAGCAGGGCCTGGTCGATCTGGTCGGCGGCGCGATCGTAGTCGTGATCCTGCTCGGCGACGCGCGCGGCAAGGTAGCGACCGTCGAGCGAGATCACCGGTGCGGTGGCGCGGCGTTGTTGTTGTTGCGCCTGTGCGGCGGGGACCACCGTGACGAAGAGCGCCGCGGACAGCAGAGCGAGGGGTTTGAAACGCATGCCTGTCACATGTTGGGGTAATTGGGACCGCCGCCGCCTTCCGGCACCGACCAGTCGATGTTCTGCGCCGGATCCTTGATGTCGCAGGTTTTGCAGTGGACGCAGTTCTGCGCGTTGATCTGGAAGCGCTGCTGGCCGTTGTCGCCGGTCACCACTTCGTAGACGCCGGCCGGGCAGTAGCGCTGCGCCGGTTCGGCATAGAGCGGCAGATTGACCGCGATCGGGATCGACGGATCGCGCAGCCTGAGATGCACCGGCTGGTCTTCCTCGTGGTTGGTGCTCGAGAGGAACACCGACGAGGGCTTGTCGAACGACAGCACGCCGTCCGGCTTGGGATAGGCGATCGGCTGGAATTCGGACGCCGGCCGCAAGGTCTCGTAGTCGGCCTGGTGATGGCGGAACGTCCAGGGCAGGCGAATGCCGAGATCGTGGCACCACATGTCGAAGCCGCCATAGAGCGTGCCCAGCAAGGTGCCCCACTTCAGCGCCGGCTTGACGTTGCGCACCTTGTCGAGGTCCTTCCAGATCCACGACGCCTTGAGCTTGACCGGATAGGCGATCAGTTCGTCGCCGCCGGTCTTGCCCGCGGCCAGCGCCTCGAAAGCGGATTCCGCCGCCAGCGCGCCGCTCTTGATCGCGTTGTGGCTGCCCTTGATGCGCGGCACGTTGACGAAGCCGGCCGCGCAGCCGATCAGCGCCCCGCCGGGGAAGGTGAGCTTCGGCACCGACTGCACGCCGCCCTCGTTGATGGCGCGCGCACCGTAGGCCAGGCGCTTACCGCCCTGCAGGAACCTCGCGACCTCCGGGTGGGTCTTGAAGCGCTGGAACTCGTCGAACGGCGAGAGGTAGGGATTGTCGTAATTCAGGTGCACGACCAGGCCGATCGACACCAGGTTCTCGCCGTAGTGATACATGAAGGTGCCGCCCTGGCTGCCGGTCTCCGACAGCGGCCAGCCCTGGGTGTGCACCACCAGGCCCTTCTTGAAGTGCGCCGGGTCGACCTGCCACAGCTCCTTGATGCCGATGCCGAACTTCTGCGGATCGACGCCGCTGCGCAGGTCGTACTTGTCCATCAGCATCTTGGACAGCGAGCCGCGCGCACCTTCGGCGAACAGCGTGTACTTGGCATGCAGCTCCATGCCCTGCGTGTAGGCATCCTTGTGCTTGCCGTCCTTGCCGACGCCCATGTCGCCGGTAGCGACGCCACGCACCGCGCCGTCCTCGGTGTAGAGCACCTCGGCCGCGGCGAAGCCCGGATAGATCTCGACGCCCAGCGCCTCGGCCTGCTGGCCGAGCCAGCGACAGACATCCCCCAGGCTCACGATGTAGTTGCCGTGATTGTTCATCAGCCGCGGCATGGCGAAGTTCGGAAAGCGCAGCGCACCGCCCTTGGTCAGCCACAGGAAGCGGTCATCGGTGACGTGAGTCTCGATCGGCGCGCCCTTTTCCTTCCAGTCGGGGATCAGCTCGTTCAGCCCGATCGGGTCGATCACCGCGCCCGACAGGATGTGGGCGCCGATTTCCGAGCCCTTCTCGATCAGGCAGACCGACACCTCGTGGTTGCGCTCGGCCGCGAGCTGCTTCAACCGGATCGCCGCCGCCAGCCCGGCCGGGCCGCCGCCAACGATCACCACGTCATATTCCATCGCCTCGCGTGCCATTCTTCTCTCGCTCTGCAACACCTTTTCCCGATGGATTAGATAGCCTGCCGGGGGTCAAATCGCTACCTGCGCTTGGGAACCGACATGCCTGAATTGACGAATATCGAGAGCAAGCTCTTCTCTGCCCGGGAATTCCGGCTGGAAAGTGGCCAAACACTGCCCGTATTGGAACTCGCCTACGAAACCTACGGCGCACTCTCCCCGGCAAAGGACAACGCCATCCTGGTGGTGCACGGCTACACGTCGAGCCACCACGCCGCCGGCAAGAACGCGGCCGGCAAGGAAGGACGCGGCGTCATGCCCGGCGCCGCCGGCTGGTTCGACAAGCTGATCGGCCCGGGCAAGGCGATCGACACCGGCAAATTTTTCGTGATCGCGGTGAATGCGTTGGGGTCCGCGCATGGCAGCTCAGGTCCCAACACGACCGATCCGCGAACCGGCAAACCCTACGGCCCGACCTTTCCGCACATCACCTTGCGGGACATGGTCGCGAGCCAGAAGCTGCTGGTCGACTCGCTCGGTCTCAAGAACCTGGTCGCGGTTGTCGGCCCGTCGATGGGCGGCTTCCAGTCCTTCCAGTGGGCCGCATCCCATCCGGGCTTCATGAAAGGCATCGCCGCGTCCGTGACCGCGCCCAAGGCGCCCAATCGACTGGGCGGTCTCGAGGCGCTGCAGAAGCGGCTGGCGAGCGATCCCAACTGGAACGGCGGCTGGTACTACGAGAACGGCGGCATTCCCAAGGTGCTGGAGGAGATCCGCTACGACACCTTACTGAATTACGGCGCCACCGATGCCGACGCCCGCGCCGCCGCCAAGGTGTGGGCGAAGATGTATGACGGCCATTCTCTGGTTGCCCTGCGCCGCGCCATCGACGGCTTCGACATCACGCACCAGTACGACCGGCTGAAGCAGGCCAAGGTGCTGTACGTCAATTCCAAGACCGACAAGCTGTTCGACATCGCGTTGTGCCCGGCCTACGTGAGCGACATGCGCAAGGCGGGCGTCGACGTCACCTATGTCGAGCTGCCGTCGGACAAGGGGCATATGGCGAGCCACCAGGATGCCGAGATGTGGGCTCCGATCCTCAAAGCCTTCATCGAAAAGCTGTGATGCTCGACGCCGCCGCCGTCCTGAAGTGGTACGCCGACCAGGGTCTCGACGAGACGATCGGCGAGGACGCGGTCGATCGCTTCGCCCTGAAGCCGGCAGCGCCGGCTGCCGTGACTGGTGCCGCAGCGCCCGTCGCGGTGACACCGCGCCCGGCCGGATCGCCGCCGCAGGCCCGCCCCGGCCTGTCCCCGCGCCCTCCCGCTGCACCGCCCCGCGCGCCGGTGCCCCTGGAATCGCCGCAACTCGTCGAGGATGCGCGCGAACTGGCACGGCGCTGCAATACGCTCGCCGAACTGGAGGCCGCGGTGCGCGGCTTCGAGGGCTGCACGCTCAAGCGCACCGCCAAGAACACGGTGTTCGCCGACGGCGTCGCCGGAGCGCCGGTCATGGTGGTAGGCGAGGCGCCGGGCGCCGACGAGGACCGCCTCGGCAAGCCGTTCGTCGGGGTGAGCGGCCAGCTGATGGACCGCATGATGGAGGCGATCGGCCTCAGCCGCACCGGCACGGGCAGCTCCGCCTTTTACATCACCAACATCCTGTTCTGGCGGCCGCCCGGCAACCGCACGCCGACGCTCGCCGAGCAGGCGATGTGCCTCGCCTTCACCCGCCGCCACATCGAGCTCGCCAGGCCGAAGGTGCTGGTGCTGGCGGGCGGCGTCGCGGTGAAGGCCGTGCTCGACACCGCCGAGGGCATCACGCGGCTGCGCGGCAAATGGACCAGCGTGAAGCTCGACGACGGCAGCGAAGTGCCGGCGATGCCGACCTTTCATCCCGCCTTCCTGCTGCGCACGCCGGCGAGCAAGCGCCAGAGCTGGTCCGATCTGCTGGCGATCGACTGGAAGCTGAAGGAGCTTGGCGTCCGCTAAAGCTTCTTCCTCAGGAAGAACTTCTTGTGGCCCTTGGGGTAGTCGTCGAGCGTGCCGAACACCTCGAAGCCGCGCTGCTCGTAGAACGGACGCGCCTGGAAGGAGTGCGTGTCGAGTTCGATCGAGTGGCAGCCGCGCTCGCGGGCATAGGCCTCGGCCTCGTCCATCAGCCTGGTGCCCCAGTCCTGGCCGCGAACAGCTTCGTCGACCCAGAGGATGCGGATCTGGAGGTAGCCGCCCCAGATGCCGCCGAGCAAACCGCCCAACGTCTCGCCGCGCTCGCTCTTCACGAAGAGATTCACCGGGTAGTACGCCGCAACGCCCGTCGCGGCGATGTTGTAGAGGTCGAGCCGGTCGCGCACGAGGGTGGCGGCATCGCCGCCTTCCTGCGTGAAGACGATTTTCAGGTCGGACATGTGATCTCCCGCCGAGGCGGGAGGGTTAAGCCACTTTTGGCGCCTTGAGTCGAGACACCGCCTCGCGCACCGGCGGGTCGAGGCCGGCGCCGCCCCTGGCGAGGTGATCGATGATCGCCGACCGCATGCGCGGGTCCCAGAATTTTTCCAGGTGATCGGCGATGGCGGCGACAGCATCGCCGCTCTTCTGCGGCACGAAGAATTTGCCGATCTGGTTGGCCATCATCACCAGCTTGCCGTCATGGGAGGACACGTCTGTTGCTCCCCCCGACCTATTCCGCCGCGACCTTGTGGGCGATGCGCCGGCTGTGCTCGGCCTGCTCGTTGTACTCGCGCTGCCATTCGCTCGGCCCGTTCGACAGCCCGACCTGCACGGCCGTCACTTTGTACTCGGGGCAGTTGGTCGCCCAGTCGGAGTAGTCGGTGGTGATGACGTTGGCCTGCGTGTCGGGATGGTGGAACGTGGTGTAGACCACGCCCGGCGCCACGCGGTCGGTGATCTGCGCACGCAGCGCGGTCTCGCCGGCCCGGCTCTGCAGCTTCACCCAGGCGCCGTCGCGGATGCCGCGCTGCTCGGCGTCGTGCGGATGGATCTCCAGCACGTCCTCCTTGTGCCAGGCGACGTTGCCGGTGCGCCTGGTCTGCGCGCCGACATTGTACTGGCTCAGGATGCGACCGGTGGTCAGCAGCAGCGGGAAGCGCGGACCGGTCTTCTCGTCGGTCGGCACATATTCGGTGATCATGAAGTTGCCCTTGCCGCGGGCGAAGCCGCCGATATGCATCACCGGCGTGCCGACCGGCGCCTTCTCGTTGCACGGCCACTGGACCGAGCCGACCCTGTCGAGCAGGTCGTATGAGACGCCGGTGAAGGTCGGCGTCAGCGCTGCGATCTCGTCCATGATCTCCGACGGGTGCTTGTAATCCATCGGGAAGCCCATCGCCTTGGATATGGCGAGCGTGATCTCCCAGTCGGCCAGGCCGTTCTTGGGCGTCATCACCTTGCGCACGCGGTTGATGCGGCGCTCGGCGTTGGTGAAGGTGCCGTCCTTCTCGAGGAAGGTCGAGCCCGGCAGGAAGACGTGGGCGTAGTTGGCGGTCTCGTTCAGGAACAGGTCCTGGACCACGACGCACTCCATCGCCTTCAGCGCCGCCACGACGTGATGGGTGTTGGGATCGGACTGCAGGATGTCCTCGCCCTGCACGTAGATGCCCTTGAAGGTGCCCTCGATCGCCGCGTCGAACATGTTGGGGATGCGCAGGCCGGGCTCGGCATCGAGCGAGCGGCCCCACAACTTCTCGAACATGGTGCGCGTGGCATCGTCGGAGATGTGGCGGTAGCCCGACAGTTCGTGCGGGAAGCTGCCCATGTCGCACGAGCCCTGGACGTTGTTCTGGCCGCGCAGCGGGTTCACGCCGACGCCCTGGCGGCCGAGATTGCCGGTCACCATGGCGAGGTTGGCGATGCCCATCACCGCCGTCGTGCCCTGGCTGTGCTCGGTGACGCCGAGGCCGTAATAGATCGCGCCGTTGCCGCCGGTCGCGTAGAGGCGGGCGGCGCCACGGATCGTCTCGGCCGGCACGCCGGTGTACTTGGCGACTTCCTCGGGGCTGTTCTGCTTCTCCGACACGAACGCCGCCCAGTGCTCGAAGGCGTCGCGATCGCAGAACTCGCGCACGAACTTCTCGTTGACCAGACCTTCGGTGACGATCACGTGGGCGAGCGCGTTCAGGATCGCGGCATTGGTGCCGGGCTTGAGCGCCAGGTGATATTCGGCCTCGATGTGCGGCATGCGCACCAGGTCGGTGCGGCGCGGATCGATCACGATCAGCCGCGCGCCGGCGCGCAGGCGCTTCTTCATGCGCGAGGCGAATACCGGATGGGCATCGGTCGGGTTGGCGCCGATCACCATGATCACGTCGCTGTGCTCGACCGAGTCGAAATCCTGGGTGCCGGCCGAGGTGCCGAACGCGGTCTTCAGCCCGAAGCCGGTCGGCGAGTGGCAGACGCGGGCGCAGGTATCGACGTTGTTGTTGCCGAAGCCGCCGCGGATCAGCTTCTGCACCAGGTAGGTTTCCTCGTTGGTGCAACGCGAGGAGGTGATGCCGCCGATCGCCAGCTTGCCGTGCCTGGCCTGCAGGCGCTTGAACTCCGAGGCGACCCGCTCGATCGCCACGTCCCAGCTCACTTCCCGCCAGGGCTCGTCGATCGAAGAGCGGATCATCGGCTTCAGGATACGCTCCTTGTGGTTGGCGTAGCCCCAGGCGAAGCGTCCCTTGACGCAGGAATGACCGCGGTTCGCCTTGCCGTCCTTGTACGGCACCATGCGCACCAGCTCCTCGCCCCGCATCTCCGCCTTGAATGAGCAGCCGACGCCGCAATAGGCGCAGGTCGTGACCACCGAGTGCTCGGGCGTGCCGATCTCGATCACGCTCTTCTCCGACAGCGTCGCGGTCGGGCAGGCCTGCACGCAGGCACCGCACGACACGCACTCGGAGCTCAGGAAGTCGTCGCCCAGCGCGCCGGCCGAGACCTTCGAGTCGAAGCCGCGGCCCTGGATGGTCAGCGCGAAGGTACCCTGCACTTCCTCGCAGGCGCGCACGCAGCGCGAACAGACGATGCACTTCGACGGATCGAAGGTGAAATACGGGTTGCTCTCGTCCTTTTCCTGTCGCGTGTGGCTTTCGCCGTCGTAGCCGTAGCGCACGTCGCGCAGGCCGACCGCGCCCGCCATGTCCTGCAGCTCGCAGTCGCCGTTGGCGGCGCAGGTCAGGCAGTCGAGCGGATGGTCGGAGATGTAGAGTTCCATCACCCCCTTGCGGATCTGCTTCAGCCGCTCGGTCTGCGTCGACACGACCATGCCCGGCGCGACCGGCGTGGTGCACGAGGCGGGCGTTCCGGGGCGGCCCTGGATTTCCACGAGGCAGAGGCGGCAGGAGCCGAAGGCGTCGACCGAGTCGGTGGCGCAGAGCTTGGGGATCTGCGTGCCGGCATCCATCGCGGCCCGCATGATCGAAGTCCCGGACGGCACCGTGACGGCCTGGCCGTCGATGGTGAGGGTGACCCGGTCGGTTCCCTTGCTCGCGGGCGTTCCGTAGTCGATCTCGTGAACGAGAGACATGGCGGTCTCCTTTACTCGGCGGCCGCGGCGAGGCGCGGCCCTTTGAAGTCTTCGGGGAAATGCTTCAGCGCGCTCATCACCGGGTACGGTGTGAAGCCGCCGAGCGCACAGAGCGAGCCGAATTTCAGCGTATTGCAGAGGTCGGTGACCAGCGCGACGTTGGCGTCGACACGGTCTCCCCGCATGATCTTGTCCATCGTCTCGACGCCGCGGGTCGAACCGATGCGGCAGGGCGTGCACTTGCCGCAGGATTCGATGGCGCAGAACTCCAGCGCGAAGCGCGCCTGTCGCGCCATGTCGACGGTGTCGTCGAACGCCACCACGCCGCCATGGCCGATCAGCCCATCGAGCGCGGCGAAGGCCTCGTAGTCGAACGGCGTGTCGAACAGCGCCCTCGGGAAATACGCGCCGAGCGGTCCGCCGACCTGCACCGCGCGCACCGGGCGGCCACTCTGCGTGCCGCCGCCGATATCTTCCACGATCTCGCCCAGGGTCAGGCCGAACGCCGCCTCGAACAGGCCGCCGTGCTTGACGTTGCCCGCGAGCTGGATCGGCATCGTGCCGCGCGAGCGGCCCATGCCGAGATCGGCATAGTGCCTGGCGCCGTCGGCCAGAATGGCCGGAACGGACGCCAGCGAGATCAGGTTGTTGATCACCGTCGGCCTGCCGAACAGGCCCTTGTGCGCGGGCAGCGGCGGCTTGGCGCGCACCTGGCCGCGCTTGCCCTCCAGAGATTCGAGCAGCGACGTCTCCTCGCCGCAGACATAGGCGCCGGCGCCGACGCGCACCTCGATCTCGAACTTCGCCTTCTCGCCGAGCAATCCTTCGGCTTCGGCGAGCGCGATGGCGCGCTCCATGGTCCGGATCGCGTCGGGATACTCCGACCGGATGTAGACATAGCCCTTGGTCGCGCCCACTGCGAAGCCCGCGATCGCCATGCCTTCGATCAGCACGAAGGGATCGCCTTCCATGATCATGCGGTCGGCATAGGTGCCGGAATCGCCCTCGTCGGCGTTGCAGACGATGTACTTCCGGTCGGCCGACGTGTCGGCGACCGTCTTCCACTTGATGCCCGTCGGGAAGCCCGCGCCGCCGCGGCCGCGCAGGCCGGACTTCGTCACTTCCTCCAGGGTCGCGGCGGGGCCGAGGCTCCTCGCCTTCTCCATGCCCTTCCAGCCGCCGGTCGCGCGATAGTCGGCGAACGACAGCGGATCTACGATGCCACAGCGCGCGAAGGTGATGCGGGTCTGGCGCTTCAGGAACGGCAGGTCCTCGGGTCGTCCGAGACAGAGGCGATGCGTGGACGCAAACCTCGCCGCCACCAGTCCCGGCACATCGGCGACGCTCAACGGCCCGAAGGCGATGCGCCCGCCCGGCGCCTCGACCTCGACCATCGGCTCCAGCCAGAACAGGCCGCGCGAACCGGTGCGCACGATCGCGACGTCGAGGTTCGAACGCTTCGCCTCGTCGGCGATGGCGCGCGCCACTTTATCGGCGCCGACGGCGCGGGCGGCGGCGTCCTGCGGGACGAAGATTTTCACCGTCCCACCTCGCGAGAGATCTCGTCGATCGACTGCGGCGACAGCCGCGCCATCGGCTGGCCGTCGAGCATCGCCGACGGCGCGCAGGCGCAGAGGCCGAGACAATAAGTGGCTTCGACGGTCAGTCGCCCGTCGGGTGTCGTGTCGCCCCACTCCAGTCCGAAGTGATCCAGCAACTCGCGCGCCAGCTTCTCGCCCTGCATCGACTGGCAGGCTTCGGCGCGGCAGATCTTGAGCACGTGCCGGCCGGCCGGCTGCTCGCGGAAGTCATGATAGAAGGAGACGACGCCATGCACTTCGGCTCGCGTGAGGTTGAGCGCATCGGCGATCAGGCGCACCGCGGCGGGCGGCACGCAGCCGAACATCGCCTGAAAATCGTGCAGGATCGGCAGCAAGGCGCCTTCCCGGCCGGCGTGCCGGCCCAGGATGCCCTGCGCTTCGCCCTCGTTCCATGCCACGGCTGCTGCCACAACTTCCTCCAATGCCCCGATTTTTCGGTGAGAATCGGCGCGACGGAGGCCATGATCAATAAAGCCGTACGGTGTTGCGATAGAAAAGTTCTATCGATTTAAGGTTATTCGATACAATTTCCCGAACAGTCAGTTTTTCAGCTTATTTGCCAATAGCTTAGCTTCGGCCACCAAGGCCGCCAGCAAAGGAGGCATCGGATCGTGGTCAGGCACCACCAGGCCGATCGCGTGGCTGGCATCGGGCTCCACGATCGGGATCGAGCGCAGCCGTTCGGTGAGACCCAGCGTATCGGCGAGCTTCTCCGGCATGACGCTCGCCCAGCGCCCGGTGCGCACGTGGCTGAACAGCACGATCATCGAGTTGGATTCCAGCGTCGGCTCGGGCGTGCCGCCGGCGGCGCGCAGCAGCTGGTCGATGATGCGCCGGTTCTGCATGTCCGGCGTCAGCAGGCAGAGCGGGATGCGCGAGACCTCGGCCCACGTGACGGTGTCGCGATCGCCGAGCGGGCTGTCCTCTGACGTCAGCAGCCGATACTGCTCGAGATAAAGAGGGATCGCCCGGGCGCGTCCCAGCGGCTCGTTGTCGATATAGGTCAGCCCGGCATCGACCTCGAGATTCTCGAGGGCCGAGAGAATCTCGATCGAGGTCCGCGACAGAATGGTGAAGGTGACGTCGGGATGGCGCGCCCGGAACGGCGTGGTCAGCGCCGACACCATGGGCAATGCGGTCGGGATTGCAGCAACCTTCAGCCTTCCGGTCAGGCCGTGCTTCAGCGCGCGCAATTCCTGGCGCATCGCGCGGCTGTCGGCGACGATGCTGCGCGCCCAGTCGAGCACGCGCTCGCCCTCCGGCGTGAAGCCGATGAAGCGCGATTTGCGCTGCACCAGCAGCACACCCAGGGTCGCTTCGAGCTGCTTGATGCCCGCAAGAAAGGTCGGCTGGGTCACGCCGCACTCTTGTGCCGCGCGGCCGAGGATTTTTCGCGCGCCAGCGCGATGGTGGAATTCGAGTTTGTCGATCATGAAGCTGGGCGCCGCCGCTTCTCCGCGTTGTGAACGTCAAATGTGGGCGGTCACCTTGACCGTCCATCGGCGCCCGGCCAAGATCGACTTTAACGATTCATAAGCAATGATACCCAAAAACTCAGAAATAACAAGGCCAGGAGGAACCAATGTTGAACACGATAGGAAAGCGAAGCAACGCGTTCGCACTCAGAGCTGCCATCCTCGCCGGAACCGGCCTGCTGGCCGCGCCGGCGACGGCGTGGGAACCGACCCGTACCGTCGAGTTCCTCGTACTTGGCCGGTACTGGCGGCGGCGCCGAACGATGGCCCGCGTGATCCAGGGCATCATCGCCAAGCACCAGCTGATGAAGCAGACGATGGTGGTGATCAACAAGGCCGGTGGCGCCGGCGGCGAGGGCTTCCTCGACATCAAGAATTCGAAGGGCAATGCCAACAAGCTGATCATCACGCTGTCGAACCTGTTCACGACGCCGATGGCCACCGGCATCCCGTTCTCGTGGAAGGACCTCACGCCGGTCGCGATGATGTCGCTCGACGAGTTCGTGCTCTGGGTGAACGCCGAGTCGCCCTACAAGACGGTCAAAGAATATGTCGACGCCATCAAGGCCGCGCCCCCGGGCAAGTTCAAGATGGGCGGCACCGGCTCCAAGCAGGAAGACCAGATCATCACCGTCGCCCTCGAGAAGGCGATCGGCAAGAAGCTGACCTACGTGCCGTTCAAGGGCGGCGGAGAGGTCGCGGTCCAGCTGGTCGGCAAGCACATCGATTCGACGGTCAACAACCCGATCGAGGCCGTGGCGCAGTGGCGCGCCGGCTCGCTGCGCCCGCTCTGCGTGTTCGATTCGCAGCCGTTGCCGGTCAAGGAGAAGATCGCCGGCGACAAGTCGTGGTCCGACATCCCGACCTGCAAGAGCCAGGGCCTCGACATCGAGTACCTGATGCTGCGCGGCGTGTTCATGGCGCCGGGCGTGCCGAAGGAAGCGGTCGACTACTACGTCGAGCTGTTCAAGAAGGTGCGCGAGACGCCGGAGTGGAAACAGCTGATGAACGACGGCGCGTTCAACCAGACCTTCATGGCCGGCGGCGACTACGCCAAGTGGGTCGCCAACGAGGAAACCCGGCACCGCGACCTGATGAAGGAAGCGGGCTTCCTGGCCAACAGCAACTGATAGCGGCAACCAGGCGAGGCCCAGGGCAGTCCTGATGTCGAGTTCAGAAAACGCCCGTCGTCCGGGCGGGCCGCGGCAACGCCAGGTCGAGATCGGCGTTGCCGCCTTCATGATCCTGCTGGGCATCGTCGCCATGGTCGGCAGCCTTCAGGTCGGCACCGGCTGGGGCGCCGAAGGCCCGCAGTCGGGCTTCTTCCCATTCTGGGTTGGATCGATCATCGTCGTCACCAGCGGCTGGAACCTGATCCGCGCCTTCGTCTCCGGCGACACCGGCCAATTCGCCGAGTGGGGCCAGATCGGGCAGGTCGGCAAGGTCGTGGTACCGATGGCGCTCTATGTCGGCGCCATCCCGTTCCTCGGCATCTACGTCTCCTCGACGCTGCTGATCGCGGGCTTCATGCGCTGGCTCGGCCGCTACGGCTGGCCGCTCACCCTGACGATCAGCATCGCGCTGCCCGTTCTCATCTACTTCACCTTCGAAAAGTGGTTCCTCGTGCCCCTTCCCAAGGGCCCGCTCGAGGACTGGCTCGGGTTGTAAGCAATAATGGAAAGCATCGGCGATCTGATGCACGGCTTCGCCGTCGTGCTGAGCTGGCAGAACTTCCTCTACATGCTGATCGGCATCATGCTCGGCGTGATCATCGGCGTGCTGCCCGGCCTTGGCGGCGCCAACGGCATCGCCATCCTGCTGCCGCTCACCTTCAGCATGCCGCCGACCTCGGCGATCATCCTGCTGGAGCCTGCATCTACCGGAGGCGCTGTTCGGAGTGCCATCACCTCGATCCTGTTCAACATCCCGGGTGAGCCATGGTCCGTCGACCACGTTCGACGGCCATCGATGGCCCAGAAGGGCCAGGCCGGCGAGGCGCTGACCGCCGCCTTCACTTCTTCGTTCGTGGGTGCGCTGTTCGCGGTGATCGTGATCACGCTGGCTGCCCCGCTGGTCGCCAAGTTCGCCCTACAGTTCGGCCCGGCCGAGAAGTTCTCCGTCTTCTTCCTCGCCTTCTGCAGCTTCATCGGCATGGGCAAGGAGCCGCCCGGCGAACCTTCGCCGCGATGATGATCGGCTTCGCCCTGGCCGCCGTCGGCCTCGGCACGGCGACGTCCGGCCGCCACCGCCGGCGTCGATGCCAGGCCTGATCGGCTTCGATTTCCTGGTGGCTGCTGATCGTGGCCTGTTCATCGGCGAGATCCTGCTCACCATGGAGGAAGACCTGTCGTTCAAGGGCAAGGCCGCCGGCATCCGATCCCAGGTCACCCGCGCGCCGACATGGGTCGAGCGCCGCTGCTGGACGAAGCCTCTGCGCTCCTGCATCATCGGCTGCTGGATGGAACTCCACGCCGGCCGGCGCCACGCCCGCTACGGCATCGCCAAGCGCATCCAGGACGGCGACAAGTTCGGCGCTGCAACGGCGAGATCGAGGGCTGCCGGAGACCGCCGCGCACGCCGGCACCTCGGCGCTGCCGATGGCGCTCGATGCCGGCTCACCGACCGCGGCGGTACTGCTGGGCGGCCTGCTGATCTGGGGCCTGCAGCCCGGTCCGCTGTTGTTCGTCGAACTGCAGAAGTTCGCGTCTGGGGCCTGATCGCCAGCATGTATCTCGGCAACATCGTGGGGCTCGCCATCGTGCTCACCCATGGTGCCGGGTATTCGCGTACATCCTGCGTGCCATTCGGCATCATCGCGCCGGCGGTCATCCTGGTGATCTGCGCGATCGGCGCTACCGTGCCTATGACTTCGACGTCGTCATGATGCTGGTGTTCGGCGTCGCGGGTTACCTCCTGAAGAAGTGGAGTACCCGCTGGCGCCGATGGTCACAGCGATCGCGTGCTGGGCGACAAGGCAGAAGGTCGAACCGCCAGTCGCTGCTGCTGCGTGGCGCAGCCTCAGCATCTTCTGGTCGAGCGGGCTGGTCAGCACCATCATGGCGCTTGGCTTCATCGCGCTGTTCTGGCCGCTGATCTCGAAACTCTACAGCCGCGTCCTGTCCCGCAGCCCGGCCTAGGCCCGGGGCGCTGCTGGCGATCGCCCCCGAGCCAAGTCCCTGGGGCCAAGCCGAAAAATCGCTCCCCTAGACGTCTCCCCGTCTCTGGAATAATGAATAATGTATCTCAGCGCCGGTTCCTTTTGAGGGGGAGGATCAGGGTTCATGAGCGAAGCGCGCCTCAGCGTCGCGCCGATCGACAGCCGCGAGACTTTCAAGGACAAGGCCTACACCGCCTTGCGCAACGTCATCGTGTCGTCCGGCGTCTATCGCTCGCGGACCGACATCCGCCTCGACGAGCGTCAGCTCGCGCAGGAGTTCGGCATCTCGCGCACGCCGGTGCGCGAGGCGATGGCGCAGCTCGAGCGCGAAGGCTTCGTGCGCTCGGTCCCGCGCCGCGGCGTCTATGTCGTGCGCAAGACCAAGCACGAGGTGATCGAGCTGATCACCGCGTGGGCGGCGCTCGAGAGCATGGCCGCCCGCCTGATCACCGAGAGCGCGAGCGACCAGGACATCGCAGGCCTGCGCCGCATGTTCGCGAATTTCGAGGGCGACAAGCCGCACGCCCGCCTCGACGAGTATTCCGAGGTGAACATCGCCTTCCATCAGGAGATCATCCGGCTCTCGGGCAACCAGGTGCTGATCACGCTGGCCGAGAACCTGTTCACCCACATGCGCATGATCCGCGGCCAGACGATCGGCGAGGACGACCGCGCCGACCGCTCGATCCACGATCACATGAACATCATCACCGCCCTCGAGGCGCGCGACACCCGGCGCGCCGAGGAACTCGTGCGCCAGCACGCGCTCGGCCTCGCCGCGCACGTCGCCAAGCACGCCGACTATCTGGACTGACGGAGGAAACAAAATGGCCGATGCCGCACTGAAAACCCCTGCCGCCCCCGAGGCGGAACTGACCGACGGCTTCAACCTGCTGATCGACGCGCTGAAGCTCAATGGGCTCACGACCATCTACGGCGTGCCGGGCATTCCGATCACCGACTTCGGCCGCATGGCGCAGGCCTCGGGCATCCGCGTGCTGTCGTTCCGCCACGAGCAGAACGCGGGCTACGCTGCGGCGATCGCGGGCTTCCTGACCAAGAAGCCCGGCATCTGCCTCACCGTCTCGGCGCCCGGCTTCCTCAACGGCCTGACGGCGCTGGCCCACGCCACGACCAACTGCTTCCCGATGATCCTCATGTCGGGCTCGTCGGAACGCGAGATCGTCGACCTCCAGCAGGGCGACTACGAGGAGATGGACCAACTCGCGATCGCCAAGACGATGTGCAAGGCGGCCTACCGCGTGCTGCACGCCGAGGACATCGGCATCGGCCTGGCGCGCGCGATCCGCGCCGCCGTCTCGGGCCGACCCGGCGGCGTCTATCTCGACCTGCCGGCCAAGCTGTTCGGCCAGGTGATCGACGCGGCCAAGGGCCGGAAGTCTCTGGTGAAGGTGGTCGACGCCGCACCGGCGCAGATCCCCGCCCCGACGGCGGTCAAGCGCGCGCTCGACGTGCTGAAGGGCGCCAAGAAGCCGCTGATCATCCTCGGCAAGGGTGCCGCCTACGCGCAGGCCGACGAGGCGATCAAGGCGTTCGTCGAGAAGAGCGGCGTGCCGTTCCTGCCGATGAGCATGGCCAAGGGCCTGCTGCCCGACACGCATCCGCAGTGCGCCGGTGCCGCGCGCTCGACGGTGCTGAAGGACTCCGATGTCGTGGTGATGATCGGTGCCCGCCTCAACTGGCTGCTCAGCCACGGCAAGGGCAAGACCTGGGGCGATGCGCCCAAGAAGTTCATCCAGATCGACATCGAGCCCAGGGAGATGGATTCGAACGTCGAGATCGTGGCGCCGGTGGTCGGCGACATCGGCTCCTGCGTCGCCGCGCTGAGCGACGCGATGGGTGGCAGCTGGACCAAGGCGCCGGCCGACTGGATGGGCGCGGTCACCGCCAAGCGCGACGAGAACGTCGCCAAGATGGCGCCGCGACTGATGAACAACAACAATCCGATGGACTATCACGGCGCGCTCGGCGTGCTGCGCACCATCATCAAGGAGCGGCCCGAGACCATCCTGGTCAACGAAGGCGCCAACACGCTCGACCTGACGCGCGGCGTGATCGACATCTACAAGCCGCGCAAGCGCCTCGACGTCGGCACCTGGGGCGTCATGGGCATCGGCATGGGCCAGTGCATCGCGGCCGCCGTCGAGACCGGCCATCCGGTGCTGGCGATCGAAGGCGACAGCGCGTTCGGCTTCTCCGGCATGGAGGTCGAGACGATCTGCCGATACAACCTCCCGGTCTGCGTCGTGATCTTCAACAACGACGGCATCTATCGCGGCACCGACGTCAACAAGGCGGGCAGCGATCCCGCGCCGACCGTGTTCGTGAAGGGTTCGCGCTACGACAAAATGATGGAGGCCTTCGGCGGCGTCGGCGTCAACGCGACCACGCCCGATGACCTGAAGCGCGCGGTCAACGCCGCGCTCGACAGCCGCAAGCCCACCCTGATCAACGCCGTCATCGATCCGGCTGCCGGCAGCGAGTCCGGCCGCATCGGCAATCTCAATCCGCAAAGCCAGCTGAAGAAGAAGTAAGGGGAACGACCATGGCGAAGAAGAAGGTCACCAAGTCGAAGGCGAAAGCCGCCAAGGGCAAGTCGAAGAAGGCGCCGGTGAAGGCCAAGGCGCAAGGAACCAAGAGGGCGGCCGCGAAGAAGCCGGTGCTGAAGGTCGTGGCGAAGAAGGTCGCCGCGGCGCCGAGGATCTCCAAGAAGCCCTGGGGCAAGGACGGCAAGGCGCTCGATGGCGTGAAGATCCTCGACTTCACCCACGTCCAGTCCGGCCCGACCTGCACTCAGCTGCTGGCCTGGTTCGGCGCCGACGTGATCAAGGTCGAGCGGCCCGGCCAGGGCGACATCACCCGCGGCCAGCTCGTGGACGTGCCCGGCGCGGACAGCCTCTATTTCACGATGCTGAACCACAACAAGCGCTCGATCACGCTCGACTCCAAGAGCAAGCAGGGCATGAACGTGCTCGAGCGCCTGGTGAAGACCTGCGACGTGCTGGTCGAGAACTTCGCACCCGGCGCGCTCGATCGCATGGGCCTGACCTGGGAGCGCATCCACTCCTGGAACCCGCGCATGATCGTCGCTTCGGTGAAGGGCTTCGGCCCCGGCCCGTACGAGGAGTGCAAGGTCTACGAGAACGTGGCGCAGTGCGCCGGCGGCGCGGCCTCGACGACCGGCTTCCGTGACGGCATCCCGCTGGTGACGGGCGCGCAGATCGGCGACTCGGGCACCGGCCTGCACCTGGCGCTCGGCATCGTCTGCGCCCTGATGCAGCGCAACCGCACGGGCCGCGGCCAGAAGGTGCTGTGCGCCATGCAGGACGGGGTCCTGAACCTGTGTCGCGTGAAACTGCGTGACCAGCAGCGGCTGAAGGCGGGTCCTCTGAAGGAGTACACGCAGTTCGGCGAGGGCATCCCGTTCGGCGAGGCGGTACCGCGCGCCGCCAACGACTCCGGCGGCGGCCAGCCCGGCGTCATCCTGAAGTGCAAGGGCTGGGAGACCGATCCCAACGCCTACATCTACTTCATCACCCAGGCGCCGGTGTGGGAGAAGATCTGCGACCTGATCGGCGAGCCCGGCTGGAAGACCCATCCCGACTTCGCCAAGCCGCCGGCACGCCTACCCCGGCTGAAGCAGATCTTCGAGCGCATCGAGCAGTGGACCATGACCAAGACCAAGTTCGAGGTCATGAACGAGTGCAACGCCTTCGACATCCCGGTCGGTCCGATCCTGTCGATGAAGGAACTGGCCGAGGAGCAGTCGCTGCGCGACACCGGCACCGTCGTCGAGGTCGATCATCCGACCCGCGGCAAGTACCTGTCGGTCGGCAACCCGATCAAGCTCTCCGACTCGATCACCGAGGTGAAGCGCTCGCCGCTGCTCGGCGAGCACACCGACGAAATCCTGTCGAAGGTGCTGAAGTTCGGCCCGCGCGAGATCGCCGAAATCAAGGCGTCGGGCGCGACCGGCGAGCAGCCCAAGCAACAGGCGGCGGAGTAACCGATGCGCATCGTCGTCCATGGCCAGCAGGCCTTCGGCAAGTCCGTGCTCGAAGCCCTGCTCAAGCGCGGTGACAACGTCGTCGCCGTCTACGTCGCGCCGGAGAAGCCCGGCGCCAAGCCCGATCCCCTGAAGGAGGCGGCGCAGGCCGCCGGCCTTCCTGTCTATCAGCCGGCGTCCTACCGCAAGCCGGAGGTCGTCGAGGAGTTCAAGGCGCTGAAGCCCGACCTGCAGGTGATGGCGTTCGTCACGCTGTTCGTGCCGGAGGAATTCCTCAACGTCCCGACGCACGGGTCGATCCAGTACCACCCGTCGCTGCTGCCGGCCTATCGCGGCGCGTCGGCGATCAACTGGCCGATCATCCTCGGCGAGAAGGAAACCGGCCTCTCGATCTTCTGGCCGGACAACGGCCTCGATACCGGCGACGTGCTGCTGCAGAAAAAGACGCCGCTCAGCGCCACCGACACGATGGGCGACCTCTACTTCAAGCGGCTGTTCCCGATGGGTGTCGACGCGATGCTCGAGTCGGTCGACCTGGTGAAGGCCGGCAAGGCGCCGCGCATCAAGCAGGATGAGTCGAAGGCCACCTACGAGGGCCGCGCGACCGCCGACATCGCCCGCATCGACTGGGGCAAGTCGTGGCGCCAGATCGACCCGCTGGTGCGCGGCTGCAATCCCGTGCCCGGCGCCTGGACGACGCTCGACGGCAAGCAGCTGCAGGTCTTCGAGGTCACGCCGATCCCGGCCAAGGATCCCAAGGGGATCGGCGGCAAGTACGGCGAGGTGGTCGAGGTCTCGGCCGACGGCTTCACCGTCGTCTGCCCCGATGGCCGCATCAAGGTCCTGCGCGTGAAGCCCGCAGACGGCCCGAAGGTCGGCGCCGGCGAGTGGGCCAAGGCCGCCAACCTCGCGGTCGGCGCGCGCTTTGTCTGAGAAGTCCAAGACTCTTCCTCCTCTCCCCCGCTAGGGGGAGAGGTTGGGTGAGGGGGTTACGGGCACCGTGCGCGGCGCCCTCACCTAACCTCTCCCCCCAAGGGGGAGAGGAAGATGAGAAGAAATTTTCTCCCGGGAGTTACAAGTCATGCCCGCGTCACAGCATACGAGTCCGAAGTCCGACATCGCGATCGCCCAGGAGGCCAAGAAGCGGCCGATCCTCGAATTGGCCAAGGAGAAGCTCGGCATCGCGCCCGAGAACCTCGATCCCTACGGCCACTACAAGGCCAAGGTGTCGATGGACTACATCAAGTCGCTGCAGTCCAGACCCAACGGCAAGCTGATCCTGGTCTCGGCGATCTCGCCGACGCCCGCGGGCGAAGGCAAGACGACCACTACCGTGGGCCTGACCGACGCGCTCTGCCACATCGGCAAGAAGGCGATGCTCTGCCTGCGCGAACCGTCGCTCGGCCCCAGCTTCGGCATGAAGGGCGGCGCGGCGGGCGGCGGATACGCCCAGGTCGTGCCGATGGAGGACATCAACCTCCATTTCACCGGCGACTTCCACGCGATCGGCGCGGCGCACAATCTCCTGTCGGCGCTGATCGACAACCACATCTACTGGGGCAATGCGCTCGGCATCGACGGCCGCCGCGTGGCCTGGCGGCGCGCGCTCGACATGAACGACCGCTCGCTCCGCCAGATCGTCTCGTCGCTCGGCGGCGTCGCCAACGGCTTCCCGCGCGAGGACGGCTTCGACATCACCGTCGCCTCTGAAGTCATGGCGATCTTCTGCCTCGCCAGGGACCTCGATGACCTCAAGGAGCGGCTGGGCAACATCATCGTGGCCTACACGCGCGACCGCAAGCCGGTGCGCGCGCGCGATCTCAAGGCGCACGGCCCGATGGCGGTGCTGCTGAAGGATGCGCTGTCGCCCAACATGGTGCAGACGCTCGAGGGCACGCCCGCCTTCATCCATGGCGGCCCGTTCGCCAACATCGCGCACGGCTGCAACTCGGTGCTGGCGACAACGACGGCGCTCAAGCTCGCCGACTACGTCGTGACCGAAGCGGGCTTCGGCGCCGATCTGGGCGGCGAGAAGTTCCTCGACATCAAGTGCCGCAAGACCGGCCTGATGCCCGATGCCGTCGTCCTCGTGGCGACCATTCGCGCGCTCAAGATGCATGGCGGCGTGAAGAAGGAAGATCTCAAGACCGAGAACCTCAAGGCGCTCGCCGAGGGCATGTCGAACCTCAAGCGGCACGTCGAGAACGTGCGCAAATTCGGCCTCGAGCCGGTGATCTCGATCAACCGCTTCAGCGCCGACACCGACGCCGAGATCGCCCTCGTGAAGTCCGAATGCGCCAAGCTCGGCGTCGAGGCCGTGATGGCCGACCACTGGGCCGAGGGTGGCAAGGGCGCGGCCGACGCCGCGCGTGCCGTGGTCAAGGTGATCGAGCAGGGCAAGAGCAAGCTCAAACTGCTCTATCCCGACGAGATGCCGCTGGCCGACAAGATCGGCACCATCGCCAGGGAGATCTACCGCGCCTCGGGCGTCACGATCCCCAAGCCGGTGCGCGACCAGCTCGCCTCGTTCGAGGCCATGGGCTACGGCAAGGTGCCGGTCTGCATCGCCAAGACGCAGTACAGCTTTTCGACCAACCCCGACCTCAAGGGCGCGCCGGACAACCACACCATCGCGGTGCGCGAAGTGCGCCTGTCGGCCGGTGCGGAGTTCGTCGTGGCGATCTGCGGCGAGATCATGACCATGCCCGGCCTGCCCAAGGTGCCGGCCGCCGACAGCATCGACATCGATGCCTCGGGCAAGATCGTCGGCTTGTTCTAACCGCCCTGCCCTGCGGCCTGTTACGCTCGGTCGGCCTCAGGGCGCCGTCGATGACGTCCTGCGGGTCCGCCACAGGCTTAAGGCCACGCCTGCGCCCAGCAGCGCCATCGTGATGCCGAGCGACAGGCTGGCCGGGAACTTCTCCCAGCCCGCCAGGTCGGCGACGAAGATCTTGCCGCCGATGAACACCAGAATGGCCGCCAGCGCCGGCTTGAGATAGCGGAAGCGCGGCAGCATGGCGGCAAGCGCGAAGTACAGCGCGCGCAGCCCCAGGATCGCGAAGATGTTCGACGTGTAGACGACGAACGGATCGTCGGTGATCGCGAAGATCGCCGGGACACTGTCGACGGCGAAGACGAGATCGACAAACTCGATCATCAGCAGGGCGACCAGGAGCGGCGTCACCCACAAGGTGCTGCGACCGGTCACCGGATCGGGCTTGCGGACGATGAACCGGTCGCCCTCCAGCCCTGGGGTCACGCGCAGGTGCCGGCGCAGCAGCTTCAGCACCGGGTTCGCGGCAAGGTCCGGCACCGAATCGCCCATCGTCAGCATCTTGATCCCGGTTGCCATCAGGAACAGGGCGAACACATACAGTATCCACGAGAAGCCGGAGACAAGCGCCGCGCCCGCCCCGATCATGGCGGCCCTCAGCACGATCACTCCAAGGATGCCCCACAGCAGCACCCGGTGCTGCAGGGCAGGTGGAATCGCGAAGTATCCGAAGATCAGCGAGATGAGGAAGACGTTGTCCATCGCCAGCGTCTTCTCGACGAGGAAGCCGGTGAGGTATTCCTCGCCGGCCTGCTCGCCGAGCGTCGCCCATGTCCACGCCCCGAAGAGCAGTGCGACCGCGACGTAGAAGCCGCTCATCCACAGGCTCTCGCGCACGCCGATCGCACGCGCCTTGCGGTGAAGCACTCCGAGATCGAGCGCCAGCAGCGTAAGGACGACCGCGATGAAGACAAGCCACATCCACAACGGCTTGCCCAGCCACGGCACGAGCATCGCCTCCATGTCAGGCGGTCTTCATGACGAAGAGAAGTCGATCCTTGATCCGCAGACGCAGGATCTTGAGGCGCAGCAGGGCGATCCAGTTGGGACGCCGACTGCGGTGTTCGGAGTCGATACGCGACTGAATCCGGGCAAGTCGCACCAGAAGACGAGCAATACGACGACGCATGAGACCTCCTCTACTCAGGAGGCATACCCGGGGCCGAACGATTCGCGCACCGGGCATGCCCGATGCGGTCCGACATCGCGACGCCAATCGTCGCCAGAGGGGCCCGGTCCGCACCTTACAGATGGTGGCCGGTCGGCAGAACGTCAAGACACCGGGCACTCAAGCTGGCCAAACAGCCCATCGATAATGATGAGCTTGGCATTTCGAGAATTGATGAATGAAGACATTCCGGGGCGGCCTTCCGACACGCGCTCGGTGCCTGCGCTCGAGCTGTTCCAGGCAAAGACCGATCGGGCGGCCGCCCGGCGGCTACTTCACGACCTCCTT
>JBGAIW010000043.1:0-33893 GCA_044225265.1 Reyranella sp.
CGTGCAATGGGGCTCGCGCGAGGCCAACGATCTCGGCCAATGGATCTTTGCGCTCTATGTGAGTCTGGCGGTGACCTTCGCCACGCGCGAGCGCGCCCATCTGGCGGTCGATGCCGTCGCCCATGGCTATGAGCCCGCCACCCAAGACCGCATCGCACGCTGGGGCGCACTGCTCTGCGTCGCGCCCTGGGCGCTCTTCATGATCTGGACGGTCGAGCCGACCGCGATCCGCTCCCTGCTGTCGCTGGAGAAGTTTCCGGAGACCAACAATTTCGGATACTTCCTGATCAAGCTGGCGGCGCTGCTGTTGGCCGTGCTGGCGCTTCTGCAGGTCGTGCTCGACCTGCTGCGGCCGGCGAAGGGCGCGCGCTGAACCATGCAGAGCGGCGGCCTCTGGATGCTGCTCGCCGTGGCGGTCGCGCTGCTGGCCACCGGCCTACCGGCCTTCGCGGTGCTGATGGGCGTGTCGGTGCTGTTCGCCGCGATCGGCGTAGCGGCGGGCGCGATCGATTTCGGCCTGCTGACAGCTCTGCCGACCCGCATCGTGGGCCTGCTCGAGACCGACCTGCTGCAGGCCCTGCCGCTCTACGTCTTCATGGGAGCGCTGCTCAACCGCCTGCCGCTCGCCGACCGGCTGTTCCGTTGCGGCGTGGCGCTCGGCGGCCGGAGCGCCGCGGCGCCCTCGCTCGCCACGCTCGGTCTGGGCGCCCTGCTCGCACCCATGAACGGCTCGGTCGGCGCCAGTGTCGCGATGCTGTCGCGCAGCGTCGCGCCCAAGCTCGAGGCCCGCGGCGTGCCGGCCGCCCGGAGCACGGCATTGGTCTGCGTGTCGAGCACCCTGGGCGTGGTGATCCCGCCCTCGCTGGTGCTGATCCTGCTGGGCGACGCCATGATGCGCGCCCACACCGAGGCGACCAACGTCACGAAGGCCGTGGTGCGCATCGTCAACACGCAGGACATCTTCCGCGGTGCGCTGGTGCCCGCCGGGCTCTTCCTGGCACTCGGCCTGCTCGTCGCCTGGTGGACGGGACGTGGCTCGACGGCGAGAGCGACAGGCGAGAGGCCATCTGCCGGCGAATGGCTGACCGCCGCGACCGCAGCCCTGTTCGTGGTCGGCCTGCTGGCAGGCGTCGCGGCGGGCTACTTTTATGCCGTCGAGGCGGCGGCGATGGGCGGCACGGCGCTGTTGCTGTTCGGCTGGGCGAGCGGCGGTCTGCGTGCCGGCATATTCGGCCACGTGCTGCGCGACACCATGGCGGTTAGCGGCGCGCTGTTTGCCCTGTTCGTGGCGGCCACCACCTTCACCCTGGTGTTCCGCACCTTCGGCACCGATCAACTGCTCGACACCTGGGTCAAGCTGGTGCCGGGCGGCCCCACGGGCGCGGCCATCACCGTGCTGGTGGTGTTCGCGCTGTCGGCATTCGTGCTCGACGCTTTCGAAATCGTGTTCGTGATCGTGCCGATCGTCATGCCGCCGGTGCTGACGCGGGCACCCGATGCGATCTGGATCTCGGTGCTGGCGCTGCTGGCGTTGCAGGCGTCGTTCCTGGTGCCGCCCACCGGCTATGCCGTGATGATGGCGCGCAGCCAGATGCGTCAGAAGACGGCGTTGCCGCCGCTGGTGCGGGCGCTGGCGCCGTTCATTGCCGCCCAATTCGCGGTGCTGGCGCTGGTCGTGGCGGTGCCGAAGCTCGCTCATCTCGCGCAGCCCGAGGGCCATGATGCACCCTCGACCAACACGAAGATCGATGACGACGAAGCGCGGCGAAAATTCAACGACATGCTGAAGATCCCCGCGCCGGAATAGCGGGGAGCACGCGCACGGCCAGGCGGCCGGTTCGGCTCAACTGTAGAATTCGCGCGTTGCCTGACGGCACCGCGGAAACAGCCGCGCTGCAGCGCGAGACAGACGGTAACCGGCCGTCTGGCACCTGACCCTGATTGTCGCCAATATGCGCCGTCTGGCACCTGACCCTGATTGTCGCCAATATGCGCCTTCAAACGGGAGTAAACGCAGATGACGAGCAAAGGCTCGGAAGCAATGGTCTCCAACGAAATGGGAGACCTCGACGGCGATTCGTTGATCATGCATCGCACCGGCCGGCCGGGAAAGATCGAGATCATCGCGTCCAAGCCACTGGTGACGCAGCGCGACCTGGCGCTCGCCTATTCGCCCGGCGTCGCCGCCCCCTGCGTCGAGATCCACAAGAACCCCGACACCGCCTACGACTACACCGTGCGCGGCAACCTGGTCGCCGTGATTTCAAACGGCACCGCGGTGCTCGGCCTCGGCGATATCGGCGCGCTGGCCGGCAAGCCGGTCATGGAAGGCAAGGCGGTGCTGTTCAAGCGCTTCGCCGACGTCGACTGCATCGATCTCGAGGTCGACACCAAGGAGGTCGACGAATTCGTCAACTGCGTACGCTTCCTCGGACCGACCTTCGGCGGCATCAACCTCGAGGACATCAAGGCGCCGGAATGCTTCATCATCGAGCAGCGCCTGCGCGAGGCCATGGACATTCCGATCTTCCATGACGACCAGCACGGCACGGCGATCATCTCCGCCGCCGGCCTGATCAATGCCCTGCATCTCACCGGCCGCGACATCAAGGACGTCAAGCTGGTGGTGAACGGCGCCGGCGCCGCATCGATCGCCTGCATCGAGCTGATCAAGGCAATGGGCCTGCCGCACGAGAACGCCATCCTGGTCGATACCAAGGGCGTGATCTGGCAGGGCCGCACCGAAGGCATGAACCAGTGGAAGAGCGCCCACGCCGTGCGCACCAAGGCGCGCACCCTCAAGGACGCGATGGAGGGCGCCGACGTCTTCTTTGGCCTGTCGGTGAAGGGCGCGGTCACCAAGGACATGGTCCGCTCGATGGCGGACAAGCCGATCATCTTCGCCATGGCCAACCCGGATCCGGAGATCACGCCGGAAGACGCCCGTGCGGCGCGCCCGGACGCGATCATCGCCACCGGCCGCAGCGACTATCCCAACCAGATCAACAACGTGCTGGGCTTCCCCTACATCTTCCGCGGCGCGCTCGACGTGCGGGCGCGTACCATCAACGAGGAAATGAAGGTCGCCGCCGCCGAGGCGCTGGCCAAGCTCGCGCGCGAGGACGTGCCGGACGAGGTCGACCGCGCTTATTCGGGCCGCCGCCTGCGCTACGGACCAGAATACATCGTGCCGGTGCCGTTCGACCCGCGCCTGATCTCGGTCGTCTCCTCGGCCGTCGCCCAGGCGGCGATGGATTCGGGCGTCGCACGCCGGCCGATCCCCGACATGGCGGAGTATCGCCGCCAGCTCTCGGGCCGCCTCGATCCGACCAACCACTGGCTGCAGAGCCTGTTCGAGCAGGTCAAGGCCAACCCGCAGCGCATCGTCTTCGCCGAGGGCGAGGAGGAGCGCACGATCCGCGCCGCCATGGTGTTCCGCGACAACGGCTACGGCACGCCGGTGCTGATCGGCCGCGAGGAGCTGGTGCGCGAGACCATGAAGAATCTCGGCATCACCGACACCAAGGGGCTCGAGATCCACAACGCACGGCTCAGCACGCGCAACGCGCCCTATACCGACCTCGTCTATCGCCGGCTGCAGCGCGACGGCTATCTGCGCCGCGACGTGCAGCGCATGGTCAACCAGGGCCGCAACGTGTTCGGCGCCTGCATGGTGGCGATGGGCGATGCCGACGGCATGGTGACCGGCCTCACCCGGCGCTTCCCCGAATGCTATGGCGACATCAAGCGCGTGATCGACGTGGAGACCGGCAAGGTCGCCATGGGCTATTCGATCGTGGTGGCCCGCCATGGCACGGTGTTCCTGGCCGACACCTCGATCAACGAGACGCCGACGCCCGATCAGCTCGCGACGATCGCCAAGCAGATGGTGAAGAACGCCCGCATCATGGGCCACGAGCCCCGGGTCGCGTTCCTCTCCTTCTCGAACTTCGGCAGCCGCGAGATCGAGCGTATCGACCGCATCCGAAAGGCGATCCGCATCCTCGACGCCGAGGAAGTCGATTTCGAATATGACGGCGAGATGCAGGCCGACATGGCACTCGACTACGAGCTGCTGAAGTCGACCTATCCCTTCACCCGCCTCACCGGCCCGGCCAACGTGCTGGTGATGCCGGGCCTGCACTCGGCGCACATTTCCTCGCGCCTGATGCAGGCGCTGGGCGGGGTCACTGTGGTCGGCCCCGTCATCGACGGCCTCAAGAAGCCGGTGCAAGTCGTGCAGATGGGCGCGACCGTCAGCGATCTGGTCAATCATGCGGCGCTTGCCGCCTACGGCGCCCTCAGCCGCAAGCGGTAAGCCCAAGGAGGCAAACATGAGCCTGCTCATTCGCGGTGCCACGATGATCGACGGCCTCGGCCACGAGCCGAAACGGGCCGATGTCCTGGTCAAGGACGGCAAGATCGCCGACATCGGCGACATCAAGGGGCAGGCCGAGCGGACGATCGACGCCGGCGGGCTCACCCTCGCCCCCGGAATCGTCGACGTGCACACGCACTACGACGCCCAGGTGACGTGGGATGCCACGCTCTCGCCTTCGCCTTCGCTCGGCGTCACGACTGCGGTGATGGGCAATTGCGGCTTCGGCATCGCGCCGGCGCTGCCGCAGAGCCGCGACCTGGTGATCAAGAACCTGTCGGTGGTCGAGGGCATGGACCTCGACGCGCTGCGCACCGGCATCAAGTGGGACTTCGAAAGCTTCAGCGACTACATGGCGATGCTGCGTCGTCGCGCGCCCTACGCCAACGTCGCCGTCCTGGCCGGCCATTCGACCATTCGCACCGCCGTGATGGGCGAGGCCGCCTCGCAGCGCAAGGATGCCACGCCGGAAGAGATCGCGAAGATGAAGGCGATGGTCGGCGATGCCATGGCCAACGGCGCCATCGGCCTTGGCGCGTCCTATTCGCTCAATCACTCCGGCTTCGGCGGAGTGCCGATGCCCTCGACCATCGCGCCGATGAGCGAGCTCGACGAATTGGTCGGCGCCATGGGCCCGCGCGGCAAGGGCGTGGTCGCCATTGCCTCGGGCGTGAAAACGCCGCAGGAGCTGGAACCGATGGCGGCCAAGTGGGGCCGGCCGTTTTTCCAGGGCACCGGTGTCGCCATGTACAACGAGCAGGCGCCCGATCGCGCGATCAAGATCTTCGACGACTGCGCCGCGGCGCTGCGGCGTGGCAACGGCCTCTACATCCAGATTCCCTGCCAGCCGCTGTCGTTCGACTTCACCATGGCGAACGCCTATCCGTTCTACAGCCACTCGGCGTTCGACCCGATCAAGGCCTATGCGCCCGAGCAGCTGAAGACGGTTTTCCGCGATCCGTCGTGGCGCGCGGCGTTCCGCGAGAACGCGAAGAACCCGCGGCCGGGCATGATCTTCCAGGGCAACTGGGACCGCGTGATGGTGGCCGTGGCGCAGAAGGCGTCGAACGCCAGGTACGTCAATCGCTACCTGCACGAGATTGCCGCGCAGGAGAAGCGCGATCCGCTCGACGTCATGCTCGACCTCTCGCTCGACGAGAACCTCGAGACCGCCTTTCTCGGCCGCTTCCTGAATGTCGGTGACGACGGTGTGGCGCGCCTGCTGAAGCACGAAGCGGGCGTGGTCGCACTCTCCGATGCCGGCGCGCATCTCATCTATATGTGCGACGCGGGCTTCGGCCTGCATTTCCTGGCGAGGTGGGTGCGTGAGCGCGGCGACTTCGACATGGTCGAGGGCATCCGCCGCCTGACCTCGCATCCGGCCGATCTCTACGGCATCCCGAACCGGGGCCGTATCGCCCTCGGCGCGGCGGCCGATCTGCTGTTGTTCGATCCCGCGACGGTCGGCGTCTCGCCGGCCGAGCGCCTGGCCGATTTGCCGGGCGGCGGGCGTCGCACCATCCGGCGGCCGCTCGGCGTGCATGGCGTGTTCTGCAACGGCGTCATGACCTTCGACGGCAAGGACTACGTCAGGCACGCCAAGGGACCGGGGCAAGTGCTCGACCGCTTCAACGCCTCGCAGGGACGGCACAACCTCGCGCTCGCCGCGCAGTAGTCGTCGCGCGATGACCCTGCAGACGTTCTGGCTCTATCTCGGCGCGGTGGTCCTGATCTCGGCGACGCCGGGACCGAACGTGCTGTTCGTCACCACCCGCAGCATCCGGTTCGGCTTCGGGCCTGCAATGATCGGCATGAGCGGCTGCCTGCTGGCGCTCACCATCATCCTCACGGCCTCGGTCGCCGGCGTCAGCGCCTTCATGCTGGCGGTGCCGACGGCGTTCGAGGCCCTGAAATATGCCGGTGCGGCCTACCTGATCTGGCTCGGCATCCAGGCTTGGCGTGCGCCGGTCGCCGATCTTGCGCCGACGGCAGAACCATCACGACGCGAAATCGCCAGCCGGTGGTCGCATTTTCGCGGGGGTTTCCTGGTCGGCATCAGCAATCCGAAACTGCTGGTGTTCGCAGCAGCGTTCTTTCCTCAGTTCATATCGACTGAATCCCAATGGGCGCCGCAATTCCTGCTGCTGGTCGCGACTTTTCCCGCGATCGAGGCCTCGGCCTACGTGTTCGTCGGGCTCAGTGCGCGCGGTCTAGCGCGCTATCTCGTGCAGGGCATCTGGCAGCGGCGACTGAACCGCGCGAGCGGACTGGTGTTCGCGGGCTTCGGCTGCGCATTGCTGCGTTACCGTCCCTGAAGGTGTGCGTTCCCTTGCCGACGGTATAGGCTGCCTCCAAAGCAAACCGCCTCGGGAGGGCGCCATGACGGACATCATGAAAATCAGCAGCCGGAATCTGTCTGCAATTCGCCGCCGCAGCCTGGTCAAGGGCGGTCTCGCCGGTATCATCGCCAGCGGCCTCGCGCCTTCGATCGCGCGCGCCGCGCCGATCAAGCTGGTGATGGCGCATCTCAACGCCGTGCCGGAGTCCGCCGCGATCGCCTTCGACTGGCAGGCACAGGAAGTGCGCAAGCGCTCGGGCGGCGAGATCGACATGCAGTTCTTCGGCTCCACGCTGATCAGCAAGGAGCTCGAGATCATGAACGCCGTGAAGTCCGGCAACATCCAGATGGGCAATCCGGGTGGCGCAGCGGCGACGGTGTTCCCCGAGATGGGCGTGTTCCTCGTGCCTTACCTCGTGCAGAGCTACGACCACGCCTACAAGATGTTCAACGGCAAGATCGGCGACACGCTCGATAAGCAGTTCCAGGAGAAGTACAAGCTCAAGACCCTGTGCTTCTTCGATTACGGCTTCCGCCACTTCTGGACAAGCAAGAAGGCGATCGTCGAGCCGAAGGACCTGCGCGGCGCAAAGATCCGCGTGCAGCAGGCCAAGGTGTTCGGCGACACGATCAACGGCCTGGGCGGCAACGCCGTGCCGATGGCCTGGGGCGAGGTGATCTCGGCCGCCAAGCAGGGTGTGATCGACGGCGGTGATCTGCCGATCGTCAATCAGATCGCGCTCAAGATCTACGAGGTCTCGAAGTACTGCTCGATGACCTTCCACAACTACGGGCCGACGCTCAACACCATGAATCTCGCGACCTGGGAGAGCCTCAGCCCCTCGAACAAGAAGCTGATGCTCGACACCAGCCGTGAGGCGCAGGAGAAGTGCCGCCAGCTCACTGAATCGGTCGACAATCTCGCCGCCGCCAAGAAGGAGCTCGAGCCCAAGGGCATGACCGTGGTCCAGGGCAACATCGACGCCTTCCGCAAGGTCGCGCAGGAGAAGATCTGGCCATCTTACAAGCAGCAGTACGGCGCGCTGTGGGACGAGATCGCGGGGGTCAAGGCGTAGGAGCCCGGGGTTGCGGGAGTAGCGGGGTGGCGCGCTTCATTGCCAACATTCCCCGGATCGTCGTGGCGCTGCTGCTGGTTGGCGCGATCGTCAATCTGCTGATCGGCGTGTTCCTGCGCTACGTCATGATCGAGGTGACGGATTGGCTCGATGTCGATCCGGTCCGCTTCACCTGGGTCGAGGAAGTGGGAGAGATGATGCTGGCGTGGCTTACCCTGCTGGGCGCCGCCGTCGGCGTCCGCGAACGCTCGCACTTCACCCTGCACGTGCTGCATTTCAGCCCATCGACCCAGGCGCTGATCGACAAGATCCATCATGCCCTGATCGCCATTTTCGGCATCATTGCCGCCTGGTACGGCGTGAAGCTCTGCCTGCTCAATCGCACGCTGACGACGCCCGGGCTCGAGATCAATCTTGCCCTACTCTACGCCTCTGCCGTGGTCGGCGGGATCCTGCTCGCGATCTACGCCATATCGATGATCGTGGCGCCACCGCCGCCCGATAACGCAACCGTACCGATGGAAGTCCGCGCCGAATGATCCTGCTCCTGGTGGCGGCGATCTTCGTCGTCTTGATCCTGTTCTCCATGCCGATCGTGTTCGCGCTCGGCGTCTCCGGCGTGATCGGCCTGTGGGCCGGCGGCTACGACATGCAGGTCCTGTCATCGAGCATGGTCTCGGGCTCGCAGAGCTGGGTGCTGCTCGCCATTCCCGCCTTCGTGTTCGCCGGCGGGCTGATGGAAAAGTGCGGCATGAGCCATGCACTGGTCGATTTTGCCCGCGCCCTGGTCGGCTGGGTCAAGGGCGGTCTCGGCATGTCGGTGATCGTGGTCGCCTACTTCTTCTCCGACATCTGCGGCTCGAAAATGGCCGAAGTGTCGGCGCTCGGCTCGACCCTGATGCCGCCGCTTACCAAGGCGGGCTACAAGCGCCAGGATTCGGCGTCGCTGATCGCCGCCGGTACCGCCATGGGCATGCTGGTGCCGCCCGCCATCTTCATGATCGTGATTGCGCAGGTGACCAACACCTCGCCGGTGGCCCTGTTCATCGGCGGCTTCATTCCGGCCGCCACCATCATGGTCTGCCTGATGGTGCTGGTGTACTTCCGAGCCCGAAAATACGACTGGCCGGTCGACACCGCACCCTCGGTGGCGCTGATTGCCCGAACCGGCCGGAGCGCCGCCGTGCCGCTGGTCATTCCCGTGGTGATCTTCGGCGGCTTCTTCCTCGGCGCCTTCACCGCCACCGAGGCCGGCGCGGTGGTGGCGGGCTACGCCTTCATCGCGGCGCGCTTCTATTACAGGAACGTGAGCTGGTCGCAGATGGGCAGGCTCGCCTACGACAGCGCAGTGCTGACCGCGGCCGTGGTGTTCCTGCTCGCGGTGGCTTCGGTGTTCCAGTACCTGATGGGCGTCTCGGGCGTGCCCAAGCTGCTGGCGGACGTGCTCGGGCCACTGAGGTCGATGCCGTGGCTCTTTCTGCTCTGCACCGCCATCATCACGATGATGTTCGGCATGGTGCTGGAGGGCTTGCCGGCCGCGGTTGTCCTGATCCCGGTGGTCTTCCCGATCGCCGAGCAGATGGGCATCGATCCCATCCACTTCAACATCGTGCAGACCGCCGCGGTCGGTATCGGTCTCTTCCTGCCGCCGATGGGCGTGGGTCTGCTGATGGCGCTGCGCTTCGCCAACCTCACGGTCGGGCAACACTGGCGCAGCTACATGCCGTATGTCGGTGCGCTGATGATCGGCCTGCTGCTGATCATCCTCTTCCCGCAAATCACCCTGTTCCTGCCGAAGCTAGCAGGCCTGATCAAGTAGCGATCTTGATGCCGGTCGCCCTCAGGCGACTTTCGTGACCGCAAGCCGGTGATGCTTGCCGTCGCGCGCCGTCCAGGAAATCGACTGGCCGACCGCGAGACCGATCAAAGCGGCGCCCACCGGCGTCATCACCGAGATGCGATGCTCGTCGAGGCTCTCGTCGGCAGGATACACGAGCTTCAAGGTGCGCACATGCCCATCGTCCGACTTGAACGTCACGGTCGACCCCATGCGAACGACATCGCGCGGCACTTTCGTGTCGTCGACGACCTTGGCGCGGTCCATCTCCGCCAACAGTTCCTCCGCCACCTCCGGCAGGCGGGCCTGCGAGGCGTTGGCGAGGTCGGTCAGTCGTTCGTAGTCAGCGTTGCTGACCACGATCTGGGGAACAGATCGAGTGCGGGCAACCATCATACTGAAATGGGCAGCCGACCAGCCGATTTCAACCTTTGGCTTTGGCCGCCTGCGCCGCGCGCCGATGCATGTAGACCTGAAGATGGGCGTAGGCCGTGCGCAGCAGCGGCGTCGCGATGCCGGCCTGCTTCGCGCGCGCGATCATGTCGCCGACGATATGGTCGGCCTCCACCATCGCGCCCTTCTCGAGATCGTGCAGCATCGAAGCGGTGAAGCGCGAGCCCTTCACGGTCAGGAAACCGCGGATCGTCTGCATGCCCTTCTCGCCCGGATCGTGACCGGCGGCGGCGGCGACCTTCTGGCACTCGTCGACCGTCTCCATGACCAGCGCGCGCCCTTCCGCAGCCTCCAAGATGTCGCCCGACGAGCCGCGCATCAGGCAGTTGGTCGCGGCGAGCGAACACAACATGATCCACTTGTCCCAGAGATCCTGCACGATGTGCTGGTGCAAGCCGCCATCGATGCCGGCCTTCTTGATCGCCGCGTCGAGCTCGACCAGCGACTTGCGCGGCGCCCTGCCGTCACGTTCGCCGAAGGAGATCGCGGCGAAGGGACTGGTGTGCAGGATGTGGCCCTCGGCCGACATCGCGACGCCGACGCGTGCCAGACCGCCCACGACCTTGTCCTTGCCGAACCTTGCGTCGAGCACGTCGAGATGGCGCATGCCGTTCAGCAGCGGAACCACGGTGGTGTTCGCGCTCACGGCCGGCGCGACCGCCTCGATCGCGGAGTCGAGATCGTAGGCCTTGGGAGTCAGCAGCACGATGTCGTACGGCCCGCCCTCGTCGGCCTTCAACACCGTCTTCACCTTCTGGAGGATGTCGCCTTTGGTGCTCTTGATGACCAGGCCGTCGCGCTGCATCGCCTGCTGGCGCGCCGGTCGCACGAGGAAGGTGACGTCGGCGCCATGCTGGTGGAGGCGCCCGCCGACATAGCCGCCGATCGCGCCGGCTCCCAGGATCAGGATCTTCATTTCAGTCCCCCGCGCGCCAATCCCCCTCTTGATCGCCGCGCTTCATAAGTTTGCAGGTGAGCGTAGGCGAACCGCAGATTGGGCGCGGCGATGCCGTGCTTGCGCGCACGGCCCAGCATGTCGCCCACGATCTGATGGCCTTCGACAGCGCCGTGCTTCTCGATGTCGCCCAGGATCGAGGCAACGTTCTTGCCGCCCTTCTGGGTCAGCGCGGCGCGCACGGTCGAGAAGGCCTTCTCGCTCGGTGCGTAGCCCTCGGCGGCCGCGACCTTGCGGCACTCTTCCAGGATTTCGTTCATGATCGCTTCGCCGTCCTCGGCCGCCATGATGTCGCCGACCGTGCCGCGCATCGCCGAGCACATCGAGGCGATCGAACCCAGCATCAGCCACTTGTCCCAGAGATCCTGGTTGATGTTCGGGTTGAGGCCGCCGTCGATGCCGGCCTTCTTGCAGGCGGCGTCGAGCTCGACCAGCGACTTGCGTGGCGGCTTGCCGTCGCGCTCTCCGAACGACACGCCCGAGGCGCCGGAATGCAGGATCTCACCGTTCGGTCCCAACATGCCGGAAATGCGCGCGAGACCGCCCGCCACCTTCTCGTTGCCGAACCTGGCATCGAGAGTCGCGAAGTGGGCGTGGCCGTTCAGCATCGGCACGATGGTGGTGTCCTTGCCGACCGCCGGAGCGATGGAGTCCATCGCCGAGGGAAGGTCGTAGGCCTTGCACGCGAGAACGATGACGTCATATGGGCCGCCCGCAATCTCGTTGTTCGGGCCCTTGGTGACCACCTTCACCGGAACCGTGAAGTCGCCCTTCGGGCTCTTCACGACCAGGCCGTTCCTGCGCACGATTTCGGCGCGCTTCTCGCGCAACAGCAGGGTAACGTCGGCCGCACCGGATTGGGTCAGCTTCGCGGCCCAATAGCCGCCGACCGCGCCCGCGCCGAGAAACAGAATCTTCACTTCCTGGAACTCCTTTCGGCGACCCAGTCGGTGAGCCAGCTCGCAAGGTCGTCGGTCTGATGATGGATGTGGTCGAGATCGGTACCGGTGGCGCGTTTCACGCTCTCGTCGGTGCGCACCCAGACCGTGCGCATGCCCATGTCGTGCGCGGGCTTGAGGTTCACCGAGATGTCGTCGGCAAAGGCCGCCCGTGTCGGATCGACGTTGTGCCGCCGCACCAGCTCGTCGTAGATCGCTTGGTGCGGCTTGGGCCAATAGTCGCCCGCCACGATGTCGAAGATCGCCTCGAAATGATGCGCCACGCCGAGACGCTCCATCACTTTCTCGGCGTGCGGCACGTCGCCTGCGGTGAAGATCAGCTTGCGGCCGGGCAGCGCGGCAAGCGCCTTCTCCAGATCGGGCGAGGGCGGCACCGGCGAGTAGTCGATATCGTGCACGTAATCGAGGTAATGCTTCGGATCGACGCCGTGCAAACTCATCATCCCGCGCATCGAGGTCCCGTGGTCCTTCCAGTACTGCTTTTGGACGACCCGCGCCTCTTCCGGCGTGACCTTCAGCCAATCGGAGATGTAGCGCCCGATGCGCACGTCGATCTGGGCGAACAGGTTGCAGCGCGCTGGATACAGCGTGTTGTCGAGATCGAATAGCCAGACGTCCGGATCGTGCTCGGGAATGGGCATTTGGGGATATTGCTTACTGGCCGACCGTGCGCTTGTCGACCGGCCAGCCTATAAGGGCGGCGATGGATTCGCTCGCCATTATCCTGCTGGTCTTTGTGGCCATTCTGGTCCTCGCGCTGGTGACCGTCCTGCTGCGGCGCAGCGATACCGGCACGTCAGAATCGGTACGACAACATCTCGAACTGGCGCTCAGCCAGCAGGCTGAAACCGTGCAGCGGGTCGAGCGCTCGCTGCGCGAGCAGGAACAGGCGCTGTCGAAGGTGGTGCACGAGCGCCTGCAGCAGAGCGAGCAAACCACGGGCCAGATCGTCACCGACCTGCGCGAGCGGTTGGCCAAGATCGACGAAGCCCAGAAGAAGATCGGCGATCTTTCGACCCAGGTGGTCAGCCTGCAGCAGATCCTGTCCAACAAGCAGGCGCGCGGCGCCTTCGGCGAGGTTCAGCTCAACGACCTGGTGCAGAGCACCCTGCCGCCCTCCGCCTACGAATTTCAGTTCACGCTCTCGACCGGTGTGCGCGTCGACTGCCTGCTCAAGCTGCCAAACCCACCGGGCTCGATTGCGATCGACGCCAAGTTTCCGCTCGAGAGCTACCGGATGCTGCACGCCGTGGCC
The DNA here is from genome assembly GCA_044225265.1 of Reyranella sp. Classification (GTDB taxonomy): domain Bacteria; phylum Pseudomonadota; class Alphaproteobacteria; order Reyranellales; family Reyranellaceae; genus Reyranella. The sequence continues at coordinate 13,252 of JBGAIW010000043.1, forward strand.
CCGGGCGACGCCACTGCCCTCACGGCCGCGCAGCGCGCCTTCCAGCAGGCGATGCGCAAGCACATCAACGACATTCGCGAGAAATACATCCTGGCCGGCGAGACCGCCGAATCGGCGTTGATGTTCCTGCCGTCGGAGGCGATCTACGCCGAACTGCATGCCAATTTCAGCGGCATCGTCGACGAGTCTTACAAGGCACGCGTTTGGATCGTTTCGCCCACTACGATGATGGCGACGCTCAACACCGTGCGGGCCGTCCTGAAGGACGTGCGCATGCGCGAGCAGGCGAACGAGATCCAGAAGACCGTCGGGCTGCTGCTCGAGGACGTGCGCCGGCTCGACGAGCGCGTCGACAATCTCAAGAAGCACTTCCAGCAGACCGAGAAGGACATACGCGAGATCGACATTTCCGCCGACCGCATCACCAAGCGCGGCGAACGGATCCTGGAAACCGACCTCGGCGAACAGACGACGGCACTGCCGCCGAAGGTCTGATCATTTCAGCGCGCACACCGACTGCCCGGGCTGCGTCGCGGCGCTCGAGTCGCAGGTCGCCATGATCTCGCGCTTGAGGCCCATCAGAAAGCCTGTCCAGGCGCCGTCGCGCCTGGGTTCGATCACCAGCATGCCGAATTCCTTCAGGCCGACCACGTAGCCGTCGGCGCCGGCGAGGTTCGGCACGCGCACGGGACGCAACGGATCGTCGGGAGAAGGCTTGGGCACGACATCGTGCAGTTCGATGCCGCCGGTGCCGACCACGACGTGCGGCGGCCGACGCCCCTGGAAGCCGATCGCCTGGAAGCGATGCGTGTGGCCGGTGACGACCGCGCTGACGTGCGCGGGCAAGCCGGCCGGGAAGATTTTCGCCAGCGCCGCCTGCTGCGTGACGTTGGTGAAGCCGTAGGGTTCGCCGGGCGCGGCCTGTCCATGCTCCGTCGCCACCACCGCCCAGAGCGGTCGGTGGGTCACGACCCAGGTCGGCGTGCGATCGGCGAGCAGGCCGGCGATGGTGCGATACTGCGTCGAATAGAGATCGAGGTTGTAGACGAAGGCATCGGCAGCATTGGACGAATCGACGACGATGAGATTGAGACCGCCGAGCTTCAGCCGCGCCGGCGCTGTGGTCGGATTGGGGAAGGGCTTTCCGGCGAACGGCTCGGCGGGGAGGCGCGGCCAGGCGCCGGGCTGCCACTCCGGCGGCAGCTGCGGCGGGCAGTCGACCTGCTGCCTGCCGGGGCCGAGCAGGGTCGAGCCGGCGTCGAGCAGATAGAACCAGCCCGGCCCGGCCCGGCTGCAGAGTTCATGATTGCCCCGGGCGAACACCCACGGCGCCAGGGGCAACAGACGATGGGCCGGGGCGAAGAAATCGTCACGCCAGGCCGACCAGTTGTCGATGTGCGGGCTGCCCGGCACGTTTTGACTCCAGTAAGCCGGCCCCGCCGATCGGGGCGCCGGGCCCTCGTCGATGTCGCCGACATCGTAGACATCGACCTTAAGATCGCGGGCGTAGCCGGTGGCCGCCGGCGGCAGCACGAACGACATGGGCGTACCGCGGTAATTGTAGTCGCCGACATGGATGAAGAGGTCGGGCGCCTGAACGTCGACATCCCGGGCAAGCTCGGCGAACGGCCAGCTCTTGGTGTGCAGGCTGTCGCATTCCTGCACCGACTTCGTGTGGCTGTCGTCGCAGCCGGTGTCGCCGAACAGCACGACGCGGCGCGGCATGTCGAGCGACACCGCCGGCAACTGGAAGCGCTTGCCGTTCAGGACGACGCTTGCCGCGATCCCCACCGGGTAGCGGGCCTCGCACACCACGACCTTGTCGAAGCCGCCGTTCTGCGGTCGCGTCCGTTCGGTCAGCGGTTGCGATGCCCCCGAACCGGACTCGAGACGCGGACAGCCTGAAATGCCCTCGGCGATCGTGCGGACCATCGGCACCGGCGCGCCATCGGCACCCTCGCCCAGCAGCACGAACGCGAATGCGGCGGTCGATTGCATCTCACGCGGGACACAGCCCGGCAGCAGGGCCGACAGGAGCAGGACACCGACGAGAATGGCACCGCGCACGACGACCCCCAGACCTCACGGAAGATCGTCGAGACTACGAAGCGCGCCGCTCAGCTCCAAGGCCCTCGGGTGCCGGTCCGTGGAACCGAGCCGCCGCGCCGAACCGGCCCCGGTGCTGCCTGCGGCGCGGCCCGATAGCCGCTGCCGCCGGCCTCGTGCGCCATCGCCTGCAGGCGCGCGATGCGCTCTTCCATCGGCGGATGGGTCGAAAACAGGCTGCGCATGCCGCCGCCCGACAGCGGATTGTCGATGTAGAGATGCGCGGTCGCCGGATTGGCTTCTGCGGTGGCGTTGGGGATCGCCTGCGCGCCCTCGTGCAGACGCTGCAAGGCCGAGGCGAGCCATAGCGGGTTGCCCGAGATCTCCGCGCCGGCCCGGTCGGCCTCGTACTCGCGGCTGCGGCTGATCGCCATCTGCACCAGCGAGGCGGCGAGCGGCGCCAGGATCATCATGGCAATGCCGACGATCGGATTCTGCGGCCGCCCATTCTCGTCGCGGCTACCGCCAAAAAAGAACGCGAAGTTCGCCAGCATGCCGATCGCGCCCGCCAGGGTGGCGGCGACGGTCATGGTCAGCGTATCGCGGTGCTTCACATGGCCGAGCTCGTGCGCCAGCACACCGGTCACTTCCTCGCGGCTGAGGTGGCGCAGCAATCCGGAGTTCACCGCCACCGCGGCATGCTCCGGGTTGCGGCCGGTCGCAAAGGCGTTGGGCTGGTCCTCGTCGATGACGTAGACGCGCGGCATCGGCAGGCCGGCACGCTCGGCGAGCTGCTGGACGATGCCGTAGAGCTCCGGCGCCTCGGTGGGACCGACCTCGCGCGCATTGGCCATGCGCAGCACCATCTTGTCGCTGTTCCAGTAGGCGAAGAAATTCATGCCCAGCGCCACGACGAGCGCGATCATCAATCCGCCCCGGCCACCCAGCAGATAGCCAATCGCCAGGAAGAAGGCGGTCAGGGCCGCCAGCAGCAGGGCGGTTTTCATGTAGTTCATGCTGCGAAAGATGGCCTGAAACTGTGGCGAATCAAGATGCCGGGCGTCATCATGCGGCCATGACCGAGACTGCCAAGCCCGCGCCGCCGGAGCCGCCCGGGGCCGAAACGCCCAATCCGCCGCCCGCCGAGGCAGAAACGGCCGCCGACCCGATCAAGAAGGTGGCGGAGATCGGCGGCCCGCCCGGCCCCGAGCCGACGCGGTACGGCGACTGGCAGTTCAACGGCAAGGTGACCGACTTCTGATGCGTACCGACATTTTCCATCCGAACTTCAAGGCGCAACCCTGGTGGTGGGAGGCGTGGACTCCGAACAACGCGCTGAGCCAGGACCCGCCGGCCAGGACCGACGTGGTGATCGTGGGCGCAGGCTACGGCGGGCTCTCGACGGCGCTGGAGCTGCGGCGCAACCGCGTCGACTGCGTCGTGCTGGAGCGCGACGTGTTCGGCATTGGCGCCTCGACGCGCAACGGCGGCATGCTCTCGGGCGGCACCAACGTCGCCAAGGGGCTGGGCGGCAAGAATCCGAAGGTCGACGCCGAGTTCGAGGCCAACAAGGCGGCGTTCCTGGGCAGCGGCGCCGATTCGCTGCAGACGCTGATCGACATCATCGGTCGCGAGAAGATCGACTGCGGGCTGATCACCAACGGCCGCTTCACCGGCGCCTGGACGCCGGCGCACTACGACGACCAGGCGCGCAAGGTTGAGATGTTCAACAAGTACGCCAATGTCGGCGCGGAGATGATCCCGCGCGACCGCGTGCGCGAGATGATGGCCTCCGATTACTATTACGGCGGCATGTACGTGAAGGCCGGCGGCAACCTCCACCCGGCGCGCTACTACAAGGGCCTGCTCGAAGCCGCCCACCGCGAGGGCGCGATCCTGTGCGGCAACGTCGAAGCCGAGCGCATCGAGAAGGTGTCGGGCGGGAAGACTGGGGGTGGCTGGCGCGTCCTGACGGCCAAGGGCCCGATCACGGCCAGGGAAGTCGTCATCGCGACCAACGGCTATACCGGCGATCTGACGCCGCGCCTCAAGCAGCGCGTCGTGCCGGTGGCGAGCCACATCATCGCCACCGAGGAACTGCCGATGCCGGCGACGGAGCTGATCCCGCTGCAGCGCTCGATCGGCGACACCAAGCGGGTGCTGACCTACTACCGGCCCTCGCCTGACGCCAAGCACATGATCTTCGGCGGCCGCGCGCGCTTCACCGCGGCCCCGCCGGAAGTGAGCGCGCCGATCCTGTACCAGTACATGATCGACCGCTTCCCGCAGCTGAAGGGCATCCGCATCACCCATGTCTGGACCGGCAACGTCGCCTTCGCGCTCGATTCGATGTCGCACATGGGCCAGGACGACGGCATGCATTACCTGCTGGCCTGCAACGGCAGCGGCGTGGCGATGATGACCTATCTCGGCACCCAGACGGCGAAGAAGATCGCCGGCGGCAGCAACGCACCGATCAATGCCTTCGACGGCCGCGAGTTCCCCGAGCACCCGCTGTACAACGGCGACCCGTCGCTCTACCTGCCGCTGATCGGCGCCTGGTACCGCACGCGCGACTGGATCGACCGCAAACTGGCGGCGTGATAGAGGGCGGCGCCATGACGTCGCCTGCCACAACGCTTCCCGTCACCCTCGACGACGTTCGCGAGGCCGCCCGCCGCATTGCCGGCGCCGTGGTGCATACGCCTTGCCTGCGCAGCGAGACCCTGTCGCGCATCGCCCAGGCCGATGTCTGGCTGAAGTTCGAGAACCTGCAATTCACCGCTTCTTTCAAGGAACGCGGCGCGCTCAACACCCTGCTGCAGCTCACGCCCGACGAGCGCAAGCGCGGCGTCATCGCCATGTCGGCCGGCAATCACGCGCAGGGTGTCGCCTATCACGCGGGGCGCCTCGGCATTCCGGCGACCATCGTCATGCCGTCCTTCACGCCCAACACCAAGGTCACGCACACGCGCAGCCATGGCGCGACGGTCGTGCTGCACGGCGACACGCTGTCGGAGGCGGCACAGGAAGCGCACCGGATCGCGGCCGAACGGAAGCGGGTATTCGTGCATCCCTACGACGATCCCCGCATCGTCGCGGGCCAGGGCACGATCGCGCTCGAAATGCTGCAGGACGTGCCGCAGCTCGACACGATCGTGGCGCCGGTCGGCGGCGGCGGCATGATCGCGGGCTGCGCGGTCGCAGCCTGCGGGCTGAAGCCGGGATTCAAGGTGATCGGCGTCGAGGCGGCGGGCTATTCGGCGATGCGCCAGCTTCTGGCTGGCGAGCCGGTGAGCGCCGGCGGCGACACGATCGCCGAGGGCATCGCGGTGCGCGACATCGGCCAGTTGCCGCTCGGCATCTGCCGCGCCCTGCTGGAGCGGGTGCTGAGCGTCGACGAGGTCACGATCGAGCGGGCCATCGCCCTGCTGCTCGAGGTCGAGAAGACGGTGGTCGAGGGCGCAGGCGCCGCCGGACTCGCCGCCCTGCTGGCCTATCCCGAGATCTTCCGCGGCCGCAAGATCGGCCTGGTGCTGAGCGGCGGCAACATCGACACAAGGCTGCTGGCCTCGGTGCTGCTGCGCGGGCTGGTGCGCGACGGCAGGATCGTGCGGCTGCGGCTGATGATCGGCGATGCGCCGGGCCAGCTCGCCCGGGTCGCCGGCCTGATCGGCAAGGCCGGCGGCAACATCGTCGAAGTGCAGCACCAGCGGCTGTTCGGCGGGGTGGTGGCCAAGGCGACCGAACTCGACGTCACGGTCGAAACCCGCGACCGGCCGCATGTCCGGGAGCTCGTTTCGGCCCTGGAAGGCCAGGGATTCAAGGTTCGCGTGCTGGAGGGCGCCGACGCGTAAAAGCGTCGCTTTCTACCCACCGGCCGGGGGGTCTAAAAGACCGGCCATGTCCGCCTCTCCCCAATACGTCCCCTCGCCGACGCCCGACCTCGCCAAGATCGGCCGGGCGCTGATTTCCGTCTCCGACAAGGCCGGCCTGGTCGAGCTGGGCAAGGCGCTGGCGGCGCACGGCGTGGAGATCCTGTCGACCGGCGGCTCGGCCAAGAGCCTGCGCGAAGCCGGCGTGAAGGTGATCGAGGTCAGCGACCACACCGGCTTCCCCGAGATCATGGACGGCCGCGTGAAGACGCTGCAGCCCTCGATCCACGGCGGCATCCTGGCGCGGCGCACCGACGGCGGCCACGCCAAGGCGATGAGCGATCACAAGATTGCCGCGATCGATCTCGTGGTGGTGAATCTCTACCCCTTCGAGGCGACGGTCGCGCGCGGCGCCGACTTCCCGACCTGCGTCGAGAACATCGATATCGGCGGGCCGGCGCTGATCCGCGCCTCGGCCAAGAACCACGACTTCGTCACCGTCGTGGTCGATCCCGCCGACTACAAGTCGGTGCTCGACGAGATGGCGGCGCACAAGGGCGCCACGTCGCTCAAGCTGCGCCGCGGCCTCGCCGCCAAGGCCTATGCGCGCACGGCGGCGTACGATTCAGCCATCGCCAACTGGTTCGCCAAGCAGCAGGGCGAGACCTTCCCGGAGCGGCTGACCCTGGCGGCCGAGAGGGTGCAGGTGCTGCGCTACGGCGAGAATCCGCATCAGCAGGCGGCGTTCTATTCCGACGGCAGCAAGCGGCCGGGCGTCGCCACCGCGCGGATCGTGCAGGGCAAGGAACTCTCCTACAACAACATCGGCGACACCGAGGCGGCCTACGAATGCGTGGCCGAGTTCAAGGAGCCGGCGGTCGTCGTGATCAAGCACGCCAATCCCTGCGGCGTCGCGGTCGCCAAGGACCAGTTCACCGCCTTCAAGAAGGCCTACGAGTGCGATCCGGTGTCGATCTTCGGCGGCATCGTCGCGGTCAACACGCCACTCGAAGGCAAGGTCGCCGAGGAACTGGCAAAGCTGTTCCTCGAGGTCGTGATCGCGCCCGACGCCTCGAAGGAAGCGCTGGAGATCTTCGCCAGGCGCCGGAACGTGCGCGTGCTGCTGGCCGGCACCCTGCCCGATCCCCGCAGCGCCGGCATGACGCTGAAAAGCGTGGCCGGCGGCTACCTGCTGCAAAACCGCGACAATGGCCACATCGCGCGCGCCGATCTGAAAGTCGTCACCAAACGCGCGCCGACCGAGAAGGAGATCGAGGACATGCTGTTCGCCTTCACCGTGTGCAAGCACGTGAAGAGCAATGCCATCGTCTATGCCAAGGACCGCGCCACGGTCGGCGTCGGCGCCGGCCAGATGAACCGCCGCGATTCCTCGCGCATCGCCGCCATCCGCGCCGCCGAATCGGGCGAAGCGGCGGGCCTCAAGGAAAGCCCTGCCAAGGGCAGCGTGGTGGCATCGGATGCCTTCTTCCCCTTCGCCGACGGCCTGCTGGCAGCGGCGGAGGCCGGCGCTACCGCGGTGATCCAGCCCGGCGGCTCGATGCGCGACCAGGAAGTGATCGATGCCGCCGACAAGGCGGGGCTCGCGATGGTCTTCACCGGCATGCGCCACTTCCGCCACTAGAGCGGCTTCCCCTCGATGACGGCCGAGGAGGGGGAATTTCCCTTCCGATTCCCCCGATTTTCCCCTCCCCGGGGGAACGATTTAAGACCGTCAAATAGGGGTTTCGGCGACTTTTTCCCGCTGGAGAGGGACCCCCCTCCCCGACGTCTCATGAAATACGGAAATGCCGGTGGGGCCTGCGGCCCTCACACTTTCAGACGGGCTCTATCAGGTCCCAGCGATTGCCGTAGAGGTCGGTGAACACGGCTACCTTGCCGTAGGCTTCCTCCGCCGGACCTCTCACGAAGGTGACGCCGCGGCTAGAATAAGCGCGATAGTCGCGATCGAAATCGTCGGTGTGCAGGAACAGGAAGACGCGCCCGCCGGTCTGGTTGCCGATCGCGCGCTTCTGTTCCTCGTTGGAAGCCTTGGCGAGCAGGAATGCCGTACCGGTACCGCCCGCGGGTCTCACCACCACCCAGCGCCGGCCCGCTCCCTGACGCGTGTCCGGAGTGTTCTGGACCAGAGTGAAGCCGAGCTTCTCCGTGTACCAGGCGACCGCCTCGTCATAGTCGGCGACGACCAGAGCGACCAGGGCGAGGTGCTGTTTCATGACGCTCCGACCGAGAAACCGCGCGGGATCACCGAGACTTCCAGCGGCAGGCGCCCGATCGTCTCGCCGTCGAGATCGACCAGTGTCTCCACCTCGGACTCGAACTTGAACGATGTGCCGCGCCCCGTGCTCACCTGCGGATGATGCACGTGGTCGCCGCTATAGACCTTGGGCAGCACGCGCGTAAGCATGGTGAACGGAGCCACGTCGCCCATCTCGATCAGGTCGAGCACACCATCGTCGAAACTGGCGCCCGGGATCAGGCGCATGCCGCCGCCGCCATTCTCGGTGTTGCCGACCATCGCGGTGTAAGACCTCCGCGTACCGGACGGCACATCATCGACGGTGATGGCGATCGCGCGGCCGAAAGGCGGAGATCACCGGCGGCGGCGATAGGAGATGCCGCCGAGCTTCTTCACCAGCGCGACGTCGAGGTGCGGTGGCTGATGGTCGCCAGGCTATCGACACGATGAGATAGCCGAAGCGCTCGACCGTGCTTCCGTCGAGGCCGATGCGGCCCGCAGCATGTCGATGGCGCGGGTTCGGGGCGATGCTGCGGCGTCGAAGAAACCCAGATCGGGATTCTCGAGATGGCCGAGCGCCCGGCAGAGTTCGTTGGCGGTGCCGTTCGGCACCGGGCAAAGCACGGCGTCTGCCGCCACGCAGACGGCCGGCCGGATCGAGCATGCCGTTCAGGGCTTCGTTCACGGTGCCGTCACCGCCGACCCGCGATGATCCGGCGGACCCTTCCGGCCAGGGCCTTCCGGGCGAGCTCGGTGGCATGGCCCGGCGCCGACGTGAAACGCGGCTCGAACGCCCCAGCCGGCGCGCCAGTTCGGCCTGGATGCCCGGCCAGACGCGGCGGGCGCCGCCTTTGTGGGCGGCGGATTGACGATAACCGCAGATCTCATACTGTCAGATTCTGTCAGCTGTCCCGCTATGCTGCCGGCCTCGATCTTAAGAGGGCATCCGTGTCGCGCGCAACGTCTGTTGGACCTGATCCAGGTATTGAGACGGCACCGCCATCCGGTGAGCGGCGCGGCGCTCGCCGAGGCGACGGCGTGTCGCTGCGCACGGTCTATCGCGACATCGACACGCTCAAGGCCGAGGCGCGCACATCGACGGCGAAGCGGGCGTCGGCTACGTGCTGCGGCCGGGCTTCATGCTGCCGCCGCTGATGTTCAGCGAGGAGGAGATCGAGGCGATCGTGTTGGGCTCGCGCTGGGTGCATCAGCGCGCCGACAAGTCGCTGGCCGGGGCGGCTGCCAACGTATTGGCCAAGATCGGCGCAGTGCTGCCTCAGGACCTGCGCGAGACCCTCGACGATTCCCGGGCTGCTGGTCGGGCCGGCCGAAACGGTGTCGGCGGGCGACGCCAAACTCTCAAGATCCGACAGGCCATCCGCCGCGAACGCAAGCTATCGATCGCCTACAACGAAAGGACGGTGCGCCGACCAAACGCACGGTATGGCCGTTCGCGCGGCCTTCTTCGAGAAGGTGCGTGTGGTCGTGACCTGGTGCGAGCTGCGCCAGGACTATCGCCACTTCCGCACCGACCGCATCGCCACGCTGACGGTGAACGACAAGCGCTATCCGCAAGGCGACGCGCTGCTCAAGGAATGGCGCGAACGACCGACACGAGCGTCGCGATGCATCTGAAGCTGCTGCCGTTGCAACCAGCGGGGTCGCATACACTGGATTCATCAAACGAGGAGAATTCCATGATGCAACGCTCGAACAGGAACTGGCTGGCTGTCGCTTCCGCCGACCATGTCGCGATCGGGCGCGCCGAAGGGTTCATGCAGGTCTGTCGGCAAGGTCTCGCCGCTGCAACGCCTGCAACCTGGCGATCGCGTCGTCTACTACTCGCCCAACAGCCGCTACTCGCCAAGCCATGCCTTGCGCGACAAAGACCGGCTGCGAAGCTTCACGGCGCTCGGCACGGTTTGCGCCTCCGCTCCGTATCGTGCCGACATCGATGGCGAGCGCGCAGAGATCTTCCTGCCGTGGCGGCCTTTGACGTTGCCTGGCATGACGCGGGCAGAGAAGTGCCGCTCGAGGAACCTGAAGGGCCGGCTCGCTTTCGCGCGCGAGCCGAACTGGGGCTATCGTCGCGCCAGGGTCTGGTCGAGATCAGCGGCGCCGACATGTCCTCGATCGCCGAGGCGATGTTCGGCGCACGGCACGCGACATCGCAGCAATCGAGGAACAACCTCATCGGCTAGCAGCTGAAGGTTTCGCGGCTGAGCAGTACATCAGGTAGTTGAGGCCGGCCTCCTCCTCCAGACGCGACAGTCGATCACCGAGTCGGAGCGTGCCGCCGGGGGGATGACGCTGTCGATGCTGGTGCTGCACCGGATCTTTGCCGTCGTAGGTGCAGGGGTTGCCCCGCAGAGCATGGCGCAGGCCGGTAGCAGGTTGCCGACCAGCCACGAGCGCCACGGCGGCCGCCTGCTCCGCCGTATCCGGCCGAGCAATCAGGCGCGCCATGGGATGTCGCGTTCTGATCGGAGTGTCCGGCTGAAGTGGAGCCAGCAGACGGTGCTTCCGTCGAGGCCGGTGCAGCGCACGCGCAGCAGATCGATCGGCCGCGTGGCTGTCGACGCCGCGGCATCGAAAGCGAGACCGGGCCTCGCGAGATGGCCGAGCGCGCGACAGAGTTCGTTGGCGGTGCCGTTCGGCACCGGGCAGAGAACCGCGTCTGCGGCCGTCAGCCGGCCCGCCGGATCGAGCATGCCGTTCAACGCCTCGTTCACCGTGCCGTCACCACCGACCGCGATGATCCGGCGGGCGCCCCCGGCCAGGGCGGTCCGGGCCAACTCGGTCGCATGGCCCGGCGCGGCGGTGAATAGCGGCTCGAACCGGCCCAGACGGCGTGTCAGCTCCGCCTGGATGGCGGGCCAGGTTCGCCGGGCGCCGCCCTTATGGGCCGCCGGATTGACGATTACGGTGAATTCCATACTGTCAGATTCTGTCAGCTGCCACTTCTATGCTGCCGGCCTCAACTTAAGGGGCATCCGTGTCACGCGCGCAACGTCTGTTGGACCTGATCCAGGTACTGAGGCGCCACCGTCACCCGGTGAGCGGGGCCTCGCTTGCCGAGGCGACCGGCGTGTCGCTGCGCACGGTCTACCGCGACATCGACACGCTCAAGGCCGAGGGCGCGCACATCGATGGCGAGGCCGGCGTCGGCTACGTGCTGCGCCCGGGCTTCATGCTGCCGCCGCTGATGTTCAGCGAGGAGGAGATCGAGGCGATCGTACTCGGCTCGCGCTGGGTGCATCAGCGCGCCGACAAGTCGCTGGCCGGAGCGGCGGCCAACGTGCTGGCCAAGATCGGTGCGGTGCTGCCCGACGATCTGCGCGAGACGCTCGACGATTCGGGCCTCCTGGTCGGGCCGGGCGAGACGGTCTCGGCGGGAGACGCGGAACTCCCCAAGATCCGCCAGGCCATCCGCCGCGAGCGCAAGCTATCGATCGCCTATGCCGACAAGGCGGGCGCCGCGACCCAGCGCATCGTCTGGCCGTTCGCGCTCGCCTTCTTCGAGAAGGTGCGTGTGGTGGTGACGTGGTGCGAACTGCGGCAGGACTATCGTCACTTCCGCACCGACCGCATCGCCACGCTGACGGTGAGCGAGAAGCGCTATCCGCGGCGGCGGCAGGCGCTGCTCAAGGAATGGCGCGAGCAGGACGGCACGACCGACATCTGAGCGTCGCGATCGAGCATCACGAAGCTGCTGCCACGGTCTGACAGCAGCGCCGACTACATTGGCTTCATCCAAACGAGGAGAAACCAATGAGCAGGAACTGGCTTGCTGTCGCTTCCGCCGATCATGTCGCGGTCGGCCGCGCCGAAGGTTTCATGCAGGTCTGTCACGGCAAGGTCTCGCCGCTCCGGCGGCTGCAGCCCGGCGACCGCGTCGTCTACTACTCGCCCACCCGACGTTATTCGCCGAGCCACGCGCTGCGCGAGAAGGACCGCCTGCAGAGCTTCACGGCGCTCGGCACGGTTTGCGCCTCCGCTCCGTATCGTGCCGACATCGATGGCGAGCGCGCAGAGATCTTCCTGCCGTGGCGGCGCGACGTTGCCTGGCATGACGCGGGCGAAGTGCCGCTCGAGAACCTGAAGGGCCGGCTCGCTTTCGCGCGCGAGGCGAACTGGGGCTATCGCCTGCGCCAGGGTCTGGTCGAGATCGGCGACGCCGACATGACCTCGATCGCCGAGGCGATGTTCGGCGCGCGCTTCAGCACGCCGATCATCGCACCAATCGCGGAACAACCTCATCGGCTAGCAGCCTGAAGGTTTCGCGGCTGAGCGGTGCGCACATCAGGTAGTTGAGGCCGGCCTCCTCCTCGAGACGGGCGACCCGGTCGATCACCGAGTCGGGCGTGCCGTGCAGGATGACGCTGTCGATGTAGTGCTGCACCGGATCCTTGCCGTCGTAGGTGCGGGGTTGCAACGTCTTGCGATGGCTGTGTTGGGGGCCGGCATAGGCATCGACCAGCCACTGCGCGCCACGCCGCGCCGTCTCTTCGGCTTCCGAAGTCGTGCGGCCCAGCGCGATCAGGCGCGCCATGGGAACGTCGCGGCCCTGGTCGGAGTGCCCTGCCTCGACGAGCTTCTCACGGTAGCGCTGCCGCTTGGCCCCGAGCTCGCGGAAAGAGGCATGCGGATCCATCAGGATCGAGAAGCCGCGGCTCGCCGCCCAGTCGATCGCCCCCTCGGACGTCGCGGCCATCCAGACCGGCGGATATGGCTTCTGCAGGGGCTTCGGCATCACCTCGATGCCGTCGAACCTGAAATGACTGCCGGCGAAGCTCATGCGTTCCTGTGTCCATGCGGCCAGCACGATCTCGACGGCCTCGCGGAAGCGGTCGGCGCTTTCCTCGACCGGCACACCGAACGCCGCGAACTCGGAGTGCGCGAAGCCGCGGCCGGCGCCCCAGTTCACGCGGCCGCCCGACAGGACGTCGAGCAGCGCCACTTCCTCGGCAAGCCGCAGCGGATGATAGAGCGCCGCCAGGGAAACGGCGGTGCCGATGCGCAGGCGCCTGGTCCGGGCCGCTGCCTGCACGCCAAGCATGTGGACCGACGGACAGACGCTGAAGGTCGTGAAATGGTGCTCGGCGAGCCAGACGGCATCGAAGCCGCCTTTGTCCATGATCTCGATGCGTTCGAGCGCGCGGGCATAGACGTCTTCGAGCGGTCCGTGACGGCCGGGCCAACTGAAGAACTGCAGGACGCCGACTTTCATTGGTCCTCCCGGGCATTGGTCTTCCCGGACGGCCAGCGGATCACGCCGCGACGGTGCGTCCGACGTCGGGCCATTCAGCGCACGGGCAATGGAAACATCAACCCGCCCTTGCTCCACAGGGCGTTCAGTCCGCGAGCGAAACCCAGGGGGGAGCGCTGGCCGACATTGCGCTCGAACACTTCATTGTAGTTGCCGACTTGCTTGACGATGTTGAAGGCCCACTTCTCGTCGAGCCCGAGCGCCTTGCCGTTGCCGGGATCGACGCCCAGCAGCAGCCGTACGTTGGGATCGGTCGCATCCTGGCGCCGGCCGTCGACGTTGTTCCTGGTGATTTCGCGTTCTTCAGCGTCGACCATCGCATAGTGCGTCCAGCGCACGACATCGAGCCAGGGGCTGTCGCCGTTGCGCACGAACGGACCGAGAGGTTCCTTGGAAATGAAGTCCGGCAGCATGGCGTAGTCGGCTGCCTTGCCGCTGCTGACCAGGATCGCCGCGAGAGCGGTGGCGTCGGCGGTCGCCGCCACGCAGCGGCCGGCGAAGAAGGCCTGGTACATCTCCTCGGCGGTGTCGAGCGTCAGAACCAGCGCCGAGGTACCGCGCAGTTTCAGCCACGCCACGAGGTTGAACTGATGCGTCGTGCCCTTGGTGACGCAGACGATCCGGTCGGCCAGGCCCGACACACGCGCGATTCCGGACTTCTTCGGCACGACGAAGGCCTGACCGTCGTAATAATTCACCACGGCGAAGCGGGCGCGATTGCCGGTCGCGCGCTGCAAGGTGATGGTCGAGTTGCGCGCCAGCATGTCGAACTCGCCCGCGGTCAGCCGGTCGAAGCGGTTCTGCGCAGTGGTCGGAATGAACGTCACCTTGTTCGCGTCGCCCAGGGTCGCCGCTGCCACCGCCCGGCAGAGATCGACGTCGAGCCCTTCCCATTGCTGCTGCGCGTTCTGCATCGAGAAGCCGGGCAGTGCGCCATTGACGCCACACAGCAGCTTGTCGCGCTTCTTGACGGCTTCGAGTGTGGACTGGGCGGCAGCGGGCAGCGCAAGCCAGATCAAGGCAAGCAGGAAGACGATCGATCCGCGAAGATTGGTCATGAACTTGGTCCCCCCGCCCAACGCCCGGCACATACAACCATAGGATGGCCTCCCGGCAGCGTCAGCCACAACCCGACAGGAGGCGCCGGTTGCCCATTTCATGAGCAGGGGCGACCGGACGACCCGTGCGGCCGCAAATCCTCTCATGAGTTCCATTACCCGAGGTGCAATTGATTTCGATTGCTGCGACGCCCACATGTGATCCTGCAACGCACAATCATTCTCGGGGGAGTCCTCTATTGCCCGCCCTCCAGCGCCTATCCGTCGCCCTGGCAGCCCTTCTGCTTGGCTCGATGGCAACCTTCACTCTCGCCCGCGCGCAAGGTGGTCCGCCCGCCATGCCGGTCGGCGTCTCCGAGCCGGTCGCCAAACGGGTGATCCAGTGGGATGAGTATTCCGGTCGCTTCGAGGCCCTGGCGATCGTCGAGATCCGGGCCCGCGTCTCGGGCTTCGTCGACAAGCTGCACTTCAAGGACGGCCAGTGGGTGAACACCGGCGATCCGCTGTTCACCATCGACAAACGACCCTACGAGATCGCGGTCGAATCGGCGGCGGCCGACGTGGCGCGCAACAAGGCGCAGGTCGAACTTGCCGAACTCCAGGTCGGCCGCGGCGCGGCGCTGATCGGCTCACGCACCATCACCGAGGCGGACAACGATACCCGCAAGTCGAATCTCGCGGTCGCCAAGGCGCAGCTCAAGGCAGCCGAAGCGGCGCTTCATAATGCCCAGCTCAACCTCGAATGGACCGAGGTGAAAGCGCCGCTGTCGGGCCGAATCTCCGACCGCAAGGTCGATCCGGGTAACCTGATCCAGGGCGGCCAGCAGGGCGCCACGCTGCTCGCCACCATCGTCAGCACCGATCCGATCTACTTCACCTTCGACGTGTCGGAGGCCGACCATCTGCGCTACCAGCGCCTGGCGCTCGCCGGCACACGCGGCCAGGCGGGGTCCTCGGTCATTCCGGTGCTGATCAAGCTCGCCGACGAGACTGAGTGGAAGCGCCAGGGCAAGGTCGACTTCGTCGACAACGTGCTCAGCCCCCGGTCGGGCACGATCCGCACGCGCGCCATCGTCGAGAACAAGGACCGTCTGCTGACGCCCGGCGTCTTCGGTCGCGTCCAGCTCTATGGCGGCGAATACGATGCCGTGCTGGTTCCGGACTCGGCGGTGGTCTCCGATCAGGCGCGCAAGATCGTCTTCGTGGTCGGACCGGAGAATGTCGTGCAGGCGCGGCCCGTCATCCTGGGTCCGATCTACGAGGGACTTCGGGTCGTACGCTCCGGCCTCAAGGCCGACGACAAGGTCGTGCTCGACGGGCTCGCCAATCCGATGGTCCGCCCCGGCGCCAAGATCGTGCCGCAAAAGGCACAGATCGCCGCCAAGCCCTAGTCCATTCCCGAAGTCCGTTCCCGAAGTCCGCTCCCGTCGTCCGACCCCGGATCGCCCATGCGCTTTTCCCACTTCTTCATCGACCGCCCGATCTTCGCGTCGGTGCTGTCGCTCATCATCCTGATCGTGGGCGGCATCGCGCAGTTCCGGCTGCCGGTCTCGGAGTATCCCGAGATCGCGCCGCCGACGGTCACCATTCAGGCGACCTATCCCGGTGCCTCGGCCGAGGTGATCGCACAGACCGTCGCCACGCCGATCGAGCAGGAGGTGAACGGCGTCGACGACATGCTCTACATCTCGTCGCAGTCGACCGGCGACGGCCTGCTGACAGTGAGCGTCACCTTCAAGCCCGGCGTCGACATCGACCAGGCGCAGGTGCTGGTGCAGAACCGCGTGGCCGTGGCGCAACCGCGCCTGCCGGAGGATGTGCAACGCCTGGGCGTCGTGGTCCGCAAGGCGTCGCCCGACCTGATGATGGTCGTGCACATGGTGTCGCCGGACGGCAGCCGGGACCAGCAGTACATCTCCAACTACGCGACGCTCTACGTGAAGGACGTGCTGACCCGCGTCGAGGGTGTCGGCAACGTGCTCGTGTTCGGCGCGCGCGACTACTCGATGCGCGTCTGGCTCGATCCGGCGCGGGTGGCGAGCCACAACCTCACCGCCACCGAAGTCATGATCGCCATGCGCGCGGCCAACCTGCAGGTCGCCGCCGGCGCGATCAACCAGGCGCCGGCCTCCTCGCCCGGCGGCTTCACGCTCACCGTCAACACACTCGGCCGTCTCACCTCGCCGGAGGAGTTCGGCAACATCGTGCTGCGCGCCGAGCCGGGTGGATCCGTGACTCGCCTGCGCGACGTGGCGCGCATCGAACTGGGTGCGCAGGACTACAATCTCAACGCCTATCTCGACAACAAGACCGCGACGGCGCTCGGCATCTTCCAGCGCCCCGGCTCCAACGCGCTCGCCACCGCCGGCGGCATCAAGGCGGCGATGGAGGAGCTCAAGAGGAATTTCCCGCCCGGCCTCGACTACACCGTGGTCTACAACCCGACCGAGTTCATCCAGGCCTCGGTCGACGCGGTGATCCACACGCTGTTCGAGGCGCTGGTCCTCGTCGTGATCGTGGTCATCCTGTTCCTGCAGACCTGGCGGGCCGCCCTGATCCCCCTGCTGGCGATCCCGGTATCGCTGATCGGTTCGTTCGCGGTGATGTCGGCGGTCGGCATTTCGTTCAACACGCTCTCGCTGTTCGGCCTGGTGCTGGCGATCGGCATCGTGGTCGACGATGCCATCGTCGTGGTCGAGAACGTCGAGCGTTACCTGACGCAGGGCATGTCGCCCAAGGAGGCCGCACACAAGACGATGGACGAGGTCGGCGGCGCGCTGATCGCGATCTCGCTGGTACTGGTCGCGGTGTTCCTGCCGACGGCCTTCATCACCGGCCTGCAGGGTTCGTTCTACAAGCAGTTCGCCATCACCATCGCCGCCTCGACGGCGATCTCGGCCTTCGTGTCGCTGACGCTTTCGCCGGCGCTGGCGGCCCTGCTGCTGAAGACCCACGCGCTGAGCCACGTCGAGGCGGCCAAGCCGACCCTGCGCGACCGCTTGATGTTCCCGCTCAACTGGTTCTTCAACCGCTTCAACCAGGGTTTCGAGTGGCTGTCGGAGAGCTACGGCAGACTGACGGCGCGGGCGATCCGTTTCACCGCAGTCGCGCTGGCGGTCTATGCCGGCCTGCTGTTCCTGACCTACAACCGGCTGGCCGAGACGCCGACCGGCCTTATCCCGCAGCTCGACCGTTCCTACTTCATCGCCGCGATGCAGTTGCCGCCTGGCTCGACGCTGGAACGCGCCGACCGGCTGGTGCGCCAGGCCTCCGAGCTGATCATGGGCACGCCGGGCGTGCAGAACGCCGTCGCTTTCGTCGGCTTCGACGGCGCCACCTTCACCCAGGCGCCCAACACCGGCGTGATCTTCGTGCCGCTGAAGCCGTTCGCCGAACGCGCCGACATTCCGAAGGACAGGATCCTGGCCGAACTGCGCGGCAAGATGTTCTCCCTGCGCGAGGCCTTCGTGTTCGTGCTCGAACCGCCTTCGGTACCCGGCATCGGCACCGGCGGCGGCCTGAAGGGCTATGTGCAGGACCGCGCCGCGCGCGGCCTCCCCGCGCTCGAGGGCGCCACCTGGGCGCTCGCCGGCGCGGCCGGCCAGACGCCGGGCCTCACCCAGGCCTTCACGCTCTTCAGCACGCGTACGCCGCAGATCTGGGCGGAGATCGACCGCACCAAGGCTGAGCAGCTGGGCGTTCCGATCGCCAGCGTGTTCCAGACGCTGTCGGTGTACATGGGCTCGGCCTACGTCAACGACTTCAACATCCTGGGCCGCACCTACCGCGTCACCGCGCAGGCCGACAATCCCTACCGCCTGAGCGTGCGCGATGTCGCCAACCTGAAGACCCGCAGCACCAGCGGCGAGATGGTGCCGATCGGGTCGGTCGCGACCTTCAGCGACACCACGGGTCCCTACCGCGTGGCGCGCTACAACCTCTATCCCGCGGCCGAGGTCCAGGTGGCGCTGGTGCGCGGCTTCTCCTCGGGCCAGGGCATCGCCGCCATGGAAGGGCTCGCGGCCAAGGTCCTGCCCTCGGGCTTCGGCTTCGAATGGACCGAAATCGCGCTTCAGGAGAAGCTCGCCGGCAACACCGCGATCCTGGCGTTCGGTCTCGCCGTGCTGTTCGTGTTCCTGCTGCTGGCGGCGCTGTACGAAAGCTGGCTGCTGCCGCTGGCGGTCATCCTGATCGTGCCGATGTGCATCCTGGCCGCCATGATCGGCGTCAATCTGCGCGGGCTGGACCGCAACATCCTGGTCGAGATCGGCCTGGTCGTGCTGGTCGGTCTTGCGGCCAAGAACGCCATCCTGATCGTGGAGTTCGCCAAGCAGGCCCATGAGGCCGGCATGAGCCGCCACGAGGCCGCGATCTCGGCCGCGCGCACGCGGCTGCGGCCGATCCTCATGACGTCGCTCGCCTTCATCCTGGGCGTGGTGCCGCTGGTGCTGAGCACCGGCGCCGGCGCCGAGATGCGCCAGTCGCTGGGCACCGCCGTGTTCGCCGGCATGCTTGGCGTGACCCTGTTTGGTCTGCTCTTCACGCCGGTCTTCTACGTGATCTCGACCGCGCTTTCCGAATTGCGCTTCAAGTGGCGCAAGAAGGATCTCGACACGCCGACATTCACGCCGGAGAGGTGAACGTCATGAAGATGCCCTGGCTTCTGATTGCGGGCGCGGCGGCCGCCGCTGCGCTCGCCCTGGCAGTCCTGCCGACCTCGGCGGAGACGGCCCGTCGGCTGCCTGCCCCGGCCGCCGACGAGACGACCGCCGTAACCGCGCCGCGCACGGCGGTGTTCGCCGGCGGTTGCTTCTGGGGCGTACAGGGTGTGTTTCAGCACGTCGACGGCGTGACCAGCGCGGTGTCCGGCTATGCCGGCGGCGACAAGGCGACGGCACAATACGAGAAGGTCGGCCGCGGCTCGACCGGTCACGCCGAAGCGGTGCGGATCATCTACGATCCGCGCAAGGTGAGCTTCGGCACCCTGATGCAGATCTATTTTTCGGTCGCGCACGATCCGACCGAGCTCAATCGACAAGGCCCCGACGTCGGCACCCAATACCGCTCGACGATCTTCGCCGGCGACGACGAGCAGGCACGGCTCGCCAAGGCCTATATCGATCAGCTCGACGCAGCGGGGCTGTTCGGCAGGAAGATCGAGACCACGATCGAGCGTGGCAAGCCGTTCTATGCCGCCGAGGGCTATCACCAGGATTATCTCACCCTGCATCCGACGCAGCCCTACATCGCGATCCACGATCTGCCGAAAATCGAAAACCTCAAGCGGCTGTTTCCCGATAGCTATCGGGCCGAGCCGGCGCTGGTGTCCAGGACCGGGATGTAGGCTACGGCTCGGGATCGGGCCGCAGGACGCGATGCAAGTCGAGGACCGGCGGATCGCGTCCGAGCTGCGACAGCATCGTGTGCACCTGGGCACGGTGATGGGTCTGGTGATTGAAGAAGTGCGGCAGGAGAACGTCGACGGGATCTTCGCTGTCGAACCCTGAATTGTTCTCGTAGCGCAGCGCACGGCCGAGGAAGCCCGGCGGGAGGTCGGCAAAGAACGATTCGATACGCCCA
This sequence comes from Reyranella sp., assembly GCA_044225265.1. Lineage (GTDB taxonomy): Bacteria > Pseudomonadota > Alphaproteobacteria > Reyranellales > Reyranellaceae > Reyranella. Next base: position 33,337 of record JBGAIW010000043.1, read on the forward strand.
TCCATCTCCCGGCGTGCGGCTCGCAGCGCCTCGAATTCCTCGTGCTGCACCGCGCCCAGATCGGTCGAGGGATGACTGCCGCCCTCGAAGCGGGTCATCCAGATTCGATCGCCCAGGAGCAAATGATTGAGCGTGCCATGCACACTCCTGAAGAAGGCACCGAGATCACGGCGCCGCTCCGCGTCGCTCAAGCCGGCGCACGCGGTGTACAGCGTCTCGTTGGCGAGCCGGTTGTAGAGCGCGTATTGCGCCCAGAGAGGCCCGGACATGGGCCTCTTTTTATCGCGCTGCCGCCGATATCCAGCGAACCAGGTCACGGACCAGGGTGGCCGCGACGGCGCCGCGAAGGCGATGGGCCCGCACGATGTGGGGCTGGTGGTCGCCGGTCAGGACGGGAAACGGGATCGGACGCATGGAAATCTCCTCGAGTGTTGGATTAGTACATAATTCGAAAAGCCCGATCCGATAATTCGGTATTATTGACGAATACTCATGAATACTATTCATTAATCAAGCAATGATCGATCACGCGGGAGAAATGGCGGCCTTCGTTCGGG
>JBGAIW010000044.1:0-33380 GCA_044225265.1 Reyranella sp.
GCGCGCATCCTGCGCGCCCCTGAGCGGGCTGGAAGCCCGCGGTCCTAGGAAGGCTGCCAGCCCGGCGGCGCGAGCTCGAAGCCTTCGAAGCGGAAGGCCGGCGCGACCGTGCAGCCGACCAGCGTCCAGTGGCCGAGCGACCGCGCGGCCTGCCAGGCGTTGCGCGGCACGACGGCCTGCGGCAGCTCGCCGATCTCGAAGTCGGTGCCGAGGCGCAGGTGACGCACCGCCTTGCCGTCGTCGCTCAGCGACAGTTCGAGCGGCGCGCCGGCATAGTGATGCCAGACCTCGTCGGCATCGACGCGATGCCAGTGCGAGCGTTCGCCCGCCTTCAGCAGGAAGTAGATCGCCGTCGACGCGCCGCGCGGCGAATCCGGCGCACGGTACATCTCGCGAAAATGCCCGCCCTCGGGATGCCGTTGCAGCCCGAGGCGGGCAATGATCTCGTCGGCCGTCACGGCGCGATCAGTTCGGCGGCGGCACGGTGGCCTTGACCGACGGCGTCTTGGCCGCGGCGGCGAACCACTTGGCGAGCTTGGGCCGCTTGCCGCGCCAGTCGTGGCTGGTGAAGCGGAAGTCGAGATAGCCCAGCGCGCAGACCACCGAGATCGTGCCGATGGTGGGCTTGCCCTTGAGCGTGCGGATCTCGGCCTCGAGCGCGTCGAGCACGCCGTCGATCTTCTTCATCTGGCCCTTGCTCCAGTCGGGCCAGCGCTTGTCCTCGGGACGCAGGAAGCCCTCGTAGCGCGCCAGCAGCGCGGCATCGAGCAGGCCGTCGGCCATCGCCTGGAGGCGCAGCGCCACCCAGCGGTCGCGGCCCTTGCGCGGGAACAGGCGGCGGCCCTTGTGCTGGTTGTCGAGATACTCGCAGATCACCGGCGAGTCGAAGAGGTCGATGCCCTTCACCGACAGCGCCGGGATCTTGCCCACCGGATTGTGCTTGTCGACGTCGGCGTTGGGCGCGACCGGCGTCAGCGCCACGTTCACCATCTCGATCTTCTTGTCGAGCCTGGTCTCCATCGCGACGATCCGGACCTTGCGCGCGTAGGGCGACGACGGGGAGTAGTAGAGCTTCATCTTGGCCATCGGTTTGGTCTCCTGTCGTGCGCCTAGGCGGCCACGGTGTGGGGGATGTCGGTGTCGTTGAGGCGGACCTTGCGCGCGACCTCGACGAGCTGCTGCCAGGTCGTGGTGTCGATCGGCACGCCGTTCTTCTCGCGGTCGGCGCGGCGCGCTCGCTCGGGCTCGCCGGGCGCCAGCACTTCCTTCACGCCGGGCTGCGGCTTGGCCGACTTCACCCACGTGATGAAGGTCTCGACCTCGTCCTCGAAGAACTCGGTGCCGCCCATCGCCGCCGGATCGATGATGATCGACAGCATGTTGTTGATGATGTCGTGGCCGTCCTTCTTGATGGTGCGCGGGCTGTGCGTGCGGCCGCCGGTCAGCGCGCCGGCCAGCAGGTCGCAGATCACCGCGAGGCCGCCGCCCTTGTGCAGGCCGAACGGCAGGATGGCGCCGTAGGGCGCGTTGTAGAGCACGCCGGGATCGGCCGTCGCGTTGCCTTCCGAATCGATCAGCAGGCCGGGCTCCATCGGCGTCTGCTTGTTGTGGGCGACGCGCACCTTGCCCGCCGCGACCTGGCTGGTCGCGAAGTCGAGCACGATCGGCTCCTTGCCCTTGCGCGGCACGGCCGTGCAGTACGGATTGGTGGTGAAGCGCGGCTCGGCGCCGCCGAACGGCGCGACCAGCGACTTGTGGCCGTGCACGTTCACCCAGTGCGTGCTGACCATGCCGGCGCGCGCACACTGCTCGCCCCAATGGCCGATGCGCCCGATATGGTGCGCATTCTTCAGACCGACGACGCAGACGCCGTGCTTCCTGGCGCGCTCGATGCCGATATCCATCGCTTCCTTGGCGACGACCTGCCCGTATCCGGCACCGCCGTCGACCACGATCACCGCGCCATTATCCCGCGAAATCTTTGCATGATGATTACGGACGCAGGCGCCGTTGCCGGTGTTCTGGATGTAGTGCGGCATCATGCCGACGCCGTGGCTGTCGTGGCCGAACAGGTTGGCCAGCACGAGGTGGTCGGCGACCAGCTTCGCCTCCTGGTCCGAGCTGCCATCGGCCCGGCAGATCGCCATCGTAAAGGCATGAAGCCGGTCTGGCATGACCCGCACCTCACCCACCGCGCCCTGCCCGCCAGCCATGAAATATCCTCCCGTTACACCACTTTCGCCGGCCAACGTTCCGCGAGTGCCGGGCGCTGTCAACGTCCTGTCATTCAGGGCTATTGGCATGGCCCGCGCGAGCAGGCCGGCGGGCAATTCCCCTGTTCGGCTGAGGGGTTCAGGCCAACCTTGCGCCATGCTAGGGAAATGACGATGCGCGGGCTTTTTCGTCTGGTCTGCCAACCCTTGCTGACGGGGGCGCTGCTGGCGAGCCTCTGCGGCCTGCTTTCGCCTGTCCTGGCGCCCGCCCTGTCATCCGCCTGGGCCCAGACCCCCGCAACCACGACCAACCAGCGGCCGTTTTCGCAGCTGATCGAGACCTGGACGCGCCAGCTCGACCGCATCGCCGACCGCGCCGGCCAGGCCGACGTGCTGGCGGTCGAGATCGACGGGCTGCGCGAGGAGGCAGGCGGCGTGCGCGCCGCCGCCATGGCCGCCGCCCAGATCGCGCGCAACGATCTCGCCGACACGCGCAAGCTGCTGGCGCCGCTCGAACCCAAGGTCGAGCCCGACAAGACCCCGGCCGACCAGCCGCCCGAGACCGAGGCGGTGAAGGCCGAGCGGCTGCGTCTCACCGAGCAGGCCGGCATCAGCGAGGGCCGCATCAAGCAGTGCGAAGTGGTGATCGCCCGCGCCGACCAGCTGCTCGAGCGGCTGACCAAGATCCGCGGCGAGGTCATGCTGCAGACCCTGCTGCATCGCGGCCTGTCGCCGCTGTCGCCCGAGACCTGGCGCCGCGTCGGGCCGGAATTCTCGGCCGCGATCACCGGCCTGTCGCGCGCCCTGAACGTGTGGCGCGCCCAGGGGCTGAACGCGCTGGGCTCGGGCGAGCAGGACCTGACGCGGCTGATCTGGTGGGCACTGCTCACCATCGTGCTGTGGTGGATCGGCCATGCCGCACGACGGCGCTTCGGCCGCGGCGATCTCGCCGAGCCGGGCCCGCGCGATCGCACCATCGCCGCGGCGATCGACGGGCTGGGACTGGTGCTGGTGCCGGTGCTCGCGGTGTGGCTGATCGGCAAGCTGCTGCTCGCCAGCCAGCCGCCGGCGCCGATCGACACTCTGATCGGCGAGCTGACCGCGCGGCTGATCACCTTCCTGCTGGTGATCGGGCTGACCGCGACGACCTTGTCGCCGCACCGGCCGGCCTGGCGGGTGCTGCCCTTCACCGACGCCGCCGCGCGCAACCAGTCGGCGGCGCTGCGCCACCTGATGGCCTACGGCCTCGCCGTCGACTTCGTCCATCTCGCGCTGACCAGCGGACCCGACCACGACGCGCTGTCGGCCTTCACCATGCTGGCGCTGACCATCGTGGTCGCGGTCTTCGCCCTGCCCGCGCTCGCGAACCGCGCCTGGGAGGCGCAGCGGCCGGAGGGCTCGGAGCTGCCGCACCTGGTCGGCGGCAGCTGGTGGGCGACCGCGCGCGTGCTGATGAGCGCGATCGTGCTGAGCTCGATCGTGCTTGCCCTGTTCGGCTATGCGCGACTCGGCACGCATCTCAACAACGCCACGGCCTGGACCTGCCTGCTGATCGGCCTGGCCGTCATCGCCCACCGGCTGATGGCCGATCTGCTGGAGGCGATCGGTGCGCCCGACACCGCGAGCGGCCTGTGGGTGCGCAAGAGATTCGGCCTGCCCGACGACGCCAAGCTGCGCGGCCAGCCGATCCTGCTGCTGCTGTTCGACGCCTTCCTGGTGGTGGGGCTGGCGCTGCTGCTGCCGGCGGCGTGGGGCGCCGACACCGACGCCATCCAGCGCACGCTCGAGCAGCTGCTGCACGGCGTGAAGATCGGCAACGTCACCCTGTCGTTCGGCAACCTGCTGTCGGCGGTCATGGCCTTCGCCGTCGTGCTGCTGCTCGCCCGGCTGACCCGCCGCGTGGTGCGCGACCGGGTGATGCCGACCGTCGACGCGCCGCTGCCACTGCGCCAGTCGATCGACGCCGGCCTCAACTATGTCGGCGTGATCCTCGCCATCCTGCTGGGCGTCGGCGCGCTCGGCATCGACTTCACCAACCTCGCGATCGTGCTCGGCGCGCTGTCGGTCGGTATCGGCCTCGGGCTGCAGAACATCGCCAACAACGTCATCTCCGGCGTCATCCTGCTGGTCGAGCGGCCGATCAAGGCGGGCGACTGGGTTTCCGTCAGCGGCCATGAAGGCTTCGTGCGCCACATCAACATCCGCGCCACGGAGATCGAGACCTTCCAGCGCACCAGCGTGATCGTGCCCAACAGCATCTTCCTGCAGAATCCGGTGATCAACCGGACCTATTCCGACACCTCGAGCCGCATCGACATCCAGCTCACGGTCGGGCTCGGCACCGACGTGCCGAAGCTCGAGGGCATCCTGCGCGAGACCGCGCTCGGCAACCCGCGGGTGCTCAGGGTGCCGATGCCGATCGTGCGCTTCACCCGGGTCAAGCCGGACGGTCTCGATTTCGAACTGTACGTGTTCGTGGGCCAGCTCGAGGACCGCCAGGTCGTCGCCAACGATCTCAACCGCACCCTCCTCGCCCGGCTGATCGAGGAAAAAATCATCGATCCGCAGCCGGTGCCCGAGCTTCGGCTGCGCGATCTTGATAAGATCGCTTCCATCTTGAAGCCCGCCCCGACACAAGAGGGTCCCGCTCCCGAGAGCCCGAACCCGCCGACCGATGCCGCCGCGCCGCCGACAAGCTGAAGCGGCGCCCCGGCGCTGGCCCGCGATCCTGCTGGTGCTGGCCGGCTTGGCGATGGGCGTGCTGCTGTGGGCCTACGCGCCCAGCCTGCCGCCCGACTATCTGACAAGCCGCTACGCCAACGCGAACTCGCAGTTCATCGACATCGGCGGCGCGCGCGCTCACGTGCGCGACGAAGGCAAGCGCGACGGCATTCCGATCGTGCTGATCCACGGCTCGATGGGTTCGCTCCACATGTGGGAGAGCTGGGTCGACCGGCTCAAGGACCGGGCGCGCCTGATCAGCGTCGACCTGCCGGGCCACGGCCTGACCGGCGCCTGGCCGCGCGAGGAGTACACGGTCGAGGCCTATGCCGACTTCATCGAGGTGCTGGCCGACACGCTCAATCTCGACCGCTTCGCGGTGGTCGGCCATTCGATGGGCGGTGCCGTGGCCTGGCGCTTCGCCGCGACGCGGCCCGACCGGGTGAGCTATCTGGTCCTGCTCGATGCCGCGGGCTTCCCGCGCGACGGCGGCGGCGCGCCGCTACCGACCCGGCTCGCCCGCCTGCCGGTGATCGGCGACCTCGGCATCTGGTTCAAGCCGGAGTTCCTGGTGAAGCGCTCGCTCGCCGAGGTCTATGCCGATCCCGCGATGGCGACGCCCGAGCGCGTCACCCGCTACGCCGAGCTGCAGCGCTTCCCCGGCAACCGCCACGCCACGCTGCTGCGCGCCCGCACCCAGGAGCCGCTCGATCCCTCGGTGCTGAAGCGGCTCGACGTGCCGACCCTCATCCTGTGGGGCGCCAAGGACCGCTGGGTGCCGCCGGCCGACGGCTTCCGCTTCCAGCACAACATCAAGGGCGCCAAGCTCGCCTTGTTCGAGAAGCTCGGCCACAACCCGATGGAGGAGGATCCGGCCGCCACCGCCGCCGCGGTCGACGCCTTCCTGCCGGCTTCGCTGAAGCCCCGCGCCGAACCCGCGCCGCCACGCCCGGAGCCGGCGGCGCCCAGCGAGGTCGGCGCCGATCCGCCGGCCGACAACTTGCCCCCCGATCCGCCAACCGAGGAACCGGCCAAGGCCGACGCCGATCAGAAGACCGAGGCGGGTGCGCCAACTGCGCCAACCCCCGAGCCGGCCACTGCGCCGCCGGCGCCCGTCGAAGACAAGCCGCAGCAGCAGGTCGTGGCGCCGGTGCAGCCGCCGAAGGAGTAGGTTTCAACTCCTCGATCCGTTCTGCACTGTGCGGCGCCCGCGCTTCGGTCGCTAACGCGCCTTCACAGGCGCGCCAGCTCCCTGCAGCGCTACACGCCGCCCGACGCTCTGCTAGTGCAGAGCGTCGACGTCATTGCGGAGGCTCTGCGCCGCGCGGAAGCGGGCGAGGTTTTCGAGGAAGATCTCGAAGATCGCCTCGTTCTGGCCGAGCGAGTGGCTGGCGGTGTGCGGCGAGACCAGCACGTTGGGCAGGTCCCACAGCGGCGATGCCGGATCGAGCGGCTCCTTTTCGAACACGTCGAGATAGGCGCCGGCCAGCTTCCCGGACTGCAGGGCCGCGATCACATCGGCCTCGACCGCGACCTCGCCGCGCGAGACGTTGATGAAGTGGCTGCCGTCGGGCATCGCGGCGAAGACCTTGGCATTGGCCAGCCCGCGCGTCTGCGGCGAGGCGGGACAGCACAGGATCAGCCAGTCGGCCTGCGGCAGCACGCTCGGGAGATTGTCGTAGGCGATGGTGCGGTCGCACGGCTCGACCGGCGTCGAGCTGCGATGCACGCCGATCGTCCTGAGCCCGAATACTTTCAGCAGCGCGGCGATGTTCCGGCCGATCGGGCCGAGGCCGACGATCACCGCCGTCTGGCCCTTCAGGTCGCGCGGCGAGCGCTCGCCCAGCCGCGGCTCCCAGGCATGGCGGCGCTGGGCGTCGGCGAGCAGCGGAAAGCGGCGGTTGACCGCAATCAGCGCGCCGACCGTCGAGTGCGCCACCGTGACCGAGGTGGCGCCCGAGGCGGTCGTCACCTTCACGCCGCGCGCCCGCAGCTCCTTGTAGATCGGCCGCTCGGCGCCGGCGGGATGGATCTGCAGCCATTTCAGCCCGGGCGCTTTGCGCACCACGGCGTCGAAGCCCTTGAGCTCGGGCGTCGGATTGCCCGGACTCGACTTGCCCGTGACCTCGCGGGTCATGAAGGCGATGTCGGCGTCGCACGGGCCGTCCGCCGCGAGTGCGTCCTCGGCCGTGACGAAAGAGAGGCCGCTTCCGGAAGCGGCCTCTTCGATTCGCTTGCCCCAGGTACGCAGGGCGTGGGCGGAGAGGAGGAGTTTCATTGCTGGGAGCGCGGCACTCCGTGCCGCTCTTTCATGTTGTTGCAGGACCCTATGAGCTCCACTCTGGCGAACCCAGTGCTTCGCCTACGGTGGCGCGCTCCCAGCTTCATGCCGAGGTCAAAGCCTTCATTACGTTGGCAAACGCCGCGTCGGCGATGGCCTCGATCTCCGCCGTCGTCCTGTTCTGAATCGGATGCGGCACGAAGACGACCGCGGGCTCGAAGCCCAGCGAGTCGGACTGCGCGGTGACGCCCTCGGCGAACTCGGTGGTGACGATGTTCACGCCGGGAAGACCGCGGGTATCGAGATTATAAAGGTCGTGCAGACTGCACGATGTGCAAGAGCCTCAATCCGATAGGGCAATGACGGCGAGTTGCGCCTCCGCCGCGATCTGCTGCATCACCGCGAGCGGCGCGACCTTGGTGTTGGTCGGCTTGGCGTAGCGCTTGGTCTTCACGCCGGCCTTCTTGAAGTGGCCTTCGAGGCGATCGATGAATTCCTTGCCGCGCGACTTGCCGATATCCATCAGCGCCACGGTCTTGCCGTCGAGCGAGGAGGGCGGCGTCAACCGGGCCCGCCGTGTCGGCGAACTTTCGGCGGTGGGATCGCGGAGTTTCAGTCCTTCAGCCATCACGGAATCTCCTTACTTGATCTCACGCGTTACAGCCTGACATTCGGTGGCGACCCGCTGGCCGGGCCAGCCGCCGATGATGGCGGAGAAAAGCCCGGCCGGTCCACCGGCGCGAACGATCAGCACGCCGTCAGGCATCGGCTGGAACTTGTCGATGATCTGGTCGGCGTACTTGGGCGGAAGCCCCTCGCCGACGCCACCCGCGCCCCAGACCAGGTCCTTGCCCGGCCGCTTCAGCGCCTGGTGCAGCTCCTCTTCGATCTTCCGCCGGTTCCAGCCGCCGTCCCTAAAAATCTTGTAGTGCTCGGGCGTCAGCACCAGAACGGCGTTGCCCGCGTCGCAGAGCTTGGGGTGGCCGACGCCGAACAGGCCCATCGCCAGCGAGCGCGTCAGCTCCTCCGGAGTCCGCGACTTCTGGTCGATGAAGCCGTGCACGCCCTCGCCGTGGAACAGCGTCACGGCGTTCTTGCCGCGCGCGATGCCGCGGCGCTCGGCGAGCGACTCCCACTCAGGATCGCTCTCGTCCTCGGCGAAGCAGAAAGTGTACTTGCCGGGATTGCCCAGGGTGGCGCGATCGATCGCGCCGGGCAGGCCGCCGCCCACGTTGCGCACAATCAATTGCAGAGCCCGGCCGATGGTAGCGTTGGCGCGGTTGCCCTGGCCCAGCGCGTTGACGCCGGAGTTCATGCCGATCGTCCGGGCGATCGGCCCGTTGATGATCACCAGCGGCCCGGAGAAGTGCGTGGTGCAGAGCAGGCCGTGCATCGTGAACAGCGGATCGAGCGCCGCCTCGAGCACGCCCAGCACGACCGGCATGTATTCCGGCTTGCAGCCCGCCATCACCGCGTTGATCGCGACCTTCTCGACCGTGCACGGCGACAGGTTGGGCGGGATCGACCCGACGATCTCGTCCGGCTTGCGCTCGGTGCCGCCCAGCATGCGCAGGATGCGCTCGTCGGTCGGCGGCACGACGGGCAGGCCGTCACTCCAGCCGCGCTCGAAGCAGGCCTCCCACGGATCGTCCCAGTTGCCGACCGCGACCTGGCGCGCCTTCAGGCCGGTCTCGCCGTAGCGCGCGATCAGCGCCTCCTGCACGCCGGGCTCGACGCTCTTGGAGCCGCAGCCCGGCTGCCACGCCGGCAGGCCGTCGACTTTCGCGGCGTCGCCGGCGACGCGCAGCCATTCGGCGCGATCCCAGCCGATCGTGCGCTCGACTTCCCGGCCGCCCCGGTAGCGGATCAGCGTCGGCACGGTCTCGACCTTCAGGTGAAAGGACTGCTCGAGCGAAAGATCGTCGATCACGTTCTTCACGCCCGACGGGAAGGCCGGATCGTCCTGGGTGAACACGGTCAGCGGGCCGGCTCGATCGAGGGCGCGCATCACCGGCTCGACCATGACGCAGGTGTGGCACTCGCGCTTGGCGACGATGACGAGGCCGTCGCGGGGGATATGGCTGTCGGGCATGTCGATATCTTCGGGGCTTCCGCCGCCTCCTTCAAGGCGCCGGCGGCCATTCGAGGCGGCGCAGGTCGGCGGCGATCGCCTCGGCCGCGATGCGATTGCCCCGCGCGGTGTGGTGATAGCCGTAGAAGATCGCCTCGTACCCCTCGGCACGAACCGCGCGATCGGTCTCGGCATGGAGGTCGAGCGTGGCCAGGCCCGCGGCGCGGGCGCAGGCCAGCACCAGCTCCGCCACGCGGCGCTGCTCGCGACCGTAGGCGGCGCTCTGCCAGCCGCGCGGCTCGTATTGCGCCACCACCAGGACCGGCACGCCCAGCCGGCCGGCCCTCGCCATCAGCGGACACACCAGCTTCTCGCCGCTGCCGCGCGGCAGGGCGCGCACCGAATCGCCGATCCATTCGTGACGATCCTCCAGCACGCGCACCTCCACCGCGTGCAGCAGATACGACCAGCCGAGCAGGCGGTGCCACAGCGAGACGTCGGCGCGGCGCGGCGGGTCGGGCGGCACCGGCGTGTTGCGCAACTGCAGCGCGCCGCCCTCGAGCACGAAGTAGGGCTTGCCGGCGCCCCAGCCGCGGCTCATCTCGAGACGGCGCACGTCGTGGGGAATGAAGCTCAGGATCGCGAGCGCGGGACGCCACTCGGGCGCCAGCCGTTCGAGCCGCAGGATCGACTGGTCGAGGCCGTAGGCGACCACGCCGGCGTTCAGCACGCGGCGCCCGATCAGGGGCTGCAGCAGCGCGGGCCAGGCGCCGTCGTCGCCGACGTCGTCGCCATAGGCGAAGGAATCGCCGACGACCAGGATCGGTGGCCTTTCCAGGGGCGGCCCGCCCGGGGTCAGCGCGCCCGGCACGACCCGGAAACCCGCGGCGTCGTGCGTCGCCGAGGGCGAGACGAAGTTCGGGCGCATGACGTAGCCCAGCAGCGGATCGCGCATGAACCGCCCGCTGTCGCTCTCGGCCGCACCCCCGGACGCGCCTGCGGCCGCACGCGACGCCGGCAGGAACTCGTTGTGCCAGTCGAGGAGCGCAGCGCGGCCGTGCCAGGCGCGCAGCGCGAGCTCCAGCGCCAGCAGCGAGACGACCGCGGCACCCAGCAGCAGCGCCAGACGGGCGATCCATTCGGCGGCGCGCGGGCGAGGGAGAGTGGCGGGCATCAGGTCAGCGCCGGCTGTGATGGCCGTACAGGTTGGCCAGCCGCGCCACCAGGAAGGCGACGTACATCACGCCCAGCACCTGCTCGATCACGATCAGGCTGCGCGCCAGGCCGGTGACCGGCGTGATCTCGCCGAAGCCGGTCGAGGTCAGCACGGTGAAGGAGAAGTACATCATGTCCGCCCAGCTCAGCCGCCCGTCGGGGTCGTTGACCGTGGCGACATGGAAGGCCCCGGGCTCGAAGGCGAGCAGCAGCCCGAACAGGCTGGCGAACGAGAAGGCAATCAGGATGTAGGCGGCGACCGCGCCGAACACCTTGTCGGTCGTGATCAGGTGGTAGTCGAGCACGTAGCGCAGCACCAGGATCGTCACCGCGCCCATGTAGAGCGCCGACATGGCCTGGACGACCGGCATCAGCGCGTAGCCCGCGGCGCGATGGGCCACGACCAGGGCGCCGGTCGCCACCGCCAGGGTCATCGCCGTCCAGAAGGTGCGCCGGCCGACGCGCAGCGCCCAGGTCGCGAGCACCAGCAGGCCGAGCAGCACCAGCACGAGCAGCAGGCCGCCGGTGCGCGACGCCGACATCAGCGGACTGATCACGATCATCACGCACAGTGCGAACACCAGCACGCTGCAGCGGTTGCGCCGCAGGAAGGAGATGCGGCGCAGGACGGCGCGGGGGAGGTGGAGGGTCATGCTGGGAGCGCGGCACTCTGTGCCGCTCTTCCTCCGTACATCGACAGGCCATGAGCGCCACGGAGTGGCGCACTCCCAGCAATAAAGATGAATGGGGAGGAGGTCATGACGCGAGCAACGCCTCCACCTGCCCGTCGACGAACGCGGCGTCCATCCGGCTGTCGCGCGGGTTGCCGGCGCGGTGGCCCCAGACCGACGGGATCTCGATCAGCCGGGCGCGCCGCAGGTGCGGCAGCTCGGCGCGATTGTCGTCGGTCTGGAAATAGAGGTCGGTCGCCGACGGCATCAGCAGCACCCCGGCCTGGATGCCGCTGAGCGCCATGGCGAGGTCGCCGCGGTAGAGATCGTTTGCCGAGATGTCGGCGTGCTGCCAGGTCCAGAGCTGGGCCATCAGGTCGCGCGCGTCGCGGCGCAGGAAGTTGGCCTCCCACGAGCGCACCAGGAAATCCTCGAGGCTGGCGAAGCCCAGGCCGCGCCACATCTCGCGGCGATAGAAGGTCTGGCTGAGCGCCCAGCCGGCATAGATGCGGCCCATCGCCTTCAAGCCCTCCTGCGGCGTGCGGGCGTTCTGAACGGCCGTGCGCACGCCTTCGAGGAAGACGAAATTGTGCGGGGCGGTCTTCGCCGAGCCGCAATTGACCACGATGCGCTCGACCGAGGCGCCGAACAGGGCGGCCCAGTGATAGGCCTGCTGCGCGCCCATCGACCAGCCATAGACCATTTTTACCCGCTCGACGCCGAAGACCTCGTTCATCAGGCGGCGCTGCTGGACGACGTTGTCGTAGGTCGTCACCTCGGGAAATTCGCCCCCAGGACCACAATCGTAGTTCGACGGCGAGGTCGACAGCCCGTTGGTGAACATGTTGGGAATGACGATGAAGTAGCGGCTGGGGTCGAGGCAGTGGTTGACGTCGACCAGCCATTCGATGTCGGTGTGATGCGCTCCGTACGAGGTCGGATAGACGATGACGTTGTCGCGCGCCGGGCTCAGCGTGCCGAAGGTCTTGTAGACGATCTTGGCGTTGTGCAGCGTGCCGCCGCGCTGCAGCTGGACGGCGCCGCACTCGAAGGTGGCTTCGGATGTTTTCAAAGCGACAACTCCTCAATTCTTTTTCCTCTCCCCCGACAGGGGGAGAGGTCAGGTGAGGGGGTTACAGGCACTGCGCGTCGCCCCCTCTCCCCACCTCTCCCCCTAGCGGGGGAGAGGAGTGAAGGATTTGATGATCTCGCGATGGGTGGCGACGTAGGAGCCGGCCACGAACTTCAGATGCGGACGCAGATGGCGGTGCGCCTCGGGCAGGTGATGGAAGGCGATGTTGGGAAAGAGATGGTGCTCGGCGTGGTAGGGCAGGTTCCACATCAGGAAGCGCAGCAGGGCGGTGCTGGTGGTGGTGCGGGTGTTGGCGAAGCCGTCGTCGGAATTCGGACACAGCGTGTGCTCGGCCAGCAGGTAGAGCCGCAGCAGCGGCAGGCCGACCAGCAGCGGGATGAACCAGGTCCACAGCACGATCGTGGTCTGCAAGGCGATCGAGCCTGCGATCAGCACGACATAGAGCGCGAGCAGCCAGCGGCCCCAGCGCCGCACTTCCGGCCAGGCCTTGGGATGGATGTAGTCGACACCAGCTTGATAGCCAAACGGAAACAGCAGGATGTCGCGGGCGCGCAGCGCCAGGAACGGCAGCGCGCTGACTCGCAGCAGGTACTGCCGCCAGTTGGTCGGCACGGTCGAGCTCAGCAGCTCGGGATCGCGCGCGGGGTCCTGGGTGTAGCGGTGATGCGCCATGTGATAGTGCCGGTAGAAGCCTGCATTGTTGAGGATCGCGGCGCCGGAGAAGAAGGCGAGCAGGTCGGCCGCCCAGCGCGTCCGGAACGAGCCGTAATGCACGCTCTCGTGCATGGCGCCGAACAGCGAATTGACGAACACCGCCTGCGCCAGCACGGCGGGGATGATCCACCAAGTGCCGCGGGCGTGCCACACCATCCAGCCGCCGGCGACCAGCAGGGCGAGATGCGCCGCGGTCTGCACCAGGCCGGCGCGGTCGGAGCGGGCATAGAGCCGCTTCAGGGTCTCGGCCGGCACGACGCGCATCTGCTGGGCGCGGCGGCCGGTGCGGATGAAGGCGGCAGCAGTCATGGCGCCGTTCCCAATTCCATTGATGGAGAAGTCTGACAGGGATCGATTTCGAAGCAGGCTAGCACGGCCCCTGCAATGGCTGGCTTTTGCAATCTGCAAAATGCGGACCGCTCATCGAGGTCATTCCTTCGACGATTCGCAATTTGCGCCGGTAAATTGAAATGCACACAATCTGCAAAACATGAAAAAGGTCTATTTTACAATGACTTAAGTTCCTGGCACATGCCTTGCCAAAGGTCGCCATGGAAGAGGCTCAGAGCAGACCATGGCAAACCCTACGAATGACGATGTCATCCAGTTGCTGTCAGCAACTGGCACTCGGTCGTCCAGCTACCAATCCTTCTCGTCGGCAGGCCAAAACGGCAGTTCGACTCTGGCGAACGCAGTGTTCGGCACCCCCAAGGCGCCGACTCCTGCCGCCGCCGTCCCTCTCGCGCCTTCGTGTCCCGAAGTTGCTCCCGGCTTGTCCCTGGGGTCTTCCGCGGCTCCAGCGACGAGCAGGCGACAGGCGACTCGCGAGGCCGGCGCCGGTCGTCGGTCGCTCGCCGATCTGATTCGCGTTCTCGAGGCGCCGGCGCGCCAGCGGCCGAACGAACCGTCGGTCGACGGTCTGCAAGGCCTCTTCAAGAGGCTCGACAAGTGAGTGACCCGATCATCACGTTCTGCTCGCCCAAGGGCGGCGTGGGACGCACGACGCTCGCCGCCAACGTCGCCTCCGCGTGGGCCCGGGAGGGCCGACGCGTGCTCGCGATCGACCTCGACCCGCAGAACGGGTTGCGCCTGCCGTTCGGCATTCCTCTCGCCGACGGTCGCGGCTGGGCGCGCGCCACGCTCGCCGGGCAGGCGCTTCGCGACAACATTGTTCCGGTCTCGACGAACCTCCTGATGCTGCCATTCGGCGCGACGAACGCAGCCGGGCAGACGACGGTCCGCGACCATCTTGCCGGAGAGACGGACTGGCTGGCGCGGACGGTGGCGCCGTTCCTCGAAGAAGACTTCTCGATCGTGGTCGACACGCCCGCCGGACATTCGCCCTTCCTCGACCAGGCCCTCCGGTCGAACGCCCTCGCAATCGCCGTGCTTCAAGCCGACGCCGCGAGCCTGCCTCTACTGCCGGAGATCGAGTCCGGACAGTTCGGCCGGTCCGCCACCGGTGAAGCCGCCACGCTGGTACTCAACATGATCGATCCCCGGCGACGGCAGCTCGTCGAGACCTCGAACCTGATCCAGGCGCATTTCGGCAGCCGCCTGCTGGCTCGCGTCCGTCACGACGACCACTTCGAAGCGGCGTTGGCACACCAGCAACCTGTCGCCGATCACGCGCCGGCAAGCCGGGCCGCCTTCGAGGTCCGCGCGCTCGCTCAAGCCATTGCCGCCGTCGTCGACGCGTCGGCTCCGGAGATGCACGATGCCGCTTGATCCTGCCTCGGGAACATTGGGCAAGGTCGGCCTTGCCGCGCTTTCCCTGCTCGGCCTGGCACTGGCGGCGATTGTCGTCATCACGCCGTTCAGCCTCGAGATGCAGGCGGCGTTCGGCCTGTTCACGGCACTGCTTTTCCTTCTGCTGAATCGCATCAAGGGCCGGGCCATGACGCTCGCCCTCATCGCTCTCTCGGCCACGATCTCGAGCCGCTATCTGTGGTGGCGGGCGACAGAAACCCTGGGCTTCACCGATCCGTTCGATGCCGTATTTGGATACGGGCTTTTCGCCGCCGAGTGCTACGCCTGGATCGTACTGATCATCGGCTACTTCCAGGTCATCTGGCCGCTCGACCGCAAGCCCGCGGAAATGCCCGCCGACCCGGCCACGTGGCCGACGGTCGATGTCTACATTCCGACCTACAATGAGAGCCTGGACGTCGTTCGGCCCACGGTGCTGGCCGCGCTTTCCATGGACTATCCGGCCGACAGGTTCCGCGTCTTCATCCTCGATGACGGCCGGCGCCCTGAATTCGCGAAGTTCGCGCGCGAGGCCGGGTGCCAGTACATGATCCGGCCCGACAACAAGCACGCCAAGGCCGGCAACCTCAATCACGCGCTCGGCAAGACGACGGGCGAACTGGTCGCCATCTTCGACTGCGACCACGTCCCGACTCGCGCCTTCCTCCAGATGACGGTGGGCTGGTTCCTGCGCGACGCCAAGCTCGGCATGCTGCAGACGCCGCATCACTTCTATTCGCCCGATCCGTTCGAACGGAACCTCGGAACGTATGGCCGCGTTCCGAACGAAGGGCAGCTCTTCTACGGACTGATCCAGCCCGGCAACGATTTCTGGAACGCCGCCTTCTTCTGCGGATCGTGCGCCGTCATTCGCCGCACCGCGCTCGAGCAGGTAGGTGGCATCGCGCACGAGACGGTGACCGAAGACGCGCACACGGCGCTGCGCATGCAGCGCCTGGGCTGGAACACAGCCTATCTGCGCTGGCCGCTGGCGGCCGGCCTCGCGACCGAACGCCTGAACGTCCATATCGGCCAACGCATGCGGTGGGCGCGCGGCATGATCCAGATCTTCCGTATCGACAATCCTCTCCTGGGTCGCGGCCTGAGCATCGGACAGCGCATTTGTTACCTCAATGCGATGATGTACTTCCTCTTTCCGGTCCCGCGCTTCGTCTTCCTCACCGCGCCGATCGCCTACCTGCTGACGTCGCAGAACATCATTGTCGCCAGCGCGCTGATGGTCATGGCCTATGCCGGCCCGCAGCTGTTCCACACGCTCGGCACGCAATCGCGCCTCTACGGCCGGCTCCGCTACTCCTTCTGGGGAGAGATCTACGACAACGTCCTGCTGTTCCACATCATGGCGCCGACGCTGCTGGCGCTGGTCAATCCGAAAGCCGGCAAGTTCAACGTCACCGACAAGGGCGGCATCATCGAACGAGAGATCTACGACGGCCGCACGATGCGGCCACTCCTGATCCTCGCCCTCGTCCTGGTGGGCACGATCGGTGTCGGCTTCTGGCGATTCTTCTTCACCGAACTGTTCCCGGGTGACGCGAGCGTGATCGCGATGAACCTGTTCTGGTGCATCTACAGCCTGTTCACAGTCAGCGCGGCCCTGGCCGTCGGCCGCGAACGCCGTCAGCTGCGCTCGACCCCGCGGATCAGCGTCCGCCAGCCGATCACCCTCTATTTCGACGGCCTGAAGTCGGCGATGGGCCAGACCGAAAACATGTCGCTGGGCGGCGCCTCGCTGAAGCTCGACGACGGCATCGACGATCTGTCGCGCGATGCGGACGTCCTGGTCCATTTCGACCAGCTCGACGCCGCCGTGCCAGCCCGCATCGCCGGCATGAACGGCCGGCAGGTCCGCCTCGCCTTCGACGCGAAGTCGATCGGAGACCAGCGCACGATCGTCAATGCCGCCTTTGGTCGTGCCGATGCCTGGCTGGGCTGGACCAACCGCGAGAACGACACCATCCGGCGTTCGCTGTTCGACCTGTCGGCAGCCATCGGCAGTCTCGGCGCGTTGGCCCGCCGGGCGAGAACCGGCGCGACCTCCCTTCAGCAAGGGAGTGCCGCATGAACCCGCACGTTCGAGCCACGCTGATTGCGTCGGCGGTCCTGATCGGCTGCATTTCGCTCGCCCGCGCGCAGACCTCCGATGCCGCTTCGGGAACGCCGATGTACTTCCTAAGGGGCGGCTCCGTGCCGGCCGTCACGTCCACGGCCGACACCAGCCTCCCGGCGCCGGCGCCGCAAGTCCAGACCGGTGCCGGAGGTGAGCGTTCGACGTTCGCAGTCGACCCCGCAAGCACCCGGCAGCAGATCGTGCGCCTGCCCGATGTCGGCCGCCCCGACGGCATCCTGCTCCAGGGATCGCTCTGGTCCGCCGGCCTTGTCTTCACCGTGCGTCGCGACGACGCGATCGTGGCGTCTCGACTCAATCTGGTGATCAGCCATTCGGCGTCGGTTGCCCGGGAAGAGGGCGAACTCTCGGTCTTTCTGAACGAAGAGCGCGTCGCCACATTGCCGCTCGGCCGCAGCAAGGGCGCGCGCCCTCGCGCCGACATCAGCCTCGCTCCCGGCCTGCTGCGCACCGACAATCGCCTCCGCTTCGCCTATTCGGCCAGGGGCAAGACGGCGGACGCCTGCAAGGTTGCGGCGGACGGCGGCTCGTGGATCCGGATCGAGCCGGCTTCCTCCATATTCCTGAGTTCGACGCGGCTGCCGATTGCCGACGACCTCGCGATCCTGCCGCGGCCGTTCGTCGATCCCAGCGATCCGCTCGGCGCGACCGTACCCTTCGTCCTGCCGGAGCAGCCGGACACCGACACGCTCCAGGCCGCCGGCACCATCGCGGCATGGCTCGGCACGATCGGCGGCGACAAGTCCTTCCGTGCGCCGGTGAGTTTCTCCGACCTGCCGGCGACGAACGCCGTCGTGCTCGTGAGCGGCGGCCGGTATCCCGACGGTGTCGCGAGCGTCCCCGGGACGGGCCCGCGCGTCGCCCTGGTGACCAACCCCGCCCGGCTCGACAGCAAGCTCCTCATCGTGGTCGGAGAAAATTCCGAAGAGCTCCGGACGGCAGCAGCGACGCTGGCGTTGCAGGCAGAGCACCCCACTGCCGGCAGCGCGGAATTGAACGAGCTGCTTCCCGCTCCACGCCTGCCCTACGATGCGCCGCGCTGGTTGCCTACCGACAGGCCCGTCCGCCTCGGCGACATCGTGCCGACCGATACGCTGAGCGGCATCGCCTTGCAGGACAGCATCGCCGTTCCCTTTGCCACCGCGCCGGATCTCTATTTCGGCTCCCGCGGCGGCGGCATGCTCAATCTCCGCATCCGGCGCGATGCGGATTCCTGGATCGACGCCGCAAACTCCCGCGTGGCCATCGATCTTAATCGCAAGGACATCGACGAAGCCCCGATCGCGCCGCGTCTGAAGGTCCTGTCTCGACTGCGCGAATACTTCTTTCCGGGCACCGTCGACGACCGGGTCGCAAAGACGCTGCTGCCAGCCGGACGACTCGAAGGCGACAACCGCCTCGCATTCCGCTTCGACCTGCGTGCGAACGCCGCCGCCGACTGCAGCCATCTCGACTGGAGCACCGGCACCGGAATCGATCCCGACTCCACCATCGACTTCGGCAATGCCGCGCATTTCACCAGGCTTCCCGACCTCTCGCTCTTCGCGCGTGCGGGATTTCCCTTCACGCGCCTGGCCGACCTGGCGGACACCGCTTTCGTCGTCTCGAACCAGCCGGCCGCGGAGGAAGTCCAGTCGCTGCTCGAGCTGCTGGCGATCCTGGGACGCTCGACCGGCCTGCCGGCCACGCGCCACGTCGTGATCACGGCCGAGAATGTCCAGCAGGCGGCCGACCGGCACGTGATCGTGCTCGGCACGCCGGCGGGCCAGCCGCTGCTGCGCAAGTGGGAACGGTACAATCCGCTTTCGGACACCGCTCCGGACTGGACCGGCATTGTCCTTCGCCTGCTTCATCCGTTCGGCAGCGAGGCTCTCGGCCCACGACCCGACATTGCCGGTGCGCGCGGCTTCCTCAAGTCGAACGCGAACCAGTCCTTGTCTTCCCTCGCGACCTTCACCTCGCCGATGAACGCCGACCGCGTGGCCGTGGTCCTCGCCGCGACCGATCCGGCACAGTTGCCGGAACTGACGCGTCGGCTCGGCGATCCGCGCAAGCGGCTGTCGATCACCGGCGATCTCTATCTCTCCAGCGGCACCAAGGCGGAGTCCTACAATTCCGGACGGCGGCACACCGTCGGATCGCTGCCGCTGTGGCAGCGCATCCAGTGGCTGGCGCGTTCCCTCGGGCTGATCGTCTTCGTCGCGGCGCTTGCCTGCCTGCCCCTTTTCGCACTGCCGATCCGGACTCTCGCCCTGTCGCGCGCCCGCAGGCTTCTCGCGCGCGGCGAAGGCCGCGTCGCCCCATCTCCTCAAGCCATTCGCTCCCGGTAATTCCGATGATTTCGCGCACTGCCCTGTTGGCCTCCGTCTTCCTCGGCCTGATGGCCGCACCGCTCGCGGCCCAGCCGCAGGCGACCGCGACGGCGCCGTCTGTCGAGACCGCGTACGACCGGCTGTTCCAGCAGGCCAACCAGTCCAGGCTGCGCGGCCGGCCCGATCTCGCGATCGAGGCGCTGCGAAAGATCCTCGACAGCCAGCCCGGCAACGCGGACGCCCTGTTCCAGATCGGCGAAATGCAGATCCAGATGCAGGATCTCGATGCCGCGCGGGTGACCATCGCCCAGCTCAAGAAGGTCAGTCCGGCCGATCCGCGGATCGGAGAACTCGAGCATACGCTCGCCTTCGGCCCGCCGAACGAGACCCTGCTCACCGAGGCGCGCCGGCTGGTCGAGGCCAAGCAGTACGACCAGGCCATCGCGACCTACCGACAGGCATTCAATGGCGCGCGGCCGCCGCAGGCGCTGGCCGTCGAGTTCTACGAGACCCTGGCCGGCACCCAGGGCGGTGCCGAAGAGGCCCGCCGCCAACTCAAGCTCCTCGCGGACAGGCCGAATGCCGACATACGCATTCGCCTCGCCTATGCCCGCACCCTGACCTACAGCCCCGAGACGCGCCGCGAAGGCATCGTGCTGCTCGGAGCCCTGACCGGAGATCCGACCGCAGGCCAGCAGGCGCACCGCGCCCAGCGCGAGGCGCTGCTCTGGTTGACCGCCACGCCCGACGACAAGCCGTTGTACGACGCCTACCTGCAGCGCTTTGCCAACGACGATGCCGTGAAGCAGAAGCTGGCCGACAGCCTCAAACCCAGGCTCGATCCGGCATCGCAGCGCATCGCCGACGCCTACCAGATCCTCGATACCTCGGCGTCGCCCGACGAAGCGGCCCGCCGGATCGAAGCGCTGCTCAAGACCGACAGCGCGAATCCCGACCTGGTCGCGGCACTGGGCATTGCCCAGCTGCGCGGCGAGCACTTCGCAGAAGCCCGCGACCTTCTCTCGCGTGCCTCGGCCATGGCGCCGACGCGTCAGGCCGAATGGTCGAAGGCGCTGGCGACGGCCTCCTTCTGGGCCGCCTATGGCGACGCCGGCACGCTGCGTGACAGGAAGGAGATCGCCAAGGCCGAACAGATCGCGCGCACCCTGGTCGACAAGGCCTCGCGCGGCGAGGCCGGCGAAAAGGAACTCACGGCGTCGCAGAACCTGCTTGCCGATCTGCTGCGCCGGCAGAACCGCGGACGCGAAGCCGAAGCGCTCTACCGCGAGGTTCTGAAGCGCGATGCCGGCGACAAGGAAGCGCAATCAGGCCTGCTCGAGATCCTGCTGGCGCAGGGGCGCGATCCGGCGAGCGAACCGTTGCTCGCGGGCGTCGCCACCGACGCCAAGGACCGACTGCGCAGCAAGCGCGCGCACGACGCCGGCGAGCAGCTGCGGGCCGGTGCGAAGGCCGCCGAGAAGACGGATGTCGCCAGGAGCGAAGCCCTCTATCGCCAGGGCATGCAGGCCGACCCATCGAATGTCTGGATCGCCTACGACCTCGCCAGCCTGCTGAACCGCAATGGCCGCGGCTCCGAGGGCCAGGCCCTGATGGACAGTGCCGCGGCCAGCTCGACCGAAGGCAAGCATGCAGCGGCCGTCTACGCCATGGACCGCCATCGTCTGCAGGACGCGCTGGGCCTGCTCAACAGCATTCCGGCCAACCAGCGCAATGCGCGCGTCAATGCCCTGATCGCCCAGATCCACGCGGACGAAAATCTCGACCGCCAGGTCGCCGCAGCCCGTGCCGGAGATCAGGGCGCCCGCGCCGCCATCCTCGCGACGGCCTCGGCACCTTCCCCCACGCCGCAGCAGGCGGCGAACACCGCTCTGGCGCTGGCCCGGATCGGCGAGACCGCACAGGCGATGGCGATCGTCCGCCGCCTGTCGCCGCGCACGGATCTGCCGACCGATGTGACGCGCACGCTCTTCTACGCATCGCTGGAGGCGGGGGCCGACGCCGACGCGACCGCACTCTCGGCGCGCCTCGGTGCCGCCGGCGCCGACACGGTGGCGCTGCGCGAGACCATCGCCATTCGCCATGCCGACCGCCTGCGCGAGCAGAAGCAGCTGTCGGCGGCCTTCGACACCCTCGCACCCCTGGCCAGCCGCGGCTCGCCGAGCATTCCGCTGCGCTTGGCCCTGGCACGCGTCTACCGGGACTCCCGCTTCACCTCGGAAGCGATGCAGGTCCTCGAGGGCATCGCGGCGTCGCCGTCTCCCAGCGCCGAGACGCTGGGCGAAGCAGCCTCGATCGCGATCGACATCGGCAAGTCCGATCGCGCGCTCGCCTGGCTTGCCAGCGCCCAGAAGCTGCAGCCCGACAATGCCCGTCTGTATCTGCTGCAGGCCCGTGCCCTGCGCGAGGCCGGCGACAATGACGGCGCCCGGCGCGCGCTCGAAACAGCCCGGCAGCTCAACGCCGTCGGCCGCCAAAGCAGCCTGCCGGTCGGTCCGGCCTCCTCGACCGGCCGCCGGCCGCCGCCGCGCTCGCAGATTGCCTCGCTCGGCGGCTGGATCGACGGCATCCAGGCCCAGCCCGAGCGCGACAGGTCGTTCACCATCCAATTGGCCCAGGCGGGTGGCACGCCGATCCTGCCATCTGCAGCCGTTCCACTGCGCCGTCCCGGCGCGGCGCCCTCCGGTCCCTCGACCGCTTCTGTCCCCGGAACCGCCCCCGCGACAGCGGATCAGGACAATCCGCTCGGCCGCGAGATCGCGCAGGAGATGGCGTCGCTGGATAAGAAGTCGACGCTCACGATCCAGGGCGACATCGGCTATCGCTTCCGTTCCGGCGATCCGGGCCTCGGCGCCCTGAACGAGATCTCCGGTCCGATGAAGGCCCGCATTCCGGTCGGCAAGGGCGCCATCTCGGCGACCGCGGCGCCGATCGCGCTCAACGCGGGGACGATGGCCACCGACCAGACGACACTCGACAAGTTCGGCTCGAACGCGGCAGCGCCCGCCGGTACCGGCCTGACACCGACCACGACGAACACCGCCGGTGTCGGCCTCGGCCTGGGTTTCGACTGGGGCATGTTCGCCGCCGACATCGGAACGAGCCCACTCGGCTTCGCGATCACGAACGTGCTGGGCGGTGTCTCCTTCCAGGCCGCGCTGAACGACAGCCTCTCGGTCAGGCTCGCGGGCTCCCGGCGCTCGATCACCGATTCGGTGCTGTCCTTCGCCGGCATGACCGATCCGCGCACCGGCACGACCTGGGGTGGCGTGACGCGCAGCGGCGGCGAGGGCGTGCTGAGCTTCGACAACGGCACCGCTGGCGCCTATGCCAAGGTCGCTTACGGCGCCTACACCGGCAACAACGTGCAGTCGAACAACGGGCTGGAGGTCAGCACCGGCGCCTATTTCCGGGCCATCAAGGACGAGAGCCGCGAGCTGCGGGTCGGTCTTGCCGCCACCTATCTCTCCTTCAACCAGAACCTCAGCGGCTTCACCCTCGGCCAGGGCGGCTACTTCAGCCCGCAGAGCTTCTACACGGTGGGCGTGCCGGTCGACTGGACCGAGCAGTCCGGCCGGCTGAAGTACAATGTCGGCGGCACCATCGGCGTGCAGAGCATCCAGACGAGCGCGTCGGCGCTCTTCCCGCTCAACGCCGACCTGCAGTCCGCTGCCGTGAACAATGCCAACGCCGACTCGACGCGCTCGGCGTACAATCAGGCGTCCTCGATCACCAAGGTCGCGTTCGCCGCACGGCTGGGAATCGAATATGCCGTCACCGATACCGTGACCTTCGGTGGCCGCGCCGAAATCGACAACTCGCAGAACTACACCGAAGGCAAGGTGTCCCTGTTCCTGCGCAGCACCTTCAACTGATACTCGCCCTCGCAAAGGAAACCATCATGCCGAACACAGCCCTGGAGACTTCTCCCTCCGCCCGCTCGCCGCTCAGCCTCGCCGAGCGACGCTCCTGCGCCCCGCAATGGCGCGCCTTCCTCGAGGCCTTGGCCGCCGGCCTGCCCGAGACGGTCGGCAACGAACTGGCGCTGACGACGCTCGCCGGCGTCGGCCGCCGGATGGCGCAAAGCCACACCCTGGGCGCCTGCAATACGCTCGAGGAGCTCGAAGCCGCCATGAACCGCGTTCTCGACGCGCTCGACTGGGGCTCGATCGAGGTCCGCGAGACGGCCGACTCGGTGGAGCTGATCCTGACCGGCTTCCCCTGCTTCGGCGGCGTGGAGGGCAAGGCGCTGGTCGCGGCGACCGTCGAAGGCCTGCTCGATGGCTGGATGGCAGCGCTGGCTTCGCGCCCCAATCTCGCCGTGCGCCTCGCCGATCACGGCGAGGGCGATTACCCGTGCCTTGTTTTCCGCTACGGCCGGCTTGGCCCGGCCGCCTAGCTTCCCTAGCGTTCGACCGATGACACGCTTCTCCGACGTCCGACCGACCGGCCTGCATCGCCGCGCGCTGCTGCTCGGCGCCGCCGCCTCGGGCGCGCTCGGACTGTCCGCGCTCGCGGCGGCCCGCGCCCAAGCGGACGACCGCAGCTGGACGGAATTCCGGCGGCGCTTCGTGATCGATGGCGCCCGCGTGATCGACGTCGGCAACAAGGGCGTCAGCCACTCTGAAGGCCAGGGCTGGGGGATGCTGTTCGCCGAAGCCGCCGGCGATCGGGCGACCTTCGAGCGCCTGTGGGAATGGACCCAGGCCTCCCTGCGCCGGCCCGACGGCCTGTTCGCCTGGCGCTTCACCCCGGGCACCGCCAACCCCGTGAGCGACAAGAACAACGCCAGCGATGGCGACCTGCTGATCGCCTGGGCGTTGGCGCGCGCGGCGCGACGCTGGAGCGAATCGCGCTGGACCGCGCAGTCGGGCTTCATCACCGCCGCGGTACTCACCTACATGACGGCCATGGTTGCCGGCCGCCTGGTGCTGCTGCCCGGCCTCGAAGGCTTTCGCCGCGGCAACGATGCGATCGTCAACCTCTCCTACTATGTCTGGCCGGCGCTCGAGGAGTTTGCCCGCTCGACCTCCGATCCGCGCTGGAAGCGCCTGACCGAAGACGGACTGACGATGCTCGACCAGGCCTCGTTCGGTCCGCTGCATCTGCCGCCCGACTGGCTGCAGGTCGGTCCCGCGGGCCAAAGCATCGCCGAGGGCTGGCCGCCGCAGTTCGGCTACGAAGCGGTGCGTATTCCGCTCTACCTCGCCTGGAACGGCCAGCGGCCGCGCCTGCAGCGCTTCGTGACGGCGTGGAAGCAGGTCCAGGTCGGCGGACGTCCCGCCGCGTTCATCGATCTCAAGTCGGGTGCCCTGCCGGACTACGCCGCGAACGGCGGCTATCAGGCGGTGTTCGAGCTGGCGCAGCAAGTGTCGGCGGGCACGCACGCACCCCTCCCCGCGACCGGCCTGACCGACGAGGACGACTACTATTCGGCAAGCCTCAAGATGCTGTCCGCGATCGCCGCCCGCGAAACCCCATCGCCGCGCTAGGCGCGAGAAAGTCACCGACATGCCAAGTCTCACCGGCCCCGCCGGGGGCCTGCCCGCCTCGCGGCCCCCCACCTCGCCGCCGCCGTCCGGTCCGATCCCCGCCGACCAGCTGCTGCTGCATTACCAGCCGCTGGTATCGATGGCCTCGCCGACGCTCTACGCCGTCGAGGTCCTGGCGCGATGGAACCATCCCAAGCTCGGCCTGCTGATGCCGCGCCGCTTCATCGCCCGTGCCGCCGAGTCCGGCGCGATCATCCCGATCACCGCGCTGGTGCTGCAGAAGGCGGCGGCGCGGCAGGCGACGTGGCGCAAGCAGGGCTTGCGGCTGGCCGTGGCGGTCAATGTCTCGGCGCTCTATCTGGCCGTGCCTGACGTTGCCTCTCGCATTCTCGGCTTCCTCGCCGAGCACGGCTGTGCGCCGGAGGATCTGATCGTCGAGATCACCGAAGGCGAGGCGGTCCAGAACCCGGCCGCTGCCCGCGAACAGCTGCAGCGCCTGGCCGATGCCGGCGTGGGCATCGCCATGGACGATTTCGGCCAGGGCGAGTCGACGCCCGAACGCCTGGCCTACTTTCCGTTCAGCAATCTCAAGCTCGACCGCAGCCTGGTCGGTGGAGCCGATCAGTCCCGGCGCGGGCTGACGGTGCTGCACAAGGCGGTCGCGCTCGCCCGCGAGCACGGCGTCTCCGTCACCGGCGAGGGAATCGAAACCCTGGCACACTGGGACCGGCTGGCCGAGATCGGCTGCGACTATGCGCAGGGCTACTTCGTGTCGCCGCCGCTCGCCGAGGCCGAACTGCTCGACTGGATCGACGAGACGATCCGCAGCGGCCGCTTCCGTCTGCGCGGACGCGACTGAACGGGCCCGCGCACGGCGGGACCGGGTTCCGCTCCAAGTTCCTGTTCGATCGCGTGCGTTGGACCTTCGGCTGACCCGCCTCCGGTCATCGCGCTCTAGACTGTCTGAAGGGAGGCGCCGAGCGGCGACGGCGGCTCGTCGTAACAGACCCGATCGCGGCCCTGGGCCTTGGCCGCATAGAGGGCCTTGTCGGCCTCGCGCAGGGCCGCGGCCAATCCCTCGACGCCCAGGGCGGCGACGCCGATGCTGACCGAGACGCCGACCGCCGCGCCGTCGACCTCGATCCGGGTGCCGGCAAGGGCTCGGCGCAGCCGATCGGCGATCTGCTGCGCCTCGGCGAGGCTGGTGTCGACGAGGCAGATGCAGAACTCCTCGCCGCCGAGGCGGCCGACCAGATCCTGCGGTCGCAGTTCGAGGCGCAGCGCGGCGGCGGTCGCCGCCAGCAGGCAGTCGCCGCCGGCATGACCGTGCAGGCGATTGATCCCGGAGAAGTTGTCGAGATCGAGCATGAGCACCGTGACGGGCGAGACATCGACCGAGGCGCGGCGCGCCAGGCGCTGTGCGGTATCGAAGAAGCCGCGGCGGTTGGGCAGGCCGGTCAGTTCGTCGGTCCGCGCCAGGCGGACGTCGGCCTGCAGCCCCCACTCGAGCGCCAGCAGCGGCAGTCCGAAGCCGACGAAGATGAACCCGACGGTCATCGCGAGTTCCATCAGCGCCACCTGCTGGGCGTGCAGGGTGACATCGACCGCGAACCAGGCCTCGGCCGGCCCCTCGATCGCCAGGCCGAGCAGCGAGAAACCCAGGACGCTGAAACCGACGGTCAGCGGCTCACGCAGGACCAGGCGGTCGTCGGCGCTCTGCCGGCCGATCCGGCGCGCCGCCAGCAGTGCCGCAAGGCCGGCCAGGATCAGGCCGAAGCTGTCGGCCATCTTGGTCGTCCCGAGAAGGCGCAGCAGCAGGATCGCGACGAAGGCGAGCGCCATCCACGACAGGGAGCGTCGCAGGCCGCCCGTCGCGCCGTGGAAGCGGCGGATACCGATCACAAGCAGCATCAGGCCGGCGAGCAGCAGCGGCGCCACGTCGCGGATCGACGGGATCTGGGGCAGCAGCGCCGGAACGGCGAACGCGCCGGCGACGCAGCAAAGTCCCAGCACCCAGAAGCCGGTCCCGCGCAGGTCGCGGCTGCGATGGCGCACCAGCGCCATCAGGGAGGCCGATGCGGCAACCAGGGCGGCACCACAGGTCTGCAGGGTCGAAGCGTCGAGGTCCAAGGTCGGCTCCCGGTGCGTGTTGCGGGCAGAGTTGGGGGCGGGTTCGTTTCGGCGAGGGTCAGCGCGACGACGCGGAGAGTCGCGCGAGATCGATCACGGCGTGACCGGCCGGACGATTGGCCAGTGCCGCGGCAAAGGACGGCGTGTCGCGCGACACCACGATCAGGTCACAGGCCTCGACCAGCTCCTCGGGCGTGTCGGTCAGCAGGTCGGGCAACATCTGCAGCGCCACCCGGGTCGAGGGGGCGGCGGTCTTCAGCGCGCAGGAACGCCGCCCGGCACCGGCCACGTCGGCGGCGCGGTCGTGCGCCAGCACCTTGCAGCCGGCTTCGATCAGGCGCCCGAGCAGGTCGATCTGCGGACTCTCGGACAGGTTCTCCGGCTCGTCGTCGTAACCGACGCCAAGCAGGCCGATGCGCCGGGCGCCGGACTCGACGATCTGGCGGAAGGCATGATCGACGTGACTGTCATTGCTGCGCAGCACGCTGTCGATCAACGGCACCTCGATGCCGCTGCCGTGCGCCAGCCCGATCAGTGCCCGCACGTTGCGCGGCACCGCGTTGCCGGCGAAGGCGAAGCCCGGGCGCACGATCTCCTGCGGCCGGCCGAGGCGACGCTCCTCGCCGAACACCTTCATGACGTCGCGTCCGTCGATGCCGACGGTCTCGCAGATGCGGCCGACCTCGTTGCCGAAGGCGACGCCGATCGCACCCCACACGGTATGGACGTACTTCACCATCTCGGCCGCCTCGAGCGACAGCGAGTGCATCGGCGCCTCGAAGCCGCGGTAGAGGCTGGCGGCCGCGATGCGGCTGCGCGCGTCGAAGGCGCCGACGACGATGCAGGGCGGCGCAAAGCTGTCGGCGAGCGCGGTGCCCTCGCGCAGGAAGTCGGGCTGGTAGCACAGTCCGAAATGTTCGCCGCAGCGACGGCCCGAGGCGCGCTCCAGCGCCTGGCGCACCAGCGTGCCGGTGGTGCCGGGCGGCACGGTCGTGCGCACCACCACGACATGGTAGTCGGCCTTGACCGCGAGCGCGGCGCCGATCTCGGTCGCGGCGCGCTCCAGCGCCGACAGGTCGAGGCTGCCGTCGGCACGGCCGGGCGCCTCGACGCAGAGCAGTGTGATGTCGCTTTCGACCACGGCATCGACGGTGTTGGTCGCCGCCGTCAACAGGTCGCAGGCATGCGCGTCGGTCAGGGCATCGTCCAGTCCCGGTTCCTGGAAACTCGAGGTGCCCGCGGCCAGCCGCTCGATGCGGCCGATATCCTCGTCGACGCCGATCACGCGATGGCCGAGCTGGGTGGCGGCGCCCGCGGCGACGACGCCGGGACGGCCGAGCCCGACCACCGACAGGACGGGCAACGGCGCGGCGCGGTCGGCCATCGAGAGCAGAGGGTTCGGGGCGGCGAAATGATGGGTCTCGTAGAACACGGGGAGGGTCTCCAGGAGCGGACGGAAATCGCTGTCGCGCTTCCAGAGACCAAGAGACGTGCCAAGCCGGCTATCCGGAAAAAGGACGTTAAATCAATGACTTGAGTTTTCGGAGCCGGCTGCCCGGCCTTGCAATTCGCAAAGCCGGAGCAATGCGGCGCGGCGGCATTTGCAGGATGCGACGCGCGCCGCAGTCCGCTGGCGGGACGACGCCCCGACCGACGACGCTCAGGTCGAGGAGGGCGGCCCGCTGTCCTCGGCCTGCCAGGCCTGGATGCGGCGATAGAGAGTCGACGGGCTGACCTGCAGCGCCGCGGCCGCCTTGGGCACGTTGCCGCCGCAGCGCGCGATCGCCTGCTCGATCAGGCGCCGGACCGTCCGCTCGAGCGGCTCGATCTCGCCATTGGCCGGCGGCAGATCGCCCGGCACGGCCGTCCCGGATGCCGAGGCCGGCACCCCTGCGGGGGCGCTCTCGGCGGCGGCGAAGCCGCGCGGCAGCATGTGCGGCTCGACGACCTCGCCGTCGTTCAGCACCACGATGTTGCGCACCACGTTCTGCAGTTCGCGCACGTTGCCCGGCCAGCCATGTGCCATCAGTGCCGCCTCGACCGACGGCGCCCAGGCGGTGAAGCGCTTGCCGTCCTCGGCGGCGTATTGCTGCAGCAGGTGCCGTCCGATCAGCAGCACGTCGTCGTCGCGCTCGCGCAGCGGCGGCAGGTCGACCGGAATGACGTTCAGCCGATAGAACAGGTCCTCGCGGAAGCGGCCGGCCGCGACCTCGTCCTGCGGATTGCGGTTGGTGGCGCAGACGATGCGCACGTCGACCGGCCGCGGCTTGTCCTCGCCGACCCTCTGCACGGTGCCGGTCTGGAGAAAGCGCAGCATCTTGGCCTGCAGCGCGAGATCCATCTCGCAGACCTCGTCGAGAAACAGCGTGCCGCCGTTGGCCTGCAGCGCCGCGCCCTGGCGGTCGGCGGTGGCGCCGGTGAACGCGCCCTTGACGTGGCCGAACACCTCGCTCTCCAGCAGGTCGCGCGGAATGGCGGCGCAGTTGATGGCGACGAACGGCTTCTCGCGGCGGCGGCTGAGCTTGTGCAGCGCGTCGGCGCAGAGTTCCTTGCCGGTGCCGCTCTCGCCGGTGACGAAGACCGTGGCCTTGCTGGCCGCGGCGTTCTGCAGGATGCGATAGACCGACTGCATCGCCATCGAATGGCCGATGAAGCCGCAGAACCGCTCGCGCCCGGTCTCCTCGCGGATCGCCGCGACCTCGGATTCGAGGCGCCGCCGCTCCAGCGCGTTGCGCACGGTGACGCGTAGGCGCTCGGCGCTGAACGGCTTGGTCAGGAAGTCGAGTGCGCCCTCCTTCATCGATTCGACGGCGAGACGCACCGAGGCCTGGCCGGTGATGACGATCACCTCGGTCGGCAGGCCGCGGCCGCGCACGTCGCGCAGCACGTCGATGCCGCTCATGTCAGGCAGGTTGACGTCGAGCACGACGATGTCGGGCGGCGCCGTGGCGAGCGCCGCCATCGCCAGCCGTCCATTGCCGACGACTTCGACGGCGCAATTCTCCGTCTTCAGATACTCGACATAGGTCTCGGCGAGTGCCGGAACGTCCTCGACGATCAGCACCCGGCCCCGTGACTTGGGCACCGGCGGTCCTCTGGTCTGCGCTCTCGTTGCTACTTCTAGTCGATCCCGTCGACGGCGGCCACTTGCGGCGCCATCGCCTGCGCGCAGAGCCGGCGCACGACGGCGAGGCCGAAACTCAGCGCCTGTGCGGCCTCGAAGCCGCCCGTGTCGATCCATTGCAGCAGGCGCGAATACGGCAACAGCAGCAGCGCGGCGTCACGCGCAACGCGGGCCGGCGGCGCGACGAGCGTCAAGCCCGTGGCGTAGACCAGCTGCGTGTCGCCGTAGCGACCGAGCGTTTCGACGGTCTCGCAGCCGAGCCCCGCGCCGTCGGCCAATTCACGCTGCACCGCCTCGTCGCAGCTTTCGCCGGGCAACAGCGCGACCTCGGGAAAGGCAAGGCGCCACGGCGCGGTCCGCCGTTGCATCAGCACGCGATCGTCCGGCGTGACCGCAACGATGCGGCACTGGGACGCCGCCTCGGGCAGCGCCGCGCTCCAGGGCCGGCTGGCTTCGCTCAGGGCGGGAAAGTCGGAAACGTGCAACATCGCTAGAGAGATCCATCGAGAGGGGTTGGGAGAAAGGGAGAGAACGGCGGGGCGGTGGGCGGTGAGGCGGTGGGGCGGTGGGCGGTCAGGTCGTCGCGGCGAGGCGGACGCGCATGGCGGTCATGGCATCGCGGCCGAGATGGACCAGGGCGTCGGCCAGCGGCAGCGCCGCGCCGTCGACGGCGGTCTCGACCGACTGCGCGGCCTGCGCGGCACGGTGGGCGCCGAACTGGTCGAACAGACCGGCCAGACGATGGGCGGTACGCTTGAGGCGCGTCACGTCGGCCGAGCCGACGCTCGCCTCGACCTCGACGAGCGCCTTTTCGGCGTCGGCGAGGAAGGTGCCGACGAGGCGCCGGTAGGTCTCGTCGCCGACCGACTGGCGCAGCTCGTCGACCGCGGCCTCGTCCAGCGGATTCTCCGCCGGCGGCGGCAGCGGCGCCGCGGCATCCACGGGGCCGGGCGCGGACGGCGGCACCGACACGCGCGCCAGCGCGGCGGCGAGATCGGCCAGCCGGATCGGCTTGCTGAGATAATCGTCCATGCCGGCGAGGCGCGAGGTCTCGCGGTCCGAGGTCTGGGCGAAGGCGGTGAGCGCGATGATCCGCGCCTTCTGCGAGGGGCCGGCCTCGGCGCGGATGCGCCGGGTCGCGCCGTAGCCGTCGAGCACCGGCATCTGCACGTCCATCAGGATGACGTCGAAGGCGGTGGTACGGGCGGTCCGCACCGCCTGGTCGCCGTCGCCGACGATCTGCACCGAATGGCCGAGCTTCTCGAGCAGGGCCCGCGCCACGACCTGGTTGGCCGGCGTATCCTCCGCCACCAGCACGCGCAGCGGACGCACCGTCGACGCGATCGTCTCCGGCTGCTGCGACGGCAGCTTGGCGCCCGCCGGCGGCTTGTCGAGATCGACCTCGAACCAGAAGGTCGAGCCCTTGCCCTGCTCGCTTTCGAAGCCCACGCGGCCGCCCATCAGGTCGACGATGCGCTTGCTGATGGCCAAGCCGAGGCCGGTGCCGCCCTTGCGGCGGGCCAGCCGGCTGTTGCCCTGCTCGAACGGCTGGAACAGCCGGGCCTGCGCGTCCGGCCCGATGCCGACGCCGGTGTCGGTGACGGTGAAGCGCACGCGCGTGCCGGTCTCGCTCTGGGTGACGATGGCCGCCGACAGGGTGACGGCGCCGTGCTCGGTGTATTTCACCGCGTTGCTCAGCAGGTTGAGCAGCACCTGGTTGAGGCGGCCGGTGTCGCCGACCAGCAGCGGCGGCAGGTTGCCGGCCAGGGCGGTGGCGATGTCGAGCTTGTCGGCGCCGTTCAGGCCGCGCGCCAACTCGGCCGCGCTCTCGGCAAGCTCGCGCGGCGAGAACAGGTTCTTCTCGACATCGATGCGGCCGGTCTCGAGCCGCGAGAAATCGAGGATGTCGTTGATGATGGTCAGCAGGTGCGCCGCCGAATCCTCGATGATGCGCACGAAGCGACGCTGCTCGGGCGCGAGGTCGGACGCCGCGAGCAGGCTCGAGGTGCCGATCACGGCATTCATCGGGGTGCGGATTTCGTGGCTCATCATGGCCAGGAACTCGGACTTGGCCTGCGCCGCCTCCTCGGCGGTCAGCCGCGCGCCGCGCAATTCCTCCATCGTGTATTCGTTGCGCGCCATCAGGCGGGAAATCCAGGCGGTGAGTCCCAGCAGCACGATGCAGAACAGGACCGAGCCGCCGCCGGTGAACAGGGCGTTGGTCTTCCAGTCGGCGAAGATCAACTCGCCGGTCGCCGTGATGTTGACGACCAGCGGATAGCCGTCGATCTGGCGCGGCGCGACGATGCGGAACTGGTCCTGCCAGGAATCGGCCAGGCGCGGCCCGGACGTGACGGTGGCGCCCGAGGTCTTGCCGGGCAGGATGATGTCGCGGAACACCGCCTGGTTGCGGAACGAGGTGCCGAGCAGGCTTTCGCGTTGCGGGTAGCGCGCCAGCAGCACGCCATCCAGCCGGAACAGCGAGATCGCGCTCTCCGCGCTGATGTTCACCGCCTGGAAGAAATCCTCGAAGAAGCTGCTCTCGACCCCGGTCAGCACCAGGCCGAGGGTCTTGCCGCTGCGGCTCTTGATCTTGCGTGCGAGATAGAAGGTCCAGGTGCCGGTGCCGCGGTTCTTCACCGGCACGCTGAGGAACACGTCGAGCTGCGGATCGGCCATGTGGGCCTTGAAGTAGTCCCGGTCGGACAGGTTGATCGGCGGCGGCGGATAGGAGCGGGTGAAATTGATGACGTCGCCGTTCAGCGCGACGATGGTCGCGACGTCGACCTGCGGCACGTTGCCGACGCGATTGCGCAGCATGTCGAAGATCTCGCGCGTGCCCATCTCGCGCCGCAGCTCCTCGTCGGTCTCGATGCCGGCATCGTCGACGCGATCGCGGATGCTCTTGAGCACCAGGTCGGCCGCCGTCATCGACTGGCGCGAATGCTCGGCCAGCAGGGTCGACATCTGCGACAGGTTCTTCTTCCAGTCTTCGACCGCGGCCGCGCGCTCGCGCCACAGCATCAGTCCCGCGGCGATCAGGGTGGCGAGCGTCATCAGCAGCCCGGCCAGGATCACGCGGCGGCCGGCGCGGCTGGCCCGACGCCGCACGGGCGGCGAGGACGATTCCGACGAGGAGGAAGAAGAAGAGAGACTCATGTCGCCCCTGGGTGCACGTTCGACGCCAGCCGGCAGACGCTATAGGTTGTGTTTAGACCTGCAAAAACACAACATATTGTGGCATTGCCCAGCCCGGGCCGTTGCATTTTGCGAATTTCCCTGGGGCTTTGCAGATTGCAAAGAACGCCGGGTGCGGGTGAAGGCGGCGGTCATTCTCCTCCCCATTCAAATGGGGAGGTGCCCGCGCAGCGGGCGGAGGGGTCAGAAGCAACGCGAGCGGGGCTCATGACCCCTCCGTCGTCGTGAG
>JBGAIW010000045.1:0-32708 GCA_044225265.1 Reyranella sp.
GACGCCGAGCTGGGACAGCACCACCAGCCCGCCCAGCACCAGGAACGCGATGCCGAACGTCACCTTGAGCACCGGCATGATGGTACGCAGCCTGGTCGCGGCCAGCGGCGCGTCGTCGTCGCCGATCACGCCGGCCACCGGCAGCGGATTGTCGGCGATGTAGCGGTCCATGCGGTACTTCACGATGCGCCAGCCGACGAAGAAGGCGAGCGCCGACATCCCGGCGACCTTGGCGGCCTGGTCGTGCGGCGCCCACTCCGCCGCCGTCATCGCGCCACTGGCACCTACCATGAACGCGCGGGCGACGGTGACCGCCACCCAGAGCCGGACCGACAGCGCCACACAGCTCGCCACCACTTCACCGACCGTCGGCAGCTCCATCGGCAGGTGGCGGGTGACACGATCCAGCAGGGTCTCGAAAAGCAGCAGCAGGATCAGCATCGACTCGATGGCCGTGAAGCCCTGGTTGCCCAGCCCCTGCTCGGTGATCGCCGCGATCACGGCGAGGCAGCCCGCGCCGGCATAGAAGGCGAGACCGCCGATCCACCAGTTCTCCGCGAGCGCCAGCTTGCCGGCGCGGAAGATGTCGTTCTCCCGAATGAGGCCGGCGAACCAGGCCGCCATGTCCTTGCGCCAGTGCCACACCGCCCAGACGAGACCGGCCGAAATGAGCGGCACATAGACGACGGCGCTGACCAGGATCGCCGCCGGCGGCGCGCCGGTAATGAGCATCGCCTGCAGGATCGTGCGGCCGCTCAGCGGCAGGACGATCACGAGGTTCATGGCGCGCAGCAGCCGCCGCGCCTGGCCGTCGTCGACCGGCGCCACCCGCCCGCCCGGCGAGTTGGGACGGAGCCAGGTGCGGAAGATGAAGTTGAAGCCGCGCCAGTACATCAGGGCGATCAGCAGCTGGTGGCCGAGGCGGGTCTGCATCGAACTGGGCTCGCCGATCTGGGCGACCAGAATCCGGGCGGCCGCCCACATCGCGACCAGGGCCAGCCCGTCGAGCAGCATGACCTGCGCCAGCGAGCGCAGTGGCGACTTCGAGCCTTTCTGGTGGATGCTGTGTCGCAGCCGGATCAGGAGTTGGCGGGCGAGCCATTCGACGGTCAGGCCGACGACGAAAATGCCGACCAGCAGCAGGACCGTGCGAAGATCGAACTTGCCGGGCAGGTCGGACACGTAGGCGGCGAGCTCGGGCAGCCGGTGAATGGTCGTGTCGAAGCGCTCGGTCACCGTGCGCAGGAAGGCGCCCAGCCCCTCGTTGGTCGCCGCCTGGGCCCAGGCGGCGCCACCGCTGGCGAGCAACACCGCCCCCGCCACGACTGCCGTTCGCAAGATCATCGTTCGCGCCTCCGCCCCCGCTCGACGGTAGGACAGAACGGCGGGGGTCGCCAGTGGATGCGCCCCTCGCGGGTCCCGCGATTCGTGGCCGTCAGGCGCGGGCGGGCCGCCCGGGCAGTTGCAGGGCGACCACGAACCCGAGCAGCGCCATGCCGATCAGACGCGCCGCGACCAGTCCGCCGACGAAGTTGTCGACCAGGGCCGGGAACGTGCAGGCGATGCCGGCCACGGCACAGACGCCGCGCTCCCACAGGGTGAGCGGACGGCGCATGTGGCCTTGCGCGGCGAGAGCCAGCGCGAAGATGCCGACGGCCGCGCCGAGGGTGGCCCACAGGATCCAGAGCCAGCTCATGCCCTTGGGCACCTCGAGCAGCAGGCCGATGCCGATCGGATCGAGCACGAAGATGAACGGCACGAGGAAGGCCGGCAGCGCGTACTTCCAGCTCTGCAGGGTGGTGACGTAGGGGTCGGCGCGGGTCAGCGTCGCCGCCGCGAACGGCGCCAGCGCCGTCGGCGGCGAAACCTCCGACAGCACCGCGTAATAGAAGATGAACATGTGCGCGGCGTAGTCGGGCACGCCGAGCTTGATCAGCGCGGGTGCGGCGATCACCGCGCACATGATGTAGGACGCTGTCACCGGCACCGCGAGGCCCACCACCCAGACGATCAGCGCGGTGTAGATCGAGGTCCAGAACACCGAGCCGCCGGCCATGTCGATGACGATCGACGAGAATTTCAGCGCCAGGCCGGTCTTGGTGATGACACCGACGATGATGCCGGCGCAGGCGCAGGTCGCCGCGACGCCCAGTGCCTGGATCGAACCGTCGGCCAGGGCGCGAAACAGCTTGCCCGGCCACAGGGCGGTGTCGGAACGCAGGTAGCTCACGGCGATGGCGAGGATGATCGACCAGAACACAGCGTAGGTCGCCGAGAAGCCCCACACCATCAGAACCACCACCGAGATCAGCGAGGTGAAGTGGAAGCCGTAGCGCGTGATCAGCTGGCCGAGGGTCAGGTCGATCGAGGGATCGACGGCGCGCAGACCGTACTTGCGCGAGTCGATCTCCGTCATCACCAGCAGGCCGAAATAGTAGAGGCAGGTCGGAATCAGCGCCATGCGCACGATGTCGAGGTACTGCATCTTCAGGTATTCGGCGATCAGGAACGCCGCGGCGCCGAGCACCGGCGGCGACAGGATGGCGCCGAGACCGCCCGCGGCCAGCAGGCCGCCCGCCGCCGACTTGCCGTAGCCCGCCTCCTTCATGATCGGCCAGGCGACCGTGCCGATGGTGACCGTGGTCGCAACGCCCGAACCGGACGGGCCGCCGAGCAGGAAGGACGACAGCACGACCGCGCGGCCGGCGGCGTTGGGCTGGCCCTTCATCGCGCGCAGCGAGAAGTCGATGAAGAAGCGGCCGGCGCCGGAGGCCTGCAGCACTGCGCCGAAGATGGTGAACAGCACGATCAGCGTGGCCGACACGTCGATCGCCGAGCCGAAGATGCCGTTCAGCGTCATGTAGAGCTCGGCGATCAGGTCGGAGATCGGGTAGCCCTTGTGCGTCCACGGCGCCGGCAGGTAGTTGCCCCACAGCGCGTAGGCCAGGAACGCCAGCGACAGGATCGGCATGATCCAGCCCGTCGCACGGCGCGTCGATTCGAGCACCAGCAGGATCAGGATCGCGCCGATCACCAGGTCGGTGTGCGTCGGAGAGACGTAGCGGTCGAGGAAGTCGTCGGCCGCGTCGAGGCTCGTCCAGCTACCGCCGGTCATCATGTACCAGATGACGACCAGCACCATGGCGGCCGCCGCGATGTCCCAGGGCGCGATCCGGTTGCGCCAGCTCTTCACCGCCGGGAACAGCAGGAAGACCAGCGACAGCGCAAAAGCGACATGGATCTCGCGCAGCGACTGGGTGTCGACCGTCGAGGCCGCGGCATAGAGATGGAAGATGGTCATCAGGAAGGCGATGAAGGTGAGCGTCTTGCCCCACCAGCCGACGAACTTGTGGACGGCGCCGTCCTCCTGCTCGATCAGCTCCTCGACCTTGCGTTGTTCGTCTTCGCTCAGCAGCCCGGTCTCAACCGTCATGTCGCTTCCCAACCCCAAATGGAACGGGGCCCCCTCGCGCGGGAGCCCCGTCCGTCCAACGTCACTCTTACGAGAGCTTGATGCCCTTCTCGGCGAAGAACTTCAGCGCGCCCGGATGGAACGGCACCGACGAGTTCGCGAGCTTCTGGTTCTCCGGCGTCATGTCCGCCGACGCCTTGTGGGTCGCCACGAGGTCGGCCTGGTTCTCCCACAGCGTCTTGATGATGGTGTAGGCCTGATCGTCGGACATCGAGGCCGGCACGATGAGGATGTTCCAGATCGCGATGACCGGCACGGCCGCGTCCTGGTTCGGGTAGGCCTTGGCCTTGATCTCGCTCGCCGCGAACACCGGGCCGTACTTCTTGTTCAGGGCCGGCACGAGGTCGGCGGTCGGGATCAGCTTGATCTTGACGCCCTGCGTCGCCGCGAGATCGGTGATCGCCGCGACAGGCGGGCCGCCGTTGAAGAAGTAGCCGTCGAGCTTGCCGTCCTTCATGGCGTTGGTGCTCTCGGCCGGGGCCAGGCGCTCGCGCTTGATGTCGGAGAGTTTCAGTCCGAGCTCGTCGATGATGCGCAGCGCCATGACCTCCGAGCCGCTGACCGGGGCGCTGGTCGAGATGCGCTTGCCCTTGATGTCGGAGAGCTTGTTGATGCCGGTGCCCTCCATGGTCACGAAGTGGACCAGGTTCGGGTAGACGACGGCGAGGGTGCGCGACTCGACCGGCTTGCCGACGAACTTGTCGAGGCCCTTGATGGCGTCGTAGGCGGTGTCGCACTGGGTCAGCGCCATCTGCGCCTTGCCGTCCCGAATCATGTGCATGTTGGCGACCGAGCCCGCCGTCGCCTCGGCGGTGACCGCCCACCCCTGCACTTTCTTGCTCAGGATATTGGCCATCGCCCCGCCGAGCGGATAGTAGACGGCGCCGGTGGTGCCGGTCGCGATCGAGAACTGCTGCGCCTGGGCCTGCGCCGAACGACCGGCGGCGATGGCAGCGGCCGCCGCGCTGCCCGCAATGAACTGACGACGATACATTGAATGGTTCCTCCTGTGGGGCGGCAAGAAGCACGGCTCGGGAGGGCAGCGCAACGGCCAACGCCGCCGCGCGACACAGCGGAGCATTTCGCGCGGTGCATGCCGTTGCGGCTGGACCTCGCGGCCGCCGCGGCATTATCGTTCCGGTCGATGCAAATTTGCAGCTCGCCGGGAAGGAGCTCGCCATGCCGACGGAGACGATCCCCGTCATCGATCTCGGGCCGTATCTCAAGGGAGAGCCCGGCGCGCTGGATCGCGCGGCGAAAGAGCTGCGCCATGCCCTGACCGAGGTCGGCTTCTACTTCATCGTGAATCACGGCGTGCCGCGCGAGCAGATCGCTTCGGTGTTCGAGCAGGTGAAGCGATTCCACGCCCAGCCGATGGAAAACAAGCTGGCGCTGAAGCTCAATCACCACAACACCGGCTACATGCCGATGCGCGGCAACACCCTTCGCACCTCGACGGTGCAGGCCGGCACCAAGCCCAACCTCAACGAGGCCTTCTTCATCAAAAAGGAGCTGCCCACCGACCATCCCGACGTTCTGGCCGACCGGCGCTTCCGTGGCGCCAACCGCTGGCCCGAGGGACTGCCGGGCTTCAAGGAAGTGATCGCGGGCTATGCCGACACGATGGAGCGGCTGGTGCAGAAGCTGGTGCGGATTTACGCCCGCGCGCTCGACCTGCCCGCAACCTATTTCGACGAGCCGTTCCGGGAGCCGCAATTCTCGCTGCGCATGACCCACTATCCGCACCAGGACGGGCCGGTGTCGGACGAGTTCGGGCTGGCGCCGCACACCGACACGAGCTTCCTGACGCTGCTCGCGCCCAACGACGTTCCGGGCCTGTCGATCCGCACGCAGAGCGGCAGCTGGATCCAGGCGCCGGCGATTGCCGACGCTTACGTCGTGAACGGCGGGCAGATGCTGCAACGCTGGACCAACGACCTGTTCCTGGCGACGCCGCACCGCGCGATCAACCAGAGCGGCGGCGAGCGCTATGCCATCCCATTCTTCTGCGACAGCAACATCGACTGGCCGGTCGCCGCCGTGCCGACCACCGTCGGACCGGATCGGCCGCCGAAATATCCGACGACGTACTACACCGACTACATGACGTGGTACCAGAAGCGGAACTACGACGTGCTGAACGCCGATCAGCAGGCAGCCGACTGAACGCCCCGGGCATGCAAGGCGATATTCCGGTCATCGACCTCGCCGACCATCTCGCGGGCAAACCCGGTGCGGCGCAAGCAGCCGCGCAGAAGCTCAGGACGGCGCTGATCGAGATCGGCTTCTACTACATCACGGGGCACGGCGTGCCGGCCGGCCAGGTGCAGTCCGCCTACGACCAGGCCGCGCGCTTCCACGGCCTGCCGCTCGACGCCAAAATGGCGGTGCGCATCGACAAGCACAATGTCGGGTACCTGCCGATGAAGGGCGACACCCTGCGCACCTCCGTCGTGCAGACCGTGACCAAGCCCAATCTCAACGAGGCGTTCTTCGTCGCCCGCGACATGGCCGACGACCATCCCGAGGTCGTGGCCGACCGGCGCTTTCGCAGCGCCAATCGCTGGCCGAAGGACCTGCCGGGCTTTCGCGAAAGCGTCGTCGCCTACTGCAACGCGATGGAGCGGCTGGTCCAGCAGCTGATGCCGCTCTACGCGCGGGCGCTCGACCTGCCGGCCGCCTTTTTCGACCAAGCCTTCCGCGACTGCCAGTACAAGCTGCGCATGACGCACTATCCCAACCAGCCGGCGGCGCTCGACGACGAATTCGGCATCGCGCCGCACACCGATACGAGTTTCCTGACCCTGCTCGCGCCCAACACAGTGCCCGGCCTCTCGATCCGCCGCCAGGACGGCAGCTGGCTCGACGCGCCGGCCATTCCCGGCGCCTATGTCGTGAATGGCGGGCAGCTGATGCGGCGCTGGACCAACGACCTCTTCCTCGCCACGCCGCATCGCGCGACCAACCGAAGCGGCGGCGAGCGCTACGCCCTGGCCTTCTTCTGCGACGCCAACATCGACTGGCCGATCGCCGCCGTGCCGACCACCGTCGACCCCGACCGGCCGCCGAAATATCCGACGACCTACTACACGGACTACATGATCGAGTACCAGAAGCGGACCTACGACCTGCTCGCCGACCAGCAGGCAGCGGAATGATCGCCACCCTGGCGCGCGTCGAGGCGCATGTCTTCCGCGTGCCGATCAAGGATCCGGTGCGCACCTCGTTCGGGACCATGACCGAGCGCGCGGCGGTGTTCGTGCAGGCCGAGGATTCCGACGGTGCGCGCGGCTGGGGCGAGATCTGGTGCAACTTTCCCAATGCCGCCGCCGAACATCGTGCGCTGATCTTCGCAGACATCGTGGCGGCGAGGGCGCTCGGCAAGCCGCTCGACAATCCGGTGGCGCTATGGAGCGAACTCGAGCGCGCGCTGCATGTGCTGCGGGTGCAGAGCGGCGATGCCGGCGCCTTCTCCGCCGCGCTGGCCGGTCTCGATCTCGCGATCCACGACCTGCGCGCCCGCAAGCGCGGCCTGCCGCTGTGGCGCGCGCTGAGCGGATTGATGGGGGGCGGCAACGACGATTCGCCGGTGCCGGTTTACGCCTCCGGCCTCAATCCCGGACGTGCGGCCTACGACACGGTCGGGCGCATGCGCGAGGCGGGCTACCGCGCCTACAAGATAAAGGTCGGCTTCGGCGAGGAGACCGATCTCGGCTCGCTGCGGCCTGTCGCGAAGGAACTGAAGGACGGCGAGCGGCTGATGGTCGACGCCAACCAGGGCTTCGACCTGGCCACGGCCTGCCGCACGCTGCCCAAACTCGCGGAATTCGGGCTGACCTGGATCGAGGAACCGCTGATGGCCGACCGGCCGGCCGCGGAGTGGACGCAGGTCGCGGCCCTGGCCCCCGCCCCGCTCGCCGTCGGCGAAAATCTCCGCGGGGCGGGCCCGTTCCAGGACGCGATCGATTCGGGCCTGTTCGCCTTTCTGCAGCCCGATGCCGCCAAATGGGGCGGCCATTCCGGTTGCCTGCCGGTGGCGCGCGCGGCGCTGGCTGCCGGGCGCACCTTCTGCCCGCACTATCTCGGGGCGGCGATCGGATTGATGCACTCGCTGCACCTGCTGGCTGCCGTGCGCGGGCCGGGCCTGCTGGAAGTCGACGCCAATCGAAACCCGCTGCGCGAAGACGTCCTGGCAGACCTCTTCAGGGTCAAGGACGGAAGCGTGGCTCTGCCGCAAGGCCAGGGCCTCGGCCTCCAGCCGGATCTCAAGGCACTGTCATCGCTCCGAACCCTGCATCTCGAACGTCATACCTGACGGCCCCGCACGGTCTTTTGAGCCTTTTTGTCGACGCAGGCGGCGCGCAATTTTCATTTGCCGCCCGCGGCACTTGATTCAGATGCCGCAGCACGGCAGCAACGCTTTGCGCCCCAGCCGCCGCTTCCGGTATAGAAAGCGTCAACAAGTCCAACACAAACGGAAACGCCATGCTCGGTTTGATGCAAGACCGCCCGCTCCTCATTTCGTCGATGATCGAGTTCGCCGCGAACTACTATCCCGACGTCGAGATCGTGACCCGCACCGTCGAGGGGCCGATCCATCGCTACGGCTACAAGGACGCCGCCAGGCGTTCCAAGCAGGTGGCCGA
The DNA here is from genome assembly GCA_044225265.1 of Reyranella sp. Classification (GTDB taxonomy): domain Bacteria; phylum Pseudomonadota; class Alphaproteobacteria; order Reyranellales; family Reyranellaceae; genus Reyranella. The sequence goes on from JBGAIW010000045.1 coordinate 8,119, forward strand.
GGCGCTGCAGGGGCTTGGCATCAAGCTGGGCGACCGCATCGGCACCCTGGCCTGGAACACGCACCGCCACTTCGAACTCTATTTCGGCATCTCCGGCCTCGGCGCGGTGCTGCACACGATCAATCCGCGTCTCGCGCCCGATCACGTGGCCTACATCGCCAATCACGCCGAAGACCAGATCATCTTCGTCGACCTCAACCTGCTGCCGATCGTCGAGGGCGTGTTCCCGCACCTCAAGACCGTGAAGCACGTCGTGGTCATGACCGACCGCGCCCACATGCCCGCCGGCAGCAAGATCCCGAACCTGCTGTGCTACGAGGAGCTGATCGCGGACAAGCCGGGCAAACTCAGGTGGCCGGACTTCGACGAGAAGACCGCCTCGTCGCTCTGCTACACCTCGGGCACCACGGGCAACCCGAAGGGCGTGCTCTACTCGCACCGCTCGACCGTGCTCCACGCCATGATGTCGTCGAACGGCGCGGTGATCCCGATGAACCCCGACACCACCGTGCTGCCGGTGGTGCCGATGTTCCATGCCAACGCCTGGGGCCTCGTCTATGCCGGCCCGATCTGTGGCGCCAAGATGGTGTTCCCGGGTCCGAAGCTCGACGGCGCCTCGATCTACGAGCTGCTCGACAAGGAGCAGGTGACCTTGAGCGCCGGCGTGCCGACCGTGTGGCTGGCGCTGCTCGACTACTGCGCCCAGAACAAGCTCAAGATGTCGTCGGTCAAGCGCACGCTGATCGGCGGCTCGGCCGTGCCGCTCTCGATGATCGAGCGCTTCTGGAAGGAGCACGGCGCGGAGGTCGTACAGGGCTGGGGCATGACCGAAATGAGTCCGCTCGGCACGACGACGCGCTTCAACCGCGGCGAGCGCCAGCTGCCCGACGCCGAGCGCTTCGCCATCACTGCCAAGGCGGGCCGGCCGGTGTACGGCTGCGAGATGAAGATCATCGACGACGCCGGCAACGACCTGCCGAGCGACGGCAGTATCTCGGGCAACCTCGTTGTGCGTGGGCCCTGGATCGTGAAGGGCTACATGAAGGGCGACGGCCAGGGCCAGTTCCTCAAGGACGACTGGTTCATGACCGGCGACGTCTGCAAGATCGAGAAGGACGGCTCGGTCGTCATCACCGACCGCTCCAAGGACGTCATCAAGTCGGGCGGCGAATGGATCAGCTCGATCGACCTCGAGAACGCCGCCATGGGCTGCCCCGGCGTGGCCGAAGCCGCCGTGATCGGCGTCGCCCATCCGAAGTGGGACGAGCGTCCGCTGCTGATCGTGGTCAAGCGGCCCGAGGCCAGCGTCACCAAGGCCGACCTGCTGAAGTTCCTCGACGGCAAGATCGCCAAGTGGTGGATGCCGGACGACGTGCAGTTCATCGACGCGATCCCGCACGGCGCCACCGGCAAGATCCTCAAGACCGCGCTGCGCAAGCACTTCGAGAGCTACAAGCTCCCGACGGCCTGAGACGACTGCTCTCAGGCCAGGGCCCGCCGGGCTCTGGCATGAGGCAGCATGTCGGCGACAACTGCCGCAAGTACGATCGCGCCACCGACCAGCGTGAGCGGCGCCGGCGCCTCGGCGAAGGCGAGCCAGACCCAGAGTGTGGCGAGCGGCGTCTGCAGCGTGCCGATCAGTGCGCCGCGCGTCGCCGACACCATGCGCGTGCCGATCGCGAGCAACAGCAGGCCGAGGCCGAACTGGCTCACCCCGAACAGGGCCAGCAGGCCGAATGCCCTGGCATCGACCGCCAATGGCGCCGCGAACGGCGCCACGATCAGCGAGCACAGGAACGCCGACGCGCAGACCGCGGGCGTCATGTCGACGCCCTGCTTGCGCCGGATCAGCACTATCACCAGGGCCATCAAGGCCGCCATGGCGAAGGCCAACGCATCGCCGAGCGCCCGGCCTTGCGCGATCGCCGGGCCGGCCATGATTGCCATGCCGACAAACGCGGCCAAGGTTGCCGCGAGCGTCCAGGCGCTCTCGCGCTCGCGCAGTATTGCCCAGGCGAGAGCCGCGGTGATGAACGGGATCGCGGCATCGATCACCATGACGTCGGCCACGGCGGTGAGCCGCATGGCATTGAGAAAGCAGACCGTCGCCACGGCCGAGCACAGCGCGACGACCAGCCCTTCCCAGCCTGTCGCGCGAATCGCCTGCATCACCCGCCCATGATGCCGGGCGGCGATGATCAGCGAGATGAACGCGCCGGCGAATAGCCCGCGCCAGAACAGCAAGGTCCAGGCATCGACCGGTATCAGGCGGGTGAAGAAGCCCGCCGTCGAGTAGGCCGCCGCCGATGCAACGAGGACGATCGTCCCGAGCCAGGTCCGGTTCACGGCCTGGCCGAATCGCGGGTCAGGGCCACGCAGTCGATTTCGATGTCGAACGGCCCGAACCATCCACCCGGACAGAAGAAGGTGCGCGCCGGCTTGTGGGCGCCGAAATACTCGGCGTAGATCGCGTTGACGGTCGCGAAATAGCTGGGGTTGGTGCAGTAGACCGTGCACTTGACCACACGCTCGAGCCCGGAGCCCGCGGCCTCCAGGCAATTCTTGAGGTGCTCGAGCGAGCGCCGCGCCTGCTGGTCGATCGGCAGGAGGTCGCAGGCGCCGGTCTCGGGGTTCACCGGCGGCATGCCGGAGACGTAGACCCAATCGCCGGCGCGCACGACCGGCGAGGTCGGCACGTTGTTGCGTTCAGCGAACTTGGCGAGGGCGGGAACGGGCGGCTTGGCGATTTCGATCATCGGGCACTCCTTGTTCGGGGGCGCCACGCTAGAAGCCCGCTCCTGACAGCGTTCTGTCAGTAATGATAAGGTCTCTGGACATGGCCCCGATGCGCCGTTCCGACCGCCTGTTCGACATCATCCAGCGCCTTCGGACGGCGCGACGCCCGACCACGGCCGCGTCCCTGGCCGAGGAACTCGAGATCACGCCGCGTACGGTCTATCGCGACATCGCGACCCTGCAGGCCCGCCGCGTGCCGATCGAGGGCGCGCCGGGTATCGGCTACGTCCTGCGCAAGGGCTTCGACCTGCCGCCGCTCAACTTCACGATCGACGAGGTCGAGGCGATCGCCGTCGGGGCGCGGCTGGTGCGACGACTGAAGGACGCCAAGCTGCAACAGGCCGCCGATGCGGTACTGGCCAAAGTCACGGTCGTGGTGCCCGAGCGGCTGCGCAGCCACATCGCCGACACGCCGGTCTATGTCTCGCCTGGCATGACGCCCGAGGCCGAGGGCGCTGACCTGGCCGAAATCCGCGCCGCGATCCGCGATTCGGCCAAGCTCTACATCTCGTATGCCGACGAGCGCGGCCGGCGGACCAACCGCACGATCTGGCCGATCGCCATGGCCTACTACGTCGACGTGACCCTGGTCGGCGCCTGGTGCGAACTGCGCGCCGACTACCGGAATTTCCGGGTCGAACGAATTCGCTCGTCGAAAGTGCTCACGGAGCATTTCGACCAGGACAACGGGCGGCTGTTCCGCGAATGGTCGGCGCTGCCCAAGGAACGGCCCCCAGGAGCGCCCTGACTCTCGGCCGTCGCGGCGCTAGAGTCGGTGGATGGACATCAAGCCCATCGATCCGGTCAACCGGTCCTTCTTCGCGGGTGTCGTGTCGGGCGTCGACCTGCGCCAACCGCTCTCGCCTGCCGAGGTCGAAACGATCCATCAAGGCATGGACCGCTTCGGCATGCTGGTGTTTCACGACCAGCCGATCAACGACGAGCAGCAGCTCGTGTTCAGCAAGTCGCTCGGGCCGCTCGAGACGGCGACCGGCGACATCGCCGCCCCCCAGGACCGGCGCATGAGCATGGAGTTGAACGACATCTCCAATCTCGACAAGAACAACAGGATCCTGGCGCGCGACGACCGCCGCCGCCTGTTCGGCCTCGGCAACATGCTCTGGCACTCGGACTCCTCGTTCAAGGAAGTGCCGGCCAAGTATTCGTTGCTCTCGGCCCGCACTATTCCCGAGGAGGGCGGCAACACCGAGTTCGCCGACATGCGCGCGGCCTACGACGCGCTCGACGACGCGACCAAGCGCGAAGTGCACGACATGATCTGCAGCCACAGCCAGATCTTTTCGCGCGGAATCCTCGGCTTCACCGACTTCACCGACGAGGAGCGCAAGAAGTGGGCACCGGTACGCCAGCGCCTGGTGCGAAAGCATCCGCGCACCGGCCGCCTGTCGCTCTATCTCGCGAGCCACGCCGGCGGCATCGAGGGATGGCCGGTGCCGGAGGCGCGGGCCTTCCTGCGCGACCTCACCGAGCATGCGACGCAACGCAAATTCGTCTACGCCCATGTCTGGAAGCTCCACGACCTCGTGATGTGGGACAACCGGGTCACGATGCATCGGGCGCGCCGCTACGATCACACCAAGGTGCGCGACATGCGCCGCACCACCCTCACCAACGAGGTCTCGAGCCTGGAGCAGGCGCCCTAGCGAGATGCGCCTCCAGTTCCTCGGTTCGGGCGACGCCTTCGGCAGCGGCGGCCGGTTCAACACCTGTTTCCATCTCGAGCGTGCGAATCGCGGCAACGTGCTGGTCGATTGCGGCGCGTCGTCGATGGTCGCGATCCGCAAATGGGGCGTCGATCCCAACACGATCTCGACGGTGCTGGTGACGCACCTGCACGGCGACCATTTCGGCGGCCTGCCGTTTTTCCTGCTCGATGCCCAGCTGGTCAGCCGCCGGACGACGCCGCTGACCCTCGCCGGTCCGCCGGGTTTCAGCGAGCGGCTGAGCATTCTGCGCGAGGCGATGTTCGCCGGCTCGACCGCGATCGAGCCGAAATATCCCTTCGAGATCCGCGAACTGGCGCTGCACGAGCGGGCCGAGATCGACGGGCTGGCCGTCACGCCGTTCCTCATGAAGCATTTCAGCGGCGCGCCGTCCTACGCGCTGCGCATCGAGACCGACGGCAAGGTGCTGACCTATTCCGGAGACACCGAATGGGTCGAGGAACTGATTCCGGCCGGCAAGGGCGCCGACCTCTTCATTTGCGAGGCCTACTTCTTCGACAAGGCGATGAAGTACCACATCGACTACGCGACTCTCGCGAAGCACCTGCCGGAGATCGGCGCCAAGCGCACCATCGTCACCCACATGAGTGCCGAGCTTCTGGCGCGCCAGAAAGAGATCGCGCTCGAGGTCGCCCATGACGGCCTCGTGGTGGAGTTCTAGTTCACCTCAAGCCGTCGCCGGCCCCCACTCCTCGACACAGGTGTTGGTCGCCGCGTCGAGCGTACGGGTGCCCTTCAGCACCAGGTCGTATTTGCGCATGACATCTTCCGGCATCACGCCATCGCGACCGACGCCGGGAAACACCGGCCGGCCGCGCGGCACGCTCGCCTCGGTCCGGGTGAGATAGAAGGCGTCGTAGCCGATGCCGAGGAACAGGCCGAACACGTCGGTGCCGCCCACCACCGCCAGCACCCCGTCGCCGATGCCCAGCCGCTGCCAGGCTTCGTCGAACGAGGCCATCGCCGGATTCCAGTAGATGACGTGCGGATTGTTCGGGTCGGGCATCAGCCGCGTATTGCGGCGCGTCAGGCGCAGGCGCTTGCGCTCCTTCTCCTTCGGCCCGCCCTCGGCCGAATGCGCGCCGTTGGCAACAGCCGACGCGCGGTCGACGGCGTCCTGGTAGAATTCGTGGTCGGCCGGAATCTTGATCGGCTCCGGAAACGACCCGTCGGAGGTCGCGATCATCCCCTCCTTCGAGATGACGGCGTAGCCTTCGATGCGCGGACGCTTGGCGGCCATCTGACCCGTCACCCGACCTTGATGCCCATGGCGCCGATCACCGCGCCCTGGATGACCAGCACGCCCAGCCAGTGGCCGCAGTCGATCACCGACAGGCTGTACTTGCGGCCAGGATAGGCGTTGTTGACGAACACCGTGGTGACGATGAAGCCCGCCCACAGGATCGCCCCGGAAATGATGCCGTTCTTCACCGTGACCTGACCCGGCCCGAGGTGCCCGATCGATCCTGCCAGCACGAAGCCCATCACCACGAGTGCCACGAAGGAGATGATGAACGGAACTGGTGACTTGTTGGGCTCTACTCGTCCGACCGCCGCGAGCCATTGCTTCGACAGCGTCATGTAGTAAGCCGCGCCCCAGGCGAAGGCGGCGACCGCCGCGACCAGGATTGCGAGATAGTTCATGCCGGCAAAGGCCATGGGCGTTGTCCCTCCACTCCTGCTAGACGCGTGTTAGGGTAGCAGACATGACCGCTTACGCCGACCATAAGCCGCTCACTTTCCACGATGCCACCCGCCGCTTCGCCGACGGAAGCGACAGCCCCCGACCGTACCTCGAACGCTGCCTGGAGACGATCGCGGCCCGAGAACCGGTCGTGAAGGCCCTGACGGCGCTCAATGAATCCGGCGCCCGCGCCGCCGCCGACGCCAGCGCCGCGCGCTGGAAGGCGGGCAAGCCGCTGTCGCCGATCGACGGCATGCCGGTGGCGATCAAGGACTTGCTCGAGACGAAGGATATGCCCACGGAAATGGGCTGCGTCGCCATGAAGGGGAATTTCCCCAAACGCGACAATGCCGGCGTCTGGGCACTGCGCCAGGCCGGCGCCGTGATCCTCGCCAAGACGGTGACGGCGGAGCTCGGCGGCTCGCATCCCGGCCCGACCACCAACCCATTCGATCCGGCGCGCACGCCCGGCGGCTCGTCGTCGGGCTCGGCTGCCGCGGTGGCCGCCAACATGGTGCCGGCGGCGATCGGCACGCAGGTCGGCGGTTCGATCATCCGGCCCGCCGCCTATTGCGGCAACTTCGCGCTGAAGCCGACCCAGGGCGGCATCAATCGCGGCGAGCGGCTCGCGACCAGCATGAGCACGCACGGCCCGCACGCCAATTCGCTCGAGGACATGTGGCAGGTCGCGATCGAGATGACCAAGCGCTGCGGCGGCGACCGTGGCTCGCTTGGCCTGATGGGCCCCGACGCCCTTCCGGCGGCGATCAGGCCCAACCGGCTGATCGTGCTGCAGACCGAAGGATGGCCGGAAGCCGACGACAGGACCAAGGCGGGCTTTGCCGGGCTGCTCGATCAGTTGAAGGCCGCCGGGGTCGCCCTGATCCATCGCGGCGACCATCCCTTCGTCGAAGCTCTGGAGAAGGCGATCGCCAACGGCCGCGCGGTTTGCAACGGAGTCACGAGCTGGGAGAACCGCTGGTATCAGCGCGGCATGCTCGATGCCTCGCCCAATGGTCTCAGCGAACGCGCCAAGGCGACACTGCTCAAGGCCGAGGCGATGACGCCGGACCAGTACCGCACCAACCTGCTGGCCCGTCAGCAGGCACAGCTCGCGCACCAGGCCGTGGCGCAGCTCGCCGATGCGGCGATCACGTTGTCCTGTCCCGGCCCCGCGCCGCTCTGGTCGGGCGACGTGCCCGGCCAGCCGCTGGCGCCGCGACCGACCGGCGACTTCGTATTCAATGCGCCGTCATCCATGCTGTTCGCGCCGGTCGTCACGGTGCCGCTGATGAGCGTCGGCGGCATGCCGGTCGGCGTTCAGCTGATGGGCCAGCAGCACGAGGACGCCCGCATGACCGGCCTCGCGCGCTGGTTCGTCGAGAACCTGAAGCGGACGGTTATTCCGGCTTGATGCCGAGCGCCACGATCAGCGGAATCACGACGGACTTCAGGTACTCGTAGTCCTTCATGACTTCCTGATGGTTCAGCGGCTTTTCGGTGAGGCCGAAGCTGTCCATCATCTTCTTGCCGGGCTCGGAATCGGCCGCGGCAACCCAGAGGTCGGACATCTTCTGCACGATCTCGGGTGGCGTCGCCTTCGGCGCGCCGAGCGCCAGCCAGCCGCGCACCGTGAGGGCGGGATCGTCGAAGCCCTGCTCCACCGAGGTCTTCACGTCCGGCAGCTTGATGTAGCGCACCTTCGACGGCGCCACGATCGCGCGGACCTCCTGCTTGACCAGCAGCGAGTTCATCGCCTGCGGGCTGCCCATGGCGGCGTTCAGCGAACCGGCGCCCATGTCCTGCCACATCGGCGTCTCGCCCTTGTAGGTCACGACCTCGATCGACAGGCCGTATTTCTCGTTCAGGCGCTGCGCGAAGATGTGCGACGAGGAACCGAGCGCCCACGAACCCCAATTGAGCTTCTTGCCCTTGGCCCAGTCGATGAACGACTTGAGGTCCTTGACCTCTTCCGGCGTCGTCTTGCTGTGCACCACGACGGGCAGAACGCCCGACGAGGTACCCGAGACGATCGTGTAGTCCTTGTCGGTGTCGAAGCCGAGCTGCTTGAACATCACCCGGTTCTGGATGAGCGTGCTCGAGACCGAGTGCAGGAAGGTGTAGCCGTCGGCCGGCGCGCGCGCGACCAGGGCGGCGCCGATGTTGCCCGAAGCGCCGGGCTTGTTGTCGATGATGACCTGCTGGCCCGTCACCTGCTGGACATGCTGGCCGAAGGCGCGGGCAATGCCGTCGGTCAGGCCGCCGGCCGGAAAATTCACCACGATGGTGATCGGCTTGTTCGGCCACGTCCCCTGTGCCTGCACGATCGCGGGCGCCGCCAGCACCAGGCCCGAGGCCTTCAGCACCGTGCGCCGCGTCGTCGTCATCCTGTTCATCGGCCTCACATCCTCCCGATTTCCTTTTTCGCGCCGATGCATAGCGGCTGAAACAGGGGGCCGCTAGACTGTGCATATACACACGTCTCCGCAAAGCGAAATCAACGGCCGCTGGGCGGGGCACTCGCGGATTGCTAAGACCGGCAGCCACGAACAGTCATCATTCAGGGAAGAACGCCCATGTCCGACGCAGTGCTTCGCTCCACCCAGGGGCGGATCGGCATCCTCACCGTCAACAATCCGCCGGTGAACGCGCTGGCCGCGGCCGTGCGCGACGGCATCAAGGAAGGCATCGAGGCGTTCGGCAAGGACGCCAACGTCGACGCCATCATCCTGATCGGCTCGGGCCGCACCTTTATAGCCGGCGCCGACATCCGCGAATTCGGCAAGCCGCGTACCGGCGCCAACCTGAACGACGTCATCGCCTCGATGGAAAACTGCCCCAAGTTGGTCGTTGCCGCTCTGCACGGCACGCCGCTGGGCGGCGGCCTCGAAACGGCGCTGGGCGCCCACTATCGCGTGGCGCTGCCCTCCACGCGGGTCGGCCTGCCGGAAGTCCATCTCGGCATCCTGCCGGGCGCCGGCGGCACGCAGCGTCTGCCTCGCCTCACCGGCGCCAAGTACGCGCTCGACGCCATCATCTCGGGCCGCCATATCCCCGCCGCCGAAGCCAAGAGCAAGGGCATCGTCGACGCCCTGGTCGAGGGTGACGACCTCCTGAAGGGTGCGATCGCCCACACCGAGATGCTGCTCGCCCAGAAGGCGCCTCTGCGCCGCGTGCGCGACCTCAAGGCGACGCTGGAATCGCCCGACCTGTTCAAGGAGACCGAGAAGGCGATCGCCCGCCGCGCCCGCGGCTTCAAGGCGCCGTGGAACATCATCAAGTGCGTCCAGGCCGCCGTCGAACTGCCGTTCGACGAGGGCATGAAGCGCGAGGGCGAGCTCTTCCAGGAACTGCTGGTGTCCTCGGAGTCGGCAGCCCAGCGTTACTATTTCTTTGCCGAGCGCGAGGCCGCCAAGGTGCTCGACGTCCCGGCCGACACGCCGCAGCGGCCGATCAAGTCTGCCGGAATCATCGGCGCCGGCACGATGGGCGGCGGCATCGCCATGAACTTCGCCAATGCCGGCATCCCGGTCACGTTGCTCGAAGTGAAGCAAGAGGCGCTCGACCGCGGCCTGAAGACGATCCGCACCAACTACGAGAACACCGCCAAGCGCGGCGGCATGAAGGCCGAGGATGTCGACAAGCGCATGGCGCTGATCACGCCGACTCTGTCCTATGACGGCCTCAAGGACGCCGACGTGATCATCGAGGCGGTGTTCGAGACGATGGAAGTCAAGGAAGGGGTCTTCAAGCAGCTCGATGCCGTCGCCAAGCCGGGCGCGATCCTCGCGACGAACACCTCGGGCCTCGACGTCAACCAGATCGCGAACTACACGAGCCGCCCGGGCGACGTGATCGGCATGCACTTCTTCTCGCCGGCCAACGTCATGAAGCTGCTCGAGAACGTGCGCGGCAAGGCGACGTCTAAGGACGTGATCGCCACCGTCATGACCCTCAGCAAGAAGATCGGCAAGATCCCGGTCCTCGTCGGGGTCTGCGAAGGCTTCGTCGGCAACCGCATGCTGCGCCAGCGCGGCGTGCAGTCGGCCTACATGATGGAAGAAGGCGCCCTGCCGCAGCAGATCGACAAGGTGATCTTCGACTACGGCTTCCCGATGGGCCCGTTCGCCATGAGCGACCTCGCCGGCAACGACGTGGGCTGGCGCATCCGCCAGGGCAAGAAGGAGAAGGACAAGCGCAACGTGCGCTACGCCGGCTACGTCGCCGACGCGATCTGCGAGCTCGGCCGCTTCGGCCAGAAGACCGGCTCGGGCTACTTCAAGTACAACCTGCCCGACCGCACGCCGGTGCCCGATCCCGAGGTCGAGAAGATCATCGAGGAGAACTCCAAGAAGCTCGGCATCACCCGCCGCGCCATCTCCGACCAGGAGATCCTGGAGCGCACCCTCTATCCGATGGTCAACGAGGGCGCCAAGATCCTGGAAGAGAAGATGGCGCAGCGCTCGCTCGACATCGACGTGATCTGGGTCAACGGCTACGGCTGGCCGGTCTATCGCGGCGGCCCGATGTGGTGGGCCGACAACGTGGTCGGTCTGAAGACCATCCACGACGCCCTGCTGAAGTATCGCGACGCTTCCGGAGATCCGTTCTGGGAGCCCGCCCCCCTGCTCAAGAAGCTGGTGCAGGACGGCAAGAAGTTCTCTACGGTTTGATCAAGTTTTCGAGGAGGAAATAATCATGGCTGATGCCGTCATCGTATCGACCGCCCGCACGCCGATCGGAAAGGCTTTCCGCGGCGCCTTCAACGACACGCACGCCGCCGACATGGGCGCGCACGTCATCAAGCACGCCGCCGAACGCGCCAAGGTCGAACTGGGCGAGATCGAGGACGTGATCCTGGGCTGCGCCGCACCCGAAGGCACGCAGGGCTCCAACATGGCCCGGGTCGCAGCGATGCGCGCCGGTGCCCCGGTCTCCGTGTCGGGCGTGACGGTCAACCGCTTCTGCTCGTCGGGCCTGCAGACCATCGCCATGGCCGCCCAGCGCGTGCTGGTCGACAAGGTGCCGGTGATGCTGGCTGGCGGCCTGGAATCGGTGTCGCTGATCCAGTCGCCGCCGGGCGGCAACAAGCACCGCCTGGTCAATCCGTGGGTGCAGGAGCACGTGCCCGGCATCTATCACTCGATGATCCAGACGGCGGACACGGTGGCCGAGCGCTACAAGATCAGCCGCCAGGCCCAGGATGAATACTCGCTGCAGAGCCAGATGCGCACGGCGGCGGGCCAGCAGGCCGGCAAGTTCGATGACGAGATCGTGCCGATGGAAACCACCATGCTGGTGACCGACAAGAACACCAAGGAAGTGTCGAAGAAGACGGTCAAGCTGACCAAGGACGAGGGCAACCGTCCGGACACCAACCTGCCGGGCCTCTCCAAGCTCGAGCCGGTTCGCGGTCCGGACAAGTGGATCACCGCCGGCAACGCCAGCCAGCTGTCCGACGGCGCCTCGGCCTGCGTGGTGATGAGCGACGCCGAAGCTGCCAAGCGCAGTCTCAAGCCGCTCGGCATCTACAAGGGCCTGGTCGTGGCCGGCTGCGAGCCCGACGAGATGGGCATCGGCCCGGTCTACGCGATCCCGAAGCTGCTCAAGCGTTTCGGCCTCAAGATGGACGACATCGACCTCTGGGAGTTGAACGAGGCTTTCGCGGTGCAGGTGCTCTATTGTCGCGACAAGCTCGGCATCCCCAACGACAAGCTCAACGTCAACGGCGGCTCGATCTCGATCGGTCATCCGTTCGGCATGACCGGCGCGCGCTGCACCGGCCACGCCCTGATCGAGGGACGTCGCCGCAAGGCCAAGAATGTCGTCGTCACGATGTGCATCGGCGGCGGCATGGGCGCGGCCGGACTGTTCGAGGTCGTTCAGTAGCCTTTGGCGAGCGCGCGCAGACCCGCGCGCATCGTTTCGCCACTCTTCGGCACGAGGAGATCGTCGATCTCCTCGTGCGTGCGCTTCCAGATCGGCAGCGCCGCTTTCAGCTTCTTCCTTCCCGTCGCCGTCAATACGAGCAACCTCCCGCGTCGATCCGCCGGGTCGACGGCGCTCGTCACCAGCCTGTCCCGCTCCAGCGGCTTCAGGTTGGCCGTCAGGGTCGTGCGGTCGATGCCCAGGACCGCGGCGGTCACGCCGACGGTGGCCGGTTCCTCCCGGTTGAGCGACATCAGCAGCGAGAACTGCCAGCTCGTCAGCCCGACCGGCCGCAACGCCTCGTCGAAGCGCCGCGCCAGCGCCCGCGCCGCACGCTGGGCGGCAAAACAGAGGCAGTGGTCGTGGACGTGCTTCGTGGTCGCGAAGGACACGGAATTGTCGCTTGCCATCGGCTCTATTTATGTTGATATCAACTCATACCGTCAAGAAGGGAAACCCATGGCCTACATCGAAGGATTCGTCGTGCCCGTTCCGGCCGCCAACAAGGAGGCCTACCGCAAGCATGCCGCCGACTTCGCGCCGCATTTCAAGAAGTTCGGCGCGGTCCGGGTGGTCGAGGCCTGGGGCGACATGGTGCCTGACGGCAAGGTCACCGACTTCAAGGGCGCTGTTCAGGCCAAGCCCGACGAGGTCGTGGTCTTTGCGTGGTTCGAATATCCGTCCAAGGCCGTCCGCGACGCCGCCGTGGCCGGCATGAGTGCGGACCCGCGCATGAAGGAGATGAGCGCGAACCTTCCGTTCGACGCCATGCGCATGATCTACGCCGGCTTCGACGCCGTGGTCGACGAAGGCACACGCGGCAAGGCGGCCTACGTCGACGCCACGCTGATCCCGGTGCCGACGGCCGGCAAGGAGGCGTTTCGCGCCTGGGCCCGGAAGATGTCCGCGCTCTTCCGGGAATTCGGCGCCACGCGCGTCGTCGACGCCTGGGGCGACGACGTGCCCGACGGCAAGGTCACCGACTTCAAGCGGGCGGTGAAGGCCAAAGACGGCGAAACCGTGATGTATGGCTGGGTCGAATGGGCGTCGAAGGAGACCCGCGACAAGGCCTGGGAAAGGATGATGGCCGACCCTCGGATGCAACCGGGCCACGAGAAGCCGCCGTTCGACGGCCAGCGCATGGTCTATGGCGGTTTCGCGCCCCTGATCGACGCCTGACGCCCGGCGCCCCTCCCCGCTCGGCAGCGAAACCAGAAGCGCTTTGCTCCGGGCAGGTACCGCCCTTAAGCTTCGGGCAATGGCCTCGTTTTCTCCCCGCATCCACGAAGCGCCGGACGATCTGCTCGGCGCCATCGATTTCTGCTTCGAGCAAGGCTGGACCGACGGTCTGCCGGTGGTGCCGCCCGCGGTCGACCGGGTGAAGGCGATGCTGGCCGCCGACAGTCGGTCGCCGGAGACAGTGATCGCCCGGCATCCGGCGACCGGCCTCGACTTGTCGCTGCATTCGGCGGCGGTGAACGCCGTGATGGCCGGCTGCCTGCCCGAGCACTTCCCCATCGTGGTCGCCGCCTTCGAGGCGATGGACCGTCCCGACTTCAACTTCCACGGCTCGACCGCCAGCACCGGCGGCTCGGCGCCGCTGTTGATCGTCAGCGGCCCGCTGGCCGACGAGATCGGCATGAATTCCGACGTCAATCTGTTCGGGCCGGGCAATCGCGCCAACGCCACGATCGGACGCGCGACACGGCTGATCCTGCGCAACGTCTTCCAGATGCTGCCCGGCATCTCCGACAAGTCGACCCAGGGCCATCCCGGCAAGTTCAGCTTCTGCATCGCCGAGCGCATGCGTGGCAATCCCTGGCCGGCCTTGTGCGAGGCGCAGGGCTACCCCAAGGGCGCGTCGAGCGTCACGGCGTATGCCGGTGCGGGCTTCTGCAACATCGAGAACCACGGCGGCAACACGCCGGAGCAGATCCTGGGCTCGGTCGCCGACGCCATGGCGAATTACGGCTGCATCACCCTGGGCCAGAGCGTCGTGATCCTGGCGCCCGAGCACATGGAGATCGTGGCCGACGCCGGCTGGACGCGCGAGCAGACGCAGCGTTTTCTCTATACCCATGCCAAGCGCTCGGTCGACGGCATGAAGAGCGTCGGCAAGTTCCGCGACCGCGAATACGATACCCAGCATGGCGAGGGTGCGCATGCGCTCTCGGAAGCGGGCTTCGTGCATCGCGGCCTGACGCCCGACGACATCCTGATTACGATGGGCGGCGGCGATGCCGGCGGCCACTCCTGCTTCATCCCGTCGTGGAGCCGCGGCCGCGGCTCGATCATGCAGCACGCCGCCATCCGGCCGCGCGCCGACAGCAAACCCGCCGGCAAGAACTAGGAACTGGAGCCCCTGCCCATGCAGCTCTACTCGCCGCTTTCCACCACCGCCAAGCGCCAGGCCTTCCGGGCGCCGCCCCTTGCGAAGCTGGAAGGCATGCGCATCGGCATCCTCGAGAACGGCAAGCTCAACGCCGAGGAGATGCTGAACGAGTTCGCCGATCTCTGTGCAGCGTCACGGCTGCGTGGTGCGCACGCTGGCCTCCAAGAGCAACGCCAGCGCGCCGGCGCCGCATCCCACGTTGGTCAAGGTCGCCCAGGAGGTCGACTTCCTGATCACCGGCCTGGGAGATTGAGGCTCCTGCTCGACGTGCAGTCTGCACGACGGAATCACCTTCGAACAAATGGGCAAGCGGGCAGTGGTCCTATGCACCGAGCCGTTCCGGGTCACCGCGAAGAACATCGCGCGGGTGCTCGGCCTGCCGGACTATCCATTCCTTACGGTTCAGCATCCGATCGGCAGCTGTACCCTGCCCGAACTCAAGGCGCGGGCGGAGGCTGCCTACAAGCAGGCATTGCCGATCCTCCTGGAGCGATGACAGGGAGAATCCGGAGTGGCCATCGCATCAGCCATCCAGCCGCGTAAAGATGCTCCCCCGTCCAAAATTCGGCGCTCCCGGTCCTGCTTGTATTTTACCGACGCCCACTGTGTACCTTCCAGAATTCAGATCACGCCACGTATATTCAGCGTTCAAGGTTTCCGCCGGATTGAGAAACGACACGCTGTTGTCCTTTCGAAGAGCGGTCACAAAGCGCCACCGAGCTCCCGTTCCTTGCGCGAAAGTACCGTACTCCTTCGCTGAATTGATGATCTCGGCGGTCGTGGCGGTCGGGACAGACAGTACAACGAGAATGGCGGGTGACGAGAAATGGTTTCCCTGGCCTCCTGCGCCCACTGTGCTCCACTGTTCATATTTATAGGAGCCGACGATCCGAGTGTCGCCCGCGGCGCGGTAGCCGATCAATCCCGCCGGAAGGACCAGACCGTTCTGCTGCGCAAAGGCGTAGGCATTGGTCAGTTCGACGACCCGTCCCGGATCGTGCCGTACCCCAGCGCTGGCCGAGGGCTTGCCGGGAATGTTGATGACGAATGGCGCGCTAAACGTACTCCGGTCGGACACCAACTGCTGGCACTCCGTCGCCAACAGGAGATCGCGGCGCAACTTCGCCGGCAGCGCTAGCAAATCGACCGATGGCCCGTCGAGTTGCCGGAGCAGCGCGGCTGCGAATGGGCTGTTCGACCCCGCAGGTCCGTCGAGAGCAATCGCGCCGGAGGAGGTGGAGAACAACGTCAGCGTGTTGGGCGTGCTCAAGTCGGTGGCGACCTTGTCGTCGGCATCGCTTCTGGCCAAGGCCTTTGCCTCGCGTTGCCGCCAGCCATCGGCAGGACTATTGCGGCAGTTGTCGAAGACCAGCAGGCGATGACCGGCACCCGCCATCGCGGCATTGATCGACGGCACCGTGATGAGGCTTCGCGCCACCTTCGGATCGCCAAGATCGGCATCGGCGGGAACAATGTAGCTCTGCTTCTCCCAAGAAACGCCATGGCCCGCGAAGTAGAACGCCGCCAGCCTGACGCCGGAGGCGGCCGACTTGAACTTGTCGATCGCCGCCAGCATGCCGTCGCGACCGGCGTCCTGGATCAGTTCGGTCTTGAGGCCCATCGCCTGGAAGCGCTTGGCGATATCGGGCGAATCGCGTCCGACGTTCGGCAGCGATGCCTCCCACTTGTACTTGGCGTTGCCGATGACGAGGGCGACACCATTGGCGCCTTGTGCGCGCACGATGGCAGGTGCTGCCAGCAGACTGCCGGCACCCACGACCAATGAACGCCGCAAAATTTTGTGCTGTTTTGTCGAAGTGAGCATGACAGTCCGGCAAGTCAGAATCCGATGCCAAAATCCTATTTGGCACGATATCAGGACGCAACTTGGCTCTTAAGGTTTCCGCAAGATACAGATCGGCATCGTCCTTACGAGTCGGGCTGACATTGCAACTGCGGTGGCGGCGGAAGTCGTCACTTGATCCCAAGCGAGGCCCGCCCCCGGCCGATCTTGCCCAGGGGCAGAGCCATTGACCGGGGAGGTCGACCTCACGACAGGAGCTCAACCGGCGGAGCCGCTCGTAGCGTAGCGTTTCGAAGGCCTCGGGTGTCGTACAGACGTCACACCGTCCGCTTGCGTCCTTGCAGCGCCGCCCCGAAAGCCTCGAACAAGGCACGATTGATCGGATTGCTTTGCGGGTCGTATTCGGCGTGCCACTGCACGCCGAGGGCAAAGCCCGGCGCGTCGGCGATGCTGATCGCCTCGATCGTGCCGTCTTCCGCCACGCCCTCGATCACGACGCGTGCGCCCGGTTCGAGAATCCCCTGTCCGTGCAGCGAGTTCACCTTGATCTTGTCGCGGCCGAGCAGCTTCGCGAAGGCGCCCTGGGGCGCCAGCGTCACCTCGTGGCGGTCGGCGAACACGACCTCCGGATCGGGATGAATCTCGCCGTTGGCGAGTCGCGGCATGCGATGGTTCATGCGCCCGGGAATGTCGCGGATCTCGGGATGAAGCGAGCCTCCGAAGGCCACGTTCATCTCCTGCAGCCCGCGACAGATGCCGAACAGCGGCACGCCGCGCTCGACGCAGGCCTCGATCAGGCCGAGCGCCATCGCGTCGCGTTCCTGGTCGTAGGGCTCGTGCCTCGGGTCCGGCTCGACGCCGAAGCACGTCGGATGGACGTTGGCACGCGCGCCGGTCAGCAGGATGCCGTCGACCGCGCCCAGCAGGGCATCGATGTCGGTGATCTGCGGGGTTCCGGCGAACATCAGCGGCAGGGCACCCGCGACTTCGGCGACCGCACGCATATTGCGCTGGCCGACGACCTGCACGTTGTGACGGTCGTTGATGACTGTCGAGTTGCCGATGACCCCGACGACCGGTTTTGAAGCCTTAGGCACGCGTCTCCACTCTTCTCAGCGCCGGTTGCGGCGCAGGTCCTCTTCGTCTTTCCACATCAGATAGTGCGGGCCGAGATCGGAGATCCTTGTGGCGCCGATCTGGGCCATGCTGATGTCGATCTCGCGCCGGAAGATGCCGAGCGCGGTCTTGGCGCCCGGGATGCCGCCCGCCGTCACGCCGTAGAGCGTGGGCCGGCCCTGGAAGACGAACTTGGCACCCATGCAGAGCGCGATGATGGCGTCGAGGCCGCGGCGGATGCCGCCGTCGAACATCACCGTCATCTTGTCGCCGACCGCCTCGTTGATCGCCGGCAGCACGTGCAGCGGCGACGGCGCATTGTCGAGCTGACGGGCACCATGATTGCTGACCATGATGCCGTCGACGCCGAGCGAGTGAGCGCGGATCGCATCGTCGGGATGCATGATGCCCTTGAGCACGAAGTTGCCCTTGAAGATCGAGCGGAAGCGCTCGACGTGTTTCCAGGTCATCGGCGCGCGATTCTGGTAAGCGACGAGATCGGCGACCTGCTCGGCCGAGGCGTTGGGCCCGGCGTACTTCGCCCAGTTGCTGAAGTAGGGCGTGCCGTGGCGCAGCCACTCCAGCATCCAGGCCGGATGTTCCAGTGCCTCCAGCTTGGTCGACCAGTTGAGCTTCAGCGGGCGGCCCCAGCCGTTGCGCGTGTTGCGCTCGCGGTTCGAGCCTTCGGGCACGTCCACCGTGAACACCAGCGTCTTCAGGCCGGCGTCGCCGGCTCGCTTGATCAGGTCCTCGGAAATCGCCTCGTCCTTCGACGAATAGAGCTGGTACCAGCCATGGTCGGGAGCGAGCTTGCCCAGATCCTCGATCGAGCCGGTGCTCGCACCCGACATGATGAACGGAACGTTGGCGTCCCGCGCCGCCTCGGCCAGCATCAGGTCCGCGCCGCGGCGGAACAGGCCGGCAAGGCCGGTCGGCGCGATGCCGATCGGGCTGGAATAGGTACGGCCGAACAGGGTCGTGGACTGGTCGCGGACCGAGACGTCCACCAGATAGCGCGGCACGATGCGCGCCTGGCGGAAGGCCTGCTCGTTGGTGACGAGGCCCACCTCGTCGTCGGTGCCGCCCTCGATGAAATCGTACGCGATCTTGGGCAGCCGCTTCTTGGCGAGCTTGCGCAGATCCTCGATGTTGACCACGCCCTTCATTGTCGTCCCACTCCCGTCCGGAACGGCGATTTTGGCGGTCTTTGCCGCGACCTGCCAGCGGTGTTAGACGGGGCGAATGCAAGTCAGACACGCGCAAAAGGGCGATGAATTGGCCCTTGGACACCTTCTGGAAGAGCACGAGCACCATTACGGCAACCCGGTCGAGCGCGGCACCGGCGGTCCCGGAGCGGCCTTTCTGGTCGCTCCGTCGCATGGCGGTCCGTTCTGCCTCGTGGCGGAAGACGACGGCCGGCTGGTCGGGTTCGCCATCCTCAATCCCTATTTCCCGGGCCCCAACCTGACCCATGGCCTGTTCCTGAAGGAGCTCTATGTCGCCGCCCATGCCCGATCCGACGGCGTCGGCGAGCGCCTCATCGACGCCATCCGCAAGGAAGCCGAAGGGCGCGGCTGCACCCGGGTGATCTGGACGACCGGCGAGCGCAATACCGGTGCCCAGCGCTTCTACGATCGCCTCGGCATGCGACGCGAGGGCAAGGTCTACTTCGTGATGGACATCTGAACCGCATGGGCGGGCTGATCCTCCATCACTACGACTTTTCCAACTTCGCGGAGAAGGCGCGCCTGATGCTGGGCTTCAAGGGCCTGGCCTGGGGCGGCGTGGAAATCCCGCCGATCGCACCCAAGCCCAAGCTGACGCCATTGACCGGCGGCTACCGCCGTACGCCGGTGCTGCAGGACGGCGCCGACGTCTGGTGCGACACCAACCTGATCGCGCGCGAACTCGAACGCCGCGTGTCGTCGCCGACCTTCTGGCCGAAATCCACCGCCGGCTTCGACGAAGCGTTGGTGCGCTGGGCCGAGCAGCAATTCATGCGGCCGACCGCGCTCTACGTTTCGGGCATCAACGCCGACCACATGCCCGAGGGCCTGCACGAAGACCGCGCGAAGGTGCACGGCTTGCCGGTGCCGTCGATCGAGGCGGTGCGCAAGGCGGCGATCCGCAATCTCCAGCTCGTGAAGCCGCAGATTGCCTGGCTGGCCGACATGCTGGCTGACGGACGCCCGTATCTGCTGGGCGCTGTGCCGTGCATCGCCGACTTCGCGGCCTATCACGTGGTCTGGTTCTATCGCGGCCGCAAGATCGATTGCCGCGCGGTGTTCGATCCCTATCCGCGCCTGCTCGCCTGGCGCGACCGCATGGCCGCCATCGGCCATGGCAAGCGCACCGACATCGACGCCGATATTGCCTTGGCCGAGGCCCGCGCCGCGCATCCGGTGACGCCGCGCAAATCGGATCCCCAGGAGGGCGATCCCCTGCCCGGCCAGCGCGCCCGCGTGCGTGCCGCCGACAATGCCCGCGACTGGATCGAGGGCGAGGTCTCCTTCATCGACGCCGGCGAGATCGCGCTGCTGCGTACTGATCCGGAGGTCGGCGAGGTCGCCGTGCACTTCCCGAGGGTGGGTTACGACTGGCGAGCCGCCTGAGAGGCAAAGCGCCCGATCTCCAGCCCGTCGATCGGCACGTTGGTCGAGCCGGTCGCGACCAGTTCGGCCATCATCGCACCCGTGCCCGGCCCGAGCTGGAAGCCGTGGGTCGAGAATCCGAACTGGTGAAACACGCCTTCCGAGGTCGAGCTCCTGCCGACCACCGGGATGCCGTCGGGCATGTAGGCCTCGATGCCGGCCCAGGCGCGCACGATCGTCGCCTCGCGCATCACCGGAAACAGCTCCCACACCGTCCGCGCGCTGATCGCGAGCTTGTCCCAATCGAGCACGGTCTCGTTGCGGTCGCGATAGGGCGTCGCGAGATGGCCGCCGCCGATCACGACGGTGCCGTTGGCGAGCTGTTTGAAGGAAAGCTTGCGGCCCCGCAGGATCACCACCGGATCGATGAAGGCCGGCACGCGGCTGGTCACCATCAGCATCGGCGCCACAACGGTAAGCGGCACCGGCTCACCCAGCATCGCGGCAATCCGGTCGGCCCAGGCGCCGGCGGCATTCACCACCTTGGGCGCCTCGATCGGCCCGTCGCTGGTCTCGATCCGCCAGACATCGCCCACGCGCTCCAGCCCGGTGACGGTCACGCCTTCGACGATCTCGGCGCCCTTCTCTCTCGCTTTGCGCCTGAAAGCCCGTGTCGCCCGGAACGGATCGGCCGCACCGTCGCGCCGGGACACCACGCCGCCCGGACAATGCTCCGACACGGCCGGCACCACACGCCGCAGTTCGGCCTGGCCAATCAGCTCCTCGTGGGTGAAACCACGCAGGCGAAGATCGTCGACCCGGGCCTTGAAGCTCGCGAGTTCGGCATCATTTTCGGCCACGAGCACCGTGCCATGGCTCTCGAAACCGCAATCGTCGCCGACCAGCTCTTCTATATGCTCCCAGATCTCCATGGACGAGATCGACAACGGGATTTCCGCGAGATCGCGCGCCAGTTGGCGCACGCCGCCGGCATTGACGCCGGAGGCATGCCGCCCGGCGTAATCCTTCTCGACCAGGATCGGCTTCAGGCCGCGCATCGCCAGATGCAATGCCGTCGAGCAGCCGTGAATGCCGCCGCCGATCACCACGACGTCAGCGGTTCTCATGGGACGGTTCTCATGGGGCCGTCTTCATGGGGCCGCGCTCATGGCCCTAGCGCTCCACGGCCTTGCGCTCGGCCTCGGAGATCGGCAGCGAGGCGAGCTCACCGAGCGTGATCGGCTTCACCGGCGGCCGCAGGCGGTAGTAGCCGATCTCGGCCGGCGACTTGCCGCGCTC
Organism: Reyranella sp.; assembly: GCA_044225265.1. Taxonomy (GTDB): domain Bacteria; phylum Pseudomonadota; class Alphaproteobacteria; order Reyranellales; family Reyranellaceae; genus Reyranella. Next base: position 29,474 of record JBGAIW010000045.1, read on the forward strand.
CTCGGCGATCAGCTCGCTGACCGTGAGGCCGCACAGCCTGCCCTGGCACGGTCCCATGCCGCAGCGCAGGAAGGCCTTCATCTGATTCGGCCCCTCGCAGCCCAGCCGCGCCATCTCCCGCACCTGCCCTGCCGTGACCTCCTCGCAACGGCACGCCAATGTGCTGCCTTCTGGACGCCGCAGGGCCTCGCGCGGCCGGTAGAGCTCGTCGAGAAATGCACGGCCCAGTTCCTCGCGCTGCAGCCTCTGCCGGACGATCTGGGAATCCGGCACTGTCGCCTCGGGCTTCAGCGCGCGCACGACGGCGATCGCGGCGATGCGGCCGCGTTCGGCCGCCGCCGTGCCGCCGGCGATGCCTGCGCCGTCGCCGGCGACGAAGATCCCCGGCACCGAACTCTGGAAGTCGTCGTCGAGCACCGGCACGAAGCAAAGCTGGCGCTCGCTCCAGCGATGCTCGGCGCCGGTCGCCATCGCCAGGTTGACGTTGGGCACGACGCCCTGGTGCAGCAGCAGCAGATCGGCGGCAATGCGCCGCCCGTCGGCGACCACCTCGCGCAGCTTGCCCTCGCCCGCTGCCGAGAGTTCCCGAACCGGACGAACCGACACCTTGGCCTTCACTTCGCGAACCAGTGCGAGACCCTTCCGGACGTAAGGCGACAGCAGGAAGTCCGGCAGATGCATCGCCGCCCGCAACCAGTTCAGCTTCACCGTGGTGTCGAGGATCGCCTCGATCCTGCCGCCCGCGCGCAGCACCGCCGCCAGCAACCAGAGCAGCGGCCCGTTGCCCGCCATCACGATACGGCCGGTCGGCAGCAGGCCCTGCGCCTTGAGCGCGGTCTGCACCGCGCCCGCCGTCATGACGCCCGGCAGGGTCCAGCCCGGGATCGGGAACGGCCGCTCCAGCGAGCCGGTCGCCACGATAACCTTGCGGGCCTGCAGCAGGCGAGCCTTGCCCGCGATCGAAACCCCGACGCTACCGTTGCGATCGAGGCTCCACACCGTGGCGCCGTTCGCGACCGTCGCGCCGCTGGCCTTGGCTTCGTTGGCCAGCGCCGTGCCTGCCCAATAATCGTCGCCCAGGATGGCGCGATTGCGCACGGGATTGGCGGTGATGCCGCGATAGATCTGGCCGCCGACACCTTGATTCTCGTCGAGCAGCAGGGTCGACAGGCCGGCTCGCGCCGCCATCGATGCGGCCGCGAGACCCGCCGGGCCGGCGCCGACGACGATCAGGTCCCACGAGGACGCAAGGTCGCTCATCGGCCGGCCTCGCGCTTGCCGAGCTGGGTCTCGATCTTCATGCCTTCGCGAACCGGCACCAGGCAGCCCTGGCGGCTGCCCACGCCATCGACCGTGACCAGGCACTCGAAGCACGCGCCCATCAGGCAGTACGGCGCGCGCGGCGCGCCGCTCACCGGTGTGGTGCGGCAGCGATCGATGCCGGCCGCCAGCATGGCGGCGGCCACCGTGTCGCCGATACGGGCGCGGATCGCCTTGCCGTCGACGGTGAGCGTCAAGGTGGCGCCGGTGTCACCCAGCCGCTTGAACATGGGACTCTCCTTTGAAGCGGCGCGCGCTGAAGGGCGCAACCAGCGACCGATCCAGGGCGCCGCGCGCGATCATGGGCGCGACGGTGAGCGCGTGGTTGGCGGCAAGCGTCACGCCGGAATGGCAGCACACCGTGAAGGCGCCGGGATGGCTCTCCGACTGGTCGTAGATCGGGAAGCCATCCTGGGTCATCACGCGGATCGCGCTCCAGGTCCGCACGACGTTGGCATTGGCAAGCAACGGGAACATGCGCACCGCCCGCTCGGCCTCGGTCGCGCTGACGCCCAGGGTGAGGCCCGACGGATCGATGCTCTCTTCCTTGGAATCGCCGATCATCACCGTTCCCTCGTCGGTCTGGCGCAGCGTCACGACGGGATGGTTGAGGAACGGCCGCAGCCGTTCCGTCACCACGATCTGTCCCCGCTCGGGTTTCATCGGGCATTCGAGCCCGACCATCGGCGCCAGGCGCATGTTGGCATTGCCCGCCGCCAGCGCGACCTTGGCGGCTCGCACCTCGCCGTGCGCCGTGCGCAGGCGGAACTCGCCGCCTTCCTGGACGATGTCTTCCACACGATGGCTCGGAAGATAACTGACGCCACGCGCCGCGATCGCCGTGTGCAGGGTGCGGAACAGGCGCAACGAGTTCACATGCCCATCGAGCGCACAGTAGCTGCCGCCCACGACCTCGGGCCCGATGTCGGGCAGCATCTTCTGCACGTCGGCGCGGCCCAGGATCTCGGTCTTGTAGTCGTAGACGCCGGGCTGGTTGTGCAGGCGCTTCAGCACGGCGGCGCGGTTCTCGAGCTCGCGCTCCGACAGCGCGAGATGAAATCCGCCGGGCCGCTGGAAACTGACATCGAGGCCGGTCTCCTGCTTCAGGAGATCGGCGAAGCCGCCCCACTGGTTGGATGAGCGGATCGTCCAGCCGGCATAGGGCGCGAGCCCCAGTCCCTTGCTCTGCACCCACACGAGCGCGAAGTTGCCGCGGCTGGCGCGCACGGCGCGATCACCCTCGTCGAGCACCGCGACCCGGCAGCCTTCGCGCGCCAGGCCCCAGGCGGTGGCGATGCCGACCAGCCCACCACCCACCACGGCAATATCGAAGTCATTCCCCGCCATCCGGACATTTGTAGCGCATCGGCCGCGCCCTACACAGGTCGAGAATCCGTCAGCAGGAAGGTCAGCTCGTGCTTGTTGTGATGAAGATGCAGGACCCGGGCCCCGGGGATCGCGGCGAAGGCTTCGGCCGACTCGTGATCCGTCACACCCTGGAATTTGATCGTGCAGACGAAGTTCTTCACCAGCCCCGAGGCGCGCCAGCGTTCGACCAGGCGCAGCAGCCGCGCCGGGTAGCAGATGACGTCGGAGAACAGCCAGTCGATCGGGCCGACGCTGTCGGGCTCGAGCGCGAAGGCGCTTTCTCCGCGCCACGACACGCCCTTCATGGCGGCGATCCTGGGATCGAGCGGCGCCTTGTCGATGGCGATCACCTCGGCGCCGAGTCTGGCCAGCACCCAGGTCCAGCCGCCGGGCGAGGCGCCGAGATCGAGGCAGCGCTCGCCCGGCTGCGGCCAGCGGCGCAACTGCACCAGTGCCTCCCAGAGCTTCAGGTAGGCGCGGTTGGGCGGCCCCTGCTTGTTCTCGATGAAGACGACCTCGCCGTTGCCGAACGGCGAGCTGCAGCGCG